>DATLLJ010000108.1:0-111926 GCA_035537875.1 Vicinamibacterales bacterium | reverse complement strand
GCCGACTCCAGCTCTGAGATAGCCAGTATCGTCTTGAGCACGGAATCGGGGTTCAGCGAGATGCTGTCGATGCCCTCGGCAACGAGGAAACGCGCGAACTCCGGGTAATCGCTCGGCGCCTGTCCGCAGATGCCGATCTTCCGCCCGGCAGCGTGCGCGGCGGCAATCACCTGCGCGATTGTCCGCTTGACGGCCTCGTTGCGCTCGTCGAACAGGTGTGCGACGAGCTCGGAATCGCGGTCCACGCCGAGCACAAGCTGCGTCAAATCGTTGCTGCCGATCGAAAAGCCGTCGAACACCTCAGCAAACTCCTTGGCCAATGTCACGTTGCTGGGAATCTCGCACATGACGTAGACCTCGAGGCCGCGCTCGCCTTGCACGAGGCCGTTGCCGGCCATCTCCGCAAGCACCTGGCGGCCCTCCTCGACGGTCCTGCAGAAAGGCACCATCAGCTTCACGTTCTCCAGGCCCATGTCCTCGCGTACCTTCCGCACGGCACGGCACTCGAGGGCGAAGCCCTCACGATAGCGCTCGTCGTAGTAGCGCGAGGCTCCGCGGAAGCCGAGCATCGGATTCTCTTCTTTCGGTTCGAAGGCTGCGCCGCCCAGCAGCCCGGCGTACTCGTTCGTCTTGAAGTCCGACAGCCGGACGATGACGTCCTTCGGCCAGAACGCGGCCGCAATCATCGCCACGCCCTCAGCCAGGCGGTCGACAAAGTACTGTCCCTTGTCCGAATATCCGCGCGTGAGGCGCTCGATTTCCCGCCGCTCCTTCACGTCTGTCACCTGGCCCGGCCGCAGCAGCGCCATCGGGTGCGTGCGCACATAATTGCTGATGATGAATTCGAGCCGCGCCAGGCCCACGCCGTCGTTCGGCAGAAACGACAGCGAGAAAGCCTCCGCCGGGTTCGCGACGTTCATCATGATGTGCGTACGCGGGCTCGGCACGTCAGCCAGATTGGTCCGCTCGACGCGTATGAGCAGCCGCCCGCGATAGACGAATCCCTCTTCGCCTTCCGCACATGACACCGTCACCTCCTCGCCCGTCTTGACGGAGGACGTGCCGGTGCCGGTGCCGACAATGGCCGGGATACCAAGCTCGCGGCTCACGATCGCCGCGTGGCACGTGCGGCCCCCGCGATCGGTGACGACGGCTGCTGCCCGCTTCATAACCGGCTCCCAGTCGGGGTCGGTCATCTCCGTGACGAGTACCTCGCCCTGCTGCAGTTGCTCCAGGTCGGCCGCCGAACGGATGGTGCGCGCAGAGCCCTGGCCGATCTTCTCGCCCACGCTTCCGCCCTTCGCAAGTACCTCGCCGCGGGCCTCGAGGTGAAAGCGCTCCAGCACGAGCGGATCCCGCTGCGCGTGCACGGTTTCTGGGCGGGCCTGCACGAGAAACAACTCGCCCGTGCGGCCGTCTTTCGCCCACTCGATGTCCATCGGCGTCGGCAGGCCCCGAAGGCCAGAATAATGATCCTCCACGAGCATCGCCCACCGCGCCAGGGTGAGGATCTCAGCGTCCGACAAAACGAACCGCTCGCGATCCTCCGCCGCCACCGGAACGCTGCGGGTCTGCCGGGTGCCACCCTCCTCGTAGACGAGCTTGAACTCCTTCGTCCCGAGCTTCTTCTGCAGGATCGGGCGGAATCCCTTGGCGAGCGTGGGCTTGAAGACGTAGAACTCGTCCGGGTTCACGGTGCCCTGCACAACGCTTTCGCCGAGCCCGTAGGCGCCGTTCACGAGGACAGCGTTGGGGAAGCCGGTCTCCGTATCAATAGAGAACATCACACCCGCGGAGGCAAGATCGGACCGCACCATTTTCTGCACGGCCACCGACAACGCCACCTGCATGTGGTCGTAGCCGTGATGCACTCGATAGACGATGGCGCGGTCGGTGAACAGCGATGCATAGCACCGCCGCACCGCATCGAGAAGCATGGTCACGCCGTGGATATTGAGAAAGGTCTCCTGCTGACCGGCGAAGCTCGCATCGGGGAGGTCTTCTGCCGTCGCGCTGCTGCGCACCGCCACGTCGCAGTTCAAGCCGTTCTGCGCCTCGAGCCGGTGATAGGCGTCGGACACTCCCTGTACAAGCTCGATCGGCAATTCCGCCGCGAGGATGGCAGACCGGACGCGCCCGCCAGCAGTCTGCAGACTGTCGATGTCGTTGATATCCAGATGCCCAAGGGCCTCCTTGAGCACCTGCCCGAGGCCGGCGGCGCTCACGAACGCCCGGTACGCATCCGCAGTGGTCGCAAACCCGTCGGGCGTTCGGATGCCGAGCGGCGTCAGTGCCCTGCGCATTTCGCCGAGAGAGGCGTTCTTGCCGCCCACGACTGGCACATCTTGCATTCCGATGTCGTCGAACCAACGAATCCACGCCGTCATCTCTGCCTCCCGTTGCGCCGTGTTTCAGACGTGCACGTTCAACTGTGATCGCGGCTCACTAGATCACAGACATCATCACCGATCCCGGCCCGCTACGGAGGAACGGTTCCACTATGGCTGGCTTTCCGGGGCAACCGGCGGAAGGCCGGCACCTGTTCGGCGATGAGGTGGGACAATTGGCACCGGCTCATGCGTCCACTTCGCCGAAAACGGCGACTCGGAATCGTCACGCTCCGCCAGACAACTCGTCGTGCGCCCGCGCACGTTCGCGGTCGATCTGTTCGGGTGTCGCTCCCAAACCGTCGAGGATGTCCTCAATGAAGGCGAGGGCCACTTCCCCCTCGCCGGAGTACACGCTGTTCGCACCCGCCTGCTTCAAAGACGGAACGTCACGCAGATACGACGCTCGTGCGAGAACCTTGACGTGCGGGTTGATCGCACGACCTGTGCGAATGACGTCAGCGCTATTGGCCATGCCGGCAGACCCGAGGATGAGCGTACCTGCCTTCCCGATTCCAGCAGCCTCGAGCGTTTCAGGGCGCGACGCATCGCCATAGATCGCATCGATCCCTTCCTGCCGCAGGGCGCGGACCGAGTCCATGTTCAAGTCGATCACCGTCGGTGCGATGCCGTTGTCACGGAGCAACCGCACCACCGTCCGGCCAGTTGGGCCGAACCCAATCACAATGGCCCGGTGGGCTGGATCGCCCGTGCGCGCTTTGACGGGGGGGTTCAGGTTGGAGGGGATCGTCCGTTCGCGATTCAACAGTGCCCATAGACGCGGGCGCCCACCCAGCCAGCGCTCAATGGGCCGAATCGTCCGGTACGCCAGAGGATTGAGGATGATCGACGCGATTGACGTTGCGACGAGCGCGTTCGTCGCCCCGGTCGTGAGCACGCCGAGTTCTCGGCCAATCGTCGCGAGAATGAACGAGAACTCTCCTATCTGCGCCAGCGCGATACCAACGGTCAGCGCCACCCTGAACGGAAATCTCAACGCCCACACCAACAAGAGTGCGACGAGCGGTTTGCCGATCAGCACCACCGCCAGGGCACCGATCACGAGACCGGGAGACGCGATCAAAGCGCCCGGGTCCAGGAGCATCCCGACCGAGACAAAAAACAGCACCGCAAAGGCGTCTCGCATAGGCAGTGCCTCGGACGCCGCGCGCAAACTGTAGTCGGAGCGCCCGACCACCATGCCGGCAAGAAACGCACCCAGGGCCATCGAGACGCTGAAGATCAGGGCCGACCCGACCGCGATGCCGAGGGCGATCACGAGCACGGTCAACGTGAACAGCTCCCGTGACCGTGTGTCCGCGATGTAGTCCAGTACTCGCGGAATCACTCTCGTGCCCACGATAGCCGTGAACGCAACGAGGGCGGTCACCTTGACCGCGGTGAGTCCGAGAGCCATCCACAGCGGCGTCTCGGTGGTCGCAGTACCAAACAGCGCCGGAAGCAGCACCAAGGCCACGACGGTGAACAGGTCCTCGACCACCAGCCAACCGACTGCGATGTGGCCCGCCTGGGTATGCAGATCGTTGTTGTCCGACAGGACGCGCACGAGAACGACGGTGCTTGCAACGGCCAGCGCCATTCCGAAAATCAAGCCGGCAGACCAGCTCCAGCCAAACGCCCGAGCGAGAAGTGCGCCCAACAGAGTGGCCACGGCACTCTGAGCGACAGCTCCGGGAACCGCGACATGCCGTACGGCGAGCAGTTCTTCGATGTGGAATTGAAGGCCGACGCCGAACATCAGCAGAATGACGCCGATTTCCGCCAGTTGCTCGGCCAGCGCCGCGTCGGCGACGAAGCCGGGCGTGTGCGGCCCCACCAGCGTGCCCGCCAGGAGGTAACCAACAATCGGCGAGAGCCCGAGGCGCTGGGTGATAAAGCCCAGTGCGAGGGCAGCGCCGAGGCTTCCGGACAGCGTCAGGATCAGGTCGTATGCATGCATGCTGTTGGCTGCACTCACTCGCCTTCCCCCCTCGACTCCTGTCGGTCGAGGGCAAGAGGATGTCGAGCGGCAGAGTTCGAAGAGCGTCCGGGCGTCGCGCGCCTCACGAACGGGCCGGTCAGATCGTGGGGGGAGGACCGCGGAGCGACGCTGAATTACGTGAAGCCAAGCGTCGTGCAGAGGCGCCTCGCGAGATCAACGCGCCGTAGGGCCCGGGCGGTGAAATCCCATCTCGCGCAGTGGGCGCGCCGAAGTGGATGTGATTCGGACGCCCGGCATCGTCGACTTTAATGCTGTCTCTCGTGAGCACTATCCCATCGGCGGACCGAAGCCCCCGGGCGAGCGTGACGGCGACTGGTCGTTGGATCGCGCGAACACTGCCAACGTCGACACCATCCACATGCGCGACCGGTTGCGGCATCGCGCCGCTGACGATAAGAAGAAGCGGCGCGAGGGTCTTGACGAGCTGCACTGGTACCAGCATAGCACCGGCGTGTTCCTCATACTCGTGACGGAATGGAGCCGCACGAGCCTCTCATCGCGACTCCCCTTTTGTGCTACGTGCACTTCGATGCCCCGTGACACTCCTCGGCGCCGCTGTGTCTTCTGCGATCAGCACCCTGATCTGATCTGCCGCGCGCAATATCACATCGCGGGGCGGACGCCTGCCGCCTTCCGCGCGGCACGCCGCCACAGTCTTTTGCAGACGCGCGGCCATTGTCCCGCAGCATTCACATGCGGCGACGTGCTGTCCGACCGCTCGACGTCGGGCGGGCGTCAACTCGTCGTCGAGATATCGCGACAGTTCCAGCAGCAGCTTGCGACAACGGGCAGACGGGCGAGCCTGAACGGTCATTGCCGATCTTCGTGGAGAGCGGCTTGAAGCTGGACTCGCGCGCGATGCAGGCGGGTCTTGACGTTGTCTTCGGACATTCCCATCACCTTGGCGACTTCACGGGTCGACAGGCCCTCCATCTCTCGCAGGAACACGATGACGCGATAGGGTGCAGGTAACGTGCGCAAGGCTCCCCGCAAGCGACGACGAAGTGCGGCGTTGTCCGCCAACTGCTCTGGGTTCTTCCCGGGATCGGGCGCGTCGATGCGCATCGGATGAGTAATTCCGGCCACCTCGTCGAGCGAGCGCAGCCGGGTCGGTTCGCCCGCCCGCTTCCGCCGCCCCATCAGGCAGGCGTTGCGCACCGTGCGATACAGCCACGGTCTGAACGCGCCAGGGTCCCGGATATGTCCAACGTACCGATAGGTTTTGATCAACGCCTCCTGCATCGCATCCTCGGCATCGTCGGCATGACCACACACGGACGTACTGAATCGCCAAGCGACTTCCTGTGCCCGCATCAAGAGCCGGTCGAGCGCCGCCGCATCCCCCATGGCGGCCGAGCGGACGAGATCCGCGTATTCGTCCCGCACTCCGTCCGTTGACCGGTCTGCTTCTAGAGGATTCCGTTTCTTGGCGTTGGTGACACGCCGGCTGCTCGTCTGGCTCGGCAGCATGCTCTGTTTCATGGATCGTCCGCCAAAGGGGATGATACGTCGCAAGGCCTGCTATATCGGAACCGCGGAGAGCCAATGCTTGCCTCCGAAGTGCCGATGGCATGGTCGGGCTAAGACGGCTCGAAGGCCACGGGACCGCATCTGTCACCATCGGCGGTCTCCTGAATCTCTTGTGAGCGAGATGCTGCGTCGTTCATCGACCTACCTGCTTCTGGCAGTCCTCGGGCTGGCCATGCCGGCTTCAGCCCAAACCCCGTTGAGCCTGACGGACGCGATCGCCCTCGCCCGCACGCAGAACCCTGATGCTGGCAGCAGCGCGGCGGCGGAGCGCGAAGCGGCACAGCGCGTCACCCAGGCACGCGCGGGCTACTGGCCCCGAGTGGACTTCGCCGAGTCGTGGCAGCGCGGCAACCAGCCGGTCTTCGTCTTCAGCTCGTTGCTGGCCCAGCGGCAGTTCACGGCTGCCGACTTCGCCCTCGGCGCGCTCAATCACCCCGCCGCTCTCGACAACTTTCGCTCCGCAGTGACGGTCGAGCAGCCCGTGTTCGATGGTGTCGCGCGGGCCAACGTCACGGTGGCAGGTATCGGTCACGAGATGGCGAGCGCCACTCGGCAGGTGGTGGACCATGACTTGGCCGCGAGCGTGACCGACGCTTACGGACGTGTGCTCGCAGCCGCCGGTACACGCCGGTCCGCCGACGCGGCGGTAGAAACGGCGCGGGCTGATCGGGAGCTCGCCGGCAACCGCCGGGATGCGGGGCTCGTGACCGACGCGGACGTCCTTCAGATCGACGTGCACCTTTCCCGAGCGCGCGAACAGCAGATTGTCGCAGCGTCCGATGAGCGCATTGCCCGCGCGCGGCTCAATCAGCTGATGGGCGTGTCACTCGGCGAGGTTTTTCTGCTCGAACCAGCTCCTGCGGTCACGATGATCGACGTCACCGACCTCGCGCGGCTTGAAATGGAGGCGATTGAGCACCGGCCCGATGTGGCGCTCGCAGTTCTCCAGGAGCGGCTGGCCGGCGCAAGCCAGACGGCTGCACGCGCGACGTTCCTCCCGCAGGTGTCGGCGCAGGGCGGCTGGGAGTTGAACGGCAGCGTTTGGAACAGTCGATCCTCTGGTTGGATTGTGGGAGCGGTCGCGCGCGTGAACGTGTTCAACGGATTTGCCGACAAGGCGCGCCTCACCGAGGCCGACGAGCGAGCCGCGCGAAGCGCGCTCGAACGCACGAAGGTCGAGACCGCAGCGCGACTGGACGTGCACGCCGCCGCCGCGAGGCTCGACGCTGCTCGCGCCAGCGATGCGGTCGGCAGAGACGCGGTGGCGCAGGCGCGCGAAAGCCGGCGCATCATCCGCGATCGCTATGAAGCCGGCCTGACCGACGTGACGTCCCTGCTGCGCTCGGCGGAAGCCGTGGCCCAGGCGGAAGCGCAGCAGGTCGCGGCGCAAGCGGCGATCCTGACTGCGAGCGCAGCCCTCCAAAGGGCGCTGGGAAGGCGCTGAGAGATATGACGATGCGAACACCCGCGATCCTGGCAGGCGTCGCCCTGCTCGCCGGCCTGACCCTGCCCGCCTGTTCCCGCGGCACGAAGACCGCACCCGCGGAGCCGGCGGACCCGATTGCCGTCACCGTCGCCACCGTCGCCATAGCCGACGTCGCGGACACGTTCGAGGCGGGCGGTGTGGTCCAGGCGCAAACAACGGCCACGCTCATGGCTCGGATCCTCGCACCAGTCCGAGAGGTCCGTGCTGTGCCGGGCGAGCGCGTCCGCGCCGGGCAGGTGCTCATCGTGCTCGACGGACGCGACCTTGCCGCCCAGGCACGCCGAGCACGGGCGCAGGGCGCCTCGGCCGATCAGGATGTCGTCGCCGCCGCCGCCGAGCGGGAGGCAGCCGAGGCCGCCCTCGCGCTGGCCCATTCAACCCATGCCCGTATCGCGGGCCTCCATGCGAAGCGCTCGGCCACGTTACAGGAGCTCGACGCGGCCACGGCGGCGTTGCGTGCAGCGGAAGCGCGGGCCGCAGGCGCGGCGGCGCGGGCACAGGCCGCCATCTCCGGCCTGGAGAGCGCACGCGCCGCCAGCGAGGCCGCCGATACGACCGAGACTTTCTCGAGCATTGCCGCGCCGTTCGACGGCGTGGTGACGGAAAAGATGGTCGAGCCGGGCAACATGGCGGCACCCGGGACGCCGCTGATGCGCATCGAGGACACGCGCGGCTTCCGGCTCGACGTCCGCGTCGATGAATCGCGAATCGGACAGATTGCCCCAGGCGCGACCGTGTCGGTCTCTCTCGACACAGGCCCGGACGGCGTCCCGAGAGTGGAGAGCGGCAACGTGACCGAGGTCAGTCGCGCCGTGGACGCGGACGCGCGGGCGTTTCTCGTCAAGATCGCGCTGCCCGCCCATGGCGGCTTGCGCTCTGGCCTATTCGGCCGGGCACGCTTTGCCTCCCGTGCGCGGCGCGCGCTGACGGTCCCGGCCGACGCCCTCATGCGCCGCGGCCAGGTCACGTCGGTCTTCGTCGTCGAAAAGGACGTGGCGCGCGTGCGCCTCGTCAACGTCTCCGGCACCGAGGTGCTGGCCGGTCTGTCTGACGGAGAGGTGGTGATCGTGTCCGCGCCGCCGACGTTGACGGACGGTCGGCGCGTCAAGGCGAGAGGTCGCTGATGACATCCTACGGCGCAGCCGGACGGCTGGCGGGGGCATTCATCAGCTCGAAACTGACGCCCCTCTTCATCGGTGCTTCGCTGGCGCTCGGCGCGTTGGCAATTGTGGCACTGCCGCGCGAAGAGGAGCCGCAAATTATCGTTCCGATGGTCGACGTCCTGGTGGAGATGCCGGGCGCCACGTCGGCGGACGTCGAGCAGCGCGTGACCAGGCCCATGGAGCAGCTCCTCTGGGAGGTGCCCGGCGTCGAGTACGTGTACTCGACGTCCGCTCCTGGGCAATCGATGGTGATCGTCCGTTTCATGGTCGGCCAGGCCGAGGAAGCCGCCCTCGTTCGGCTCAATCAGAAGCTCGCCGCAAATGCCGATCGCATTCCGCCCGGCGTCGTCGGCCCGATCGTCAAGCCGCGGTCGATCGACGACGTGCCGGTTATGGCGATTACCGTGTGGTCCGAGCGCTACGGCGACGATCAGATGCGGGCGCTGGCCGCGCAACTGCGCGATGCCATCGCCGAAGTCACCGACGTCTCCGAAGTAACCCTCATCGGCGGACGACCGCGCCAGCTGCGCGTGGACGTCGATCCGTCACGACTGGCCGCCTACGAGCTGGATCCGCTCGCGGTTCAGCGTGCAATTGCCGCGACCAACGCACGGGGCACTGCCTCGGGACCAGTCGGAGAGGGACAGATCATCGGTCTGGAAGCGGGCACCCAGCTGCAGACGGCTGACGAAGTTCGTCGCGTCGTCGTCCGCAGTTCCGGCGGCCGCGCCGTGACCGTGGGCGACCTGGCCGAGGTCAGCGACGGCGATTCCGAGCCCACGTCCTACGTCACGTATCAGTCGCGCGAGTCCGGCGCGCATCAGGCGGTCACGATCGCCGTGGCCAAGCGCAGGGGAACCAACGCCATCGACGTCGCGCAACGCGTCGCACGGAAGCTCGACACGTTGAAGGGCACGCTGGTGCCGTCTGACGTGCACCTGACCATCACCCGCGACTACGGCGGGACGGCGGCCGAGAAGAGCAACGAGCTCCTCTGGCACATGCTGCTGGCTGTGCTATCGGTGTCGGCGCTGATCTGGCTGGTACTCGGCCGGCGCGAAGCCGCGGTGGTCCTCATCGCCATTCCCGTGACCCTCGCGCTGACGCTGTTCATGTTCTATCTTTACGGCTACACCCTCAACCGCATCACTCTCTTCGCCCTGATCTTCTCCATCGGTATCCTGGTGGACGATGCGATCGTGGTGGTTGAGAACATCGTGCGGCATGCGCGGCTGCGCACCGACGAGTCCGGGGGGCTGATGGCGGTGGCGTTGCAAGCAGTGGATGAAGTGGGCAACCCGACGATCCTCGCCACGCTCGCGGTTGTCGCCGCCATTCTGCCGATGGCGTTCGTGGGCGGCTTGATGGGTCCGTACATGCGGCCGATTCCGATCGGCGCCTCGGCGGCGATGGTCTTCTCGCTCGTGGTCGCCTTTGTCGTGACCCCGTGGGCGGCGGTGCGACTCCTGAAACCGTCCGGGCACCACGAGCACGGAGAGGAGGACTTCTTCACGCGGCTGTATCGGCGCGTGATGGGGCCGCTCGTGGCGAGAGGCCGGATGCGCGCGCTCTTTCTCGCGGGCGTGGCGGTGCTCCTGCTGGCGGCGGTGGCTTTCGTGCCGCTCGGGTTGGTCACCGTGAAGATGCTTCCCTTCGACAACAAGAGCGAGTTCCAGGTGGTGATCGACATGCCTGAGGGCACCGCGCTCGAAACGACGGCACGCGTTGCTTCGGCCCTGGCGGCGGTCGCGTTGGAGGACGAGACCGTGGTGGATGTCCAGCAGTATGTCGGCACCTCCGCGCCCTACAACTTCAACGGACTGGTGCGTCACTACTTTCTGCGCCGCGCGCCGCACCTTGCGGATCTGCAGGTAAATCTCTTGACCAAGGGCGAGCGCTCGCTGCAGAGTCACGACGTTGCGCGACGCGTCCGCGATCGGCTGCTGCCGGTCGCGCGGACCTTCGGCGCGACGCTGCAAGTGGCGGAAGTGCCACCAGGTCCGCCCGTGCTTCAGACGCTGGTCGCCGAGGTCTACGGACCCGATCCCGCCCGCCGGACGGAAGTGGCCGCGCAGATCAAGGCGATCTTCGAGCAGACACCCGGAGTGGTCGATACCGACTGGTACGTCGAGGCGCCGCACCCGAAGGTCACTCTCGAGGTGGATGGCGACAAGGCTGCAGCCGCGGGGCTGTCGTCGGCCGCCATCGCCTCAGTGGTCCGGATGGCCGGGTCGGGAGAGGTAGTCGGGCTGCTGCACGATCCGGCGGCGCGTGAAGACGTGCCCATCGTCATGCGCCTGCCGCGCGGCGAGCGCAGCCTCGAGGCCGTGCAGTCGTTGCGGCTGGGAGGGACGAGGCCAGTCGCCATCGGAGAGGTGACGCGTGCCGTCCGCGCCGAAGCCGACCGGAGCCTGTACCACAAGAACCTCCAGGCAGTGACCTATGTGACGGGCGACCTGGCGGGCCAGAACGAGAGCCCCGTGTACGCAATCCTCGCAATGAACAAGGCCATCGCGAGGCTGACGCTGCCCGAAGGATACGGCCTTGACGTGTTCAACGCGACGCAGCCGTTCGACACGTCGAAGTACGCGATCAAGTGGGACGGCGAGTGGCACATCACGATTGAGGTGTTCCGCGATCTCGGCCTCGCCTTCGCCGTGGTGCTCGTCCTCATCTACGTGCTCGTTGTCGGGTGGTTTCAATCATTCCGAACGCCACTCCTCATCATGGCCGCAATCCCCTTCTCGCTCGTCGGCATCCTGCCGGCCCACGCGGCGATGGGCGCGTTCTTCACGGCGACTTCGATGATCGGTTTCATCGCCGGGGCCGGCATCGTGGTCCGCAACTCGATCATCCTGGTGGACTTCATCGAGCTGCGACTTCGCGAGGGCTTGCCGCTCGAGCAGGCGGTCGTCGATGCCGGCGCCGTGCGGTTCCGGCCGATGGCGCTGACGGCCGCTGCGGTCATCGTCGGCGCCGGCGTGATCCTGTTCGATCCGATTTTTCAGGGGCTCGCCATTTCCCTGATGGCCGGCGAAGTCGCGTCACTCGTGCTGTCGCGGATGGCCGTGCCCGTCCTGTACTACATGGCAAAGCGCCACGAGCGCGCTCGCCAGTCAATCGTCGGAGAGCCGGTTGAGGTCGCCTCGTGATCGCCCGACCGTTGCTCCACGTGATTCCGGGTAGAGTCGACAATTACGTAGGCGAAGGAGCCGAACCATGGAAGAAAGCGCATATGGACTGAGCGTCATGCTACCGGTCTCGTTCGAGACCGCGGTGGAACGAATTTCAGCCGCTCTGAAGGCTGAAGGCTTCGGCGTGCTGACCAGCATCGACGTGAAGCAGACGCTCAAGGCAAAGCTGGATCGCGATTTCCGCAAATACGTAATTCTCGGTGCCTGCAATCCGGTGCTGGCCGACCGCGCCCTGCATGCCGAGCTCGCGATCGGCCTGCTGTTGCCGTGCAACGTCATCGTTTATGAAGCGGCCGACAAACTGAGCGTGGTGGCGGCCATGGCGCCACTCGTGGCCCTCGGGATCGTCGGCGCCAATCCCGAACTGCATGAGGTGGCAAAGGAAGCGGACCAACGTCTGCGCAGGGCGCTCGCCTCGCTTGAAACGGCGGTCTCTGAGTAGCCGCGAGCGCCTGCGCTTGATGACTGCTGCGTGCGCTTCCCAGCTCCGCGATCGGCACTCTGAGGCCCGAAGTGACTGACCGGCTGCGCTTCTTCCTCGGTCTGGTTCTCGTAGCCGTCGGCGCCGCCACGTTCGCCGTGGCGTTCCGTACCTCATTGACCGCGCTGTACCGAAGCCTCTATCAGGCGGACAACGTCGTCGATGCGATGACCGGCCTTCAACCGTGGTTGAGGTTTGGTGCGCCACTGGCAGCGGCCGCGATGGCTGGTCTCGTCGCGCGTCTGCGCGCAGGGCCCACGCAAGGTGTCAGCAATGTCATGGAAGCCGTCGCTCTCGGCAATGTCCAGCTGTCCCTCATGACAACGACGTCTCGAGTGGCAAGCTCCTGGGTAGCGATCGGGGGAGGGATGTCGATCGGTCGCGAGGGACCGCTGATCGAGTTCGGCGGTGCACTCGGCGCGGCGATCGCGCGCAAGTTGGTCACATCACTGGCCCACACGCGCGTGCTGGTGGCGGCCGGTACGGCAGCGGGGTTCGCGGCGGCGTACAACACGCCGTTTGCGGCGGTGTTGTTCGTGCTCGAGACGATCGTGGGCATCGCCGCCCCGGAGCTGTTGCTGCCAGCCATGGGTGCAACCATCATCGCAACCGCCATGACGCGGGTGATCGTTGGCGTCGGCCCCATTTACGGTCAGCGCGCGTTTGGCTTGCAGTCAAACGTGGAGCTGGTGTCGTTCGCCGCACTCGGCTTCGCCGCAGCGGTGGCTGCGGTCGGGTTCAAGAGAATCCTGTCCTTGTTCGAGGCGTGGTTCGATCGTCATCCAACCCCCCAACCGCTTCGGGCGATGATTGGAGGCGCCCTCGTCGGCGCGATCGCGGTCTGGCTGCCCGCTGTTGCAGGAAATGGCTACGAGCCACTGAACGCGATGCTTGATGGACCGGCGATCGTGAGCGCCGTTGTCGTCCTCCTCGCCGTTAAAGTGATCGCCACGAGCGCCTCAGTTGCCTCGGGCGTGCCCGGTGGGATCTTTACACCTATGTTGCTCGTGGGTGCGGCGCTCGGGACGTCTTGGTCGCATCTCATCGGATCTCCGGCCAGCGCCGGCAGCTACGCCTTGGTCGGAATGGCCGCGACGACGGCCGCCAGCATTCACGCGCCGCTGACCGCGGCAGTCATGATCTTTGAGCTGTCGGGTGACTATCTCATTGTCCTGCCGCTGCTGTTGGCAACTGTCGTATCCACTTCTGTTTCGAGAGGCTTCGGGAGTGAATCTGTGTACGAGGCAGAACTTCGTCGTCGCGGATTGGGTTGGGACCTTACGCTCGAGGGACGGCGGTTGAAGTCGACGCGGCACAACGTGTCAGAATAGCGTCGTACTCGAATATGCGCGCGATCCTCGCTGTCGTGCTTCTCGTCGTCGTGCCGGCTGTGTCGTATGCCTCCCAATCTGCTGCAGACGCGTACGAGATTGCGGAATACCGACTGACCGAACCGGTGTTCAAGCGGTTCGTCGAGGCCAGTCGCCTTATCGAGGCGGTGACGCGGGCCGATCCGCGCTTCGACGAGGCCCCGCTGTTCACGAAGGAGATCGCGCTGTCGGGGGACGTGGTCGTCGAGGCGTCCGCCCTAGCGGCCCGCCTGGAGGCTGACCCCAGGCTCGCCGCCGCCCTGCGGACCGCGAAGCTGAGCGCGCCTGAGTACGCGAAGTTCGCGCTCGTCCTCGTCGCCGCCCGTTTGGCCGTCGGCTTCATCGATGCGGGCGTCATCGCCGGCGCGCGCGCCGGTGCGCCGGCCGACAACGTGGACTTCTTCCGCGCCCATCAGGCCAACGCCTTCGAGGTGCTTGGAATGCTCCGCGTCCGCGACTGAGCGCGGTCGTTCACGCTGCCGAACGGCCAGGCGCAGCCAAGTTGTGAGACGGCTACCCAGAGACCCATAACCACGCGGATCCGAGTACCAGCGTCGCGACGGTCACGGGCAAACCGGCTCGGAAGCGAGGAAGATCAGGTAGGCGGCGAGAATCCGCGCATCCGACAGCAGCGCCGGATTCATTGACGGCATTCTGTCACACCTGGCAGCGATTGTAGTTCACGCCAGTACCAGGTCGGTCTCCTGTTCTCGAGAACATGACCTCGAGGAAGTGTTCGGCGGTTTCGGCTCGTTGCCCAGCGCGCTGCGGAGCGCTTCACGGGCGCGCGACAATCTCGACATCACGGTTCCGATGGGGATTCCTGTGACCTCCGCCAGCTCTCGGTACGAGAGACCCTCGAGTTCGCGGAGCACGAGCACTTGATGAAGACGATCCGGCAACCTGCTCATTGCCAGCGCGATCGACATGGCATCATCGGTCTGGAGCAGTAACGTCTCCGGATCAGACTGTGGTCGGGAGCTGCTGTGCTGCTCTTCATCGAACGGGTCGGTCAGTGCCTCGTCGTCGGGGCGGCGCCAGCCGTAACAGGTGTTGCGAACGATTCGGAGGAACCAGGCACGCCCATCGCCGCCGACAAACGTTCGGAAATATCGCAAGGCTCGGAGGGACGCCTCCTGCACCACATCTTCCGCATCGTGTTCGTCCCGCATCAGCCAGCGCGCCAGCCGATAGCCGGCATCGAGATGCGGAAGAACGACCACCTCGAAGCTCTCTCCACTTCCAATGGCCGTGAACGGTCGATCGCGTCTGTTACTCATGGAGGGCTCCCAGGACTTGCTGGAGTCCCTGATCGAGCGTGGGATACAGAAAGCGGAAGCCGAGTCCGCGAAGCCGGATGTTGGCGAACACGGCATCGGCCGTGAAGTGGTCGGCCAGAACCGGACCCGCGACGAATCGAGTGGCCACGGCCGGCACCCGAAAGACGCGCAGCGGACGGTTCGCGAGACCGGCGAATACTCCCGCGAACTGCCGCAGTCGGATGGGAGCGCCATCGACAACGAAATACCGGCCGCTCGGTTCACCGTGCTCGGCGAGATGCACGAGCGCACGGGCACAGTCCTCGACATGAACCGGTGAGAGCCACGGCCCGGTTTTTCCAAACAACAGCACGCGGCGGCCAGCCATGACGGGCTCGATGACGCGTTCACGGAACCATCCGCCGTTGCCGTAGACCCACCCGGGGAACGCGGTAACGATGGGGTGCCCGGCGACGATGTAACCCTCGAGGCGCTCGAGGGCGGGTGTGAGGCAGCGGCCCCAGGCGGAGGGCTGCATCGGCGTGTCCTCAGTGATGGGACGCGGACCTGTCGCGCCGTAACAACTCGTGTCCGCGACGTACACAATCCGCCGCGTCGCGCCTGCAGCCACGGCATCGAGCAGGTGCATATCCATCAACACCCGCGCGCGCGTGATGGCTGCCGCGCGTCGCCGACTCACGCGCCGCGCGTACGCGGCCTCGGGCGGAAGATGAAAAACCCAGTCAGCGGCGGCTTCGTCCTGCCACGGACCCGGCTCGAGCAGGTCTCCCATGACGGGCACCGCTCCGGCCCGGCGCACGCGCTCGGCTCCCTCCACGGAGTCCGTGAGACCCAATACGCGATAGCGACGGGCCACGAGAACCTTGACCAGCTCTGAACCGATGAATCCGGCCGCTCCGGTAACAAACGACGTCGCTCCGATTGCCATGTGGCCAGTGTGTCGTGCGAGCGAGGCGGCGGCCACCGACAACACACGCACAGGACTCGTACGACGCCCGTACAAGCCGGACGCCGCTCGGAGCTCACCGCCGCGGGTTGTCCTCTTCGTGTGAGGAGCCGACTCTTGCCTGGATCACTACGGGCGCGATCGGGCGGCCTTCGAACTCCGCTTCGGCGACGTCGCCTCGCGGAAGAACATCCAGGCTCTGACCGTGGCCTCAGCCAGCTCGTCGATGGTCTTGCGGATCCGAGCCTCGTTCGTGCGCGTAGCCTGAAGCAGGATGTCGCGGAGACCCGGATGGAAGCCCTGTCCCGTGATCTCCTTCGGATGAGCCTTCCCGAGCTGGATCCCGACGTCGTAGGCGACCTGCCGCAGATCCTGGGGCGAGGCGAGTGAGGAATCGATCGACAGCTCGATGTAGTCGTCGGTCCAGGCGTGGACCCAGAACGTTCGGCCGCGATGCGTGAAAAGCCCCGAGAACGCGAAGGGAGCATTGGCGATGAGGGCCATGCCGAGCGGCACCCGTTCGGGGCCCTGCTCGGTGCGGACGCAATCGACGTCTGAGAGCGGCCGCACGAGCTTGGCTTCGAGGATCTGATCGTCGTCGGCCTCCGAGCTCCAGCCTTCGATGCGGAAGAGATACTTCTCGTCGAGCGCGCTGCCGATTCCCAGTGTGAGCCGCCCCGCCTTCTTGATGTCGAAGAAGCTGGAGGGCATTCCCGCCCCATCGGCGAGCATCCGGGTGACATAGTCCCGCGAGTCGTTCTCGATTTCGGACGCGGGCACGGGGTCGGCATCCATCAATGCGTCGGCGCGACGGAGGGCCAGTCGGTGGTCGCCGGCGAATGCGGCGCGAGCGCGGTCCACCACCGGAGGAGCCGGGCTGTCGATGTCCGGGTTCCTCAAGGCTTCACGATAGCCGCCGAGGAAGGCGCCGAACGCGCGGTGACCTTCACCCGGCCAATCCTTCTCGCGGGCGGCGAGCTCCAGCGAGACTCCGAAGCGGACGAGGTCGACGAAACTCGGTCCGCGGGCGGATTCGTCGAAGTCGGTGAGGCCGCGGCCGAGGCTCGTCACCGCGTACTGCTCCAGGTGGGCATCGCCGTGCAGGTTCACGTCGGGAAAGCCGCCGCGCACGTCGTCAAACTGGGCGCAGACGGCCTGAGTGAACGGCCGCGTGACGAAGCGAAAGTAGTCGCGAGGGGTATGCCGAAGACGATCCACCAGCGCGGGGCGAGCCCTGATCTCAGACGTTTGCGGAGACACCCGAAGAGCTGCGACGACCGCGCTCAGGGCCGGCGAGCCGGCCACTTGCGGCGGTGGCGGTCGGGGCGCCGCCCTCGGAGAGCCCGGAATGGCGAGGGCGGCCAGCGCGGCCAGCGCCGCGACGGTCGACCTTCCGGCGAGGGCCCTCACCCTGAATGCTATGATCGTCTTCTTCACCGAACGACTCTTCGTGTCGAACGCGGAGAACGACGGGGGCTCTACGCCCCCGGAAACTGACCTCGCATCGTCCCGTCCGGATTGAGCGCCGTGTGGACGTTGAAGTAGTGTGCCGCCGGGTTGCTGAGGATCGCTGCGGCCTTGTCTGCCGGCACGTTGATCCCGTTCTTCGTAATCGATCCGCTGCCGTTGGTGACCGTCATTTCTCCCGATGCGAGCGTCGTATCGACGTAGACTCCGGCATTGACGCCCGCGGTGCCGTTATGGACGTGCGCCTTGGTCGCCGTGGTCCCTTCTGGAAGGCCGGTCACGCTGATCTGAAAGTTCATCGTCGCAGCCGTGATGCTGCCGGCCCCATCCTTCGTGACGGTCAGGGTAATCGTCGCCGTGCCGCTGCTGCCCGCATCCGCATTGGTGATGGGCGGCACCTCGTTCGCCGACGAAAGCGGCACGGTGTAGGTGGACGTGGTGGTGGTCTCTTGCCCCGGGGTGGAGGGGGACGAGTCGCTGCACGCGCCTGCGAGGACACTGAGACCGACGATGAGCACTAGGAGTCGATTCATGATGGTTCTGCCTTTCCTGGATTCGCTCAGAAGAATTTCCGGGCGAGGTTGAAGCCGAGATAAAGACTGTCCGCGAAGCCGCCGCGCGCGACCTGCCCGAACGTCGTTCCCTGGCCGTTGTTGAAATTGAGTTGAAACATGTGACCGCCGGCCCGCTTCTCGATCGCGAACCCGTAGGCGGGCTTGTCAGGACTGTAGCCGCCGGCTCGGGGAGCCACCTCTCCGACGAGGTACACCGTGGAGCTCACCCGCACGCGGGCACCGAGGCCCACGAAGAAGGTGTCGCGATCGATGTTCAGGATCGCGGCCGTGTTGTGAACCCAGATTGGCGTGGCGTATACCGCGAGCCTCTCACCCGCCATCCGTGAAACGACCACACCCAACGCAGGCGAATAGCGCTCCTGAAAATTGTCCACACCTTCCACTGAGACGAGCGCCGACAGCGACACCGGGACCGAGTCGCTCTGGCGCACGGGGTCGTACTTGCCGTAGATCTGGAGCGTCTTGTCGATCGCCGTCCGATAGACGGCGGCTTGTAGATGCCGCGCGATGCCGAACCGGTACTCGAAGCCGACCACCGCTCCTTGATCGAGCCCGAACAGATTGCTCGCATTCCCGCTGAAGCTGCCCTGACGAAGGTTGCCGTTGAACCGGTGAGTGAGCTGGAAGCTCGATCCGTGGAGCGGAAGCCTCAGTGTCGACGGCAGGTTGAGAACGCGGAAGTCCGGCTCCGCGAGCACCAGCGCCGCATCGTCGCTGTCGGAAGCCGGGACGGCCGACTTGGTGACCGGTTGGCTTCGCGACAGATCCGAAGTCGACTGCACCTGCTGTGCGGCGGCAGCCGACGTCAACACGGTGAACAGCGCGGCGGCTGAGAACACGATGGAGCGATGTGCGATAACAGACATTGCCTGTAGCTCTTCTCTGATTGGTTGCGGGTGCTCGTGAATGGGCGGCGAGTGGACTCGCCAATCCCGTGAGACCGATGCCTAACGGATCATCGCGGCGACGAGGGAGTTCAGGGTCTCGACCTCCGCCTGCGGCACCACGCGGAAAGCCGGCGATGGAAGGGTCAGATCGGCGAACGCGATGGAAGCGCCGCTCTGTCCAGTGCAGAAGATCTGCTCGACGTCTTTCACCCGCACGGTGACAATGATGTTGCTCGTAGCGGCCGAGCGGAACCGCACCACATCCCGATAACCGGGTGACGGGCTGGCCTCCAACGTGCAGAAGTTTGCGAGACCGCTGACGTCCGCGGTGGGTATGCCTTGGGGAAACTCTGGAACACCAAAGAACAGAGTTGGAAGCCGGACACCTGTCGCCGGATCGGCAGCAGCCTCGCGATCGGTCGCGCCGAAAATGAGCGCGTCGAGCCCTGGCCCTCCGACAAACGCCTCGCTTCCATCACCGGGCGCCCAGAGATTCACGTCGTTGCCTGGTCCGCCGAACATGATGTCGCTGTTCGGGGGACCGCCAGGCGCGGCTCCGCCGTCCGGCCCGCCGAGGATGATGTCGTCACCGGGACCACCATCCATCACGTCGTTGCCGTTCAATCCAAACATGACGTCGTTGCCAGGGCCGCCGTCGAGAATGTCGGTGCGGTTGAGGGATTGATTCGCGACAGCGCCGGCCTGAATCAAGGCGTTCGCTTGATTGTCATCGTCGAATCCAACGATGAGCTCTGGCGCCTTTCTGCCCTCGACAAGCGCCGCCTGAGTCGGGCGGGCCGGGCCCAGAACGAGACCTAGCAGCGCGAGAAGGAGGACAGATGCCACGGAAACACCGAGACGGGAAGCACATTTCAACTGACTCATTTCGTTTTTCTCCTCTGATGAATGGCGATTGATTGATTTCTACGGCTGAGATTGGCTGGCGCCGCGCCCCGCACATTCCCCAATCTCCGGGCACCGGCGAATATTCCCGGGCGAAAGGAACGATCGCGGCCTGACGGCGATGTATCCGTTTCGTGACGAAGGTGGTTGCTCGCCGGTCGCCTGCCATGTGTCGAGTGTGGGGCGCGATCGCGCGAGCGACCACCCACAACACCCCCACAGGACCCGTACGACGCTCGTACGGGCAGCAGTAAGATGAACGAGTCATGAAGCCTGGCGCTCAGCGGACGTTCGGAGCGCAACTCAAAGCGCTTCGCGAGGCGGCGGGTTACACACAGGAGGAGCTCGCAACGATTGCGGGCCTGTCGGTCCACGCGGTCAGCGCGCTGGAGCGCGGGGAACGACGGCGGCCGCATGTCGAGACCGTGCGCGCGCTGTCGGCGGCGCTGGACCTGACGGGTGCGATCCGGGACGCGTTCGCGGGGAGCGCGCGGGCGCCTGCGGACACCACCGCGGTCGACGAGCTGCGCGAGGTCGCGCTCCCCCTGGCTCCCACCCCCCTCATCGGCCGCGACGCGGACGTGCACACTCTGCGGCGCTGGCTCGCGGATCCCGCCGGACGCCTCGTGACAATCACCGGGCCAGGAGGCGTCGGGAAGACACGTCTGGCGCTGGAGATCGCGCATGCGATCGCAGGCGAGGGTCCCTCCCGCGTCGTGTTCGTGCCGTTGGCGGCCGTACGGAATTCGGCGTTCGTTGCCGCGGCGATCGCCGAGGCTCTCGAGCTCTCGGACATCACGCCGCTCGATCTGCCCCGGCGCGCCCGTGTCGCGTGCGCCGATTCCCCCACGCTGCTGGTCCTCGACAATTTCGAGCAGGTCTTGGACGCGGCGCCACTGGTTGCCGATCTCCTGACAGCAGTCGCCTCGTTGCGGCTGCTGATCACGAGCCGCGCTCCGCTCCATGTTCGAGGAGAGAGGGAGTACGCCGTTGGACCGCTGCCGTTGGAGGTTGACTCGGATGCGATGTCCCCCGCGGATCGGGCACGGTCTCCGGCGGTGCGACTCTTCGTGGAGCGCGTGCGGGATGTGCAGCCTGACTTTCGCCTCACGTCCGCAAACGGCCCCACCGTGACAGCCATTTGTCGCCGGCTCGATGCGTTGCCGCTCGCGCTCGAGCTTGCGGCCCCGTGGATGAAGATGCTGACGGCCGAGGATCTGCTCCGCCGACTGGGCGACGACGTCCTGCTCTCAGCCTCCGCTCCACGCGATCTTCCCGAACGCCAGCAGACCATGAATGCGACGGTGGCCTGGAGTTATCGCCTTCTTGGACCGCACGAGCAGCGCGCGTTCCGCCGTCTCGGCGCCCTGCCGGGCCGTTTTCCGATCGAGGCAGCCGCGGCGGTCCTTCCCGGCGGCGAGGGTTCTTCGTCCACCAGCGACGACGCGCTGGGCGCGGCAGCCGCCTTGATCGACAAGAGCCTTCTGCTGCGAGCTGAGACCTCAGTGGCGACTCGTCCGCTGTACCAAATGCTCGAAACCGTGCGGGCTTACGCTGCGCTCGAGCTCACGGCGGCGGGTGAGCGCGACGATGCCCTCGAGGGGCTGGCGCGCTATTGCACCGCCGAAGCGTCTCTCGCCGCCGAGGGGCTCGTCGGACCTGCGCAGGCCGAATGGCTGAATCGCGTGCGTGAGGAGCTCGAGAATTATCGCGGCGCCCTGGCGTGGCTGATCGAGCGGAACCGTCCCTCTGAAGCGGCCGATATCGCGTGGGGGCTCAAGTATTTTTGGCTGATCCGGGGGCATGCGGCCGAAGGCCTCCGGTGGCACGAACAGATTCTGAACCTGCCGTCTCTTCCGCCGGCGGCCGAACTGAGAGCACTCGCCGGAGCGGCCGTGCTGTGGTACACGCAGGGAGAACTCGAGCGGGCACGCACCGCTCTCAAGCGCGCCCTGTCGCTCCCCCACGGCGTCGGCGAGAGGTACGTGGTCGCGCAGGCTGAGTATCTGTCCGGGCACGTCGAACATACCGCTGGCAACGTGAGCGCGGCCCGAGAGCGCTTTACCAGCAGCATCGAGGGGTTCCGGGCGCTGGCTATCCCATGGGGCACCGGGCATGCGCTCAGCGGGATGGCGGCGCTTGCCCTTGCGACTGGAGACGCCGACCAGGCCGAGCGCCTGCTCGACGAAGCCACATCTTTGCTGCGAGACGTCGGTCCCTGGTTCCTGACCTGGGCGTTGTACGTTCGCGCAATCCTGGCGGTACGGCGTGGAAAGACCGACGAAGCGATCGCGCTCGTCCGTGAGAGCCTCACCCGCATCCGGGAGCTGCATGACAAATTTGCGTTCGTGTATGCGCTGGTCCCTCTAGCCGCCGCCGCCGCACTCAGGGGCGACGACGCATGGGCGGCGCGGATTCTCGGCGTGCGGGATGCCGTCACCGAGTCAACCGGTGTCACGGTGGTCGACACCTCGGTGCACGATCTCCAGGAAGAGGCGGAACGTGAGGGGCGCACACGCCTCGGCCACAAACGATGGGCCCTGGCGTACGCAGCGGGCCGCAAGGCGTCGATCGATACGCTGCTGAAGGACGTCAATAGCGCCGTATGAACCGTGTGGGAAAAGCATGCTGACGCCGCTCGGTGTCCATCGCGAGGCGAGGACGATTCGCGGCAGGACGAGATGAGAGCATGAGATTCGCGACACATGTGTTTCGCGTCGCCGGCATCTGGGGCATCGTCGTGCTGACGCCGCTTTACTTTCTGACCGACCTGACGGGACGCCAGTACGCGGCGCCGATGGACTATCCGCAATTCTTCTATGGCTTTCTGTCGGTGGCGATGGCGTGGCAGATCGCGTTTCTGGTGATCGGGTCGAACCCGGTCCGCTTCCGACCGCTGATGATCCCGAGCATCGTGGAAAAGCTTGGCCACGTCGCGGGAGTGGCCGTGCTCTATGGCCAGGGGCGCCTCGCGGTGGCAGACGCGACGGCGGGTGTGCCGGACTTGCTCCTGGCCATCCTCTTTATCGTGGCGTTCGCCTGGACACCCAGCTCACACCCGGGCTAGTGGCGCAGTCTTCGCGGCTGCACCCCTTACCAGAATGCCGGGGCGAGCGCAACGTCTGGTTGCGCTTGAGGAGCTTCCGCCGAACAGACTATCCTTGGATTGAAGGGGAGTAGCCACGCGGCGGCCAAACGCCGCGCGGCCGAATCGTCAAGACTGCGCCCTGGCGCACGGTTCGGTCGATACCCATCGGGGAAAGGCGAGACCTTCGCACGAGCGGCGAACAGCCCACGGTGCGAGGCTCTCGCCTTTCTTATTTTGCGCAGTGACGTCGTGCCACTGCGCGCGGCGTGTGGCTCTTTCGAGCGCACGCGATGGGTGTACGCATGGATCAACTGTGGCTGTGGACCGGGTTCAACGTCTTCGTGCTGGCGATGCTCGCCCTCGATCTGTTCGTCTTTCACAAAGACGCCCACGAAGTCCGACCGCTCGAGGCTGCGGCGTGGAGCGCTGTGTGGATTACGCTGGCGCTGATGTTCGGCGCGGGGGTCTACGCGTTCCTGGGGCCTGACGCCGGCCTCGAGTACTTCGCCGGGTACCTGATTGAGAAAGCTCTCTCCGTCGACAACATCTTCGTATTCGTTCTCGTCTTCGGTTCCTTCCACGTCCCTTCGCGCTACCAGCACCGTGTGTTGTTCTGGGGCATCCTCGGAGCGCTGCTGATGCGCGGCGGGATGATCGCAGCGGGCGCCTACCTCATGCAACAGTTCCACTGGATCATCTATGTCTTCGGGGCTTTCCTGGTGTTCACCGGTCTACGCATGGTGACCGAGGACGAGGCCCACATCGACCTCGAGTCGAACGTCGCGATCCGGCTGATCCGCCGCGTCGTGCCGGTTACCCGCCAGTATCACGGCCAGCACTTTCTTGTCCGGGAGGAGATCGCCGGCCGGTCGAGGTGGGCGGCCACGCCGCTTCTCGTCGTTCTCGTGCTCGTCGAGATGACCGATCTCATCTTCGCCGTCGACTCCATTCCCGCGATCTTCGCCATCACTCAGGACCCGTTCATCGTGTACAGCTCCAACGTCTTTGCGATTCTCGGGCTGCGGGCCCTCTACTTCTTACTGGCGGGCGTGATTCATCGGTTTCACTATCTGAAGGTCGGCCTGTCTGTGATCCTGGTCTTCGTCGGGCTGAAGATGCTCGCCGTTGACGTCTACAAAGTCCCCATCGGCGTCTCCCTCGCCTTCATCGTGCTGGTGCTCGCGGCCGCGACCGCCGCATCGCTGCGTTGGCCGCGGCCGATCTCCGACCAGGAGGCCCATCGTCGAACGGCGGCTGGCTCGAGCGTGAAGGCGTAGCCGTCGAAGCCATCCGTCAGCTGGCGGCACACGCTCACTCGACCCTCACCGCTTTGACCGTTACCGGGTTGACGATCGGACCGTTCTGATCCTTCTGGACTGTCACCCACAGCGTGTCGCCGTCGAGCTTGAAGGAATAGGTGATGAAGGCGCCGGGAGCCATCACCGCAGGGTTCTTCGCCGCGACGGGGCGCATCGTGAGCACATTTCCGTCAGTCGTTTCATACGTGCCCGCTTCCCCGATGAAGGGGCCCCACACGGCCCGCAGTTCGTCTGCGCTCGCCTTCGTCACATCTGCGGGGACCGGACGTGGCCCTTCGGCATGGACCTCGACTCGGCTGTAGTGTCTGGCCGTGACGATGATGAGGTTCGGTCTTGGCTCGGGAATCGTGATGATGCGCGCACCCGGTCCCCTGACAGTCACTTCGACCGCCTGCCACACTCCTTGAAGGGATTTGCGGCTCGATTGCCCGGCGACGGTGCTGCCCGTGAGCAGCGCGACGCTGAATAGAACGGCGATCAGTTTCTTCACGATGCACCTCCTCGGAGACGTTTTGAACAGCGGGCCCAGTGTGCGGCGGGATCTCCGGCTGCTCAAGCGCAACGACCTGCCACGGCCGGTGTGGCGCGTTTTGGCGTGTGTCTGCGCTATGCTGGGCCCTCATGCGCGACGACTCCCAAGCTCAACCGACGCTGGAGTCTGACGAAGCCCTCGAGGGTCGGCTCGATTCCTGGAAACAGATTGCCGCTTATCTTGGCCGCGGCGTCCGGACCGTTCAGCGATGGGAGCGTGAGGAAGGGCTGCCCGTGCATCGTCTCGCGCACGAAAAGCGTGGCAGCATCTACGCGCGACGAGGAGAACTGGCGGCATGGTGGGAAAGCCGGCGCCGCACGCTCGCCCCGCCCTCTACCTCAGACGCCGTTGATGCGGCCGTTGCGCCACGACTCGAACGGGTAACTTGGACGTCGGCCATGACCAGTTGGCCGGCGCTCTCGTCCGACGCGCGCTTGCTCGCGTACGTCTCGGACGCCGGGCAGGACGGGCTGAGGCCGCAGATCTGGATCCAGCAGATTGGCGGCGCGGCGCTGCGATTGACGAACGGTGAGCACGAGTATTCGTACCTCTCGTTTTCACCGGACGACACGCGAATCATCTTTACCGCCAGCGACGAGTCGGGCCCGAATGTGTACGACGTACCCACGCTTGGGGGTGAACCGCGAATGCTGCAGCGAGGCGCGAGCCGCGGTCGAATGTCCCCCGATGGGCTGTGCCTTGCGTGTGTGCCGCGCGAGGCTGCCGGCGTCCGAATCGCCGCTCACAACGGCGCCGGTTGTCGCGTGGTGGCGTCTGAACTGGTCGATGTGGCGTGCGCGACGTGGTCACCGGACAGCCGGTTCGTGCTCGTCCATGCCCGCCCGGATCCGGCGCTCGAACCCGATTGGTGGATCGTGCCAATGGACGGAGGTTCGCCCACGAACACCGGGGTGGTACGCCTGTTCCGCGAGGCAGGAATGTTCACCGTCCCTACCGGGGCGGCATGGGTGAATGACTCGTTCGTCTTCTCGGCGGCGGGGGCTCAGGGGGTCGGCCTCTACCGGCAGCGAATCAACCCGTCGACGTTTCAAGGGACCGGGGCGCCACAACGGCTGACGGCGGGCAGCGAGTCTGCATGGCTTCCCGCGGCTGCCGCTGGCCGCCTGGCATTCGTCAGCAGCCAGGCGGATATGAATCTCTGGTCCGTCTCTCTGAATGCTGTCACCGGCCTCGCGCACGGTCCGCTGCATCGGATGACACGTGGGCCATTTCCGCTGGGCTACTTGTCGGTCACAACCGACTTTCGAACGCTCGCGTATTTCTCGTTCCGGCCCGGACACGGTGAAGTGTTCCTGAGGGATCTCCGAACGGGCGCCGAGAGGGTGCCCGCCGGGGGTCCGGCTGGCGAGAAGTCGTATCCGGCGATCTCGCCAAGCGGAAGCCTCCTGGCGTACGGCATGAGGATGCCTGGAGGAGAACGCGCGATGCGGCCCATCTTCATCATCTCCCTGTCCGATGGGACCTGGCGAAAGCTGGGAGATGATTGCGGCGGTCGACCGCGCGAGTGGGTGGACGAGCGCCGGCTGATTATCGAGCGATTCGCGCGTCTGAATGCGATTGCGCTCATCGACACGCACACTGGAGTCCAGCACGAGTTGCTGGAGAGCGCCGACCGGTCGGTCAGGAATCCGCGTTTGTCGCCGGATCGAAGATGGATCGCCTTCGATGCATCGCGTCCGGGCGAACCAGCCAGCGTGTATCTGAGTCCGTTCCGGGAACAGCCGATTCCAGAGTCGGAATGGGTGGTTGCGGCTCGCTCTGCGAGCCATCCCTTCTGGTCTGCGGATGGTCGGCTCCTCTATTACACCCCGACGGGCACGAACCCGCTGGTTCGGAGCGCCGTTCGAGCGCGGCATGTCGCCCCCGCATCAGGGCTGGTCGAAGGGGAACCGATGGCGGTGTACGCGTCAGTAGAAATGGTGATGCCCGCGTACCTTCCAGGTACGGCGCCCGTCGCTACGCCCGATCAGATCGTTCTCGTGCTCGGCGACTTCAGGGGCGACGTCTGGATGATGGACCTCGAGTCATACTCAAAAGTCGCCGGCAGCAGCCGGTGACCCGCGGCATTTGATACGGCTTCCTGGGAATGTCACGCCATTCGCTGCCGCCCACCCCGACCTCCCCCGCTGAAGTGCTCGACCCTGTCTGCGGGATGACCATCTCCCCGGACGATGCCGTCGGCCACATCGATCACAAGGGGCACACGTACTACTTCTGCAGTCAGAGCTGCGTCGATCGGTTCCGAGCGACGCCTGACGTCTTCCTGGAGCAGCGCCCGGCAACGCCGGCGTCGACGGCCGAAATGGGGCGCGAGTACACCTGTCCCATGGATCCGGAAGTGCGCCAGAAGGGTCCCGGCGCCTGTTCGAAGTGCGGGATGGCGCTCGAACCAGTCGACCTGGCGCCGACCACCAAGGTCGAGTGGACGTGTCCGATGCACCCCGAGATCGTGCGCGACGGGCCCGGCTCGTGCCCGATCTGCGGGATGGCCCTCGAGCCGCGCACTGTTACGCTCGAAGAGAGGAACCCAGAACTCGAGGACATGACGCGCCGGTTCTGGTGGTCCGCAGGCGTGACAACGCCCATTCTCGCCCTGATGGTGTCGGACTTCCTGCCGGGCCAGCCGTTGCACCATATAGTGCCGCAAGGCTGGTTGAACGGGATGCTGTTTGCCCTCGCGAGCCCGGTGGTTCTCTGGGGAGGCTGGCCGTTCTTCGTGCGTGGCTGGGCATCGGTGGTGAACCGTCACCTCAACATGTTCACGCTGATCGCGCTCGGCGTCGGCACGGCCTACGCCTACAGCGCAGTCGCAACGCTCGCCCCTGGGCTGTTCCCTGATTCATTCCGCACAATGGGAGAGGTGGCCGTCTATTTCGAGCCCGCGGCGGTCATCGTTGTCCTCGTGCTGCTCGGTCAAGTACTCGAGCTCCGCGCTCGATCGCGGACGGGTACTGCAATCCGAAACTTGTTGGGGCTTGCTCCCAAGACTGCGCGCCGTCTCGAATCGGACGGCTCCGAACGGGCCGTTCCGCTGGATCTGGTGCAGGTCGGCGATCGGCTTCGCGTCCGGCCAGGCGAGCGGGTCCCGGTGGACGGCGTCATCACCGACGGAACGACGGCGATCGACGAATCCATGGTCACCGGCGAACCGATCCCGGTGGAGAAGGCAAACGGGTCCACCGTCACCGGCGGCACCGTGAATGGCACGGGGACTTTCGTCATGGAGACACGGCGCGTCGGCAGCGACACGCTGCTCGCGCAGATCGTGCGGATGGTCAGCGAGGCGCAACGGTCGCGAGCGCCGATTCAACGCCTCGCGGACACAGTGTCGGGGTGGTTCGTGCCGATCGTCATCGCCGTGGCTGCCGCCACCTTTGTCGTCTGGTCGCAGTACGGACCCGATCCTCGCGTCGCACACGCGCTCGTGAACGCCGTGGCCGTGCTCATCATCGCCTGCCCGTGCGCGCTGGGTCTGGCGACGCCCATGTCGATCATGGTGGGCACCGGCCGGGGAGCCGAAGCTGGGGTCCTCATCCGGAATGCCGAGGCGCTGGAGGTGCTCGAAACCGTCACCACGATCGTTGTGGACAAGACGGGCACGTTGACCGAAGGCAAGCCGAAGCTGGCGATCGTTGAGGCGCAAGCCGGCATGGACTCCGCAACCCTCCTGAGGCTCGTCGGAAGTCTCGAGAACGTCAGCGAACATCCTCTCGCCGCAGCTATCGTCGACGGCGCCCGCGAACGAGGCGTCGCGTTGTCAGAAGTCCGCGATTTCCAGTCCGTCACCGGGAAGGGCGTCATTGGGGTCGTCGATGGCCAAGCCGTTGCCGTCGGCAACCTGCGGCACCTGGAGACGCTGGTCGTCGATTCGGGTCCGCTGCGCGATCGCGCCGAAGCACTGCGACGGGAGGGCCAGACGGTCATGTTCGTCGCCATCGGGGGGCAGGCTGCCGGACTCATTGGCGTGGCGGATCCGATCAAAGCAACGACGCCCGAAGCCATCCAGGCTCTGCACCGCGAAGGCATCAAGGTCGTGATGCTCACGGGCGACAACCGCACGACCGCCGAAGCTGTCGCGCGTTCTGTCGGGATCGATCAGGTAGAGGCGGACGTCCTGCCGGATCAGAAGGCGGCCGTGGTCAAGCGCCTGCAGCAGCGCGGCGAGCGTGTCGCCATGGCGGGCGACGGCATCAACGATGCGCCGGCTCTGGCGGCGGCGGATGTCGGTATTGCGATGGGCACGGGAACCGACCTCGCCATGGAAAGCGCCGGCGTCACGCTCGTCAAGGGCGATCTGAGGGGGATCGTGCGAGCCCGTCGGCTCAGCCGATCTACGATGCGCAACATCCGCCAGAATCTCTTCTTCGCGTTCATCTACAACGTCATCGGCGTGCCGGTGGCGGCTGGCATTCTCTATCCGTTCTTCGGGCTGCTCCTCAGCCCGATGATCGCCAGCGCCGCCATGACGTTCAGCTCGGTGTCTGTGATCGGCAACGCTCTTCGATTGAGGCGCGTGTCTTTGTAAATCGGCATCACTGCCGCGGCAGCAGGAGCGTGGCCTGGAACCGGAGTCGCCAGTCGGGCCGTCCGTCCGGGGCCGCCGTGAAGATGCCGACGCCCGTTCCAACGTTCAGTGGGTAAGCCGAACGGGTCTCCGCCCGTCAGGCTGCCCATTCTGGTCAGCGACGGCCGTCGCGATAAGAAGGCGCAGTCACTCAATCCGCCTGCTTGATCGCCGGGGCGTTTGCGACCGGGAGCATACAGCGGAATGTCGCGCCGCCATCACCGTTGTTTTCCGCTCGGATCGATCCGCGGTGCGCCGTCACAATTGAACGTGTGATGGCAAGGCCGAGGCCAAGGCCTTGCGGCCGGAACGTGACGAACGGCTCGAACACGCGCTCGAGCTGGCTTTGAGGAATCCCGACACCACGGTCGCTCACGACGAGCTGCACGAACCCATCTTCCGCCTCGGTGGAGAGCGCAAGCTGTCGCTTCGCCGCCTGCGTCTCGCTCATCGCATCGCAGGCGTTCAACACGAGATTGAGCACCACCTGCTGCAGTTGAACGCGATCGCCCAGCACGGGCGGCACCTCTGGCGTGAGCGTGCTCGTCACGGTCATGCGACGCGCTGCGACCTCGCCGTGTGCCAGGTCGACCACCTCGCGCACCACCTCGTTCAGGTTGACCGGCTGCAGTACGATGTCTTCCTTCCTCAACAGCGCGCGCAGCCGATCGATGACGGCACCCGCCCGTCGGCTGCTCTTGATGACGTCTTCGAGAGTGAGCCGGAGTTCCGCCACGTCCGGCGGCTCGCGATCCAGGAGGTGTCGCGCGGCCTGCGCGTTGCTCAGAACGGCGGTCAGCGGCTGGCTCAGCTCGTGCGCAAGTGCACCCGTCAGCTCGCCGAGCATGGCGACCCGGCCCAGGTGTGCCAGTTCCATCTGCTGCGCGATCGCCTCGAGCTCCGCGCGCTTGCGATCGGTAATGTCCCTGACGATGCTGAGGAGCTTGTCGCCGTCGCAACCAACGATGCACGCCTCATAAAAGCGCTCGGTGTCGTCCGACGCCAACGTGTATTCGACCTTCTCGGGCTCGTCCGACGTCCTCACGCGCGCGAACGCCTGGGCAAGCATCTCGGCAACCGGCGGAGGAAGGACGTCTTTGATGTGCTTGCCGAGGAATGCCGACGGAGGGACGTGCAACCTCGACGGGTCCCTGGCGTGAAAATCGAGAAAGACGCCCTCGACCGACGTCAGAAACATCCAGTCGGGCAGGGCGCGGAGAATGGCCTGATTTCGTGCCTCGCTTTGTCGCAGGGCGTGATGCGCGCGCTGCTGCTCGATGGCGATTCCTGCCATGTTGGCCGCCGACTCAATCAGTCGCAGCTCTGCGGCCCTGGGTGTGCGCGGCTCGCTGTAGTACATCGCAAACGAACCAAGCACCTTGCGCTCCGGCGAAAAAATCGGCGTCGACCAGCACGCCCTCAGACCGGATTGTCGTGCCACGGCACGGTAGTCCTCCCAGAGCGGATCCGTGAAGATGTCGGTGACGACCACTCGAGTGCCTCTGAACATGGCGGTCCCGCACGAGCCGCCGCGAGGGCCGATGGGCATTCCGTCGACCGCGCGGACGTAGTCGTCCGGCAGACTCGGGGCGGCACCATGTCGGATTGTGCGCCCGTCTCCGTCGAGCAGCAGCACGGAACACAGCATACCGTCGGCCTGTTGCTCGACGAGACCGACGAGGCAGCCCAGCACGTCGGGCAGCGCGCTGCCGGTGGCTATCATCCCGAGCACCTGATGCTGGGCCACATGGAGCGCCTCTTCCCGACGCCGCTCGGTGATGTCACGCGAGACGCTCAGCAGCTGGACCACCTTGCCGGTCACATCGGTGATCGGCGTTACGACGACGTCCCACCATTTCGGCGCACGTGAGGCGGTTCGCGTGAAGCCGTGGAAACGGCCGCACTCGCCACGCTGCGCTGTCGCGACGGCCTCGGCCGCCGCCTGACGAGCCGCTTCCTCCCAGAAACCGACGAACGGGCGGTTGACGACGTCGGCGAAGTCGGCGAGGTCGAGCAGACGCAGCCCCTCGCGATTCACGTAGATCAGGCGTCCGTCGAGATCGAGGATCTGCAGGCAGTCGCCGGTGCTCTCGACGATGCGCCTGTTGAGTTCCTCCGCCTGGCGCAGTGCCTCTTCGCTGCGTTTCAGTTCGGTGATGTCGGTGTCGGTCCCGGCCATGTGGGCAGCCGTTCCGTCGGCATTCCGGGTGACGGATCCGCGGGCGAGGAACCACCGGATGCTGCCGTCGCGATGCAGCATCCGGTGCTCAATCTCGTAGTGCGGAGTCTTGCCGTTGATATGGGCTTGCGCCCGCTCGAACACCGCGGTGGCATCGTCGGGATGGACGAGGCGGCCCCAGTCGTCCAGATGGTTGCGGATCTCGTGATCCTGGTAGCCCAGCATCTCTTTGAGGATCGGATCCACGTAGATCTCGCCGCTGGCGAGGTCCCAGTCCCAGACGCCGACGCGCCCCGCGGCCGTTGCGCGCCGATAGGAATCGTCAGTCTGCACGACGTTCGCCGACAACGTCCGCCTGCGCCATCGCGTCGGCAATGGCCGCCATCAGCGTCAGGTCGTCGAAGGGCTTGGCCACCGAGGGGGCATCGATCGCACGGGAGGCATCTCGCGTCTTCGGATGGGTGTCGCCTGTGATGAGAACGACCGGAACCGGCGGCACGCGGCTGCGCAGCCGTTCGCGGAGTTCGAGACCGCTGGCTCCTGGCAGGCGCACGTCAACGACCAGACAATCCACCGCGACGGACTGAGCCTCGAACTCCTCAGCCGAGGCGAAGATCAAGACCTCGTGGCCCAGGCAGCGCACGAGCCGCGCCAGCGCTCTACGCACACCCTCGTCGTCGTCGACAATCGCCAGCGTCATTGAGCGGCTCGGCTCGTCCCGTGTGGGTCCTCGAGCGAGTCCGGCGATCGTATCAAATTTCGCGACGCAACTGTCGCTGCGGACAGCCGACGCCTTCGACGTGTTGTCAGATGGACGGTTGAGCGACGAGTCAGACCGCCGCCACTCAATGCGGTCACAACCTTGGCGTCAGAACCGCACGCGAACACCGCCATTGAGGTTACGGCCCTCGAGTGGCGCCCACGCGTCCACCGTCCATCGCCCATCGACGGCTCTCGTCGGGCGCACCAGTGGATCCCAACGCGTCTGACGGACTCCGGTCAAGTTCTCGCCGTTGATGAACAGCCGCACCCGACCGACCTGACGCTCAGCCAGAAGCCCCACGACGCTGTAGGGCTCACTCGTCGTGCGATAGGGGTTCTCTTCGAGGGCCTGCGGGCCGGTAAAGTACCACTCGACACCCACGCGGCCGACGTCCTCTTCCTCCCACATCGCGACCATCCCCACGCTGTGTCGCGGCGTGAGCGGAACATCGGTGTCGCGGCCATCGACCGTCTCGCGAGCGCGGACATAGGTGTAGGTGACCGTCAACGCCCAGGGTGCCCGGCGCAGTGTGGCGAGCAGCTCCGTGCCGACATTTGTCGTGGCATCCGGCAGATTACCAAGGGCGTACTCCGTGTCGCGCGTCACATACACGGGATCGGCAATGCGCGATGCGAACAGCGTCGCGGTGTACGACAAGGGACCATCGGTGCGTGAGAGGTCGAACGATCCGCTCACGCCTCGCTCGGCGCGCAGCGGCCGACCGATCGTCAGTCGAGTGAGTCCCGCGGCTTCTGTTTCCTCCGTGATCGGCGTCGCGGCGTAGAATCCCGTGCCCACCGACAGCCGGCTCGCCCACCGGCCGGCACGCGTCAGCGCTGACACGCGTGGACTGAAGAAGGTGCCGTACTCGCTGTGGAAGTCCACACGGCCGCTCGACGACACCGAGAGCCCTGGCGTCACGTCCACGTCGTATTGGACGAACGCGCCAGGAACCGTGAAATCGTACGCGAACCGTGGCACATCGCGCGGACTGTATGCGTCACGCTCGAACGCACCACCCGCGACCCAGGTCTGGCGTCCCACGCTGCCCCGAATCGCTATCTCGGCAAAACCGGTGTCGTGTCGATCGCGCTCGAGGATTTCACCGAACTGGTGGTCGTGGGCCTGCCGGACTACGGCCAATCGTGCCGACAGGGGCCATCGATTGCGGACCAGGAGCTGGCCGACCGCGCCTGCGTCGAATCGACGCGTCTCCAGCGCTTCGACAAACGGCTGCCCGTTTGACGCGAGGACGGCGCCCTCGGGCGTGCCACCGTTGCGATCTTCGTACGTGAAACCGGCAGTGGCGAAGAGTGTCCGCCCATCGCCGCCTTCCCAGAACAGGCGGGGCCGAACGACCCCGCGTGCGTATCCTGGCAGGTCCGCCCACCCGTCGCCGTCGACGTCGTTGATGTCCTGCCAGTGGCCTCCCGCCAGCATCGACGCGCTCCAGGACCCCTGCAGAGACTTTGAAAGGAAGGCGACGCCATCGGTCGCCCCTCGGGTCGATCGGTTCAGCAGGACTTCGCGCTGGGTTTCGGCCGGGGGCCGCCGTGACCGCAGATTTATGACTCCACCCATCGCGCCGGCGCCGTAGAGGGCAGAAGCCACGCCCTTGATGACTTCGACCTGCCCCAGATCCATCGGTGGAATCTGCAGGAGGCCCAAGCCTCCCATCTCCCCGAAGAGTGGCAGGCCATCCGACAGGACGCGCGTGTAGCGGCCGCGCATCCCCTGGATTCGTACGCTCGCCGCTCCGAGCGATGGCGACGTCGCCTGGACGCGCATGCCGCCCATCTCGTTGAGCATCATGACGATGTCACCGGGCGTCATCAGCATCTTCTCTTCGATTTCTTCGCGGCCCAGGACCTCGACGCGCATCGGTTGATCTTCGAGACGCCTGTCGGTCCTGGTGGCCGCCACGACGATGACCTCCTCCTCGAGCGTGGGCTGCCGCTCAAGGGTTACCAGGAGATCCTGGATCACGCCCGCCGCCAGCGCGATCGAGGTCGTCGCCGCGACAAACCCGTCCTTCATGACGGTCACGTCGGTCTGACCCGGCGCCGTCACAATCGTCACGCGCCCCGCTCCGTCCGTCCGATAAGCCGACCCTTGCACCAGCACATCGGCGTTCTCGACGGCGTGATCTTCCGACCGGACCTCGACGCGAAGCTGTGCCTGATCCTGGGCCCTGACGTCGGCCGTTCCTGTAGTCGTAAGGGCCATCGCCAACACCAGCGCCCGACGGATTACGAGTTGCCATTGATCGCGCGCGCCAACTCGGTGTGATATCACATACATCAGGGTTGACGCCGAGCGTACACGCGCCGAAGGCGGACAGCGATGAAATTGGAGGGTTTATGCGGCGAAAGATGTGGATCGCGATTCTCGTCCTGAGCGCCACGGTCGCTGCGCAACAGGGACCAGACCCCCGACAGCAGCCCGGCGCCCTCCTTCACTTTTATGCGCCCGAGCAACATGACCTGTACGACGGGCATTTCGTCATCTCGGCCGGCCGCATCCACATGGTCGGCGGCCTCAACGACGCGGAGGGATGGGACCACCTGGACAACGACGCCAAGGCCGTCCGCGCCGTCGGCGGAACTGCCGAGATCGACGTGAACGAGATCCAGAACAGCGGCACGTTCGAAGCCAGGCTGACGATTCCGGAAGGCAATCTGGTGCTCGCCATCGACCGCTGGAACGAGTTCAACCCCTGTCAGAACGGCGGGATCGTTGCCTACATCCACGAGCACGGTACCGATTCAGGGTGCGGGGACAACAACTGGCCAAAGACCGTCGTGTTTCTGGCCGGCTGGGGGTTCGGGCATGCCACGCTCAATGGCAAACCGCTCTATCAGGACTACGAAATGCACTTCATGGTCACGCAGGGACTGCGCGACAGAAAGACGCTGCGTGTGAACTACCCGATGCCGGCCAAGAAGCTTCCGGCCGGGGAAACCAACCCGGCGACGCAGCAGGCCGATTTCTACATCAGGAGCCCTCAGCAGAACCCGAAGAACCAGCCGAATCGACAGGTATTCATGCATTTCTTCGGCATGGAGATCACCTGGAAGTGAGCGTGGCGCCACGACGACCCGGACGAGAGCCATGGCTGGACTGATCTGGTGTCGTTTCCCGTCGAAGGGATCGACGGCGGATCCGTCTCGATGCTGACCGTGCAGATCGGCAAGTAGCCCGCCACTCTCAGAATCTGATCATTGGTAACGGGCTCAACACTCGGCCTCAGCCCTTGATGAAGGCCAGGAGGTCGGCGTTGATCTGGTCCTGGTTGATGGTGCACATGCCATGTGAAAGTCCGGGATACACCTTGAGCGTCGCTCCCTTGACCAGCCGCGACGACAACATCGCTGAAGCACCAATGGGCACGATCTGATCGTCGTCGCCGTGCATGATCATGGTCGGCACGTCGAATTTCTTGAGGTCGTCGGTGAAATCGGTTTCGGAGAACGCCTTGATGCAGTCCAGGGCGTTCTTGTGCCCGGCCTGCATGCCCTGCAGCCAGAACGAATCCCGAACCCCCTGGGACACCTTCGCGCCGGGCCGATTGAAACCGTAGAACGGCGTGGTGAGATCTTTGAAGAACTGCGAGCGATCGGCGAGCACGCCCGCTCGGATGGCGTCGAACGCGTCCATCGGGAGCCCTCCGGGGTTGGCAGCCGTCTTCAACATCAGCGGCGGGACCGCTCCGATCAGCACGGCCTTGGCCACGCGGCGGGTTCCGTGTCGGCCGATATACCGTGCCACTTCCCCGCCTCCCGTCGAATGCCCGACGTGCACCGCTTTCTGGAGATCGAGCGACGTCACGAGCGCAGCAAGATCGTCCGCATACGTATCCATCTCGTTGCCGTTCCACGGCTGGCTGGATCGGCCGTGGCCGCGGCGATCGTGGGCGATGCACCGGTAGCCGCGCGAGCCGAGAAAGACCATCTGTGCATCCCACGCGTCCGCAGTAAGCGGCCAGCCATGGCTGAAGACGATCGGTTGTCCTGTGCCCCAATCCTTGTAGTAGATCGTGGTACCGTCGGTGGTCGTGACGGTCGGCATGAAATCCTCCTTGCGGGCGGCCCTGATGAGAACCTGGCGAAACGCACCGGCAGATCGCTCTCACTTCGGTTGCAGTGCCTTGATCATACCCGTGGGTTAGTATTTCAGCGGTGCCTCTCGGTATTCGCTTCGACTGGCCACCGCGTCGGCCTGCGCCCCTCGACGGGCCGGACAACGGATGACGCGCGCGGGCACGCGCTACGTGCGGATCGCCGCTGCGATCGCGATGGCCCTGGCGCTCGGCACGACCACACCGTTCGCCCAGGGCCGCACCGATGTCGTGTCACTGGCCAACGGGGACCGCATTACGGGCGAGGTCGCGCGGCTCGAGCGCGGCCGCCTCGAGTTCGAGACCGACGATGCGGGCACGCTGTACCTCGAGTGGGACAAGCTCGCGAATATCGTCGCCGCCCGGCTCATCGAAGTCATGACGGGTGATGGCCGCCGGTTTCTGGGTTCGCTCGGACAATCGGCTGCCCGCTCGATTGCCGTCGTCGCCCTGGATGGATCGGTCACGACCCTGCCGATGACGGACGTGACGTTCATGACGCCGATCGGAGCCAACTTCTGGCGGCGGCTCGACGGCACCATCGATGTCGGTTTCAGCTACACGCGGTCGAGCGGCGTCGCGCAGCTCAACGCCAACTCGGACACGGTTTTCCGCAGGCCCGCATTCGAGTCCCGGCTCACCTTCTCGCTGACGCAGACCCGGACCGAGGACGACGAGGGCCGCGACGATCGCGCCACGATGGAGCTTTCGTACCTCCGCTACCGGCGGCCCAACTGGTTCATTTCCGGAGCCGGCCGGTTCGAAACCAACGAAAGCCTCGGACTGAAGCTGCGCTCGCAGATAGGAGGAGCGACCGGCCCGCGCCTGGTGAACAGCAATCGGGCGCAGCTCGCCGTCGGTGGCGGGCTCGCCTTCAACGACGAGCGCGGTGTCGACGTCGAGCCAACCCAGAACGTCGAAGCACTCTTCGTGGTTCGCACGTCGTACTACACCTACGATCGACCAAAAACCACTTTCGACCTCGACTTTCAGTACTATCCGAGCTTGAGCGACCTGGGGCGTCAGCGGGTGCAGCTCGACGTCAGCGGCAAACGCGAGTTCCTCAAGGATCTCTTCTTCGCGCTCAACGTCTTCGAGACCTACGACAGCCGGCCGCCAAACCCTGAGGCGGAGACCAACGACGTCGGCGTCGTGGCATCCGTCGGCTGGTCCTACTGAGCGAGGTCGCCAGCCGACCTAGCGCTCGCTGTCGAGAATGCGCATCTGGTGCTCGTCGTACCGTGTCCCGGCCACAGAGGAGGCGGGAACCACCGATTCGACGCGGGCGATGTCCGCCGGCGACAGCTCGATCACGAGCGCGGCCAACGACTCGGCGAGCTGCGCCCGTGTCCGCGCGCCGATGACCGGCACGAGGTTCGGGCCTTTTGCCAGCACCCACGCGATGGCGAGCTGCGAGGCGGTGACACCCTTTTCGGTCGCCAGACCGCGCAAAGCGTCGGTCACCGCCTGATTTCGCTCGCGGTTCGGCTCGGTGAAGCGCGGGAGATGCGCACGGAAGTCGCCGGACGAACCGGGCCGCGACCCGCTGAGCAGGCCGCGCGAAAGCACTCCGTACACCGTGGCGCCGATTCCGAGCTCGGACAAGAGCGGGAAGATCTTTGCTTCGGGGCCACGGCTGATGAGCGAGTATTCGATCTGCAGGTCACTAACGGGATGGACCGCGTGCGCCCGCCGGATCGTATCGGGTCCCACTTCCGACAAGCCGATGGCACGCACGTAACCTGCCTTGACGAGATCGGCCAGCGCCCCGATCGTCTCCTCGATCGGCACGGCGGGATCGAGCCGTCCCGGTCGATAGATGTCCACGTGATCCACGCCGAGCCGCGTCAGCGTGTAAGCCAGGAAATTCCTGATAGCTGCCGGCCGCGTATCCATGCCCAGCCAGGCACCGTCCGGGCCGCGCAGCGCGCCGAACTTCACCGACACGAGAGCCTGGTCCCGACGATCGCGCAGCGCGCGGCCGATGAGGAGCTCGTTGTGTCCGGCGCCGTAGTAGTCGCCGGTATCGAGCAGCGTGACACCGGCGTCGAGCGCGGCTTGAATCGTCGCGAGGCTCTCCTTCTGATCCGCGGGCCCGTACATCCCTGACATGCCCATGCATCCGAGCGCCAACGGAAAAACGGCCGGGCCGTGAGAACCAAGCTGCCGAGACTGGATTCGGGTACTCATGCCCGCAGGATACTCCGTGCCGGTGATCCGATTACGAATTTGGTTGGCGGATCCGCATTTGCAGGAGCGCGCTATTCGGCGGCGCGCACTCGCCGCTGCACGCATGTCTTCACAACGCTTTCCAGCAGTCGGCGCCATCATCATGGCGTTCAGTTTCGTCGTCGCTGAAGCGCCTGCGGCATCGGCGCAGGGGGTCGAAGTGACGCCGTTTGCGGGCTACCGCTTCGGCGGCGATTTCTTCGAGCTCATCACGGGGCAGCCCGTGGATCTCGATGGCGCGCTGGCGTTAGGTCTCGTCGTGGATGCCCCGTGGTCTCACGGCCTTCAGGTCGAGGGCCTGTTCACGCACGAACAGGCGGATATCCTCGCGCGGCCAGCTCCGTTCGCCCCCGTCATTCCCTGGCGAATCACCGTCGATCATTGGATGGGCGGTGGGCTGCGGGAATTCGACGCCGGCCGCGCCCGCCCCTTTCTGACGGGGATGCTGGGACTCACTCGCTACGCCGCCGACACGGACAGCGAAATCCGCTTCACCTTGAGCGCGGGCGGCGGCGTCAAGCTGTTCCCCACGCGTCATGTCGGATTCCGTCTCGAGAGCCGCGTGTTCACGACGTTCGTCGACGCCGAGGGGAGCGCCGTCGCCTGTACACCAGGTATCTGCCTCTTTGCTTTGCACACTAATGTCGTCTGGCAGGCTGAGTTCACGGCCGGAATCGTCTTCGCGTTTGAGTGAGCCTCCGCGTGCAGGCCCGACTCCGGGCTCATTGGAGCGTCGAGCTCGCGTAGAGATGCGCCTCAGCGCGATGGGGGAAGGATGGTCGCCAGCTCGCTGACGCCCTGTTTGAAGAGGTCCAGGATGTGGCCGCTCGTGCGAAAGTCCTCCAGGATTGCGGCGCGACGGCTCGTTCGCAGATCGTCGATCACATAGGCCAGCGTCGTCGCCATGACGGCACCCTCCTCGGTGTCGGTCTCGCGGAAGCGACTCTGGAACCCGCGCAGCACCGCATCGAACGACGGCTCGTGCCAGCGCTGTACGCCGACATCGAGCCGAAGAAAATCGCTGAGCACGTCGAGATATGCGGTACTCGCCTGGCGATGCCAGAACGAGACGTCCGGTCCGAACTCCGCAACATAGGTGGGAAGGTAGAGGTTCGCCCGAGCCGGGACCTGTTGAACGATCGCGGGGTTGTATCGTTTCACCTCGTCCACCGAGAGGCCCGTCCGCCGAGTGATTTCAGCCATCGGAATCGAACGGTCCGAGCGCATCGCGAAGATGCGACTCTGCGGCACCTCGCCGGTGATCCGGGTGACATTGACCGTGTTGCCGAACACCATCTCGGCATAGAAGAACGAGCGTACGCCGTACGTGCGATACAAATCCCTGTAGCGCCGCAACGAGATATTTCGCAGGTCGCGAGCGAACTGGGCCCCCATCAAGTACTGCTCGCGGGCGTCGGCGCCACCCAGCCGCTCGCCGTTGATGACCGCGCGCCCGACGTTCACACCCCCAGCGTGATGCTCCGACAGCGCCGGGATGAAGCTGCTGTACATCGTCGCCAGAATCGAGAGATACGCCGCGCAGTACGGAGCCTGCGTCGTCTGGTTGTAGGCCTCGATGACAACCGGGGTCAGCCGATCCAGATGCTGCCAGTTCCGCATGAGCCACTGACAGAAGCCCACGGCGTTGGCCCGCGACCTGGCGGTGCCCTTCAATCCCGATTCGACGATAGCCTGGGCCAGGCCAATCTGGGCCGGGACGCCAAACCGCTCGTAAATGGCTCCCCATTCGTTCAAGAAGGCGCCGTAGCGGGGAATGTTCGGCAGCAGAAACGCCCCGCGGGTCGAGTTGTGCAGCAGAGGCCCGGTCGTCGGCTCGAGGATTCGCACTACCTCGTCGCGCCGCTGATTGAGACGAGCGGATAGCTGCTGGCCGGCGAGCGAGGGCGCCAGCCCGCTGTCCGCCCAGATGACGTCGCGCGTCCAATCACCGGCGGTCGGGAATGTCGCCACCAGGCGCCCGTCTCGTGCGCTCCCGAACACGATTCGTCCGTCAGGAATAGTGAAGATGTGCTGCCAGAACACGTAAGCTGGCCGAAAGATCCGCAGCATTTCCAGATCGGCCTGCAGCCGGCCCTCCGCGGTCGTTCTGACGAGCTCATCGGCGGAGGGCTCGGAGGCTGCCGTGTCCGGACGCACTGAGTCCCGTGCACGCAGGATGGGCGGCGAAACCGTCTGAGCCGACACCGGGACGTGGCCGAGCTCGACCGTTCCGCCGAAAACGGCCGCAAAGAGGACGGCGATGCCAAAGCAGAGTCGGACCTGACGCATGGGGTTCGAAGCTCTTCCTTTTTATCGGATCATCGCTCCGGACTCAAGCATTCAGGCGCGATTCTGGGCAACCGGCGCCGGGACGGTTCTTAGCGCTTCTTGCGTCGTCTGATGCCCTCCGATCCGGGCTTGGCAATCATCACCTCGGTCGACTTGATGATCGCGAGCGCGTCATCGCCGCGCCTCAGCTTCAATGCACGGACGGCGTCAGCCGTGATGACGGCGGTCAAGGTCTGATCTCCAATGCGCAGACGAACCTGCGCCAGGAGGCCGTCGACACGGACTTCGTCGATGAAACCGCGGAGCCTATTGCGTGCGCTGAGGCCGCCGAGCGACTCGCTGACCTCGGCCCTCACGGCCCGTCGGGTCTCGGGTTGCTGGCGCGCCGTCAGCCGATCGATCTCCGATTCAGAGACCCGGTGGTGGCCACCCTGCGTGCGCGTTGTCCGCACGCGGCCCGTCAGGACCCAGCGCTTCAGCGTGGAATAGGCGACGCCGAGCCGCTCAGCCGCCGCCCTGACCGTCAACAGTGCCATCTGGGCCTCCCTCCGTCACACCCTTCGAGATCGTCACACCATCTGAGACGATTAGAGACAATAATAGGTCCATATCGTCTCGATTTGATATGATTCATGTCTTGGCTCCCAGTCTGGTTCCTCTCCGGGCGACGGGTCTGGCTGCGGCGATATCCGTCGCGGTCACCGCCGCCGCCGGAGTGTCGGCCCAACGTGCGCCCGCCGTCGCTGCGGCGGCGAATCTCAATTTCGCCCTGACCGAGGTGGCCGCCCGGTTCACGCGCGATCGAGGCGAGCGCGTGACCCTGGTATTCGGGGCCTCGGGAACGCTGACCCGGCAGATCTTCGACGGCGCGCCGTTCGAAATATTTCTCGCGGCTGACGACGAGTTTCCCGCTCAGCTCATGGCCGCAGGGCTTACGCGCGATGCCGGCGTGGTCTATGCGGTGGGGCGGCTTGCGATCTTCGCGCCCGCGGGGTCGCCGATGGCCGCGGACAGCAAGTTGGAGGGCCTCGCACGGCTCTTGAATGCCGGCGGCGTCACCCGATTCGCCATCGCAAATCCCGATGTGGCGCCTTACGGCCGCGCCGCGGAAGCGGTGCTGCGCCGGCACGGGCTGTGGGACGCGCTCCGGCCCCGACTCGTCCTGGGCGACACCGTCGCACAGGCAGCCCAATTCGCCACGACCGGCAACGCGGTCGGCGGGATTGTCGCCTATTCTCTCGTCGTCGGGCCGGGTCTCGCCGGCCGCGGGACGTACGCGCTGCTCCCCGACGCGGATCACGAGCCGCTTCGTCAACGCATGGTCCTGCTCAAGCGCTCCGGCCCGATCGCCGAATCGTTCTATCGATTTCTTCAGGGCGACGCTGCCCGTTCGATCCTCCAAAAGCACGGCTTCGCGGTGCCTGACTGATCCCATGGACTGGACGGCGCTCGGCGTCTCCCTCCGGCTCGGGCTGGCCAGCCTCGCGATCCTCCTGCCAGGCGGAATCTGGCTCGGGCGGTTGCTGGCTTATCGCTTCTTTCGAGGCAAACTGCTCGTCGAAGCGCTGGTCACGGTCCCCCTGGTATTGCCGCCCACGGTCCTCGGCTTCTATTTGCTCGTCACCTTTGGCGCACGCTCGCCGCTCGGCAGAGCGTTCCAGACGATCGTCGGTCAATCACTGCCGTTTTCTTTCGAGGGTCTGCTCCTCGCTTCCGTCATCGCCAACATCCCGTTCGTCGTCCAGCCGATTCAACGCGGGTTCGAGGCGATTCCGTCCGACATCCGCGACGCCGCCGCCTGCTGCGGATTGACACCGTGGCAGCGCTTCGCCCGGATCGAAGTGCCGCTGGCCTGGCCGAGCATCCTCACCGCGGCGATTCTGGCCTTTGCGCACACGCTCGGCGAATTCGGCGTCGTGCTGATGGTGGGAGGGAATCTTCCCGGCGTGACCCGCACGCTCAGCGTGGCGATCTACGATCGAATGCAGGCGTTCGACGATCGGAGCGCGGGCGTCATGGCGGCCACGCTCCTGACACTCGCCGTCGCGACGTTGATGGTCACCACGACACTGTCCCGGCGCGCGGGTCTCCGTCGTGGCTGAGCGGCGACTGTCGGTCAGCCTCAGTCAGCCTGGTCCGATTCCACTCGACGTGCAATTCACCTGCGATCCGGGCGACGTCCTCGCCATCTTCGGGCCGTCGGGCAGCGGCAAAACCACGATCTTGCGCAGCATCGCAGGCCTCTATCAACCGGCCCAAGCGACCGTGCGATCGGGCGACGCGCTCTGGACGGACACGGCGACGGCCACGTTCGTCCCTCCCCATCAGCGGGCGGTGGGATTCCTCTTTCAGGAGTACGCGCTGTTCCCCCACATGACTGCCGCCGGCAACATCGTGACGGCGCTCGGGCACCGACCGCGGATCGAACGACGATCCCGGGCCGCCGAGTTGATGACGCTCGTCCACCTGCCGGAGCATCTCGATCGACGGCCGCACGAGCTCTCCGGAGGTGAACGCCAGCGGGTTGCACTCGCGCGTGCGCTGGCGCGCGAGCCGGCCGTGCTGCTCCTCGACGAGCCGTTTGCGGCGGTCGATCGCCCGGTTCGCCGGCGGCTTCAGCACGAGATCGATGGACTACGCCGGATGCTCGACCTCCCAATCGTCCTCGTTACGCACGACTTCGACGATGTGGTGCGGCTCGCGACGCATCTGCTGATTCTCGAAGAGGGCCGAAACGTCGCCTGTGGGTCCCTTCCCTTTCTGATGAGTCGACCTGACCTTTCCTGGGTGCGCGAGGCTGTCGGACTCGGCAGCGTGTTCGAGGCGGTCGTGTCGCGCCTGCATCCCGCGCGAGGCCTCGCAGAGCTCGCCTTCGACGGCGGATCGCTGCTCGCGTCGGACCAGGCGATGACCGTGGGGTCGAGGGTCCGGTTGCGAATCCCGGCGCGCGACGTCATTCTGGCGACGAAAGAACCGGAGGGTCTCAGCGTGCACAACGTCGTGTCGGGCGACGTCTCGGCGATTCACGCCGACCCCGCGTTCGAGCACGTGATCGTCCAGATCACGGTGGGTCGCGTCCTCCTGCTCGCCGAGGTCACGCGCGACACGCTCGACAGGCTGAACATCACGCCGGGCAAGCTGCTGCACGCGCTCATCAAATCTGTGTCGATCGAGCTGCTCGCCGTTCAGCCAGCGACAGTGGACGAGGAGCGGACCCAGAACTGACGACGTACTGGAGACCGCCTCCCAAACCTGGCTCGGCCCCGAAGTCACAAAAACGCGGCATCCTAGAGCTGCGGCACCATCCAGGTCAGGACGTAGGCCTGGAGCATGGCCAGCAACCCCATGAGCGAGGTCAGCACCAGGCTGTGAAATGCGACGCGCACGAGGATTTCGCCCTCGCGACCGACGGCGCCAACGCCCGCTGCGCCCACCGACAGATTCTGCGGGCTGATCATCTTCCCCATGACGCCGGCCGAGGCGTTGGTGGCACCCATGAGCACCGGATCCAATCCCGAAATCCTCGCCGTCGTGGCCTGCAGCGGACCAAACAACGTATTCGACGAGGTGTCGCTGCCGGTCAGGAACACGCCGATCATGCCAAGCCACGCGGCGAAGAAGGGAAACAGCACGCCCGTTCTCGCGAGCGCGAGCGCCATCGACGACGTCATCCCGGAGTAGTTCATGACCGTCGCGATCGACAGAATGAACGCGATCGTGACGATGGGCAGGCGCAGCTGTCTGACCGTTTTCATGAACGTGACCCCGAACGCAGCGATCGGCACGCCGGACAGCCACATCGGAATGAACGCCACGAGCGCGGCCAGCAACACGAGCGTGCCTGCCGTCGCGAGAAAATCGAGGCGATAGGTCAGCGGGTACGGGCTGGAGCTCGCGACGACCGGCGGCTCACGACGCACGAGGGCGACCGGTCGATTGTCTTCGAGGCGATACGCTCCGGGCCAGCTGAACTCCCACACGGGAAAGCGCAGCCCCTGCGGCGAGTCGGCCGCACTCGGTCCCATCCAGGGATCAGGGCAGAGCCTGTTGCCGCCCTGCCCGCACCGAAGAAGCGCCGTGAGATTGAGCGGCGGCTCCAGATTCGACAGGCCCGCGAAGTTGCCGATCTGTCCCGCCAGCACGACGACAATCAGGATTCCGTAGGTCCCGTAGGCGCGCGCCACGCGCGCCGGCGTGTCGGACTGCGTGTTGTCCACGCTTGACGCGGCCGCGTGCTCGACGAACACCTCGCGCGGATGCCACACCTTGAGCAGGAGCACGACGGAACCGAGCGAAAACAACGCCGACAGCGAGGCGGTCAGCTCCGGTCCCACGTAATTGGAGACGACGAGCTGACCCAGGGCGAAGCTGGCGCCGGCCGTCGCGACGGCCGGCAGCACTTCGAGCATTCGCTTCCATCCCGCGAACAGCACGACGAGATAAGCCGGGATGAACAGTGAAAAAATCGCGAGCTGACGCCCCGCCATCGCCGACAGCGCCATCGTCGTGCTCTGGACGTCGCGCTCGAGCAGCGGCGCCAGAAGGCCGCCGAGCGTGGTGATCGGAATGCCCAGCGATCCGAAGGCGACGGGCGTCGTGTTGGCGACGAGCGCGAGCGTCGCCGCCATGATCGGCGCGAAGCCGAGGCCGGCGAGCATCGAGGCCGTGATCGCGACCGGCGCGCCGAAACCGGCGATGCCTTCGATGAGCGCGCCGAAACAGAACGCGACGAGGACGACCTGAATGCGTCGATCGCCGGTCGCCCGCGCGAGGGTCCTCCGGATCACGTCGAAGTCGCCGCTCGCGAGCGAGAGATTGTAGAAGAAGACCGCGCTCAGCACGATCCAGCTGATCGGCCACAGACCGAACGCCATCCCCTGCGTCATCGCGGCGAAGGTCAGCGGCAGCGGCATTCCCCAGACCAGCCACGCGAGAAGGAACGCCGCGGTGGCCGCGGCAATCGCCGATCGCCACGGCGCGATGCGCAGCACCGCCAGGAAGACGGCGAGGAGGATGGGCGGCAGCGATGCCACCAGAGCCGAAAGCAGGACGCTGCCCCCGACGGGACTGTAGACCTGTTGGAAGACGTCAGCCATTCGGCCTCCGGTTCAAGTCCGCCTACTTTACTCAGAGGCTGATGGAACGATCGGGGCGAGGGGTTCGCCCCGATCTCGTTCATCGGTCAGCTAGCGGCGACGACCGCCCTTCTTCCGACCGCGCGCGGCCTTCGACGCTTTGCGCGCCGGCTTGGCTTTCGATTTCCTGGCCGCCTTACGCGAAGTTTTCCGTGCCGCTTTTCCTGCCGCCTTCTTTTTCGCGCCCTTCTTCTTCGCCGCGCTCTTCATGGGCGCGCTCTTCGCCGGCGCGCTCTTCGCTGCGGGCGCCGCCTTCGCCGGGCGGCTTGCCGACGATGCGCGAGCTCGCGCCCCACCCGAAGGTCGGCCGGGCGCGGCGCCCTCCATGTCCTCTTCGGCATCCAGACCCAGCCCGAGATCGCCAGGGTCGGTCTCCGGGGAACCACCGGTGAGATCGTCGTCCGGCAGACCCATGTCGTTATCGAAATCGTCGTCGTTCATGTGCGCCTCATATGGCGGGCTTCGACCCGCATGTCGGCAGTTGAGTGCCCGCCGATACTGGTTCGTGGGCGCCTAGTCTGACCAACCACCGTCCGTCAGTCAAGGTCCGGTTCCGGGCACCCACAACGACCGCGCGGTCAGTTCGCGGTGGTCGAGCCGGGCCGCGCGATCCAGCCTCGCCACGATTGGCGGCAACTCGACACGAAATCGCCACTCGTCGGCGCGGCCGCCCATGGCTTGGGCCTGCGCCTCCCATCTGCCCCACCATCGCGCCACAGACCGGGCAATGGGTTCGACAACGAGCAGCCGATCGCCTCGGGCAGCCCGCTCCAGCAGACGTCGCATGAGGGCGTCGCGCCCTGGTTCGGGGATCTCGTTGACCGCGAAGGCGGCAATCAGGGTCGCTGGCCCCTGCGGGAGCGGCGCCGTCGCGATGTCGGCCCTGATCGTGCGCGATCGGAGCTCGAAGCTCCGATAGGTCCGCGATGCCTCGGTGAGCGCCCAGGGGTGCGTGTCGATGCCGACAATCCGCGGGGCGTCCCGGCACGAACTCGCCAAGGCTGCACCCGCCGCGCCAGTGCCGCAACCGAGATCGACCACCATCGCGTCGGGACGGGCATCTCCCGCCAGACCCGGCAATGCCCGGACGATCTCACGGACCAGCACGAAGTGAATGGGAGCGTAGAACAGCGCGAAGGCAGCGCGCTTGCCCGCGCCGTCGAGCGCACCGCCCTCCTCGATCCGGCGGCGTCGTTCCACGTATAAGGATGACAACGCGCGCAGTCCCGACGACACCTGTGGAAAGGTGAGATCTGCCAGGTGACGCCGTTCGGCATCTTCCAACCAGCGATCGAAGCGAGCGTCCTTTGAGTTCAAGACGGGCGATGGTATCCGAATTGCTCATTGCGGGGTTTCGGCCCGCAAAAAGGAGGATTTCCGATGAAGATCGTAAGGAAACTGGTCACATCCGTGCTCGCGCTCTTGATGGCGGCGCCCTCCTCGGTCTCAGCCGAGAGCCGTCATCTCGTCCCGCCCGAAAGGCTCGCTGCCGTCCTGGCCCAGCACATCGCGCGGCAGAACGGCGACCGCGAGGCCATCCGTCAGGCCCTCGCCCGGCCCGAGGTTCGCGAGGTCGCCGGTCGAATCGGCGTCGACCTGACCGAAGCCGTCGCGCGGGTCGACACGCTCGCCGACGCCGATCTGGTCCGCGCGGCTGGCGTCGCCCGTCAGGTCAACGAGCAGCTCGTTGGCGGCCAGTCGGTCACCATCACGACCACCACCATCATCATCGCCCTCCTGGTCGTGATCCTCATCATCGTCGCCGTGAAATGAGCCCGTGCCTTCCACGCTGATCGTCGCGCTGTCGCTGTTGGTGCCGTACCTGCCGCAGACCGAATCGCTGTGCGGAGGCTCGGTGGCGGCGATGGTCTTTCGCTACTGGGGAGACGTGCACGCGGACGTGCAGCAGTTCGCGCCGCTCGTGGACGAGCGGGCGGGCGGCATTGCGACGGACGTGCTCGTGAGCGCCATCGAGGAGCGGGGATGGCGGACGTTTCCTATGGCGGGGTCGATCGAGCGGCTGGAGGAGCAGCTCGAGAAAGGCCGCCCGATCGTGATTCTGGTCGCTGATCGCGGCGTCCGCAATCACTATCTCCTCGTGACCGGCATCGAGGGAGACGCCGTGATCGTCCACGATCCGACGTGGGGACCGTCACGGCGCGTCGCTGTCGCCGATCTGCTGCGTGTGTGGGAGCCCACCGGTTTCTGGTCGCTGGTGGTTCTTCCCGCGGAGAAAGGCCTTTCTCTGGGCGACAGAGACCATGTTCCGGTCGAACGCTCGTCGCGTCCCGTTGATGTCGGGAGCGGCGGGCAACCGGAAAATGGGATTGGTCCGCAGGCGCGCCGTTGTGATGTGCTGCTGGAAGAAGCGATCGAACGCGCAGATGCCAGGCCCTTGAGTGACGCGTACGACATCCTCGACGGCGTCCACGCTCAATGTCCCGCCGAGGCCGCCCCTTTGCGCGAGATGGCGGGCGTCCGGTTCGCCGAGGGGCGCTGGGGCGATGCCGAGGATCTTGCCGAACGAGCAACCGCCCTCGATGGCGATGACGGCTACGCCGGGCAGGTGCTGGCATCGAGCCGCTTCATGCAGAGCGACTTCACGGGAGCCCTTCGCGCCTGGAATCGCGCGGGGAGACCATCGATCAACCTCGTCGAGATCAGCGGGCTCGACAGCACCCGTTTCCAGACGGTCGCCGCAGCCATGGGGCTCTCGCCGAACATGCTGCTGACGGAAAGCGCGTTCAGGCGGGCGGAACGTCGTCTTCAACAGCTGCCGCGGTTCGCAGACTCCCGGCTGACGTTCATTCCGGAGGCCGACGGCTTCGTCACCGTCAACGCGGCGGTCGTCGAGCGCGGCGTTCCACGGGGAGCCGCGGAATGGACCACGTCGGCGGCCATTGCCGCCGTCGACCGCGAGGCTCGGATAGCGCTCCCCGGTCCAACCGGACAAGGGGAAATGTGGTCGGCCACCTGGCGATGGTGGAACAACCGCCCGCAAGTCGCCTTCGGATTCGCGGCGCCCGGGCGTGGACAATCGGGTGGGGTGTGGCGCGTGGACGCGGGTTGGGAGTCGCAGCAGTACTACCCGACGTTCAGCGAGACGCGCACGCACGGCGCGCTGACGTTCAGCGACTGGCTGACCGGCAGCCTGCGGTACTCGGTGAGCGCCGGCATCGATACCTGGCACGGACCCTCGTTCGAAGGTCGTACGGTGTTTGCCGGTGGCTTGCTCGAACGGCGCTGGCTGGGCGATCGATGGTCGATCGACGGAAGCGCCACAATCTGGGCGGAACCCTCCGGCGGCGTATTTCACACGGTGGCGGGTCGCGTCGCGTTCAAATCGCCGCCCCGAGCCGACAGGTGGGTCTACCTTGCCGATGCCGGCGTCGAGCAGGCGGGCAGCAATGCGCCGCTGGCTCTTTGGCCTCGTGCAGGAACAGACACGCGCGAGCGCGTCCTTCTGCGGGCGCATCCGCTCTTCGAGGACGGCGTCATCGATCTCACTGGCCCGTCTGTCCTCGGCCGGACACTCCTGTACTCGCACGGCGAAGCCCAGCGATGGATTGGGTCGGCAGGTCCGGCACGGGTCGGCGTCGCGATGTTCGCGGACGTCGCCCAGACCTCGAGGGCTCAGACCTCGCAGGCCGGTCGGACACAAATCGACGTCGGCGCCGGGGTCCGCCTGAGGGCGCCCGGATTCGCAGCCACCTTGCGCGTCGATGTCGCCCGTGGTCTGCGAGACGACGCAACGGCTCTGACGGTGGGCTGGCAGTTCTGAGATGTCGTTGATGGGAACGGGACGACCCGGCCGAGCCCCGAAGAAGACCCGGCCGGAATCGAGCTACTTCGCGGGAGGCACGTTCAGGGTCTTCAAGTTCGCGACGATGTCCTTGCCTGACTCGGCGGGATTGACCATCTTGTCGATTTGCCGAATCCGCCCGTCAGGACCGATGTAGAACGTCCAGCGATTGGCCACTTCGCCGAGATTACCGAGACTTCGCAGTACTCCGTACTTTCTTGCGGTCTCCTTCGTCGGGTCGGCAAGAATCGGAAAATCCGCGTTCTCTTTCTTGGCGAAAGCGGTGTTGTCGGCGAGTGTGTCCACGCTGATCATGAAGTACGCGACGTCGAACGCCCGAATCAGTGGCCCGTTCTCACGGAGGGCCTGGCATTCGGCCGTTCAACCAGCGGTGAACGCTTTGGGAAACCACGCGAGCACGACGGCCTTTCCCTTCAGCTTCGAGAGCGTGTAGGTTTGCCCGTCGCTCGCCTGCAACGTGAAGTCCGGCGCCTGCTGTCCCACGGTCAGCTCCGGCACGGCTGCGGCTGGCTGCTGCGCCCCGCCGCTCGTGCCGAGGAGTAGGACCGTACCGAGACAAAGAGCCAGAGTTGGACCTGCCTGTCTCATTGCTCCTCCTTCCCGGCGATTATCCTCCTTTCCGGCGCAATTGCGTCCTCCTGAGCCAAAAACCGAACCAATCTCGCATACGAGGACAGGAGGCTTTCGATGAGCATGGTTCAGTTTGCCGAGGCGACCCGGGTGGCCTCAAATCCCCTGGTCGGGCTCGAACGTCGGTGCCTGATTTGGCTGGCCCAGCGCCTGCCGCGCGCCATGAACTCAGACCACCTGACCGCGCTGGCGCTCGCGGCGATGGCGCTGACGGGCGCGTCCTATGCGGTGGCGCCCGGCCGCCCGGTCGCGCTCTTGGTCGCCATTGTCGGTCTCGCCTTGAACTGGTTCGGCGACAGCCTGGACGGCACCCTTGCTCGCGTTCGAGGCCAGCAGCGGCCGCGATACGGTTTCTACGTGGACCACGTCGTCGATTGCTTCGGCGTCGTGTTCGTGCTGGCCGGGCTGGGGTGGTCGGGGTTCATGACGCCTGGTATCGCCATGACATTCCTGATCGCGTACTTGATGCTGTCGATCGAGATTTACCTGGCGACATACTGCCTGACCGTGTTTCGTCTGTCTTTCTGGGGAGTCGGCCCCACGGAGCTTCGGCTGTTGCTCGCGGTGGGCACGATCGCGCTCGTCAACGATCCGCAAGTGCTGCTGTTCGGTCGGGAGTATCAGCTGTTCGACGTCGGAGGCGTGGTGGGGACGATTGGCCTGCTCATCACCTTCGTCGTGTCGGTGGCCCGAAACACTCGGACACTGTATGAAGCGGAGCCGCTGCGATGACTGCCAAGAGGCTCGCGACGTTCTCGCTCGTCGGCGCGGTCGGATTCGTCGCGCAGCTGACCGCGCTGTGGCTGTTGACAGCGCGGTTCGGCCTGCACTATCTGGTCTCCACCGCTCTCGCAACCGAGCTCGCCGTGCTCCTGAACTTCGTCGGCCATGAATCGTGGACCTGGTCGGACCGTCCGGTTCGAGCCCGCGAGATGTTCCGGCGTCTGTGGCGGTTTCATGGCGCGAACGGTATCATCTCGTTGTCGGGTGGTCTCATCATCATGCCGCTGCTCGTGGACGTCGCCGGCTTGCATTTCTTGATCGCCAACGTCTTGACCGTTTGCGTTTGCGCTGTGGCCAACTTTGTCTCGGCCGATCGCCTCGTGTTCAGACCTGCCGCCTGGGTGGCGCTCGCGTTCGTCGTCGCCGGGGCGGGGCCGGCCGCCACGACAGCCCATGCGGCGGAGCTCCGTCCGGAAACGATCGAAGCATTCGATCGTTATACGCGTCTCACCGAAAAGAGGATGGAGAACGAGGTCGCGGGCCGGGTGCCCTTTCTGTGGGTGGACAGACTCGACGATGCCGATCGGCGCCGCGCCGAGATTGCCTTGCAGCGTGGGGAGATCATGACGGAACGGCTGCAGACGCTCGATGCCGGGCGGAACATCGACGTTTCAAGCGGCCTGATTCATCACTGGATTGGGACGACGTTCATTCCGGGCGTGACCGTCGGTCAGGTCATCGCGCTGATGCAGGGATACGATCGATATCAGGAGGTTTATTCCCCGAACGTGCGTCGCTCGCGGCTGCTGCGGCGGGACGGCGATCGCTTTACGGTCTCCCTTCAGCTGTTCATGAAGAAGGTGATCAGCGTCGTGCTGAACACCGAAAACGATGTGCTCTACCGCCGACTGAGCGACACCCGGGCCTTCGTCCGCGGCTACAGCACCCGCATCGCCGAGGTGTCGAGTGCCGACGGTCGAGCCGAAAGCGAGTTGCCCGTGGGCCATGACGGCGGTTACCTCTGGCGCTTCAACAACTACTGCTCGCTCGACCACCGTGCCAACGGGCCTGGCGGCGCCGCAGGCACTCCGGGAACCTACGTCCAGTGTGAGTCGCTGTCTCTCAGCCGAGGTGTGCCAACCGGACTCGGCTGGCTGGTAGGCCCGTTCGTGACGAGCATCCCTCGCGAGTCGCTGGCCTTTACGCTGGGACGCATGCGCACGACGCTGACGCCGCGCGCCGCGGGAGTGTAGCCACCCGGGCGGAGCCACCGGCCGCCAGTCCCGTCCAACCGTCTGATCGGTTAGAGTGGAAAGTGGCCGCCGCCAACGAAGGGACTGCTACCGTGACTCTGACCTCGATCAAGCTCCTGCCACTGGTCCTGTTGCTGATGACGGCCGATGCGCTCGCGCAACCACCGGTCGTGCCCGAACCTCCTCTGGTGGTCACTTCAGGTGAAGGGATCGTTCAAGGCGTTCCCGACCGCGCCTGGGTGACCCTCAGCGCGGAATCTCGCGCCCGCAATCCGCGCGATGCTCAGCAGCGGAACGCCGAGGCGATGACACCTGTCATCGACAAACTGCGCGGCGCCGGGATTCCCGCCGAAGCCATCCGCACGATCGGCTACGACCTCCAGCAGGAGTGGGACTTCGTCAACAACCAGCGCGTGTCGCGCGGGTATGTCGCTCGCAACACGATCGAAATCCGGATAGACGGGATAGAGCGGGTCGGCGAGCTCATCGAGATGGCGGTCGGATCGGGGGCCACCTCGGTAAGCGGCGTCCGATTCGACGTGAAGGATCGCGCGAAGCTCGAACGTGAGGCGCTGCGACTGGCGGTCGAGGATGCGCGCGGTCGTGCAGAAGCGGTAGCCGCAGCGGCAGGAAGAGGGATAGCGGGTGTGCGGCGCATCGACGCGTTGCCAAGCGGCGGTCCAATACCCACCCCGCGCCTTGCGATGGCGCGCGAGGCCGTAGTAGCCGATGCTCCACCGATTGCGCCCGGTCAGATTGAGATTCGAGCGCAGGTCACGCTGACCTCGATCTTGAAGTGAACTACTCCAGATAATCGCTCATCAATAAGATGCCGTCGCGACACTGAGCCCGGGCATTTCCTTTGCTTTGTAACAAGCAGAGGAGAGAACATGAAGACGCTCAGACAACGTTACGACGACACCACGGGCGCCATAGGCTACATGCTGCTGTGGTTCATGGGCGTGCCCGCCACTGTCTTGTTCGCGATTTTTCTGCTGAGGGGCTGCAACTGAACAACGAGGCCTCGACCCCCGTGGGTCGAGGCCCGCGTCGTTTCCTATCTGTTGCCGACGATGCGATCCCAGCCGTCGCGCACGGCGTCCTTGATCTGCTCCCAGGTTTCGTGCGCTGCCTCGATGCTCGTCGAGTCATCGGTAATCTGCAAGCCGAAGCCGTTCATGAGGTCAACCGTTGCCCATTGTTGCGGACTGAACGGTTTAGTTGTAACCGGGAATGATCCGAAGGAGCGGGGGGATGCCTGAGCCGTCCGGCGACGCTCAGGCATTCATAATCAACCCGACTGAATCGTGGTCAGCCACTAATTTGGCTGACAGCTCACCGTCTCGCCAAGCACCGCGACTGTTCCCGCAGGACACGTCAAGACTTCTGTCGGCGCCTGGCAAACAACCGCCTCACCAGCCAGGATCGGCTCGAGGCCCGAAGGACAAGTCAGGATGACCGGTGGGGCACAAGGTGCCCCGCACGGCCCTTCGATGGGCAGCGGTGTCGGTGCCGAGGGAGTCGGGTCGGCCGCGATGGGATCGGAGATTGGCTCGGGTGCTGGCTCCGGTGCGGGTGCTGGCTCCGGTGCGGGCGCAGGCTCCGGTGCGGGCGCGGGCTCCGGTGCGGGCGCGGGCTCCGGTGCGGGTGCAGGCGGCACGAGCGGGGCGACGCCCTCAACTGGTGATGCCACTGCAAGCGATGATGGCGAGGCGGCTCGATAGCCAGCCGGTTCAAACGGCAAACTGCTGCAGCCTGCGCAGACGGCCAACGACGCCCCGATGATCCAAACCCTCATTCACTCCTCCTGCACACCATCGATGAGCAAGACCTTAACCACCACAAATGGGCGCAATTTTCAGCTGGCGTACAACATGTGGCGCCCGTCAACTTCACGTCGAGCGACTAAAGTCAGCGCGCTCGTCGACTCAACGCGTCCGGCGCGTCAATTCGCGGTGTGTGGAGATTGTGAAGCGGCGAGAAACGGTGAGAAGCCGTCGCTGGGTTCAAGGTGCGGGTGGAACGTCGATCGCCAGTTCGCCCGCGTTGTTGAGAGCGGATCCTTTGAGGACGACGCGGGTCGTGGAGGGCGACACTTCGAATTCGACATCCGCCATGACGTCCGATGCCGACTGCACGACAACGTTCGGCGATTCGAGCGGCGCCACGACGCTGTCGCCTGCCACGAGACGCAGAGTCGCCGCGCTGCTGTGCACGGGATAGTTGCCGGGCGCAGCGAGCCTCACCACGAAGTTGAGCCTGACCGCGTTTGCGAACCGACGGCTGGTCCCGCGAAGAACCGTCACGATGAGGTCTTCGCCCCGCGTCAGCACTCGCGGTTCACGGACGATCGATCGCACGATCGCGAGCGACGAGGCGTCGCCGACGTCGGCCCGTTCGTCTTCAGCCTGCCGGCCGGTCGGGGACAGATCGAGCGGGAGGTCCCCAGCGCGATTTCCATCCACGACGCGCACGATCACACGGCGCGCGCTCGAAGGGACCGTGAACGTCACGATTCCGTCCTTGACGGATTGGCCCTGGACGATCTCGTTCAGTCCGCCGGTCGGCGCCAGCGTCCGGCCGCCGGCCACGAGACGGAAGCTCGCATCCCACGCGTTGGCGTCGTAAGGTCCTTCATTGGAAAACCTGAAACGCAGCCTCAGCTCGCTTGCATCATTGGCATTCGGCGTCACGCTAGCTGACAGCAGCGAGTAAATGAGCGACGCATGGACGACTTCGGCGATACGAGGGACCGGCACACGGTAAGCCGGCGAGGCGTCCGCCGCGGGCGTCTCAACGGAAGGAACCGATGGTTCAGGAGCACTCGTCTGCACTTCCGTTCCGACGGAATCGCGGTCTCGAGAAAACATCGACACCACGATGGAAAGGGCGACAAGTACGGCGGCAGCCGCGATCCACCCCACCCCGAGCCTTCCGACGAGTCGTCGCGAGACCGCTGACACGGTACTGGCAGCGATGAGTGGACGGGCGGTCAGCTTTGCGATGACCGCGGCCAATCGATCCACGTCGTGATCCCACGCCTCATCCCGAATCGAGACGGCCTGTCGCCGGGTGAGGCCGCGAATGTCCTGGGGGAGCGCTTCGGGCGACGGCATCACCGCGCCCTCGATGAGAACCGGGATGACGCGCACCTCGGATCGCGCCAGCGCTGCGGCAATCTCGAGTCGGACGTAGTCGTCGGCGTGCTCGAGCCGACGAGCGCCGCCTGGGTCGCGCGCATCGAGCCATTCCTGGCCGATCAACGCGAGGAAGACCTTGCACTCGCCGAGGCGCTGCTCGATCGCCTCGACGAAGTCCTGCCCGGGTTCGAGTGTATCGACGTCTCGGAAGATTGCATCGCGGCCGAGACGACGTTCGAGCGACTCGTGAAGACGTCCGGCGTACCCCGCCGCATCGCCGCGCCGGTAACCGACGAAGGTCGACGGCATCGGTCGAATTCTACCGGTTCGACCGGAACGAGGGCAGACCCGTGCCAGCTCAGCCTTCGTTGCGCCTGGCCCTCCCGTTCGCCATTCGTGGGAATCGGCCGCGCGGCAACTTCGTCCGCGCTCCCAGCGCCAGCAGGAATCCGTTCCCGTCGATTACGCTGGCGTTCAAGCGCAGTTGGTAGGAGAGTTTTCTGATGCGGCTCCTTGCGGCATCTCTCCTGTTTGCGGTCATCTCCCCCGGAGTCGTCGTGTGGTCCTCTGCTCAAGCCTCACGTGCGCCGACGACCGATTGGAATCGTGAAGCGGCCGCCGAGTACCTCGACCGCCGCATGGACGACTGGTTTGCCAACGCCGAACAGCTGCGGACCGGAGAAGGGCGAACCGCGTGCGTTTCGTGTCACACGGTGATCCCTTATGTCCTGGCGCGGCCGCGGCTGCGGAGCGGGATGGGCATCGTTTCGCCAACTCCTCAAGAGCTGCGTCTGGCCGAGGACACATCGCAGCGTGTCCGCACGTTCGATTCGCATCAGCTTCTTTACGACTTCGACGAAAGCAAGAGGGCCGAGTCGCAAGGCACCGAGGCCGTCCTCTATGCGCTGATCCTGGCCGCGATGGATGGCAATCGCGCTTCAGCTCATGACGACGCGACGCGCCGTGCGATGGAGCGGCTGTGGGCGACGCAGCGGGACGATGGCGGCTGGGAGTGGCTGGACGTGGGGCTCGAACCGTTCGAGAGCGCCGGGTCCGCGTATCAGGGCGCGGCGTTTGCCGCGCTCGCCGTGGGGTTGGCGCCCATGGTGGCCCGCGCGACCGACTCAACGCATGGTATCGACCGGCTCAGAAAATATCTGAGCGAGAAGTTCTCGACCGAGAGCCTTCACAACCGCCTCTGGGGGGTGCTGGCGTCGGTGTCGCTCGAAAACGTGCTGTCGCGTGCCGATCGGGACGCGCTCGTGCCGGAGCTCCAGCGACTGCAGAACGGCGACGGCGGCTGGTCGCTCGACCGGCTCGGCGGGTGGCAGTGGAACAGGAGACAGCCGCCGTTTCAGCCGCCGGGCACGCGCGACCCTTCGATCACGTCGTTGTCGGACGGCTACGCCACCGGCTTGATCGTCTACGCGCTCGTGACGGCGGGCATTCGCGCCGATCACCCGATCGTCGCGCCAGGCGTCCGGTGGCTCGCCGCGAACCAGCGACCGGTGCGCGTGGGCAAGGAGGAGTTACCCGCGTGGCGGGCCCACTCACTGAACTACGATCGCGAGCACGGCGGGGCGAGGGGCGAACCGTGGCGCAGGCTGTTCATGTCGGACGCGGCGACGGCGTTCGCGGCGCTGGCGCTCGTGGCGGTCGAATGACTGAGGAGGGCCTCGCTCGACCACGACTCGAAGGCCCCAGAGCTCCGAATCCAGCTTGCGCTAGATTCCGCACGAGGTCCCGCACATGCTCGTTGCGGTCCGGCTCGAGTTCAAGGCCGAACGCAAGGAGCCTCTCGGCGACTTGATTCGCCGTATAGGACGCCCGCTGTCTAGCGACCGCTGCTCGCTTGCGACGCCCCGCTCCTGGGAACCTTGGGCGCATAAATCTCGACCCAGTCAACGCGGGACGTGCTCGCCGCGCCGTGGCCGTGATTGTCCGGGCTTCCGGGCATCAGGTCTGTGAATCCGATTTCGTCGACTTTGCCCAGGTCGGGATTGACCACCCAGGCATCGGCCTTGGCCGTGACCACATAGTCGATGTTGAGGTACTTCCATCGGACGTCTGAAAATGAAAATTCAGTTACCCGATAGTCCGAGCTCGGACCATCCGCGTAGTCGCCGACAAGCCAGGTTCCATCCGCGAGCTTGATAATCGGCCGCAGAAAATGGAAGCCGCTCTGCCGAGTGCGCCAGCGGACGCGGGCCTGGCCGGAGAGGTTCGCGTAGTTGTTCTTGTCTCTGAGCGCCACGGCGCAGGGCGTCAGGCAAGGGCCCGTGTAGATGTAGGTAACGTCTCCAGCCAACACCTCATACACACCGGAGTCTTTGGCTCTTCCCTGCCGGTCCGGATCGGTGTACTGGGGAGTCTGTCCATACAGCTTGAGTTCCACATCGGGTGTTGTCACCGAATCCTGAACGACCGCGTGCTCCGCGATATCGGGCGTATGTTTCCAGTCTTCCCGAAGGAAGAGCGGCGACGCGGCTGGCGCGGCCGGCTGAGCGAACGCGCCCGGAGCGAAGGAGACGCCGAACACACAGCACAGCACGGACAAGATGAAAATGCGCATGTCGTCGACCTTTCCTCTAATGTGCCCGGTGAGCGGGCCACTCGGCCATCCCTCCGCGCCTTCTCAAGCGTACATCACTCTGTCGCCGCCGGATCCCACGACGGTCCCGCGTTCCAGAGTCCCGCGGTCATGTAGCCCACGTTCCGGGGCAGATTCCACCAGACGCCCGCCCGCGAGCCGGCGAGGCGACGGAGGATCGATCGCGGTGAGTAGAACCGGCGCGCGACCCATTCGGTACCCGCCTCGAGCTCCGCCGGCGACATCAGCGCGGGCTCGAAGACGCAGTGTTTCTTCCCGTCGTATTTGGACCAGTCGGTGGTCAGGATCCGCTTGTCGGCGTTCAGGCGACGGAACGTCGGTGTTCCCGGCATCGGTACGACCATGCTCACCGTCGCAACGTCGACGCAGGCCTCGTCGAGAAACGCTGCCGTCCGGCGAAAGATTCCCACGTCGTCCTCGTCGAACCCGAACATCATCCCCAGGTGGACTGCGATACCGTGACGGTGAAGGTTCGCGATGACGCTGCGGTAGTCGTCAACGCGATTGTGCGCCTTGTTCGTCGCCTCCAGGCTCTTCTGCGAGATCGACTCGAGGCCGAGGAACAGCGCCTTGCACCCGCTCCGCGCCGCCAGCTCGACGAGCTCCTCGTCGCGCGCGGCGTTGACGGTGCACTGGCTCGTCCACCATTTCTTCAGGGGAGCGAGAGCCAGGAACAGCTCTTTCGTGTACCTGGGACTGGCGCCGATGTTGTCGTCCCAGAACACGACCGCGCGCGTCGGGCTGGCCGCAACCTCGCGGGCGACTTCGTCGACAGGGCGATAACGAACTGTCCCCGCACCGTAGAGAAGCGGAATCGAACAGTAGTCGCAGCGGTGCGGACACCCTCGTGTCGCGATGGTGACCGACTTGCCGTAGCGGCGTCCCTTGATGAGATCCCAGCGCGGGGCCGGCAGACCAGCGAGCGTCGCCTGCCGGGTCGACACGTATATCGGTTCGAATCTTCCCCGGCGGGCGTCGTCGAGGACGCGCGGCCAGGTGTCCTCGGCCTCGCCCACGACCACGGCGTCGGCGTGGCGCGCGGCCTCTTCGGGGAGAGCGGTCGCGTGGGGGCCGCCGATGACCACCGGCACTCCGCGGCGGCGGAACTCGCGTGCGATGTTGTACGCGTGAAGGGCGGAGGGCGTGGGGGCGGTGATCGCCACGAGGTCTGTCCGCACGTCGAACCGCACCCGCTCGACGATTTCGTCCGTGTGTGAAAGCGCGTGCCCGGGCGGCGTGAGCGCCGCGACGAGCGGCATGGTGAGCTGCGGAAACTGGATCAGCCGGCCCCGGCGGAGACGCCGCGATTCCGGCGACTCGGCGGTGATCAGGTGAATCCGCACGAGCCAGATGGTACCGCGTGAGCCTTTTTTCGACCCGTCTTCGCATCATTACAATGGAAACAGATGTCAGTGCGGCCGTTTGCCGGTAATGTGTTGATCACGGCAGCACTCGCCGTCGCGGGCTGCGCATCAACCTCGTCGGTTCGCTGGAATCCAACACTCGATCCGTTCAAGGCTCCGGCGTCAGGGCCGGTCTTTGTGATGGAGCCGATGGTTGAGGGTACCGCCTCGCCCGGCAACGTCGGGCGCAATTTTCCGGCAGGACGGCAGGAAGTACTCGCGCGCGTTCTGTCGATTCTCCGGGAGCAGTCCGCAGCGGTCGACGTCGCCGGAGGGGCGTCGCACGGAAGAAACCGGGCGCTCGCGAGCTACCCGGCGGCGGTCGGCGGAGGAGGGCTGACGACGGAAGAGCTCGACGCCGCTAACGCAGCCTTCGAGAACGGCGCCGCCGAGCTCCTCGTGCCGACGATTCTGGAATGGACGGAGATGCGTACCGACGACCCGATCGGCATTTTCACCACAGCGCACAATCGCATCGCCATAGACCTTCGACTGATGCGGCTGCGGCCGCCGGGGCTGGCGGCCCACGCGGTCTTCAGAAACCGCGCGCGCCTCACGCTGAATCAGTCGGCGGCGCGACTCCTCGATGACAACTTCCGGATAGTCGTGCTGAAAATGGTGAGTGGTCGCAACTAGCTCAGCGGAAGCGACGCCCCGCCGACGGACTACCCGCGGTTCTTCTACGATTTTTTCTCGGTCGCGTTCGCCTGGCAGCTGGCTTTCCTTATGCTGGCGGGCCGGTCAGTCCGTGGCGAGGTGAGCGACGCCGCTGCCGGAGGCGCGCATCTCGGAGGACGACTGGCCCCCTTCGCCATCGTAGAGCACGAAGCTCCCGGAGAAAGAGAACGTCACGGTCGTACCTTCGACCGCATCGAAGCGCACCGTGCCGCTCTCGACGCCGAGCAGGCCGTTCGAGCCGACGAAGCAGAGATTGAAATCGTCGCCGTCGCCCGTGAACTCGAACGGCAGCTCTTTGCCCGCGAGATACGCGCCAGACGTCACGTTGGCTGGCACGTCGCCATACAAGGCGAGGCCGCCGCCCAGGCCGGGCAGGCAGTCGTCGTTCGGGTGAGCGGCGTCATCGCCATCCACCCGGAAGTAGCCGTCCTCGCCCGTCACGACGACGAGCCTCACGTTGCTCACGTCGAAGCTCGTGTCGGCGATAGTGACTTTCGCGTTGCCACCCTCGCCCGGACCGGGCCCGCCGGCGCCCGAGCAGCCGAGTGCGAAGACGACGCCCAGGAGCGGAACGACTGCGCCTCTCATGGGAGAACCCTCCTGTCGTGTTTATCGTCGGATCGCACCGAGACCAGTAGAAAATCCCGGCGGCCGATTTAGAGGCGGACGGGCGGGCCGGACCCCGTAGAACGCGTGCCTCTGGCGACGAGACGTCGCGAGGGCGTCTTGACATATATTCAAATATACATTTGAATATTTTATTAATGCCCACCACGACACGCCCGGCGTCATTGAAGCGCGCAATCTACGAGCAGATCGCCCGCATCGGCCAAGCCACAGCGAGCCCGAACCGTCTCGAGCTCCTCGATCTCCTGTCCCAGGGAGCCCGGACGGTCGAAGCGCTCGCCCACCAGACCGGGCAGAGCGTCGCGACGACCTCGCACCATTTGCAGGTGCTCCGACGCGCCCGTCTGGTCGAGGCCCGGAAGGCGGGCTTGTACGTCACCTACCGGCTCGCGGACCCGCACGTGGGTGAGTTCTTTCTCCAGTTGCGACGCCTGTCGGAGTCGCGGCTGGCGGAGCTCCAGCAGGTGACGCGCCAGTACCTCGAAGAACGCGGCGCGCTTGAGGCGATTGGCAACAACGAGCTCGTCCGGCGTGTCCGCGCCGGCGAGGTCACCCTCATCGACGTCCGTCCCCGTGAGGAGTACCTGGCGGCTCACATACCGGGCGCGATCTCCGTACCTCTCGCCGACCTGGGGAAACGCCTCGGCGAGTTGCAGAAACGCCGCGACATCGTGGCGTATTGCCGCGGCCCGTACTGTGTGATGGCGCTCGACGCGGTCGATCTCCTCCGACGGAAGGGCTTCCGCGCGCACCGTATGGAGCATGGTGTGCCCGAATGGCGGGCGCAGGGATTGCGCGTTGAAACCGGCGACAGCCCTCACGCCTGTGGACGACGATGAGTCCATCAACACCGCCGCCAACAGCAGGCGCCGTGCGCCTGGGCCTCCGCGAGAACCTCGGTCAGTTCGCGTTGCTCGTCGTCGTGAATGCCTTTGTTGGCGCCATGGTCGGCCTGGAGCGCAGCATCCTGCCTGCGATTGCGGAGCAGGAGTTCCAGCTTGCCGCTCGCACTGCCGTGCTGTCGTTCATCGTAGTGTTCGGTGTCGCGAAGGCGCTCACCAACTACGGTGCCGGTCGGCTGTCTGATCGTCTCGGCCGTAAACACGTGCTGGTCGCCGGGTGGCTGGTCGCTGCGCCGGTGCCATTCCTCCTGATGTGGGCGCCGAGCTGGAACTGGGTGCTGTTCGCGAATCTCCTCCTTGGCATCAGCCAAGGGTTGACGTGGTCGACCACCGTCATCATGAAAATTGACCTCGTCGGCGCGAAGCAGCGCGGGCTGGCGATGGGCTTGAACGAGTTCGCCGGATACGTGGCGGTCGCGGCCAGTGCGCTCGCGACGGGCTGGATTGCCGCACGCTACGGCCTCCGCCCGCAGCCGTTCTATCTCGGCGTGGTCTTCGTCGCCGTGGGGTTCGCGCTGTCCGCAGGGCTCGTCCGCGAAACGCAGCATCACGTGTCGCATGAGTCCGCCCTCCTCCGGCCTGTATCGCCTGACGACGCCCCCACGCCTCGCGAGGTGTTCTGGCGCACCACCTGGTTCGACCGCAACCTCTCGAGCGTGAGTCAGGCCGGACTCGTCAACAACCTGAACGACGGGATGGCCTGGGGCCTCTTCCCGCTGGTGTTCGCCGCCGCCGGGATGGACCTGGCGCAGGTGGGGCTGCTCGCGGCCATTTACCCGGCGACGTGGGGCCTCGCTCAGCTGGCGACCGGCGCGCTCTCGGACCGCACGGGTCGGAAGCCGCTCATCGTCTGGGGCATGTGGATCCAGGCCGCTGGCATTGGCGCGGTGACGGTGGCACATGCATTTGCCGGGTTTGTCATCGGTGCGGTGCTGCTCGGGATTGGAACGGCGATGGTGTACCCGACCCTCCTCGCCGCCATCGGCGACGTCGCTCACCCGTCATGGAGGGCGTCCGCAGTCGGCGTCTACCGCCTTTGGCGTGATCTCGGGTATGCGATCGGCGCGCTGCTCGCGGGGATCACCGCAGACGCGTTTGGGTTGAACGTCGCCATGTGGGTCATCGCGGCGCTGACCTTCGTGTCCGGGATCGTGTCGGCGACGCGAATGGCGGAAACCCTGCCGGCTGAAGCGCGAACGACTGTGCGGGCCAATGACGAGTCAGCGATGGCGATGCCCCACGCGCGCCAACCACTCGCTGTAGACATGCACAGGCCGAAGTGACCGTATGGGGAAAGGCGTCGAGCCCGGCAATGTGTTGGGCGAGACGTCGGAGGGCATGATGACGATGCAGATTGAAGCGGAGACCCTGCGCGAGTGGCTCGACGCGCAGCAGCCGGTCACGGTGCTGGACGTCCGAACCGACGAAGACCGCGCCCAATGGGCGATACCCGGAAGCACGCACCTCAACGCCTACGAGGCGTTGCGCGCGGGAGAGCCCGGCGCGCTCGCGGATGCGGCATTCCCGCTCGATCGACCTGTCGTAACGGTATGCAACGCCGGCCTGGTCAGCCAAACGGCCGCAGAGATGCTCGCCGAACGAGGCTTCGACGCGCGATCGCTCGCCGGCGGCATGAAAGCGTGGAGTCTGGCGTGGAATGCCGCGGACGTGCCGCTCCCGGACCAGTCATGCCGCGTCATCCAGGTCCGTCGGACCGGGAAGGGATGCCTCTCTTACGTGGTCGGCTCCTCGGGAGAGGCCGCCGTGATCGACCCGTCGGTCTCGGTCGACGTGTACCTCGAACTCGCGGATCGCCACGGCTGGTCCATTCGGTATGTGCTCGAGACCCATGTCCACGCCGACCACCTGTCGCGCGCACGCGAACTGGTCAGACAGACAGGCGCGGTGCTTCTGCTGCCTCCGCAGTCGCGCGTCAGGTTCGCGTTCACCGCCATTGCCGACGGCGAACGCATTCCGCTGGGCAGCGCCAGCCTCACCGCGATGCGCACGCCCGGCCACACGGATGAGAGCACGTCCTACGCATTGAACGGGGTCGCGGTGTTCACCGGCGACACGCTGTTCATCAACGGTGTGGGGCGCCCGGACCTGCACGCCGCCCCGGAGGCCGCGCGACAGCGAGCCCGCGCGCTGTTCACGTCACTTACCCGCCTGCACGCCTTTCCTCCTCACACGATGGTGTTGCCGGGGCATGCCAGCGAGCCGATCGCGTTCGATGGACGGGCCGTCGCGGCCCCCATGAGCGACGTGGAGACGTGGTTGTCCGGATGGCTCGCGTCGGAAGCCGCATTCGTGCGACGGGTCACGTCGAAGCTGCCGCCGACGCCGCCGAACTTCGCCCGCATCGTCGAATTGAATGAGGCGGGCGAATTCCCGACAACCGACCCGACGAACCTCGAAGCGGGAGCCAACCGATGCGCCGTGAGGTAGTCCCTTGTTCCGATCACTGGAGGTGACGTGTGTGGCCTTACATGGGCTCGATGGGCTGGTGGATGGCTCTGTGGTGGATCACTGGCATTGTCGTTCTGGTACTACTCGTGCGGCTGGTCGCTGGAGCTTCCGGCGGATTCTCGCCCCGAGCCGACGAAACGCCTGAGCAGATTCTCAAGCGGCGCTATGCGAAGGGCGAGATCGAGCGTGACGAGTACCAACGGCGCCTGGAGGATCTCCGACGATGAGCGCGCCGGCACACCTCTTCGCCGAGTGCCGGGACTTTCGGAGTGCGATAGAAGCGGGTCGTGGGCATTTTGCCCTTTCAATACCCGGAGGAACGCTGAAACTGGGCGTGACGATGAACAAGTGATCGTGCCCGGGCCAGTCGCCGACGGCCGACGCCGCGGAAGCGGTGCGCAAAGACGAAGCCGCCGCACCTGTCGTCCCGTAGCAGCGGCATGGCACGGCTCGATGAGTTCGTTGCCGAGCCCCTGGAGCGCTCTCACGCCAGCACAACGCAGCTGAGCAGTTTGCAGCTGTAGTGGTACGACCGTTGCGCTAATCTGCGCTTGTGCCCCCAGATGCCCTGAACTTGCTGCAACTCGTGCGCGGCTGCACGTTCGATGACTTTCTCCTGACGCCGCAACTCGGCACGGTACCCAGCCGTGATCCGGCGACGATCGATCTCTCTAGCCGATTTACCACTCAGATCGCCCTGAAGCGGCCCCTTGTCTCGGCGAACATGGATACGATCACGCGAGCCGCCATGGCTGTCGCGCTCGCCGAAGAGGGCGGCATTGGCGTGATCGATCGCGGATTTCGCGTCGGCGATATTGCCCCCCAGAGCGGCGAAGTGACCGCGGTGAAGCGGACGCAGCACGGTATCATCGCTGATCCGCATACTGTCGACACCGACACGCACGTCGCCGACGCGCTGCAACTCATGGAGCGAACGGGCGTGGGCACGCTCGTTGTCACAACCGACGGGAAGCGACTAGCCGGGCTATTGACACGGCGTGATGTCCGTTTCGTCAGCGGCGATGCGCTCGTGGCTGACCGCATGACGCCACGCGACCGGCTCGTCGTTCACACCGGTCCGATTGCCTTTGCGGATGCCGAACGTGTCATGACTGAACGAAAGGTCAAGAAGATTCCGCTGGTGAACGCAGATGACACAGTGCTGGGACTCATCACCGCCAAGGATCTGATAAAGCACCGTACGCATCCGTTTGCGACGCGCGACAACCAGGGCCGGCTCCGCGTGGCCGCGGCGGTGGGCGCAACCGGCGATTATCTCGAACGTGCCGTGGAGTTGCAGCGCGCCGGCGCCGATGCGATCGTCATCGACATCGCCCACGGCCATTCGCTCGTGATGGATCGAGCGATCGAGCAGCTGCGCAAACGGCTCGGCGTCGTGTCGCTCGTCGCGGGCAACGTGGCGACCGGTCAGGGTGCGATGTTCCTGCTGGAGCGCGGCGTGGACGCGATCAAGGTGGGCATTGGTCCGGGTGGCGGGTGCACGACGCGTCTGACCACGAACTTCGGCGTGCCGCAAGTCGAAGCGCTGGTGCAGTGCCGGCAGGCCGTTGGTGATCGAGTGCCACTCATCGCCGACGGTGGGGTCAAGCGCGACGGCGCGTTCGCGCAAGCGCTTCTGTTCGGGGGCGATTCAGTGATGCTCGGGAGCGCGTTCGCCGGCACCGCGGAGACGCCGGGCGAGATCGTTCTGAAGACGGTTCTGATTCCGGAGTCACAAAAAGTTGCCCGCGTGCCGTTCAAAGTGTTTCGCGGGATGGCGTCGGTTGGCGCCGTTCGCGATCGTCTCGATCTGGAGGACGCTGGTCCTCGCGAGTTGGAAGCGCTTGGAGCCGAGGGGTTGGAGGTGAGTGTGCCGGCGCGAGGATCGGTGCGACCGATTATTCATGACATGCTGAAGCATCTCTGCTCAGCGATTAGCTATGGCGGCGTTCAGACCCTGCAAGAACTGCGTGAGAAGTTCTGGTCGGAGCCTGAGCGCTATCTGATTCGCCTCTCAGACGCCTCGCGGCAGGAGTCGTTCGAGCGCTGACGGCTACCTCACCACCCCCTTCCACGATTTCTCCCCAATTTCCGATCTGAGTATCCGCCTCGGCAATAGTCGCGGACGAGGCGCCGGAGCGAACGGCGCGAAGTCCCGGAACTGATGGCTGCCGCGACTGAAAGCCGCAGCTGGGAGGTGCAAAACGCACGAGCTCAGCCTTACGGAGTCGAGCCCTAAAGACTAAGGTCGCCACAAACCGATAGTCAGACAGAAGCGCGAGAGAACCCGAGACGCGGGTTCCCAGGAGCAGAGTCTATGAGCGAAGGCGTTCTCACAGCACCCACGCCCCAAGGGCCTGGCCGGGTCGAGTCCCTGATCGATCTCCGGGAAGGGCGATCCCAAGCGATTGCCACCTTGGAAGCGGCCCTCGCCAGACGAACCGCTCCCGCGCTGAAGACGATCGAACGTTTGCGGGACCTGCTCACCGAGGCGGCCTGTTCGTGCGACCGGGTATTGAGCGCCGATGCCGAGGCCGATGCTCACCAGCTGGCTGCGCCCGTCGACGTGCTGCTCGCCCTTGCAACCAGCCACATTGAGGCGCACGCTCAGCGTCTCCTCGCTGGCGCGCGGAAGGACACGGAGGACGCGCGTCGAAGGTTGGAGCAGCAGGTCCGCGACACCGAAACCATTGCGGCCCGAGCAGACGAATTGCAGCGCCGGAACGAGGAGTTGACCAGTCACCTGAAGTCGGCGAACGCCCGTGCCATGGAGCTGCAGACAGCCGCCGAGGGTCATGAACGGGAAGTCGCTGCCATCCGTCAGCAACTGGCCGTCGAGTCCACGGAGCGCGTACGGCTGTCGGCCCAGCTTGAGAGTGTACGAACGGCTCTTGGCACACAGCCGGTGGTGGTCGTGAAGGCGCAGGCGCCTGGCCGGGACGAGACCGCGCTAGAACCCGCCGGAAGTCGGGACAAACGTCCCGAGCGCGGGTCTCCGGCCGACGCCGTGACGTCAAAACGAGTCGAGACCCCCGAGCCCGTCAAGAGCGACCCGGTGCTCACGCAGTACGCGACCGAGCTGCTCCAGACGATCGACGCCGCCTACAACGCCGATCTCGAATCCGGTCTGAATCCATCCCAGCTGGTCGATCGGCTCGTCGGAGGCCTCCGTCACGCGCAGGATCTGTTCGCAGGCCTCGCAGCGCGGCGCGGTCAGCCCAAAGCGACCGAGTTCGAGCGGTGCGTCGACGAACTGCTCGATTCCAAGAGCTCCTCCTCGTTCTCGAGGCACCTCGCGATCGCGTCGTACGCGATGCGCGACACGAGCGGCAATCCGCCGCTGGTGTCGGGTCATCCGCGCGCGGAACGGCCGTCTGTGCCGGCGCCCGCCGAGCCATCGAAAGGCCACGTGTCGAGCGCGCCCGCCGGAAACGGGGCCGGCCGTCCTGCCCCAGCCACCGGTGCGGTTGTCGTCGAACGTTCTCACTACGTCCCCACGCGTATCTCTTCCAAGCCGATCACCGGAAGGGCCAACCTGGGCCGCTGAACCGTCGTTCAGTTTCCGCGCACGAAGAACCAAGGCTTTTGCCTGTTCGACCGACGCCGCCGTGCACGGGGGCAGGGTCCGATCACGTGGATGGCGTTAACGAACGGCCTTCATGCGTCCTTTCGTCCGAGGAGGTCTGTTTTGAGCTTCACTCTCTTTCATTCACGCATTCAGGGTGGAGGGAGACCGAATGTATCGAATCGCACGTGCCCGATTTCTCCCTCTCCTCGGCGTGCTGGGGTTGCCCTCTCTGCTCTATACGCAAACGGTGAAGCCCACCGATGAGATGCTCGCGGACTACCTGCGGGTCGGTCGACTGATCTCGGACACCGATACGAACGGCGAGACCATCAGGGGTCGTGTTGCCGCAGTATCCGGGGATTCGCTCTTGGTGCATGGACTTGAAGAGGAGAGGTCGCCAAACGAGTGGCGCTTTTCACTCGCTAGTCCGGCGGCGGTTACCCTGACGAAGGACCCGCTCTGGGACGGCACCGCCATTGGGCTGCTATTTTCGGTGGAGTGACGGCATTGATGACGTATGGCGCTGAGAACACCGATGGCCCCTGCGAGCAAGCTAGTCCGCCGACCTTCTGCCGCGATATGACAATCACCATGACCCTCGTGGGGGCGGGCCTGGGGGTCCTCATCGATCGGGCCCGGAACCGCTCGGAGCTACGAGTCGTGCTGCGACAGCCGGTGGAGAGGCGCGCGTTCCGCCTCGCCCCCCTCGTCGGACGCGGCCAGGGAGGCGTGGCGCTCGCCATGCACTTCTGACATGAGCTGAGAATCAGCCCACGACAGGCGACAAGGTTCATATGCCGGATGGGCCTCGGGGCGCCTCAGAAGCCAGTTCGCGAAGCCGAAGGAACTAGAATTGGCGGAGGGAGAGGGATTCGAACCCCCGGTGGAGTTTCCCCCACAGTGGTTTTCAAGACCACCGCCATCGACCACTCGGCCATCCCTCCGCGTCGAAATTCGGCCTAAATTGCCGACTTCCCGTTGGGGTCCGCCCAATAACTGCTCTGTGTCACCCGAAGTGTAACGGTCACGCAAATAAGGGTGCTTGGACGATTGTATCCGCACTACATAGATTCACCGGGACTAAGAGCCATCCGCCTCCAAGCATCGGACGACAATGCTGTTGCCGCGAGCAGGACAGAATCAAACAGAACGACTGACGTAAGAGGAACGCCGTCATCCGCGCCAGTACTCGCTTCCGGTTCCGGGGAACCATCCCGCTAGGTAGTCGCTGAGCCGAACCGCAAGGATGTTTTGGGCGAGGCTTCGTTTGTAACAGCTGACCGCGTCGCCCGTTGCACCGCAAGAGATGACGGCCACCGGTCGCGGTCAGCTGAGGTTGCCGCAGGAGGCACGGGGCGTTATCGTCCCTCCTCGATCTGCTCCCCCGGGTGGAGGCTTCCTGTGGCACTGACGCTTCCCCACGCCATCGTCGTCCGCATTGTCTTCGCGCTCGCGTTTCTCGTCCTGCTCGTGCCGAGCAGTCTGATGGCGGTGGCGCACGGGGCCGTCATCGCGCGGGTGGCAGGCGCCACCCTGTCCACCCTGCTGGTGTGGTGGTGTCTCTATCGTCTGTGCATGCGGGCGGAACGACAGGCGTGGTTCGTCGCCGCGTCCATTCCCGTGCTCGCCATGGGCGTGTTCACCGCACCAGCGTATGCGTGGGGTGCGCTGGCGATCATGTATGTCGCCCAGCGATTCGTGCGCTGGTATCCGCGTGCGGAATCGGCCGCCGTCTCGCGAACTCGCGATGCGGCCGAAGACGTTCCACCGGCGACGGACGCCGGCGCGGCTGACACGTCCACCCACGAGACGCGGTCGCACATTGTCGACCTCGACCCGATCTGCGCGCCTTACCGCCGCATGCTGCTCTCGCTGCGTGCGATCAGAGCCGCCATCGCGTCGCTCGCCGGGTCGGCGTTGCTGACAGGACCAGGCCTGTTGCTGTTCGCGATGTACGATTTTGACGCCCCCGGATTCGGCGTCATCAGCGGCGTCGCGGTCACTGCATTCCTGCTCGCCGTCGGGGCCCTGTTCGTCGTGTGGCAGCGTGCGCTGTGGATCGGATCGTTGAAGGCGGCACGCTTCGGCGCCGCGATCACCGCGCTGCTCGCCGTCGGCCTCGTGCTGTGGGTGGTCACCACGGTGCGCTCCGACATGTTCGAGACCGGGACGATCTGGTACCTCGTCGTCGCGTTCGCGCTCCAGCTGACGATTGTCTTCGCGCTCGGTGCAGCCAGCGTCATTCTGGTGCGGCAGCAACGTGACGCCACGCTGATCGCGATGCTGCGACAGAACAGTCGGCACACGTGGCCGGCCGCCATGCTGCACTTGTGCGGAATCGTGACGCCGCGGCGGCGAGCGCTTGACGCACTCGTACACCGGAGCGTGCTGCTGAGCGCGCTGGCGTTCTGTCTCGAAGGAACGGCCTTCTACGTCTACTTTCGCGCAGGAACGAATTTCCTGAGGGCCGGCGATCGCGTCGTCGCATCGGGCGTGATGTTGTCGCCGTTTCCCGGACGCCTGAGCCTCCTCGAAGCGCACTACGTGAATCTCCTGATCATCGCCGCCGTGCTGCTGCCGATCCTGTACGTCACCACGCAGGTGACGTTGACGCTCGCCGACCGTCTGCGCAACGCGGCGCGGCGCGCGGCGGTGCGCTCTGCCGAAGATCTCCTCAACGAGGACGAGCGACCGCCGATCCTGTTCCTCCGCGACTTCGACGACGACCAGGTGTCGCTCGGTCAGGGATCCTTGCCGGCGTGGAGCCGCGTGGTCGATCCCGGCGTCGAGCTGGCCAATCTCGAAGATGTGATGCAGACGTATGCCGCCCTGGGTCCACTCGTCGCCATCGGCCGGCCCGAGGACGTGCGGCCGCCGATTGGCGTGGCGCGGCGCTACGTTCGCAGCGGCGACTGGCAGTCCGTGGTGCTGTCGCTGATGGATGGTGCGCGCATCGTCGTGGTGGGTACGTCCGATTCACCGGGACTGGTGTGGGAGATCGAGCACCTGCGCGATCGCGGCCATCTCGAAAAGAGCGTGTTCGTGCTGCCGCCGACGGCAGCGGGCAACGCCGCTCTGCTGTGGCGCATAGCGCAGCTGATCTCCCGGCACGACGGACAAGACGTTGGCGGCATCGGGACGGTCGCCCTGCCGTCGATCGGAACGCGTCGCGCCGTCGGGATGGTTCTGCGGGACGGCGCGGTCACGGTGTTCGTGACGAAACGCCGCCCGTCGCAGGTGGAGCTCGATGTGCTGCTGCGGCTGACGGATCCTACCTGCCTGCCGCCTTCCAGAGTTCAGCATTCGTTTTTTTGCGGCGCCTCTGACGGGTGCACGTTAATGTAGCGATCGAAGCTGCAAGCCCAGCGCTTTCGCACTGAGCGGCCACACAGGACAGATTGGCACACCACGCTTGCGTGCCTCGCGCCATTCGCCCTTGGCGACTGCCCGTTATCTATCGATTGTCCACGCCTCGAGAAGGCGCCAGTACGCTGGTGCCAGCGGGCTATAACCTGGGTATTCTGTGCTTAGGCAGCCGGCACGAATCCGGACGCTGGGCGAGTCCTTCGTGGTGAGAACCAACCAATTGGCGCCCTTCGCTCATGGAACGTTGGACGGCCCTACTGACCGAGCGGACCGAGACCTCATGCTATTCGACCACTACACTTCGCTCAGCTGCATTGTCCTGGTTCAACTCTTCGTACTCGGCGTTTCGATCACAGAGGGTCAGGAGATCGCAGGCTCCTTTGAGCAGCTCCAACCGCGGGCGTCTGTCGGCGATCAGGTGACTGTCACTGATGTCACGGGCAGGGAGGTGCGCGGGACGATCACCCAACTGTCCTTGTCGTCCCTGACGCTGTTGGTGGGCCAGACCAAGACGGAGTTTTTCGAGGCGGAGATCGAGACGATCAGCCGGCGACTCTCGCTGGAACGGAACCTTGTGGGGGCTCGGAGTGGGTGGAGTCCTGGGGGCATGGGTTGATAGAGGGCTTGTAAAGGAGTGCGGGCGCGAGGACATCAGTGTCGGCGAGTCGGTCGAATTCATCGCCGGGGCTGCAGGGGTCGGCACTGGCATCGGATTCGTTGTCGACGCAATGATCAGGGGCAGGCGGTTGATCTACTCGAGGGCACCGACTTCGATCAAGGGGAATACGACGGTCTTACCAATGTGGGGCAGCCGGCGCAAGGGCATCTTCGTGTTACTACGGTCCTGATGACGAGGGAGGTAAGAGCTGGAGCTAATGTTGAGCCGTGCGCCCCTGGTGACGGCTGTCATTTGAGGCGTGAATGGGCGGAACGTGGATGATCTACGGGGCCAACGGCTTCACTGGCAGGCTCGCGGCGCGCAATGCGAAAGACCGTAATCTCAGTCCGATTCTCGCCGGCCGCCACGGCGAACGCATCCGGTCACTGGCGGGCGAACTGGGCTTTGAATCCCGTGTGTTCGATCTCGCCGACCAGGTGGTTGCTGCAACGAACCTTGAAGGCGTCGCGGCCGTGTTGCACTGCGCGGGTCCATTCTCCGCCACCAGCAAGCCGATGCTGGCCGCGTGCCTGCGCGCCGGGACGCACTATCTCGACATCACCGGAGAAATCGCGGTGCTCGAAGGCATCCACTCGCGTCAGGAGGAAATCAGGGTTGCCGGTATCGTCGCCATCCCCGGGGTCGGCTTTGACGTTGTGCCCACAGATTGTCTCGCGGCCATGCTGAAACGCGAACTTCCGTCGGCGACCCATCTCAAGCTAGCGTTTCGACCGCGTTACGGCAAACTCAGTCCGGGCACCACGAAGACCATGTTCGAAGGCCTGTCTGAGGGCGGACGGATTCGGAAGGACGGCAGGATCGTCAAGGTTCCCCCTGCATACAAGGTCGAAATCATCCCGTTCACCGAGAGTCTCTCAGCCACCGCGGTCACCATTCCCTGGGGCGACGTCGCGACCGCGTACTACTCCACCGGGATTGCGAACATCGAAGTCTTCGTGGGCGTGCCGGAAAGACAGATTGGCAAAATGAAGATTCCCGGCTTTGTCCGCTGGCTGCTGGGGCGGGCGCCAGTGCAGGCATTTCTGAAAGGACAGATCGCGAGTCGGGTGAAAGGCCCTACCGACGAGCAGCGCGCACGCGACGAGGTCTATCTTTACGGCGAAGCCTGCGACGACGCCGGACACAAGGTTGCAATGCGGCTGCGCACACGCGAAGGCTACACCCTGACGGCCGAATCGGGCGTCAAGGCGACACTGAAAGTCATAGAAGGCCGCCTCGCGCCGGGTGCGTACACGCCATCGATGGCGTTTGGAGCGGATTACGTACTGGAGCTGGAGGGCACGACACTCAGCCGCGTCGCATCGTAGGCGTGCTTCGGAAATGCAAAAACAAACCGCGGCCGTCCGCGCCCGGGAGTGGCAGTACCATCACAATCGGAGGCTACGACAACGGCGACCAAGCAGCCAGACAAGATGCCAGAGTGGACCCCCACGACAGAGGAGATCGCGCAGCGAGCGTACGAGATCTTCGTCGCCCGGGGTGAAGTACCCGGCCACGACCTGGAGGACTGGCTTCAGGCTGAGGCAGAGCTGCTGCGCGAGCACGCCGCGCGGCGCTCGATCCGCGACAGCTGATCGCGACGGCGCGGAGCATTCTGTTGTTGGTCATCCTGCTTTCGATCGGGAAAGGGCTTCAGGCGCAACGATTCAAGAAACCCCAGTGACGATGAGAACGGGGGCGGCGACGTTGGTAAACGTCCCGTCGTAGAGCGGGCGAAGATTCTCGTAAGCCTCTCGCTCCGCGGCGATCCGGTCGTCCTCTGAAAGCGTAGCAACCGCATTCCGGAACGGCGCGGCGGTTTCCATTATCGACGCAAGCAAGAGCTCCGGCGAGCCCGGATAGGGCGCTCCAAGAGTCAGGCTCTTTTGCTGGACATCACGAAACCCCGCAGCTTCAACCACGTGCACAAGCTTGCCAGGCTCCGCAAAACGCATCGGACCGGGACCATCCGGGTCGGGCTTCACTGCCAGTCGACGCAGGTAGGGCACGGCAGCCGCGCCGAAATAGGTGCCCGGGGCGGGCGCTCCCCATACCAAGAAGGCGATGCGGCCGCCGGGCTTGAGGACGCGCCTGATTTCCACAAAGGCACGATCGACCTCGGCGAAAAACATCACTCCGAAGCGCGACGTGACGAGATCGAAGCTCGCGTCCGGGAAGGGCAGGCCGTGCGCATCGCACTGTTTCGTGTCGATGTTCGTCACGCCCTCAGCTTTGGCGTTGGCGCTGAGCGCGGCCAGCATACCGTGACTGAGGTCGGTCGCGGTGACCTTCCCGGTTGGCGCAACACGTCGGGCCAGGCTTAATGACGGCTCGCCCGCACCGGATGCCAAATCAAGAATGGACGAACCCTCCCGCGGCGAGGCGGCAGCGACCAACGCCGCAGTCACCTGCGCGAGCTGTTCCCTCATCTGCGGGTAGTACTTTTGCCACGCGGTGGCGGTGTCGTCACCGGCCCACTCTTTCTCGACGCGCTGCTTGAATTCAGCAACTTTGGAGGTGTCCATTGCGTGACGCGCAGACTTTACGCGGAAATCGATTTCAACAAGGGCACGATCAGTTTTTCAAGACCACCGCACTCGGCATCCCTCCGCGCTGACAAATCCGCACGGTGACGCGACGCTCCGGGTTCTGCTTTGCCATTGTATCGCCGGCGGGCGGGCCGGCATTGGCGGCGAAACGCGTCAACTCGTTCATCGACCTAGCCGTCTCGCCCAAAGAAAGGAGCTGTGATGGCGAGCGCCCCATAGACGACGGCGATGCCGAGGTACTCCGACAGCTCGAATGGCCCGATGGCGCCCACGATCCAGTCGTACGTCATCGCCGCGCCGAACGCGATCGTGTTGCCGACGAGCAACGCCCACCATGCCCACCCGTCGCCACGACGGAAGGCGGTCGCCGTAACGGCGATGGCCAGCAGCCCGAACGCCACGATATAGGCGCCGTACAAGCGGAAGAGCAGCACGATGTACGCGGCCGTCATCGGCGACGTCGCGGCGAGCTCTTGCCATGAGCCCTTCGTGAAGCCCTCGTAACCGGCAGTCAGGATTGGTGCGGAACCTGGTCCCGGCAGGCGTTCCGGCGCCAGAGCCGCCATCGCGCCCCATGCGAGTAATCCCACATCGGCCGTCAGGATCAGGAGCCACGCGACACGGCGTCCTCGCTTCATCCCCGTCGTCCGGGTTCCAGATTCCCGCCAATTGTTCATCTCGTCAGCCACGGCGTTCCCTCCTGGCCCCGAAACGCCTCCCGACCGCTTACGTGGGTAGTCCGCCAGTGAGTCTGAGGACCCATCGCATGCACGTGTGTCCGAAATCGACGCCGGCGCCGTACATCATCGGGCAGGCACCAGCGATCACGCTGATCTCGTGTTGACGACAGTACTCGACTGCCTCCGGCGAGACACTCGAACCCGTCTTCGCCATGGATTGGTGCATCCACACGCGGCGGACCCCGGCACCGCTGCAGTCGTGCACAATCCGCTCCGTGACCTCGGGTCGCGTGGTGATCACCACGCCGTCGACCCCGCCCGGGATTGATTGCAGGTCGGGATAACAGCGGTCGCCATCGAACGTTTGCATGTGCGGATTCACCGCGAAGACATCGTGCCCGCTCTTCTTCAACCGGTGATAGATCAGATTGCCCACCGGGTGGTGGCTGCGGTCGCGCGACACGCCCGCCACCGCGATGCGCTTCTGAGCGAGAAAGTCGTGCACCTTCTTGTCCAGGGTTGTTGTCGTCATGGCTTGACCTCAACAAAGAAGAGACTCGGCTGCGGCGCTTCGGTCGTCATTGAGACACCCCCGCCGGGTGCGCCTCGGCCTGTCGCGCCGCCGCGCAGATCGTCTCGATGTCCTGAGGTGAGAGCCCCGTGTCGGGACGCAGCAGCGAGTAGACTCCGGGCATCGTCCCGTCAGACACGTCCTGGCACGATGCTGACAGCAGCATTCGCTGCATCTGCGGCGGATACGCGGCCCACTCCGAGAAGTTGACCGCCTTTCGCCCTTCCGTCACGCCGTACGCCATCAGCCAGGACGCGGGCGCGATTTGCGTGTACCACGGCCAAACAGTTTCGTTCGAGTGACAGTCGCGGCACGAGCGATCCAGGACGGCGACCAGTCCGCTCGCCGTTCCTGCGTGCGCCTGAATCGTGCGCTTCACATCAGTCGCGGGATTCGAGCGCTCGGGACGAACGAGTTGAGCGGCGGCGATGACGACGACGAAGGCAACGGCGCCCTGCTTCAGTCGTCTGCTCATGGCTCCTCCTCGGAAGAAACGCAGCAACTGATTCCGGAGTCCTGGCCATCGTCACTATCGACGGGTTTCACGGCGGACCAGCTGCCGCGGCGTTTCAGCTGCTCGACGAATCAAGTCCCTTGACGAACGAAAACCACTTGATATGCCGTTCCATGTGAGCCGCCTTCGCCAGCTCGACGAGCTGTGGTATCGGCTCTCCGTAAAACGTCATGAAGTGGTTGTCGGCGTAATCCTTGAACAGCCTGGTTCGAGCTTCGAGGATGTTGCGGTTATGCTCGACCAGCCCTTCCGGGCCCGTGTACGCCTCCCGAACTTCGCACTCGGTGCCGTCGCTGCTGAGGAACCAGTCATAGCGCAGCGTGTGCGTGTCCTTCTCCTTGGTGATCCGGATGCACTCAGCCGCCTGTTTCTTGAACCCCTCCAACTGTCCCCGTCGAACTGTCATGTGTGCGCTGACCTCGAAAGTTGCCATAGGTCCTCCATGAAAGGGGGGCTGCCTGGCAATCCACATACCGGATCAACAAGCGGTGATGAATCGCCAGATGCCCAACGGGTTCACGATCTTCCTGCCGCTCGGACCTCTGGACCACGAATCATGGTGGGAAAAATCCTCCGGCTGGCGCGGACTTTTCACCGGTCTCTCCAATTTTGCGCTTCAGCAGAGCCGGCCCCTCCCGCTAGAATCAGCTACTTCCTCGTCTGATCCATGGCGCTGTCCGCCGGCGGTCGCTTCGGCCCGTACGAGATCCTCTCTGCCATCGGGGCCGGCGGGATGGGAGAGGTCTGGCGAGCGCGGGACTCCAGGCTCGGACGCGACGTCGCAATCAAGGTCCTCCCGCGCGCCTTCTCGAGCGATCCCGACCGCCTCGCCCGGTTCGAGCGCGAGGCCCGGGTCCTCGCCTCGCTGAACCATCCCAACATCGCCGGCATCCTGGGCGTCGAAGACGCCGACGGCGCTCCGGCGCTCGTGCTCGAGCTCGTGGAGGGCGCGACGCTGGCTGACCGCCTCACCAGGGGCGCGATCCCGATCGACGAAGCGTTGGCGATCGCACGGCAGATCGCGGACGCCCTCGATGGGGCGCACGAGAAGGGCATCGTCCACAGAGACTTGAAGCCGGCGAACGTGAAAGTCACTCCCGCCGGCACGGTCAAGGTCCTCGACTTCGGGCTGGCGAAGGCAATGGGCGGCGAGGATGAGGCCGCCGATCCGTCGCAGTCGCCCACCATGATGGCCGGCGCCACGATCGAAGGCCTCATCCTCGGCACGGCCGCGTATATGAGCCCGGAGCAGGCGCGCGGCCGAGCGGTGGACAAGCGCACGGACATCTGGGCGTTCGGGTGCGTGCTGTTCGAGATGCTGACCGGCCGCGGCGCGTTTGCCGCCGACACCGTGTCGGACACGATCGCGGCGGTCCTTCAGCGCACGCCCGACTGGGCCGCGCTTCCCGCAGCAACCCCTCCCGGCGTCACGCACCTGTTGGGGCGGTGTCTCGAGAAGGATCCCAGGCGGCGGATTCGCGATATCGGCGATGCCCGCCTGGAAATCGAGGAAGCCCTCGAAAGGTTGCAAGCGACCGCCTCACCGTTGGCGGACGACGCGGACCCACGGGGTCTGAAGAAAGCCGCATCCCGCCGCGTCCGGCTGACCTGGTGGGCGGCCGGCGCGGCGCTCGCCCTCGCCGCGGCGGCTCTGGCGTGGAGCTGGCGGGCGGATGTCTCGGTGCGCAACCGCTTCAACCAGGCCACGTTCACGCGGCTGACCGACTGGCAGGGCGCGGAGCTGCAGGCCGCGATCTCCCGCGACGGCCGGTTCGTCGCCTTCGTGTCCGACCGCGACGGACCGTGGGACGCGTGGGTGGGCCAGATCGGGACCGGAAATTTCAGCAACCTGACCAACGGCCGCGCACCCGAGCTGCTCAATCCAGCAGTGCGCAACGTGGCCTTTACGCCCGACGGATCACTCGTCACGTTGTGGGTGCGCCTGACCGATCAGTCGAGAGGCGTGACCACGGATGGCTGGGCGGTACCGACACTGGGGGGACCGCTCCGTCCCCATATGGATCGCTACGCCGACAACATCGCCGATGTCGACTGGGCACCCGATCCGAGCCGGCTCGTCTACCACACGTCCGACGCCGGGGATCCGATGTTCGTGACCGACCCTGGCGAGACCACGGCACGGCAGATCCTGAAGGCGGAGCCCGGCATCCATAACCATTTTCCGGTCTGGTCGCCCGACGGCTCCTTCATCTATTTCGCCCGCGGTTTTCCGCCGAGCGAGATGGACATCTGGCGTGTCCGCCCGACCGGCGGCGAGCCGGAGCGCCTCACGTTCTACGAGTCGCGAGTGGCGTTTCCGACCTTCCTGGACGGCCGGACGCTGCTCTACCTCGCCACGGCCGACGACGGCTCGGGCCCGTGGATTCACGCGCTGGATGTCGAAACCCGTGTGTCGGAGCGGATGAGCACCGGCGTCGAGGAGTACACGTCAATCGACGCCAGCGGCGACGGCCGCCGCCTTGTGGCGAGCATCTCGCGATCCACGGCGGGGCTGTGGCGCGCGTCGATTGAGGACCGGCCGATCGACGAAGCGCGGACAGCCCGGCTGACGCTGCCAACCGCGCGAGGGCTGTCGCCCCGGCTCGGACCCGGCTTCGTGATCTACCGCGCCCCGACTGCCGGAACGGACGGCATCTGGAAGATGGCCGAGGGACAGGCGCCGACCGAGCTCTGGAGCGGCCGCGACGGTCGAGTCGTCGGTGCGCCGGCCATTACGACCGACGGCCGGCAGGTTGCTTTCCCGGTGCGCAGACAGGGCGCGACACGACTGCACGTGATGAACGCCGACGGAAGCGGCGTCCGTCGCGTAAACGACGTGCTGGACGTGCGCGGCTCGCCAGCCTGGTCGCCAGATGGCCAGTGGATCGCCGTTGCAGCGCTCCGTGACGGCCAGCCGGCGTTGTTCAAGCTCCCGGTCGGTGGCGGCGATCCCGTCCGGCTCGCCGCAGAGTACGCGCTCGACCCCGTCTGGTCTCCCTCGGGACGGTTTCTCGTCTATTCCGGCGCCGACGTGGGCATGACGTTCTCGCTGAAGGCCGTGACGCCCGACGGGCGGCCGCATCCGTTTCCAGAGGTCAGCCTCAGCAGAGGCGCCAGGCGGTTCGCCTTCCTGGGCGACACCGCCCTGGTGCTGCTGAAGGGCGACCTCTCGCACAAGGAGTTCTGGGTCCGCGACCTCGAGACCGGCAGCGAGCGTCAACTGACCACGTTCGGCCGAGGGCTGACAATCGCCGACTTCGACGTCTCTGCCGACGGCCGCGAGGTCGTGTTCGATCGCAGTCGAGAGGAGTCGGACATCGTCCTGATCGGTCTGCCTGACTGACGCGCCGAAGGGCGATGTCTGGCCGTCAGTCCCCGCCCTGAGAGATGTGGAACGTCAGGCCGGACCGGCCACGCCGCCGGCCAGTTGCCCGCGCATTTCGGCGGCGTATTGATCGGCATTGAGGCCCGCCAGGAGATGGAGTGTCTGGCCGTCCACGTTGACCAGGGCGGCGATTCCCTCGGCTCGCAGCGCTGTTTCTTGGATTCTGGTGCCATCCCGCACGACGAGTCGCAGGCGAGTCTCGGCGCAGGCATCAACGCGAACGATATTGGCTTTGCCGCCCAGGGCCGCGATGTACGCGCTGGCTTTCCGGGGAGCATCGGGGTCGCGCAGCCGGGGCTCGAGACCGGCAGGCGCCGGCGCTTGCACCGGCGAGGCCTCCTCGACATCGTCGGCTTCCGGGCCTGCGTTCTTGAGATAGTCCTGCATCTCGGTTTTCAGGTTCTCGCTGCGGGTGCCGAAGATCGCCTGCATCCCGTCCCCGACGACGACCACACCGGCAGCCCCTAGCGCCTTGAGCGTGTCGGGGCTCGCCTTGGTCACGTCGGCGAGCGAGACTCGAAGGCGCGTGATGCACGCATCGAGGCTGACGATGTTCGACCGACCGCCAAAGGCACGTACCAGCTGCAGGGCGAACTGGTCACCTGACACGGCACGCGCCGCTTTCGCCGAATCGTCCTCCGCCTCACGTCCTGGCGTCAGCAGGTTGAAGCGGCGGATCGCGACGGAAAAGATCCCGTAATAGAGCATCGCCCAGAGCGGCCCGATCACCAGCAGCCACAGCGCCCCCGTGGATTTCGGGAAGAGCACGATGTAATCGATCAATCCGTGCGAGAAGGTGAAGCCGTGCCTGATGCCCAGCGCTACGCACAGGAAGTAGGCGAGGCCGGCGAGGGCCGCATGGATGGCATAGAGCGCCGGCGCCACGAAGAGGAAGGCGAACTCGATAGGTTCCGTGATACCGGTGAGAAACGCGGTGAGCGCCGCCGAAATCATGATGCCGCCCACTTTCGCGCGCTGATCGGGCCTCGCCGCCCGCCACATAGCGAGTGCGGCCGCCGGAAGTCCCCACATCTTGAACAGGTAGCCGCCCGTCATGTTGCCCGCAGTCGGATCGCCCGCGATGAACCGAGCGATTTCGCCGTTCACAACGGCGCCGGTGGCCGGATCCGTGTAACTGCCGGCCTGGAAGAAGAACGGGACGTTCCAGACGTGGTGAAGACCGAACGGGATCAGAGCCCGCTCGATGACACCGTAGATCGTGAAAGCGAGCGCCGGTCGCTCGTTTACGGCCCAATGAGAGAACCGATCGATGGCCGCACCGATGGGCGGCCAGACGAGGCTGAGCACAGCGCCGAGAACGATGACGGCGAACGCCGTGATGATGGGCACCGAACGTTTGCCGGCGAAGAAACCCAGGTAGCTGGGGAGCTGAAGCCGATAGAAGCGATTGAAGACAACCGCCGCAATGAGACCGACGACGATCCCTCCAAAAACCCCGGTCTCGATCGACGGGATCCCCATGATGGTTGCGGTGTTGATGCCCAGCAGCTCGGCACATACGCCCATCGCCGCGAGGAAGACGACAAAGCCCACCGTGCCTGCCACGGCAGACACGCCGTCGTTTTCCGTGAGCCCGATGGCGACGCCGATGGCAAAGAGCAACGACAGATTTCCGAAAATCGCGCTGCCTGACGCGGCCATCACCTGCGAGAGCGCTTCGGGCAGCCACGAGAAATTCGCGCTTCCAACGCCCAGCAGGATGCCCGCGACCGGCAGCACCGACACCGGCAGCATCATGCATTTGCCGATTTTCTGGAGCAGCGAGAAGGCGTTCTGAAAGGACGGCATGGTCAGGCTTCCTTGGATAATGGTTCGGCGTACGGATCCGGAACGAGCGCGCGCACGTCTTCCGCAGATTCCGCGGCCAGAGCGCGTACAGCCAGCTGTTTGCAGTCGGCGATTTGGAGGCTTCGAATCTGTGCCTTCACGGCGGGGATTGCGGGCAGGCTGACGCTGAGCTCGTCCACGCCGATGCCGAGGAGAATGGGCACCGCACGAGGATCGCTGGCGATGCCTCCGCAGACTCCGACACGTCTGCTCTCGGGATGGGCGCCCTGGACCGCGTGCGCGATGAGCCTGAGCACAGCCGGATTCAAGCCATCCACTTGTGGAGCCAGCTTCGGGTGCCCACGATCCATCGCGAGGGTGTACTGGGTCAAATCGTTCGTGCCGATCGAGAAGAAGTCCGCCTCGCGGGCAAACTGCGACGCCATGACGGCGGTCGCCGGGACTTCCACCATGATGCCCGCAGGGACCGGCGGCACGCCGAGGCTGGCGGCCTCTTCAGCGAGCATCGCTTTCACGTCGCGCAATTCGGTCAGCGTGGCGATCATCGGAAACATGACGCTCACCTGGCCAAACGCCGCGGCGCGCAGAATCGCCCGGAGCTGCGTGCGCAGGATCTCGGGACGATCGAGACCGACCCTCACACCGCGCTCGCCGAGAAAGGGATTGTCTTCTTTGGGGATCGGAAGGTAGGCGAGCGGCTTGTCGCCTCCGACGTCGAGCGTGCGGATGATGACAAGGTGGCCGGGCCCCACAGCCTGCACGATGGCTTTGTAGCTTTCGAACTGCTGCTCTTCGGTCGGGGCGTCGGAACGCTCCATGAAGAGGAATTCGGAGCGCAGCAGCCCTACCCCTTCACCGCCCAGGGCGGCGATCTGCGTGGCATCCTTCAGCCCGCCGATGTTGGCGAGGACCTCGATCCGCGTCCCGTCGATGGTGACGGCCGGTTCGAGCGCGTGTGCGAGATTCTCCCTGCGGCGCTGTTCGGCACGCTCCTGCGCCTTTCGGATGCGGGCCACGTCATCTGACGACGCGTGCAGCCGCAACGTTCCCGTGTTGCCGTCGAGGATCGCGACCGTGCCGTTCGGCACATCGAGCGCGGCCGGCTCGACGCCCGCCAGCGCGGGAAGGCCCAACGATCGGGCAAGGATTGCCACGTGAGATGTGGCCCCACCGCGTGTCGTGCAAAAGCCCACCACGCGCGACCGATCGAGCGCCGCCGTATCCGAGGGAGTGAGATCTTCGGCGATGAGAACGGAGTTCGGCGGATACTCCGGCTGGCGGATGTCGACGCCCGTGAGGATCGACAGCACGCGCAGGCCGACATCGCGCAGGTCGTTCGCCCGTTGGGCGAGCAGCTGGTTGCGCAGACCGCCGAGCCGATCCGCGTGCGTCGCGACTGCCGCCTTCCACGCAAACGCCGCGCTCTTTCCCTTGGCCATGGCGGATTCGACCATCTCCAGCAGATCCGGGTCGGCGATCAGTTCCTCGTGCGCCGCAAAGATCGCGGCCTTCGCCGGATCGGCCCTGGCATGGAGCTGCGAGCGCAACGCGGCGAGCTGCCCCTGCGCCGTGGCACGCGCGGCGGCAAGCTGGCGGCGCTCGGCATCCACGCTTCTCCCGTTCTCTATCACCGCAATCTCGGTGTGTCTGACCTGGAAGACTTCGCCAACCGCCAGACCTGGCGAGGCCGGAACGCCGAGCAGCAGGTTCGGATCCTCGGGCCTGCGCCGCGGCGCCGGCGCGGCCGCCGGCGATACGGTCGTCGTTGCCGGCGCCGGAGCCGGTGCGCAGCCCTCGTCCCCGCAGCCTTCCGCGAGCACTCCCGCAATTTTTTCGACGGCGGCCGCCGCGTCGAGCCCGCTGGCCACGACCTGCACCTTCGCCCCGTGCGACACTTCCAGCGCCATGATCGCTGTCACGCTGCGTGCATTGGCCTGGCGATCGCCGAGCTGAAGCTTGATGACGGCGTCGAAACCCTTCGCCAGATTCGCGATCACGGCGGCGGGCCGCGCGTGCAGTCCGGCAAGATTCGGAATCGCGACGGCCTCGGAGGCCACCGTCTCGTCGCCGGTCACAGGTGCCGCCACATCCTCCGCGGCAAACGTCACCAGGAGAAGCGTGTCCTTGCCGGCCGAGACGTACCCGCTGGCGCGCTCCCACGAGGTCACCCGCTCGCTGTTCGCGATGACGATCTGGGTCAGCAGGCTCTTCGCGTGTGTCGCGAGAAAATCGAGGTCGAATCCGATGAGCGGTGCACCCACTGTCACGTGGTCGCCGGGTTTCACGCGCGGGTGAAACCCTTCACCCTTCAGCGTGACCGTGTCGATCCCCACGTGCATCAGCACTTCCAGGCCATCCACCGTTCGCAACGTCACCGCGTGGCCTGCTGGATGGAGCGCAGTGACTTCGCCGTCACAGCCCGCCACGAGCAGCGCGTCTGTCGGATCGATCGACAGGCCGTCTCCGACCAGCTTCTGCGCGAAGACCGGATCGGGGACGCGTTCGAGCGGCCAGACCTGACCGGAGAGCGGGGCCAGAATTTTGAGTTGGGACATCCCTAACGTGTCCGACAAGTGTGCCTCAATCGCCTCTGCGCGGAGCAACCACGACCTCAGGGCGTCCCCCGATATTCCGGACCCCCTCCGGTCTCTCGGAGCGATTGCTCCAGGGGAACGTCGTCAATAACCGGGAACTTCAGCTAGAAACGTTGAAAAAGATGCAATGATCGGCGGACCGATCCGCGCCCAGCCGCGGTATGTGCTTTGCCTCGTTGCCCAGAACTGCAACGGACCGAATGGTGGTCCTGGGAGGTCTTCATGAAGTCCGACCGTCCAGCTCGCGAGCACGCTTTGCTGCCGGATCTCGAGCTGGACTTGACCGAACTCCCGAACGGCATCGATCGGCGCGCGTTCCTGATGCGCAGCGCGATTGTCGGAGCGGCGGCTGTTATCACAGGATGCTCCCCGGCAACACCGCAACAGACCGCCGCTCCAGCGCCCGCGCCACCGCCAGCGCCGGCCGGTGACATGTCCCCCGAGCTCGACGTGGTGAAGAGATCCAAGGGTCCGATCATGACGACGCTGGAAGAGTTCTATAAGGTCGGACCAGGACCTTCCAGCTCGCACACCATCGGGCCGATGCGGATCACCTACGACTTCTACAAGCGCTGCGCGACGCTTCCGGCAGACCAGCTCGCCAAGGCCACGGCCATCCGGGTCCACCTGTTTGGCAGCCTCAGCGCGACAGGGAAGGGCCATGGCACGGAGCGCGCCGCGCTGGCCGGCGTCATCGGGAAAGAGCCAGCCACCGTCGAACCGGAATTCCTCGACAGCCTGGTGTCGAACCCGGATCAGACCTTCCCGGTCAAGCTCGGAGGGACCACGTTCAACGCTTCGTTGAAAGACGTCATCTACGACGCCCCCAAGGGCAATTTTCCGCACCCCAACACGATGACGTGCAAGTTGATGGCAGGCGACGCCGTCCTGCACGAGCTCGAGTACTACTCGGTCGGAGGTGGATTCATCGAGTGGAAGGGATACGAACCACCCAAGAAGGGGCAGCCGAAGTACCCCTACTCGACGATGAAGGAGCTGCAAAGCCACGCGGAGGCCAACAAGCTGTCGGTGGCGCAAGTCGTCATGGCCAACGAGGTCGCGGTCTCCGGCAAGACTGAAGCGGAAATCAACGCCTTCATCGACAAGATTCACACCGCGATGGTCAACATCGTCAAGGCGGGGCTGAGCGCGCCGGTCAGTACCCTTCCGGGGCCAATCAAGCTGAAGACAAAGGCGGGCGACGTCTACAAGCGGGCGATGGACGATGTGTTCGTCGGCCAGCGTGGCGTCGGCGTGGTGTCCGCGTACGCGCTCGCGGGATCGGAGGAGAACGCCCGCGGCCACCTGGTCGTCACGGCGCCGACGGGCGGATCCGCGGGCGTGCTCCCGGCGCTGGTCTACGCGCTCGGTGAAGGGGGGCGCAAGCTGCCGCAGGACAAGCTGCGCAGCGGCTTCCTCGCCGCGGCGGCAGTCGGCTACCTGTGCAAGCACAACGCGACGCTCTCAGGAGCGGAGGGGGGCTGTCAGGCGGAGATCGGCGTCGCGTCGGCGATGGGAGCCGCGTTCATCGCCGAGGCGCATGATTTCGACCATCAGGTCGTCGCCAACGCAGCGGAATCCTCGCTGCAACATCACCTGGGCATGACCTGCGATCCGGTCGCTGGGTTCGTGCAGATCCCGTGCATCGAACGGTGCGCGTTTGGCGCGGTCAAGGCGTGGACGGGCTTCATGATCGCGAGCAACGAGATCCCCGCGAACCGCCGGGTCGATTTCGACACGACCGTGACGGCCATGGCGCTCACGGCAAAGGAGATGAACGCCAAGTACAAGGAAACGTCCGAGGGCGGCCTCGCTGTGTCCCTCGTGCTCTGCTGAGAGCGGTGAGACCGGGAGCTGAGGGCGCCCATGAACAGCGCTGTCAAGACTGCAGCCATCGCCTGGCTGATCACGGCGGTGTACTACTTCTACCAGTACACGCTCCGATCGGCGCCGGCGGTGATGATGCCCGAGCTATCGGACGCTTTCGGCCTCAGCACTCTGGCCGTCGCCTCGATGGTCGGCCTCTTCTATTACGGCTACTCACCCTTCAGTCTGGTCGCCGGCGCCGCGATGGACGGGCTGGGCCCGCGCAAAGTCGTCCCACTCGGCGCGGCAACCGTCGGCATAGGCGCCCTCCTTCTTGCTACTGGCAACCGCGAAGCGGCCAGCATCGGACGATTGCTCCAGGGTGCGGGCGGTGTCTTCGCGCTCGTGGGAGCCGCCTACATCGCCACGACGAACTTCCCGGCCTCGCGCGCGGCCACGTTGATCGGGGCGACCCAGATGTTCGGCATGGCCGGCGGTTCTGCGGTGCTCGGCCCGGTGTTCGGCTGGCTCTTGACGACTGTCGGGGGGGATCGCCTGGCCTGGAGGACTATCAGACAGCATTCCATCCTCTTGTGTACGGCGTCGCGCTCGCGATTGTTCTCACGCTTCTGTTGAAAGAAACCGGACCTGCCGCCCGCCGGCCGGTCCCAGCGCTGGCGAGGGCGTCATGAATCGACAGACTGGAACGGGAAAGTACGAGCAGCTCCTCGAGAGGTGTCGAAGCCTCGAACCCGTGCGAACGGCCGTCGCGCACCCCTGTGAGGAGACCGCGCTGACCGCAGCGATCCAAGCCAAAGACATGGGTTTGATCGTGCCGATTCTGGTCGGCCCGGCCGCGAAAATCCGTGAGGTCGCAAACCAGCACGGCGTCGATCTCGGCGGCGTGCAGATCGTCGATGTGCCGCACAGCCATGCCGCCGCCGCGACCGCCGTGCAGCTGGTGCGTGAAGGGCAGGCTGAAGTCCTGATGAAAGGCAGCCTTCACAGCGACGAGCTCCTCGGGGCGGTCGTCGCCAAAGACACCGGGCTGCGCACGGGTCGCCGGCTCAGCCACGTGTTCATCATGGACGTGCCGACCTATCACAAGGTGCTGCTCGTCACCGATGGCGCGATCAACATCGCACCGACGCTCGAGGACAAGGTGGACATCTGCCAGAACGCCATCGATCTGGCGCGGACTCTCGGCGTGACCAGACCGAAGGTGGCGATTCTCGCCGCGGTAGAAACAATCAGCTCCAAGATGGTGGCCACGGTCGACGCCGCGGCGCTGTGCAAGATGGCCGACCGCGGGCAGATCACCGGCGCCATTCTGGATGGTCCGCTGGCGTTCGACAACGCCATCAGCGCAGAGGCCGCCCAGATCAAGGGCATCCGGTCGGAAGTGGCCGGCGATCCCGACATTCTGGTCGCGCCCGACCTCGAATCCGGCAACATCCTCGCCAAGCAGCTCAGCTTCCTCGCAAATGCGGACAGCGCCGGCCTCGTCCTCGGCGCACGGGTCCCGATCATCCTGACGAGCCGTGCCGATGCCGTGCGGGCTCGGATCGCGAGCTGCGGCGTGGCGATGCTCGTCGCGCACGCGCGACGGCAAGCAGCTCAATCCGTGGTGTAGCCGTGCAGCCGGAGAAGCCGTCGGTCGGCATGGAGGGCCTGGCGGTCGTCCTCGTGCTCAATGCCGGGTCATCGAGCCTCAAGTTCTGCGTCTACAGCCCAGGCGACCGAGTCGCGTGGCAACTCGAAGTGCGCGGGCAGATCGAAGGCCTCGGTACGTCCCCGCGGTTCTCCGCCAGAAACGGCGCGGGCGGCACGCTCGACGATCAGACGCTGGCCGGATCGGTCCGCGATGCGCGCACCGCGCTCGAGTTTCTGACCGCCTGGCTCCGCAGCCGCTTCCAACGGGCGCGGGTGCTCGGCGTCGGACACCGCGTCGTCCACGGTGGCGCTCGGCACGCGGCGCCCATCGTGGTCACGCCACAGGTTGTCGAAGATCTGCGAACCCTGATTCCGCTGGCCCCGCTCCATCAACCGCACAATCTCGCCGCCATCGATGCCGTGGCGGAGCGGCTGCCAGACGTGCCCCAGGTCGCCTGTTTCGACACCAGCTTTCATCGCGGTCACCGGGCCGTCGCCGACGTGGTGCCGTTGCCGGCCGCGATCAGAAACGCTGGCGTACAGCGGTATGGCTTCCATGGGCTGTCGTACGAATACGTGGCCTCGGTTTTGCCACAGGTGGCGCCCGAGATCGCGACGGGCCGCGTGATCGTCGCCCACCTCGGAAGCGGCGCGAGCCTGTGCGCACTCGAGAACGGGCGGAGCGTCGACAGCAGCTTCGGGTTCACGGCGCTCGATGGACTCTGCATGGGTACGCGGCCGGGCTCTCTCGATCCCGGCGTGGTGCTGTTTCTATTTCAAGAGCTCGGGATGTCCGCAAAGGACGTCGAGGCGGTCCTGTACAAGAAGTCGGGCCTTCTCGGATTGTCCGGTATCAGCAATGACATGCGCGACCTTCTGAGCAGCCCCGAGCCCGGCGCCCAGCTCGCCATCGACTACTTCGTCTATCGCGCCGCCAAGGAGATTGGCGCGCTCGCCGCGGTTCTCGGCGGCGTCGACGGACTGGTGTTCACCGCGGGCATCGGGGAACGCTCGGCGGAGATCCGCGCGCGAATAGGCGAGGCGTCAGGGTGGCTCGGCGTCGAGCTGGATCAGGACGCCAACGCGCGGCACGGCCCGCGGATCTCCACGCCGAACAGCCGAGTGTCGGCGTGGGTGATACCGACCAACGAGGAGTTGGTCATCGCGAAGCACACGGGATCGCTCCTGGGGCTCACCGCCGGCAACGGGGTGGCGGCCAGGGCGTAGTCAACACGGAAACCGAGGGATCTGACATGGCGAGCAGGCGGCGAATCACCGTGGATGGAAACGAGGCGGCGGCATCGGTCGCGTACCGAGCGAGCGAGACGATCGCAATCTACCCGATCACGCCAAGCAGCAACATGGCTGAGCTCTGCGACGAGTGGGCGAGCCGGAAGCGGCCCAACCTCTGGAATGCGATCCCCGAGGTGGCGGAAATGCAGTCGGAGGCCGGCGCCGCGGGCGCCATCCATGGGGCGCTGCAGGCGGGTGCCCTGTCAACGACCTTCACGGCCTCGCAGGGGCTGCTGCTGATGATCCCCAACATGTACAAGATCGCCGGCGAGCTCACGCCCTTCACGATGCACGTGGCGGCGCGGACGCTGGCGACGCATGCGTTGTCGATCTTCGGCGACCACTCCGACGTGATGGCCTGCCGCCAGACCGGCTTCGCGCTGCTCTGCTCGAACTCGGTGCAGGAAGCGCACGACATGGCCGCGGTTGCGCACGCGGCCACTCTCGAATCGCGCATCCCCTTTCTGCACTTCTTCGACGGATTCCGGACCTCTCATGAAGTCGCGAAGATCGAGGAACTCACCGACGACGATCTGCGGGCACTGATCTCGGAGCCGTCGATCTTCGCCCATCGTCAGCGGGGCCTCACGCCCGATCGGCCGGTCCTCCGCGGCACGGCCCAGAATCCCGACGTGTTCTTCCAGGCCCGCGAAGCGGCCAACGGCTTCTACGACGCCTGTCCGACCATCGTGGACCGCACGATGCAGTCGTTCGGCGACCTGACGGGTCGGCGGTACAGGCTCTTCGAGTACGTCGGCGATCCCGCGGCCGAGCGCGTGATTGTGCTGATGGGATCGGGCGCCGACACTGTGCACGAGGCCGTAGAGTACCTGACGGCTCACGGCGAGAAGGTCGGCGTGCTGAAGGTCCGTCTCTACCGCCCGTTTGCCCGAGGCGCTTTCCTGGCGGCGCTGCCGAGGAGCGTACGGAGCCTGGCGGTGCTCGACCGCACGAAAGAGCCCGGCGCCCCGGGAGATCCGCTTTATCTGGACGTGATGACGGCGCTCGCCGAGGCGCAGGCCGAGGGCATCTCGCCGTTTGCCGCCCCGCCGCGCATCATCGCCGGCCGCTACGGATTGTCGTCGAAAGAATTCACGCCCGCCATGGTGAAGGCGATCTTCGACGAGATCGGCAAGGACAAGCCGAAGCCTCACTTCACGATCGGCATCGTCGACGATGTGACGCACATGTCGATACCGTGGAATCCATCGTTCAAGACCGAAGCGAAGGACGTCTCGGCTGCGGTGTTTTATGGCCTGGGCGCCGACGGGACGGTCGGCGCCAACAAGAACACCATCAAGATCCTCGGCCAGGAAACGAACATGCTCGCGCAGGGGTACTTCGTCTACGACTCGAAGAAATCGGGGGCGATCACGGTTTCACACCTGCGAACCAGCAAGACGCCGATCCGATCGGCGTATCTCGTGGATCGCGCCAGCTTCGTTGCCTGTCATCAGTTCGAGTTCGTGGACAAGATCGACGTGCTCGAGCACGCGGCGCCGGGTGCGGCGTTCCTTCTGAACGCGCCGTTTCCCGCGGACGAAGTGTGGGACCAGCTGCCAGGCGAAATGCAGGAGCAGATCATCGACCGGAAGATCCGCTTCTTCGCGATCGACGCGTACGACCTCGCCAAGCGCGCGGGGATGGGCACGCGCATCAACACGATCATGCAGACCTGCCATTTCGCGATCTCGGGCCTGCTGCCCCGCGACGAAGCGATCGGACACATCAAGAAGTTCATCGAGAAGAGCTACGGCAAGCGGGGCCCGGAGATCGTGCGCCGGAACCACGAGGTCGTCGATCAGGCGCTCGCGCACCTGCACGAGATCCCCGTGCCGGCTGCGAGCAGCACCCGGCGCAACCGGCCGCCGCTCGTGTCCGAGCAGGCGCCCGATTTCGTGCAGAAGATTACGGCCGTGATCCTGGCCGGCAAGGGTGACCTGCTTCCGGTCAGCGCCTTCCCGGTCGACGGTTCGTGGCCGGTGGGGACGGCGAAGTGGGAAAAGCGGAACCTCGCGCTGGAAATCCCGGTCTGGGACTCGAAGATCTGCATCCAGTGCAACCAGTGCGCGCTCGTGTGTCCGCACGCCGCGATCCGGGCGAAGGTCTACGACGAAGGCGAGCTGTCGAGCGTGCCGCCGACGTTCAAGTGGACGGCGTACCGGGGCAACGACCACAAAGGCAAGCAGTTCACCATCCAGGTGGCTCCCGAGGACTGCACCGGCTGCAACCTGTGTGTGAACGTGTGTCCCGCCAAAGACCGGACGAACCCGAAGCACAAAGCGATCGACATGCACCCGCAGGCCCCGCTGCGCGACAACGAGCGGGTGAACTACGACTTCTTCCTCAACCTGCCCGAAGTCGATCGCACCGCGATGACGAAGTTCGACCACAAGACCTCGCAGTTCCTGGAGCCGCTGTTCGAGTACTCCGGTGCATGCGCGGGCTGCGGCGAGACACCGTATCTCAAACTCCTCACACAGCTCTTCGGCGATCGGCTGCTGATGGCGAACGCGACGGGCTGCTCGTCGATCTACGGCGGCAACCTGCCCACCACGCCGTACACGACCAACCGCGACGGCCGGGGGCCCGCGTGGGCGAACTCGCTCTTCGAGGACAACGCCGAGTTCGGCTTCGGATTCCGGCTCGCGCTCGACGCCCACGCCGGCGCCGCGCGCGGCCTCGTGCAGCACATGACGCCGCAGATTGGCGAGGGCCTGGTGACGGCGCTCCTCGACGCCGACCAGACGAGCGAGGGCGGCATTGCTGCGCAACGCGATCGCGTCCTTACGCTGCGTCGTCAGATCTCCGGCCTGAACACGGCCGAGGCACGACGGCTCGAGACGCTCGCGGATTACCTCGTGAAGAAGAGCGTCTGGCTCATCGGCGGGGATGGCTGGGCGTACGACATCGGCTACGGCGGCCTCGATCACGTGCTCGCCAACCGGCGCGACGTCAACATCCTGGTGATGGATACCGAGGTGTACTCGAACACCGGAGGCCAGCAGTCGAAAGCCACGCCCCTCGGCGCCGCCGCCAAGTTCGCGGCCGCGGGCAAGCCGGTCGGGAAAAAGGACCTGGGCCTGCTGGCGAACATGTACGGGCACGTCTACGTCGCCAGGGTCGCGTTCGGCGCGAAGATGGCGCAGACGGCCCAGGCGTTTCTCGAGGCCGAGGCCTACTCGGGACCGTCGCTCATCATCGCGTACAGTCACTGCATCGCCCACGGGTACGACATGGCACAGGGCGCCTCTCAGCAGAAGCTGGCCGTCGACTCGGGAGTCTGGCCGCTCTATCGATTCGATCCACGCCGTATTCCCAAGGGCGAGGCTCCCCTGCACCTCGACTACGGTCCGCCCAAGGCGAAGGTTGCCGACTATATGCGCAACGAGTCACGCTTCCGGATGGTCGAGCGCGCCGATCCGGCACGCTACAAGCACTTCGTCGCCGAGTCGCAGGCGGCTGCCGAGCGCCGCTATGCCGTCTACTCACAGCTCGCTGGAATCAAGGTGCCGGCGTTCGAGACGGTGCCGGCGGCCGAAGCGGGCCCGGCCGGGATCGGGCAAGCCGACTCCAAGGAGTAATGATGGATCTCAGCACCACGTATCTCGGCATCCGACTGCCCCACCCGCTGATCGTCGGCGCGGGGCCGCTCGGCGACGATCTGGACACGGTCAGGGCGCTCGAGGACGCGGGCGCGTCGATGCTGGTCCTGCGGTCGTTGTACGAAGAGGAAATCACCGGCGAGCAGATAGACGCCCTGATGAACATCGAGGGCCACGCCGAGTCGTTTCCCGAGGCGGTCAGTTTCGAGCCGGAGCCGATGATGTCGCTCGGGCCTGACGAGTATCTCGAGCACCTCCGGCTCGTCAAGCAGGCGGTCCGCATTCCGGTGTTGGCGTCACTTAACGGCGTGACACCCGGCGGATGGCTCACCTACGCCAAGTCGATCGAGCAGGCGGGCGCGGACGGCCTCGAGCTGCACATCTATCATGCAGCCAGCGACATGAGCCTGAGCGCAGCGGACGTCGAACGGCAGGCGCTCGATATCGTGCACGAGGTGAAGCGCAGCATACGGATTCCGGTCGCGGTAAAGTTGGCGCCGCTCCTGACGGCCTTCGCCCACTTCGCCAAGTCACTCGACGCGGCCGGCGCGGACGGGCTGGTCTTGTTCACGCGCTTCCACCGGGCGGACATCGACGTCGAGGAACTCGAGATCGTTCGCTCGCTGCCGCTGTCGGATTCGTCCGAGCTGCCGATGCGGCTTCGCGGTGCGGCTATACTGGCGGACCGTGTCAAGGCCTCGATTGCGATTACCGGCGGCGTCCATACGGGAGTCGACGTCATCAAGGGGACGATGGCGGGTGCGCATGTCACTCAGATGGTCTCGGCGCTTCTGCGTCACGGACCCGGGCACCTGCAGACCGTGCGCCGTGAGATCGAGTCGTGGATGCACGAACACGAATGGGATTCGCTCGTGGAAATGCGCGGCAACATGAGCTTGGGGCGCATTCCCGATCCCGTGGCGTACGAGCGAGCCAACTTCCGCATGGCGCTGAGATGACGAAGCTTCCCATCAGGAGGTCACCTGTGCAACACGGGTTTCGTTTTGCGGTGATGTGTCTGCTGGCGGCCTTGATCGGGGCGGGCGCGAGCAGCGTGACCGTCCCCGGCGCCCCACTCACCGTCGAGGCAGCCGCTCTCCAAGCCACACCCCCAGCTCCACAAGCCGGCTATGCGGGTAGCGACACGTGCACGATCTGCCATACCCAGGGCGACCAGCTCAAAGGCACGCCGCATGCGCAGGCGATGAACCCGCGATCGCCGGCAGCCGCTCATGGCTGCGAAAGCTGTCACGGCCCGGGACAGGCGCACGTGGACGACGAGGCGAAAGAAAACATCCTCAAGTTCGGGCAGATGAAACCAGTGGACATCAACCAGACGTGCCTGGGGTGTCACAACCGGGGCGAGCACGCAGGCTGGGAAGGCAGCGCGCACGAGCGCCGCAATCTGTCCTGCACGACGTGCCACAGCGTACACAGTCCGCAGTCATCCGAACGCCAGCTGGTCAAGTCGACGCAGACCCAGGTGTGTGCGACCTGTCATCGGGTGCAGGTGACGAAGACCGAACGCGCCGTCGCGCACATGCCGGTCCGGGAGGGGAAGATGTCCTGCTCCTCCTGTCACAACCCGCACGGGTCGATCAGCAACGTGAAGGCGCTCAAGGTCGGCAGCTCGGTCGCCGAAAGCTGCGTCAGCTGCCATACCGAGATGCGCGGCCCGATGCTGTGGGAGCACACGCCGGTCAGAGAGAACTGCGCCACCTGCCACGACCCGCACGGTTCGTCCAACGATCGCATGCTCGCCGTGCGGATGCCGATGCTGTGTCAGCGGTGCCACGTCGCGACACGGCACCCTTCGTCCGTCTACGACAACAACGCAATCACCGTGAACAAGAGCAACCGCATGTTCGGGCGGTCGTGCGTCAACTGCCATTCGAACGTGCACGGTTCGAACCACCCGTCGGGCCAGTTTTTCATGCGGTAGCGCGTCGAGGATCATATGAAACGCTTCATCTGCATCCTTCTGATCTCCTGGTCCGCGATCGTCTTTCCGTCGGCCACGGGCGCGCAAACACCGGGCCAGGAGCCCGACTCGTCGCGCAGCCTTTTCGAGACGACGTCGCGCCAGCTTGAAGTCGGCGGCCGCTTCAGCGACGTCTCGGGGGACCCGGCCCGGTTCCAGCGGTATCAGGACATCAGGGACGGCGCCCTTTTCACCAACGTGCGGTACGCGCGCCAGGACCCGGGCGAGCTTTGGCTGTTCCGGGCGACCGCGGACAACGTGGGCTGGCGCGATCAGCGGTACTCCGCCGGCTACGAGCGGACGGGCCGCTTCGTCGTCAACGGGCTGTGGGATCAGATCCCGCAGTTCTACAGCATCGACACCCGCACGCCGTACACACCCCCCCCGAGCCCCCTTCTGCTCGATGACACGACGCAGCGTCAGATTCAGAACGGTCAAGCGACGTTGTCGGCTTACGTGCCGCTCGCTACTCAGTTCGATTTCGTGGAACGGCGCGACGTTGGCAACTTCAACCTGCTCGCGACACCGACGCCGCAGCTGGATGTGAAGGCCTCGTTCACGACTACGCGGCACAGTGGTGAGCTGCCGTGGGGGGCCAGCTTCGGATTCAGCAACGATGTCGAGGTTGCGCTCCCCTACGATTCCCGTACGAACGACGTGACCCTCGGCACCGAGTGGATGAACAGCCGCAACATGGTGCGCGTGGCGTACAACGGCTCGTGGTTCGACAATCTCGACGACACGCTCGTGTGGGACAGCCCGCTCAGGCTGGACGATTCAACGAGCGCGCCGGGCCGCGGCCGCATGGCGCTGTGGCCTTCCAACTCGGCGCAGACCGTGAGCGCCGGCGGCTACAGCAAGTTCGCGCGTCGCACGCAGGTCACGGGTTTCATCTCGTACGGGTTCTCGAACAACGACGAGGCGCTGCAGCCGTTCACCATCAACGCCGCGCTTCCGCAGCTCGTCCTGCCTCGAGGCTCCACACAGGCCGAGGCCCGGGTCTTCTCGACGAACGTCGGTCTCGTGTCGCGTCCGCAGACCGACTGGTCGTTCAGCGCCCGGGTTCGTCGCTACGACTACAACAACGAGATCCCTGCGACCCCGATTCCGGAGTTCATCAACTACGACACCTCGGTGAAGACCTCCTCGACCGGCGGGCCCGAGCCCTACGCTCACAGCCGGACGACGTTCGATGCCGATGCGACCTGGACGGGCGCCCAGCCGTTCGCCATCACGGCCGGCTACACGCACAACAACGGCGGGTACGACTTCCGGATCTTCGAAGGAACCGGAGAAAACGTGCTGCGTCTCACGGCCGACATGCTGGGTTCTCAATGGCTCACGTTTCGGGCTCAGTACGAGCTCGCGGACCGGACCGGATCGGGGTTGAACGAGGACTTGCTGGTGGAGATCGGCGAACAGCCCGACTTGCGCCACTACGACATCGCCGACCGGACGCGGAACCGCTTCAACGGGCTCGTCGACATCGTGCCCAACGACCTCTGGACGTTCAGCGCCTCCCTCGGCATCGGCGAGGACACCTTCGACGACAGCTATTTCGGACTGCAGGAATCGACGTTCCGCGTCCTGTCGTTTGCCGCCGACTTTCAAAAGGCGAGCGGCCTCGGCGCAGGCGGCTCGTACACCTACGAGCGTTACAACGGTCTACAGCGGTCGCGCTCCGCAAACCCCGGCCAGGAAACGGATCCGATGCGGGACTGGACGGCGGATTCGACCGAAAACGTGAACTACTTTTCCATCCACGCCACGCCGCCGAGGATCGGACCGAACACGGAGGCGAGACTGTCGTACGATTTCAGCTACGCCGAGGGAAGCTACCTGTATACCGTCGTCCCCGGCGGCCCGGTGCCGGAACCCTCGCAGCTGCCGAACGTGTTCAACAAACTGCAGCAGCTGCACATCGACGTGAGGCACCGGCTGGCGCCAAGGGCGGCGCTGACCTTTTCGTACCTTTACGAGCCGTTCCGCGTGTTCGACTTCGCCTTCGATCCCAGCGTCGTCGACGGCATCGTCCAGCCCAGCTCGCTGGTGCTTGGTTACGTCTACCGCCCGTACACGGCGAACTCATTTGTGGCCGGTTTGAAGTACTTCTGGTAGCCGACGAAGGGTCGGCTCACTTTGCTGGAGGATTCCATGCTGACAACGTTCCAGACGACAAGGACTCTGCTGATCACCGGGCTTGCACTCGCCGCATGGGCGGCCACGGTGTCCCCGGCCATGGCGCAGGACGCCAAACGAGGCGCGGAGCTCTACACTGCACAGAAATGTCAGATCTGCCACTCCATCGCCGGCCAGGGCAGCAAGACGAGTCCGCTCGACGGCGTCGGCAAGAAGCCTGCTGACGAAATCCGACAGTGGATCGTGAGCCCGACTGAGATGGCCAAAAAGACGGCTTCGACCAAGAAGCCACCGATGCCGGATCGGTACGCCAAACTGCCACCGGCCGACATCGACGCCCTCGTCGCCTACATGCAGACTCTGAAGTAGGTAACGCCCGTGCGCGCACCTCGAACGCGTCACCCGCTCGCCATCGTCGGCGCTTTGATTGCCACGGCATCGGCCGCGGTGTTCGTCGCGATGGTCATCGCTGGGCTGGCGGGGATGTTCAACAACCCATACGCCGGCCTGGTCATCTTCGTGGCGATCCCCGCGCTCTTCGTGATGGGGCTGCTGCTGATTCCGGCCGGCGCATGGCTGGAGCGGAAGCGGCTGCGCCGCGACCCGAGCGCCGCCGCCCTCGACTGGCCCGTCCTCGACTTCCGTCGCCCCGAAGTGCGGCGGAACGCCCTCCTCATCACGCTGCTCACTGCCGTCAACGTCGTGATCGTTCTCCTGGCCGGCTACGGCGGCCTGCACTGGATGGAGTCGCCAGGTTTCTGCGGTCAGGTGTGTCACACGCCGATGCAGCCGCAGTTCGCCGCGTGGGAAGGCGCCACGCACGCGCGCATCGCCTGTGTTGCCTGCCACATCGGCGAAGGGGCCGCCGGGTTCGTCCATGCCAAGCTGGCCGGCGTTCGACAGCTCGCGCACGTCGCAACCAACTCCTATCCAAGGCCGGTCCCGCCAGGCGCCGACCTGCCACCTGGAGTGCAGGCCCAGAGCTGCAGCAGATGTCATCAACCAGGACGGGTAGCCGGCGATCGCATCAAAGTGCTCCGCGAGTACGCGGAGGATGAAAAGAACACTGAGACGATCACCGTGCTTCAGATGCACGTGGACGCCGCCTCCCCATCCGGGCGATCGATTCACTGGCATGCTGACCCGGCGAACCGCGTCGAGTTCGTGTCGACGGATCCGGATCGTCAGACGATTCCGTACGTCAAAGTGACCGACGCCAGAGGGCAGGTGAAGGAATACATCGCCCCCGACACACCCGAAGACGTGGTTCGCACGGGCAATCGCCGCTTGATGGAGTGTGGCGACTGCCACAATGCGGTGGGACACCCCATCGCGCCGACCGCCGAGAAGGCCATCGATCAGGCGATCGCGGCCGCCCGCGTGAGCCGCGACCTCCCCTTCGTACGACGCGAAGGACTCACCCTCCTGAAGGCTGCGTACCCCAGTCACGAGGTTGCCTCGGGTGCGATCGATCAGGGGCTGCGAGGCTTTTACGCCTCACAAGGCGGCGCTCCAGACGACCAGACCGTGACGCGGACCGTCGCGGCGCTCCAGGATCTGTATCGTCGCAACGTCTTTCCCACGATGAGCGTCACCTGGGGCACCTATCCAAACAACAGCGGCCACCTCACATCGAACGGCTGCTTCAGGTGTCACGACGAATCGCACACGGCCAAGGACGGGTCCACGATCAGCGCCGACTGCGGGTTGTGCCACACACAGATCGAGCGACCCCAATAGCGCAACGACCGTCGGCCGCCATAGAATCCACTCGGGAGGCAGGAACGATGAACCGGTGGACCTTCATGACGTGCGGGGCTGGCTTGCTGGCGGCCAGCGTCGCGATGTTCGGGCAGGCGGCTCAACAGGCGGAGGGAACACTCGTCAGCGATTTGGCGATTGCGAACCGTGTGCTGGCTTCCGACGACCTGGACGTGCTCGGGGTCTTCGGTCACGTCAGCGCGCGGAGCCGGCGAAACACCGATCGTTTCTACATTGCGCGAAACGTGCCGCCGGCCTTCGTGACCGCTCGCGACGTCATCGAAACCGACCTCGAAGGCGTCGCGGTCGCCGGTTCCCGCTCCGACCAGGACGAGGAGCGGTTCATCGATGCGGCGATCTACAAAGCGCGTCCCGACGTGATGGCGATCGTTCACACGCACGCGCCCGAGCTCATCGCCTTCTCCGTCAGCTCGGTGCCGCTGCCTGGAGACGGAGGGCGGACTCCGATTTACGACGCGCGCAAGCTCAACAACGACCGGCTGTCAGAGATCACGACGCCGGAGCTTGGACGAACGCTCGCAGAGGCCCTCGGCCGGAGCAGCGCCATCCTCCTGCTCGGCCACGGCGCGGTGGTCGTCAGCAACACGATTCGCGGCGCGGTCAGCGCGGCCAACGGGTTGACTCGCAGCGCGAAGCTGCAGATGCAGATGATGGCGATGCGCGGGACGATCGTTCAGAACCCGCGCGGGATCGCGCCAGGCGCCGGTCGGGGAGCGCCGCCGCCTCAGGCGTCGACCGGAGGCGCGGGAGGCCCGGGGGGCGATGACGTGCTCGACACCGTGAACAACGGCGTGGACCGCGCCTGGGATCACTGGCGCCGCGTCGGCGCACGGGCGCTCCAGGCGACCCCTGCCGTCGAGCCGGTGCGCCGTTCTGCCGATCCGATCGAGGCGCTCAAGCGGGATCTGGTGATTGCAAGCCGCATCCTGTCCGGCCCTGAGATCGGAATCCTCGACACGGCCGGCCACGTCACAGTCCGCCACCCGAAGAACCCCAATCGCTACTTCATCCTGCGCGCGATCGCACCGGGGAGCGCGACGGTCGAGAGCCTGATCGAGAACGATCTCGACAGCCAGGCCGTGGCGGGACCACGCAACGACCAGTACCTGGAGGTCCACATCCACGGCCAGATCTACAAGGCGCGTCCCGACGTGATGGCGGTCATTCACTCGCACACGCCGGAGCTGGTCGCCTTCGGCCAGACATCGGTTCGGCTGCGGCCGGTGTCGATCGGAGGCGCCGGCATCGGCGACGGGCTCCCGCTCTGGATCGTCGGCAAGTACGATCCCACGCAGTCTCTCGTCGCGACGCCGGCGCTGGGCCGCTCGCTGGCCGAGGCCATGGGGCCGAAGCCCGGCGCGCTGCTGACGGGGCACGGCATCGCGTTCACCGACTCGTCGCTTTACGGCCTGGTCAAGCGGGTGTACGACCTCCGCCTGAACGCGATCATTCAGCAGCAGGCGATTCTCCTTGGCGGCGACATCACGTACCTGGAAGGGCAAGACGATAGCGCGCCGCCGCCGCCAGTGCGCCCGGACGGATCTGGGGGCGGGTCGGGGGCCGCGCGGTTCTGGGAGTACTGGAGCCGTCAGGTCACACTCGACAGGTAACGACGATCAACGCCGACTGCGGGTACTGCCATACGCAGAAGCGACTGGAAGGGTCCATCAACATGCCCAAGAACATCATCGCAGCAGTCGTCGCCTTGTTGTTCGTAGCCTGTGGGCCGTCGGGCAACCAGAACGCCGGGCGCCCGCAACCGGTGCAGCAGCAGCCACCGCTGACCGGCACGCTCGACCAGCTGCTCGCGCCGATCGCTCTCTACCCGGACCCGCTGCTCGCCCAGATGCTGATGAGCGCCGCCGACCCTGCGAAGGTCGGAGAACTGGATAGCTGGCTCAAGACCAATCAGAGCCTGAAAGGCACTCAGCTCCAGGACGCCGCCGTGAGAGCGGGATTCGAGGCGAGCTTCGTGGCGCTGGCTTTGTTCCCCCAGGTGGTTGCGAGAATGGCCGAGCAGATCGCGTGGACGACGCTCCTCGGACAGGCGTTCACCGCCGATCGGCAGGCCGTGTTTGACAGCATCCAGCGACTCAGACTCCAGGCACACAACGTCGGTACGCTGAAGAGCTCGCCCCAGCAGGAAGTCGAGACGAAAAAGACGTCCAGCGGTGAAGACGTGATCGTCATCGAGCCGGCCAATCCGCAGATTGTGTACGTCCCTCAATACAACACGGAAGTCGTGTACACCCAGGCACCCAGTACCACAGTGATTGTTCAAGAAGACAATTCGGCCGACGAAGCCATCGCCGCTGGCCTCATCGGGTTCACCGCAGGCATCGCGATTGGCGCGGCGATGGACAACAATTATTACTACGGTCCGCACGGCTGGTACGGTGGCGCCTATATGTACAACGACGCCTGGGACGATTACTACGACGCCCGCGAAGACGCCCGGGAGGACTGGATCGATCACCGCGAGGATCTTGCCGAGGAGCGGACCGAGCGCCTGGAAGATCGACAGGAACAAGTAGGCGATCGGCGGGAGACAGCCGGAGAACAGCGCACGGACCGCCAGCAGACGCGACAGGAAAACCGTCCCGAATCGCAGGCGCAGCGGGGGCAGCGAAGCGACACGGCGGCTGCGGCCGCACAGAGAGCGACGCCGCAGACCCAGCGCACCACTCGAACCGGAAGTCCCGAAGCGCGTGGTTACGGTGAGGCCAGTCGTGGCCAGGTGGCCACACAACGGAGCGGGGGGAGCGCCGATCCGTTTGCCGGCTACTCCAGCGGCGCATCGCAGCGATCCTCCAGTGCGCGTGGCCAGCAAAGCCGCAGCAGTTCGCGCGGCGGTGGTGGCGGACGGCGTCGTTGATGGGCGCTCTCCAGCTCACGTACCCGGCACGGTTCGGCCGCACGATGTTCGCGGCGTCACCACGATGACTTACTTCACGCCAAAAAGGCGGAGCGCCACTTTACGGAACACGCCGCGCTGCCGGTTGGTGATGAACATCCATCTCAGAAACTTCACCGACACGGGTACGCCTCGGGAAGATCCAGGCTCCTGTGGAAACCACCGCACCAGTGTGTCGAGCGGATTTTCCCGCAGCTCGTCGACCTGGGCAACGCGGTGCACGCATCCAACCGTGCAGAAGGGGGCGCACGGTTTCACGCTATCGTGCTCACGCTCGAGATCGGCCCGACCATACCGATCGAGCGGGATCCCGGGATATCCGCGTTGCTGCGAGCACCAGTGGACCATCCCGTCTTCGCAGACATAGAGGTACCGACTCCCTGCCCGGCACTGCCACTCGTTTGGCCGTCCGCGAGCGAGATTCTTCTGAAACCGGTTGTACGCGGCGAAATCGAACGCCGACTCCCCGACTGCGACAACCTCCTCGAGGATCTGTCGCTCGGCCAGACCGAGCGGTCGGAGCTGCCCGCGGTGGTCGTGGAGAATTCCGACCGTTGTGGAGAAGCCGAGCGCCGACGCCCGTCGGGCGATCACCAGCGCATCTTCGGGCTGGCGGGTCTCCGCGCCCACGACCGCGTTGATGGTGACGTCGAATTCGGCATGCCCGGCCAGCCACTGGAGCTTCTTCTCGAGCACTTTCAGGCTCTTCTTCGAGACCTCATCGGGACTGACGTTGTCGATGCTGATCTGCAGGTGGTCGAGTCCGGCTCGATTCAACTGCTTGATACGATCGACCGACAACAGCAGCCCGTTGGTGATCACCGTGGCAATCATCCCCCGGGAGCGAATGTGGCGGATGAGGTCGTCGAGAGCCGGATGCAGCAGCGGCTCGCCGCCGCTGAGCGTCAGAATGCCGGTGCCCAATGCTGCGAGCAGGTCGATGCGGTGAAGCATCTCCGGCGTCGGAACCGGATTCGAGTGGTCGTCGTACTCGTTGCAGTACGCGCACGACAGGTTGCACCGGCGAATCGGGATGAGGTGGCAGGCGACCGGCTGACAGGGACACTTGAACGCTCGCGCCAGCATTCGCGCTTCACGAACGCCGCGGTGGATCCTGCGGAGGCGGCGATTGACGGAAACCAGCTTCATCGACTCACGCCGGCACGCGTTTCCCTTGATTATCCGCTTCCCGGCGTCGAGCGCCTAACCTGCTGCGCCGAACGCGCGAACGCGGCCTCAGACGCTCTCCGGTTTTGACATCGGCTCAGGGAACCTGGATACACTTGAAGCCACCTCCGAACACCATCGCGGCCGTCGTATTTCGAGCGAAATCGCGCATGTGGCTCAGCGGCCGATCTTCCGCGTCTTGGACCCCAAGGCGCCGCCGGATGTCCCTCTGAAAAAGCACGAGGCACGCAAAGTCGAGCTGTCGAAAAAATGGGGCCACCCCGTACCCGTCTCACCCGATCTGCAGGGTCTCGCGACCGAGGCGGCAAACCTCGTCAAGCGGACCATTGGATAGCCGGATCTACTCCTTCGGCCGCGACCTCGCTCCTGTGATATTTCGCTGGCTCAATTGGCCTTGATCGCGAGGGGCTGACCCTTTGCCCGCACCTGAAACACGAGCAGCTCGGCGGGCTCCGTCTTGCTCAGATTCCGATAGAACCGGTGCGTGTGCAGCGGCGGTTCGGAGAACACTTCCCCCGAGCGGTAGACCGTGGGCTCGCCAGGCTCGACCTGACTCTCGACCTCTCCTTTCACGAGATACGCGAAGACCGGCCCCGAATGTTGGTGCGGGCCCGGGGAAGCCCCTCCAGGGGGCGTCGTGCCCTTCGCGACGCTGATCTCCTGGTTGGTGAGATCGGTCAGCGACTCGTGCAGAAGCGGTTTCACCCCAGGTGGCAGAGCACCGGTGTTCTGGAAGACGAGGATCTTCGCAGGGGTCGTCTCGCTCAGGTTTCGGAAGATGCGGTGAACCTGCCCGGGACGCTCGTGGAAGAAGTCGCCCGCCCGATAGATCTGCGGTTGGCCCGGTTCGACCTGGTTCTCGATCTCGCCCTCGAGGACGTACGCGAACACGACCCCAGCGTGCTGATGCGAAAGGGACAGTCTGCCCTGCTGCCAAGGAAAGCGTGAACAGGGCCATCTTCGGCTCGGTGGTCTCACCCAGAGGCTCCTGCATCAACACCTGGCCCCGCAGCGCGTGCCCGAGCTTCCCCACAGGAGAGCCGCCAACGCGAACGTCGTCATGCTGCGATTCATTTCAAGTCGGATGGTCATGACTGGTGCGTGCCTCCTGAGCTGTAGCGGTTGGTAATCGACAGCCCAAATCAACGGCCGAAACTGAACGGTACTGATCCCATCGTCTTGTCCCACATGATCGCCATGCGACCGCCGGTCGCGGTCATGTTGATGAACTCCCACGTGAGCTGCTCCACCTGGTAGGGCAGCGGGGCCACGCGCATCGGCGCGCGCGCGACATCCTTTTCCGGCGTGTAGTTGAACGCGCCGTACAAGCCATCTGTGATCGGCGCGCTGAAGCGCGGCGCCTGCACCCAGCTCGAGACGATGAACGTCCACTGGGTCGGCGAGTTCAGCTCGATGAAGAGGCTGTACTCGCCCTCCGGCACCGTCGTCGTCCCGATGACGAGCGGGATCGAGCTCTTGAGCCGCGTCGAGAGGTTCGCGCCCGCGCGCCACACCGGCGCTCCCGCATAGGCCGCCTTGCCGTACTCGGCTCCGGCGCCGGTGAACGCCTCGCGCCCGCGGAGCATCGGCCGGCCGTACGTGATGTCGATCCAGCTGCCGCCCACGTATCGCTCCCCGCCCAGCGTGAATTGCTCCCGCTCTGTCTTCTCCCACTTGCCCAGCACGTGCACCGACGCGATGCCGTCCGGGCTCAGCGGACGGCTTGCCGGGCTCTGCGCCACGAGCACGGTGCCTGCCGCGAGCACGGCGACGAAAACGAATGACCACGTGAGCTTCATCTGCTTCTCCTGATCAGATTCCGCGTGCCTCATGAGCTCTGATGCGCTTATCGAATCAAGTGAATTCCGCACAAAGAAAGACCGATGCCCAGCACGACCGTCGTCCCAACGAACATCGCTGCGTATGAGAGTCGACGAACCGACGCCTCGGCCAGAAATGCCATCGCCGTGAGCCGGGCATACGCGCCAACGTGAAACAGGAACGCCACCACTCCGAGCAGGAGGAATGGCAGCTGCGCGGTTGAGCGAGCGCTCGCGAGCAGGTTGAACTGAGCCGCCGGCGCCGCCACTGTGGTCGACGGTTGGTTCGTCACGAACCCTGAAAGCACGTGCGTCAGCAGGAACACGGCGAGATACCAGCCGGACACCACCTGCAGATTGTTTACAAGTGAGCCCGCGCGCACTTTCTTCATGCCCATTGCTAAGCCGGTCGCGACCTGAACGGCGACCGCCCACAAAAGCAGCGTCGCAATTGCGGGCTGTTGATACGCGATACGCAAGACGTCCCGCGTCACGGTGTATGACGAGAGGCTGACGAATGCGACTGCCTGGTTGCTGATGTGCGCAACCGTAAAGACCGTGAGAACCAGGGCCGAAAGACGATGGATGTACAAGAGGTGCACGGTCGAGTGCGACGTGTTCGGCCAGTGGAACAGCGCCATAAGTGAGCCCAGCGTGATCGCGCCATACCACAACGACAGGCCAAGGCTCACACGCGAGACAAGAACAAACAGCGCCGGACTGATCGCCGCAATCAACGCCCCAAAGACAAGCAGACGGGTTGACGCACGCTCCAAATGGTCAGCCCCCATTTGATTCAGTGCGAATACCGCTACGAACGGTCCGGCGAAGGCCCACAACAGAGTGAGCGCGACGAGCGGCATCCCGACGAATTGCTCCTGTGCCAATCGGGCGCTGCTGAACAGGGCTTGAAACGAGAAGGGATACAAGAGAGGCACCAGCCACACCACTGCTATCCAGCCTGGCTCAGCCGGGAGCATCGACCGGCTCCCTCTGAGCGGCGGCGATTGACCCCTCGAGCGGTCGCGGATCAGCTGTCTGATTGCCGGCATCTCGTCAAAGCCAGGGACTGCCTCGACGAATTCGGGGGGCGTGACGGCGCTCAAGGTCCCCGCCAGCGCCTCGTAGGCACGGGCGCATTGCTCGCACGATCTCAGATGACGCTCGGCGGCCACGATACCTGGGCCGTCTTCGCCGTAATAATGCAGGACGAGCTCGTCGTCGCTGAGATGACTCACCGGCTGCTCCAGTGAGGCTCGAGCGCACAGCGGATCTTCCGGACCGCTCGGAAGATGTGCTGCTTGGCGGAGTTGTTTCCGATTCCAAGGGTCTCGGCGATTTCGTTGATGGAACGCCCTTCAAAATGCCGCAGAGTAAACGTCACGCGCTCGAGAGGACTCATGGTGTCCATCGCCGCCGATACCTGGCGGCGCCAGTCCGCATTCGCAACAAGACGTTCCGGATCTGGCGATAAAGAAGCTGCTGTTTCGACGACGTCCGAGATGGGCCGCGGGTTGTTCATGTCAGGCCGCCTGCGAAGGCCGCGTAGATGATCCAGGGCACAATTCACGAGGATGCGGTTGAGCCACGTGCGAAGGTCGGCACGTCGTTCGAACTGGTCGAGATGCAGATACGCGTTGAGCAGACTCTCCTGAACGACGTCTTTCGCGTCCTGTTCGTTGCCGGTCATACGAAGGGCGAGGTTGTACATATATCGACGATGACGCTCGACGAGCGACAAGAACGCCTCCAGATCGCCGTCGTTCATCTCACCGGCTCGTCGCTCGCTTCCTGCTCATTGACGGATGTTCTCGCTTACTTGATACACGAGAATCCTCGCAGGCTCGCTGCCGCTCGCATTCCTGAACGTGATCCCCGCGCGGCTGGCCGGCTCGAAGAACAGATCGCCGACGTCATAGGTCCGTGGGGTCCGTGGTTGAGCCGATCCGCCCGAGGTCGCGATCTTCCCTTCAAGGACGTAAACAAGGCGAACCGAGTGCGCGGGAGCGTCCGAGCGAGCGCCGGCGGGGAGTGCCAGCCTGAGCAGGCTGAGTTCTTGATTCGCCGTCGACAGAAGTGGTGCTTGAAATTGATACGCTTGATTGGCCGTCGACAGAGGCGGCGCCTGAAATTGATGCCGGAGAAGCTTCACGGGCTCGCTCTGGAGCACCTTCAGTAGCGGAGCGGGCACGGCCGTACGGCCCGCCTGAAAGATGATCAGCGTAGCGTGCTCGGCCGTGCTCACGTTGCGCAGGATCCGGTGCACATGCCCGCGAGGTTCATAGAAAAACCCGCCGGGTTTGTAAATAGCCGGCGGATCTGGCTCCACCTGGTTCTCGATCTCGCCCTGCGCGATGTAGGCGAATACCGGGCCGGTATGGGTGTGTCCGGCCCCAACCGGAGCGGGAACCGGTGAGGCAAGCGGAAGAGAGAGGCCGTTGACGCTGATGAACGGCTCGGAGTCTTCGGGAAGAGGCGCCTGGAGCAGGGTTTTCCACACCGGCCGCCCGGCTCCAGATTGCGCGACGAGCCGTCCTGCCGGCACAGCGGCGACCACTGTGGTCAGGACCGTCGCGATGATTCGAGATCTCTGCACCATGCGCGAATGGCCCCCTGTGAATTAGACGCCTATGAGAATGTGCGGTTAACACGTGGCCTGGAGATGTGGGAGCCGGCTGGGGCCGGGCTCTACCGATCCCTGGTTCGCCGTGCTCACACGAACAAACAACTGCGGCGCGGCGTCCATCGCAGTGTCGGTGCAGCTGAAGTCGTCGATTCACGAGTTCATCGCGGCACAGCAGGCGGATCCGAAACCCTTTATCACTCGATCTTCAGACCGCGCCACTTATTGCGTGAACCACTCGGTCAGGACACTAGTTTCGTTCGGAGGGGAACGTGACGATGTGATTGTGACACGCCGCGCAGCGCATCGACGCTCCAGGCGTAGCGCTCGGCCGTCGCGAGCATGAACGCGCCGCCGCACGCGGCGAGGACCGAGGCATCAAAGACAAATTTCACCCCTCTCCCCGCTGTCATGCCGAGCGCGAAGGCGAGCAACAGGCATCCACTCAACCGCGAGGCCCAGCGCGTCTGGAATCCAATCAGGAGAAGAATGCCGAGCACGATCTCGGCGATGGTCGCGGTCCATCCGACGAACGGAATCCACGCACTGGGGAACCATGGGTTGAGGGCCGCCACGGCCGGCATGAAATGCGCCATGTCGCCCCACCCCACTGTGCGCGCACCGTGCCGACCCTGCGGACCCCACAGCCCCAGTCGGTCTGCGACGGAGGACAAGAAACCGACGGCGAGACCGAAGCGCAGGAATACGGTTTCCACTCGGCGTTCACTCCTCCCGGGGGCCTTGCACGTCGGTCATGCGGGAGCCGTTAGCGGGCTTCCCTTGGGTACCACCATGAATGCCAGGAGACGCGCAGGCGCGTCGGGCTTCGCAGATCCGCCCGCCGTGTGAACGGCGCCTGAGGGTTCGAAGAACGTACTGCCCTCCGGCACGACCTGTACCGGTTCGTTATTGATGGCAAACCGTACCTGCCCCTCCACGACGTAACCGAGGACGGGACCGGGATGACGATGCCCCGGGCCGGAACTGCCGCCGGGCGGGCTGTTCAGCTGAACAAGCACCACCTCGAACCCTTCGAGGGGACCCGTCAGCGCGTGTCTCGCCAGTTCGCCAGCGGGTCGTGGTGGCGCGGGCGCCTGTGCATCGAGACCGATGGGCAGCAGCGATGCCGCCGCCAGTTTAAGGAACGTCCGACGATTCTCCATGGCTCGGGTTTCTCCTTCTCTCCGCATTACGAGGTTCATGGAAGAAGCCGCCGGGCTTGTAGATGGCCGGCGGATCTGGTTCCGACCTGGCCGCCGTGCCGGCAGGACGGCTCGTCGCCCAATCGGGAGGTGGTCAGACCGCGATGATTCGAAATCGCTGCAGCATATGCGTCCCCCTATTGATTAGACGCCGACTAAAATGTGTGGTTAACACGTGACCCGGCCGCAATCCAGCACGGCGAAAACCGCCTTGCGCATTACCTTCAAGGGAAGGGGCTCGTGATGCCTGCCGTGCGTGACATCGTCTCGATCGGCGCCGTCGTCCTGACCCTCGGCGTCGCACCTCTCGCGTCCGCGGACGAAACCGACAACTTCACGTGCCGCAACCGGCCCCTTCGGGATTCGTTGGCTGCACTGGACACTTTGATGAACACCGCGGTTCACGCGGCGGTAGAGCGCGCCAACGGGCGGGGCGCCAGCTGCGATGGGGCATGCCTCGTTCACGAATTGCAGGAAGCCGTCGGCGGGAACGTGCGCGCCGTGACGGGAATCCCTCATGCCCGTCTGGCGCGACTCGTCGAGAATCAACCTGGAATCGAGCGTTGTCATCTGAACTTCAGGGAATCGATCTACGGGGCGCGTCCTTACAATCAGCCGTGGCTGGCCCCATTCACAGGACGGATCATCTTTCTGGCCGACTCGATCCAACTGGCAGGCCGCCTCGTCGGAATCGACAAAATCAACCATTTCATCCGGGAAGGCCTCGCACACTGGCAACGTGTCCACGACGGCGGCGAGGGGATCGAGGCGGTGATGGCGCGTGAGCTCGGCGCACCCGGTTGGCAGCTCCGAATGAACGAACACGGATTGAAAGGGATGACGCTGACCGGGGTCGTGTCGTACGCAGACCTCGCCGCCAGCTACTCAGGGTTCAGATTCTGGAGTGACCTCCTCATGACGGACTCTGCAGATTCGTTCGTCGCTTACGACGAGACCACACGCCAGTTCCGACAACGGCGCGCTTTCACTTTCCGCATGTACGTGACCGATGCGTGGGACGAAAGCATCAACCCTTCCGCCTTCCATCCGGACCTGGCGAAGCAGGTCGCCGCGGCGCTACGTGCCAGATCGGTCGAGATCCCGATCGCGAGCTGCCAGCGTCTCACCGCGTTGCCACAGGCCCGTCTTTATGTGAATCCCGGCTGCTTCGACACGTCGGAAATGGGACGCTGATTTGGTGCGTCCCGCGACCGATGCAGGCGCTTGGACGGGTGGCCAGTTCTGGTCACGGTCAGGCTGCAACCTGTAGCACCTGTCTAAGCCGCGAGGTACGTGACGCGACCGGCAGAAACCTGCGGGACGCTGCCCATAATCCCCACTGCCTCACGACGATGCCACTCGTTGCCGGCGCCAGGCTCGGGCCATACGAGATCGAGGCCGCCATCGGTGCCGGCGGCATGGGCGAGGTCTATCGCGCCCGCGACACCAAGCTGCATCGCGACGTCGCGCTGAAGGTCCTGCCCGACGCCTTCGCCAATGACCCCGATCGTCTGGCTCGATTCGAGCGTGAGGCGCAGGTCCTCGCCTCGCTCAATCATCCACACATCGCTGCCATCTACGGTGTCGAGGACGCCGGGAGCACGCGCGCACTCGTGCTCGAGTTCGTGCCTGGCGACACACTCGCCGATCGCATCGTGCGCGGGCACATCCCCATCAACGAAACCCTGGCGATCGCGCGACAGATCGCGCTCGCCCTCGAAGCCGCGCACGAGCACGGCATCGTCCATCGCGATCTGAAACCGTCCAACATCAAGGTCCGTGACGATGGGACGGTCAAGGTGCTCGACTTCGGCCTGGCCAAGGCTCTCGACACGGTGACCGGCGTCAGCGGCCGATCGCAGTCACCCACGTTGACGAGCCCGGCGATGACGCAGGCCGGTGTCGTGCTCGGCACGGCGGCCTACATGAGCCCGGAACAGGCGCGCGGACAGAACGCTGACAAGCGATCCGATGTCTGGGCGTTCGGGTGCGTGCTCTACGAGATGCTCACCGGCACACCGCCGTTTGCTGGCGATACCGTCAGCGACCTCGTCGCGTCCGTGCTGCGTTCGGATCCTGACTGGAGCCGTCTGCCGTCTCCGCTTGCACCGTCGATCGTTACGCTCGTGAAGCGGTGTCTCGAGAAGGATCGCTCGCGGCGCATCGCCGATGCGTCCGTGGCCACATTCATCCTGAACGAACCGCTGGTCGCAGAACCGGACGATCGTCCCGCGATGGAACGGGCGCAGATGCACCCGTGGGGTTGGCGTCAGCTCGCGGCGCTCGGAGCCGCGGGCGTGGTGGGGGCCGTCGGCGCCGGCGCGATCGTGTGGTACGCCAGGCCGGCAGTGGAACCGCCGCGCGTCTCGCGACTCACCATCACGCCTCCGCAGACCGCGCCGTTCCGCTCCACAAGTGGCGCGAATCTCAAGGTCGCCATATCACCCGACGGCATGAGCCTCGTGTATCCGGACGATGGCGGCACGCTATCCCTCCGTCGGCTCGACTCGCTGGAGGCGACGCCGCTGACTGGCCTGGGCGCCCCCATCGATCCGTTCTTCTCCCCCGACGGCCAGTGGATCGGGTTCTTCAACACGAACAATTCCATCCAGAAAGTGGCGGTCACCGGCGGACTGCCGATGAACCTGGTCGCACTCGGCGGCGCGGCGTCTCGCGGCGCCACGTGGTCCGACACTGGCCTGATCATCTTTGCCACGACGGCCGCTTCGGGTCTTCAAACGGTGCCGGCGTCGGGTGGCCACGCCGAGGTGCTGACCACACCGGACCGTGAGAAAGGCGAAGGCGATCACGTCCTGCCGCAAATGCTCCCTCGCGGCCGCGGCGTGCTGTTCACCATCCTGCCGGCCACTGGTGGACTGGATCGCGCGCAGGCGGCAGTCCTGGATCTGACCACGAAAACCTACAAGGTCATTCTGCGGGGCGGGAGCCAGGCGCGTTACCTGCCGACCGGGCACCTGGTGTACGCGGCAGGAGCGACCCTGCGAGCCGTGCCCTTCGATCTCGACACGCTGGAAGTGGCGACCTCCCCGCCCATTCCCGTGCTGTCGCACGCCGCGGCCGCGTCGGGCGCAGCCAACTTCGACGTGTCCGCCAACGGCACGCTCGTCTATGTGACCGGCCAGGGCGACGCGCCCACATTCAAGCTGGTCTGGGTCGATCGGCAAGGTCACGAGGAGGTCCTCGCAGCGCCGCCGCGCTCGTATCTCTATCCTCGCCTCTCACCCGACGGCACGCGGGTGGCGCTGGACATCCGCGATCAGGACAACGACATCTGGACCTGGGATCTGCAGCGTGAAACGCTCACGAGAGTCACGATCGATCCGGGGCTCGAACGTTTTCCTCTCTGGACGAGCGACGGCCAGCGTCTGATCTTCAGCTCCGACCGCTTGGGAGAGTCGAACGTGTTCGTACAGACGGCGATCGAGGTCGGGAAATCTCAGCGTCTCCTCGAAAGCCCGATCATCGACGTGCCGATGTCCGTGTCGAGAGACGGCCGCCGTCTCGTGCTCCGCCGAAATTTCGATCTGATGCTGTTGACGCTCAACGACCGTGATGAACCGGCCGGGCCCATCCAACCGCTCGTCCAGACGCCGTTTCAGGAAGTGACCGGCGTGCTGTCGCCGGACGACAAGTGGCTGGCCTACGGGTCAGACGAGTCCGGGACGTTCGAGATCTATGTCCGGCCGTTTCCCGACGTGAGAGCCGGACGATCGCAAGTGTCGCGGGGCGGCGGCGCGCAGCCGGTCTGGTCGCGTGACGGCCGCGAGCTGTTCTTCTTCGCGTCCACTGGCGAGCTGATGTCGAGGTCGGCACGGGATCGACATGGACCGCCAGCCCGCCGCGTCAGGTCGCTCACCCAGGTTACTCCCGCGGGAATTTCGCGGCGGCGTCAACCTACGACATCTCGCCCGATGGCAAGCGATTTCTGATGATCAAGCTCGTGGAAAGCACGCCGGAGAGCAACCCGATCACACTGGTGGTCGTGCAGAACTGGCACGAAGAGCTGAAGCGACTGGTTCCCTTGAAATAGCGCTTACGG
>DATLLJ010000107.1:0-7158 GCA_035537875.1 Vicinamibacterales bacterium | reverse complement strand
CCGTTCCGCCAACGCGGGGCTCCATCCACCGTGAATCGCGTTGTTCAGGAATTTCTTCTCCAGTTCCGCTCCCGAAAGCGGCTCCTGCTCGCCTCCGCGCAAATGAGGCTGACGGAATTCCCGCTCGGTGCCGTCCACGAGCGCGGCCCGCAGGTGACCCGAAAACTTTCGCGGATACTCGTCCTTCGGGTTGATCTGATATCGAATTTTCGCGGCCAGCTCCAGCACTTCGGGATCGTGAAGGCGCGTCTCGGTGAACTGGGCGAGGCCGGCGCTGCGCTCGAGGAAGCCCAGCGCCATGCAGAACGGTGTGCTGAACTTCGCCGCGTACGGCGTCGGAGGCCGGTGCTTGGCCGCGAGCGGCTCCCACAGCCGGTGCACGGTGCCTTCCCCAACCTCGCAAAGCATGCTCGCGATGTCGGCGCTCCGTATGCCGGCGTCAGCAAGCCTGATCGCGCAGTCGATGAACGGCTGCGTCATCGTGCCGCACGCATACGGCTTGAAAGCGATGGTCCGCATCGTCCAGCGGCTGCCAAGGCCGTCAAGCAGATGTTCGAAGTCAGGATTCACCGACGGCGCGAACGCGCGGTAGACGCCGTGCACACCCTCGAACACCGTGCGTGGTCCGACAAATCCGCCGCGCGCCATCAGGGCGGCGCGCACGCCCGACTGCGCGGCCCAACCGGCGTGCATGCGCTTGGTCCAGGTCCCCTCGGCCAGATACTCGATGATCCCCGACGCCATGCTGCCGGCGATGCCAAGCGCGGAAGCGAGTGCCGACGGCGGCAGGCGCAACGCCGAACCCACCGCGCCGGCTGCGGCCAGCGTTCCGAACACCGCCGTCGGATGGAACCCTGCCTTGTGCGTCGCTGTGGGCGCTACGAGGCTGAGACGGCACAGAAGCTCGGCCCCGGTCGCAATGCCGACCAGGAGCCTGTCGCCGCCCAGTCCTTCCCGCTCGCAGATCGCGAGGACCGCGGGCACCACGACGGCCCCCGAGTGCACCGGCCCGCCCTCGAATGTATCGTCGTAATCCTCGCCGTGCGCGGCGGTGCCGTTGATGAGCGCCGCGCCGAAAACGTCAAAGCCTCCTTCCCCGTCTTCGGCTCGGCGAGGCCGCAGGCGCTCGCCACCATGATGGCCAAGCGCCGTACAGGCGCCACCGCGGTCCACCGCGGCAAGGGTCGCGGTCACATAAGGTTCGTGGCGCGCCGCGATGCACAAACCAGCGACGTCTACAAACAGCCTGCGCGCGACCTCGACGACATCAATCGGGATCTCTTCCGGCGTCGTCGCCACAAGCCACGCTGCGACCTGCTCGGCGACGGTTGGATGGGTTGCTGGTCGGTGCGCCGTCATGCGGTCACGTCAGCGCCCGGTTCCAAAGGACCTCGTCGCTTTCGTTCACCGATGTGCCGCAGGACTGACCCGATGACGACGACGAGCGCGATCCCGAGGAGCCCAGCCGAAATCGGGTCGCTGAGGAACGTCAGATGGTCGCCGCTCGAGAGCGCCAGCGCACGGCGATAGTTCGATTCGACCATGAATCCGAGGACGACGCCGAGCACCAGTGGAAGCAACGGTACTCTGAAGTACCGCATCGCGTAGCCGAGGGCGCCAAATCCGAGCGCGAGACCCACGTGAAACAGGCTTGCCTCGATCGAGTACACCCCTGACACGACGAACGCGTAGATGAACGCCATGAGATAGGGCTTCGGCCGGTTCACCAGCCAGAGGCACGGCGTCATGATGAGGTACCCGACGATCACCATCGCGATGTTGGCTGTGAGAAGTCCGGCGTAGAGACCGTTGATGACTTCAGGGCTTCTGACGAACAGCATCGGACCGGGAATGAGGCCGTGCATCAGGAAGCCGCTCAGCAGGATCGCCGAGGAATTGGAACTGGGGATGCCGAGGCTCAACATCGGCACGAGCGCCGTGCAGGCCACCGTGTTGTTCGCCGCCTCCGGCGCGGCAATGCCTTCGGGTGAACCCTTGCCAAACTCCTCCTGGTGATGCGACCAGCGCCTCGCTTCGTTGTAGGCGAGGAAGGCCGAGACCGTGCCGCCTCCGCCGGGCATGATGCCCTCGAGCGTACCCATCACCGAGCCGATTAATTGAGGCCTGGCGATGCGTCGCCACAGCGCCAGGTTGGGGAAACGAATCCTCGTGCTCGGAGCCGCCGCCTTCTGTGAGCCCCCTTCCCCGCTCTGCGCCAGCAGCTCGCCAATCGCGAACAAGCCGACCATCACGAGGATCGGCGGAATTCCGGACAACAGCTCCGGGCTGCCGAAGGTGAAGCGGTTCAGTCCCGTGACGGGATCCGTGCCGACGGTCGCAATCATCAGCCCGAGCAGTCCGGCCATCAGGCCCTTGATCAACGAGTCGCCCGAAACCGAGGCGATGACGCTCAAGCCCAGCACGCCGAGCGCGAAGTACGACGTCGGTGTAAAGGCGAGAGCGACCCTCGATAACGGTCTGGTCAGCAGAACGAGCACGGCGAGGCCGAACAGGCCACCCACGAAGCCCGAGTACAGCGAGATGCCGAGCGCTTCGCCGGCCTTGCCCTGCTCCTTCATCGCGTACCCGTCGATGACCGTCGCCGCCGCGGCATTGGTTCCAGGCGTGCGGATGAGAATGGCGGGAATCGATCCGCCGTATTCGGCCCCGACGTACGTAGAGGCGAGCAGGACCACGGCAATCGTCGGCTCCATACCGTAAGTGAACGGCAGCAGGAGCGCCATGGTGATCGAGGGAGAAATGCCCGGCAGCGCGCCTCCCAGAATGCCCCACGCAACGCCGGCGAACGCAGCCGGTCCAATCGGCGTGGTGAAGATGTTCGCGAGGGCGTCGATCACAGCAGGGACGGCCAGAGTCCTGGCGGTTGGGCAATGCGCATCAGCAGAACGAACAGCACCCAGCAGAAAACAGCGCCTGACACGGCGACGATCGCGGCCTGGCGGTTCACAGCGCCACCCTGGTAGCGGGTGGTGGCGAAGATCAGCCCAGCCAGCGAGAGCAGGTAGCCGAGCCATGGCACCACCACGATGTAAAGGATCCCGATGATCAAAGTGCCCGTTGCCCGACGTGCCCGGGATGTCTCAGTGTCCGCCTTGATCCCGACCGCGGTGTCCAGCTTCTGCCGGACGGTGACCGTCAACGATCGCACGATCAGGATCAGTGCGAGCGCACCAAGCAGGATCGCGTACGTCGTCGGGAGACCCTGTGGACCGATCGAGTCTGCGAGCTGGCTCTCCGGGATGAGCCGGGCCATCCAGTAGTAGCCGATGCTGAGCGCCAGGGCCGCCGTACCGAACGCGAGATCCCTCTGCATTACTTGATGACGCCGGACCCCTTGAGGAACGCCTCGGTATCCTGGCCGAATTCATTCATGAACCTGACGTACTCAGCATGTGGGATGAACCCCGGCTGAAGGCCATTCGCTGTATACAGCTGCTTGTATGCGGGATCGTCGAGGAGCGTCGGAACAGCCGCCTCCCACGCGGCGATGACCTCGGGCGGAAGGCCTCGCGGGCCGGCCAGTCCTCGGAACTTGCGCACTGAAAGGTCGATGCCCTGTTCCTTGACGGTCGGGAGATCGGGGAACTGCGGCAATCGATCGTCACCGACCACTGCCAGCAGGCGAATCGCGCCCGCGTCGAGCTGTGCCCGGATCTCCTGAAGCTCGCCGATGCCCATGTCGAGGGTATGGTTCAACACGTTGATCAGCATGTCACCGCCGCCTTCGAAGGTAATGACGACCGGGATCACCATGGCCTTCTGCTTCAACCGTTCGAGCGTCTGACGCTCGAGCGAGGCGGGGTTGGCAGCGCCCCACTTTCCTCCTGGTGTGCGCGCCCGGTCGATAACGTCCCGCATCGTTTTGAACGAAGAGTCTGCAGCGGTGTAGAGCACCTCGGGGTCGAAGAAGAGATTCACCAGCGGTTCGAGATCCCTGAAACTGGCCGCCGGCTCGCTCAGAAGCGATGTGTAAACGAACGTCGGCGTCGTGGCGTACAGGATGCTGCCATCGGGCTTGGCGCTCGCGAGCGCCGCCATCGCCTTGGCGCCGCTGCCGCCCTGCATATTCTCGATGACGAAGGTGGGGCCCATGATCCTGGAAAGATAGGGCGCCATCTCGCGCAGGAAGACATCGCTGCCGCCGCCCGGACTCGAGTGGGTGACGAGCCGAACGACGCTCGCCGACTGACTATTCGGCGCACATGCGGTCAGTCCCAACACGAAGATTAAGGCTAATCTCGACATCCGACAGTCCTCGGTCGGGGCATCTTACTTCGGTTAAAACACTACTTTGTCACTTTGCGATTTCCGGCGCTGAAACCTCCTGTGTTCGCGAACGGGGTCGACGGCGCGGGAACCCCAGCCTATCGCTTACATCGCGCCGCTCCCACGTCCGCGAACACAGGACGTTTCAGCCCCGTTAACCGGTGTGCGAAGTGACACAGTAGTGGATAATGCCGTATCTCAGGTGCCCCTCACCACCGGCACTCGCCTCGGCCCGTACGAGATCGTCTCGCCACTCGGCGTCGGCGGGATGGGAGAGGTTTACCGCGCGCGCGATTCCCGGCTGAAGCGCGACGTCGCCATCAAGATCCTCCCCGAGACCTTTGCCTCGGACCCCGACCGGCTTTCCCGGTTTCAACGGGAAGCCGAAGCACTGGCGTCGCTCAATCACGCCAATATCGCCGCGATCTACAACATCGAGGAAGCGAACGGATCGCGTTTTCTGGTGCTCGAGCTGGTCGAGGGAGACACACTGGCTGACCGGATTCAGCGTGGTCCAGTGCCAGCGAACGACGCGCTGCAGATCGCGAAGCAGATCGCAGACGCGCTCGAAGCGGCCCACGAGAAGGGCATCATTCATCGCGATCTGAAGCCGGCGAACATCAAGGTCATGGCCGACGGCAAAGTCAAAGTCCTCGACTTCGGGCTGGCCAAGGTGTTCGAGAAAGACCCCGTCAGCGCCGGACTCTCCAATTCGCCAACCGTGGTCAGCGGGACGCTGCAGGGCGTCATCTTGGGCACGGCCGCCTACATGAGCCCGGAACAGGCGCGCGGGCACGCTGTCGACAAGCGCACCGATATCTGGGCGTTCGGCTGCGTCCTGTTCGAGATGCTGACCGGGCAACAGGCGTTTGGCGGAGCCACGGCGACCGATATCATTGCCGCGATCGTCAAGACCGACCCGGACTGGAAACTACTTCCTTCCACCGTTTCGCCAAGAACACAGGCTCTCCTGCGCCGGTGTCTGCAGAAAGATCCGAGGCAGCGGCGTCGCGAGATCGCCGACGCGCGGATCGAGATCGAAGAGATCCTCGCCGAAGGACCGGCCGCCCCTGTCGTGCCCGCATCGGCTTCCGCCAAAGGACGCTGGCGAGGGGCGATGGTCGCCGCCGCCGGTGGGGCGATCGTCGCTGGCGGGGCCTTCGTGTTGTTCAATCTCGGCGCGACGCGAGCCGACGATCGTCCCGCGTACGAATTCCAGATCGATCCGCCGGACAAGGCGATATTCAGCCTCAACACCCTCACAGGTGCGCAGGCTGTTCCCTATCCGGCGCTGTCACCCGACGGCCGGTATCTGGCGTTCATCGCCATTGGCGGCGAAGACCGAAGGCAGCTCCTTTGGGTGCGGCCGCTTGACTCGAAGGTGGCGGAATCGTTCGCCGGAAGCGAGGGGGCGACGGTTCCGTTCTGGTCGCCAGACAGTCGCTCCATCGGCTTCTTCGCAGGCGGCAAGCTCAAGACTGTGTCAGTTTCCGGCGGCCCTCCTCAGACGCTCTGCGATGTCGAGGCTGTCAACCTGACCGGGACATGGAACGACAACGACGTCATCCTCTTCAGCAGTGGTACCACCGGCACGATTTTCAGGGTGCCGGCTGCCGGGGGCGCGCCGGTCGCGGTCACCAAGCTGGATGCCTCCAAGGGGGAGACGGGGCATTGGTGGCCACACTTTCTGCCTGACGGCCGTCATTTCCTGTACTTCGCGCAAAATTCGAAACCCGAAGACCGTGCGGTGTACGTCGGGTCGCTCGATTCAGGGGAATCAAAGCTCGTTCTCAAAGGCACGACGGAGGCGTACTACACCGCGCCAGGCTACCTGCTGTTCATGCGCGGTCGGAATCTCATGGTGCAACCGTTCGATGCGGGCCTGCTGGAGCTCGCCGGCGACCCGTTTCCCATCGCGGATCAGTTGGCCGGCAATATCGCGAACGGCAAGCTCGCGCTGTCGGTATCCGACGCCGGCATCATCGCGTATCGAACCGGCCTCGCGGCAAATGACCGGCAGATCGCATGGCTGGATCGGGCAGGCAATCGAGTGAGCACGGTGGGCCCGGTGGGCAACTTCATCCAACCGGAGCTATCGAGAGACGGCAAGCGGCTCGCGATAGCCTTAGTGTTGGAGGGAGGCATTGATCAAGACGTCTGGTTGATTGACCTGGCGCGCGGTGTGCCCACTCGGTTTACGTTCGATCCGGCCATCGAATCTAATCCCGTGTGGTCGCCCGATGGCAGCCAAGTCGTATTCAGATCTTTGCGGAACGAGACGACAGAGTTGTTCCGGAAACTCTCCAACGGTGTCGGCAGCGAAGATCCGCTCCGGAACGTCGCGGGCATCGCGTTTCCGCTAGACTGGTCGTCGGATGGGCAGTACTTCATCTACGCGGTGACACCACGGGGCACCACAGATCTGTGGGTGCTTCCCCTGTCAGGCGATCAAGAACCATTTGCGTTCCTCGCGACATCTTTCAACGAAGGCCCGGCGCAGCTATCCCCCGACGGGGGCTGGCTCGCGTATGGATCGGACGAGTCGGGAAGATTCGAAGTCTACATCCAGAGTTTTCCGAAGCCTACCGGCAAGTGGCAGATATCGACCAACGGCGGCGTACAGCCTCGATGGCGTGGCGACGGCAAAGAGCTCTATTACATTTCAGCCGCCAACAGAGTCATGGCCGTACCAATCGGTGCGGGTGCGGGTTTGGAGGTTGGCGTGGCCACGCCGCTCTTTGACGCGTCTTTTTCTAGCAACAGTCCTCAAAGCTACGAGTACGACGTTGCCCCCGACGGCCAGCGCTTCATTGTCTCTGCGCCTCTTACCGAGGCTCGCAACACGCCGCTGACCGTCGTCGTCAACTGGAC
>DATLLJ010000106.1:0-11444 GCA_035537875.1 Vicinamibacterales bacterium | reverse complement strand
GCCGCAGTCCATGCAGCGCGCGCCCTGCATCTCCAGCTCGCCGGTCGGATACGGCAGGTAGATCTCCTGCCAGTCCTGAACGCGCTCCTCCACCGGCCGCGTCGGCTGCTTCTTGCGCTGAATTTCGATGAACCCTGTCGGTTTGCCCATGCTTGAAACTGGTTCCCTTGTGTTCCGGCGGGTCCGCTCGCATCTCTGACGCTGTGGCTCGCGGAACCCGCCCCACACTGGAGCAGTGATCCTGTTCTTATGGCTGTTGTGGGGCGGGTTCGGCCGCGCGCTGGTGCCCTCGCGGCCGACCTGCCAACTTCAGACCTAATGCACGCTCTTGGCGATGACCGCGACAGGCACCGTGGCCGGCGAGGCAGCGGACGGCACATGCGCCGTGTCGCGCTCGCGTTTGGCCTGCTCTGCCAGAACCCGCTTGTATTCGCGCGGCATCACCTTCACGATGCGGCGTTGCAGCGCCGCCCAGTCCTTCAGCAGCCCGTCGACGTACGCGCTGCCGGTGAGGCGCGCGTGCTTCATCACCAGATCCTGCAGCAGACCGATTTCATCGCCGTCGACGAGCGTCTCGAGGTCGACCATCTCCCGGTTGCAGCGCCGCGCGAACCCGCCGTCCGCATCGAGCACGTAGGCAATCCCACCGCTCATGCCGGCGGCGAAGTTGCGGCCCGTCCTGCCGAGCACGACCACCCGGCCGCCGGTCATGTATTCGCAGCCATGATCGCCGACACCTTCGACGACGACCGTTGCACCGCTGTTGCGCACGCAGAAACGTTCGCCCGCGATGCCGCTGACGAAGGCTTCGCCGCGCGTCGCACCGTAGAACGCGACGTTGCCGACGATGATGTTCTCCTGCGACCGGAAGGTTGACGCCGGCGGCGGGAACACGGACAACCGGCCGCCGGACAGGCCCTTGCCGAAGCCGTCGTTGGCGTCGCCGACCAGCGTCATCGTCATGCCGCGCGGAACGAACGCGCCAAAACTCTGGCCGGCCGAACCGGTGAACGTGATGCGAATCGTGTCGTCCGGCAGTCCCTGGCCGCCGTTCCGCTTCGTCACTTCGTAACCGAGCATCGTCCCCACCGTCCGATCCATGTTGCGGATCGGAATCGTGAATTCGACGGGGGTGCGCGAATCGAGCGCCGGACGGCACCGCTCGATCAGCTCGTTGTCGAGTGCCACCTCGAGGCCGTGCTCCTGAGCACGCACCCGCCGCCGCGCCACCGAGGCGGGCAGCTTGGGCTGATGCAGCAGCGGCTGCAGGTCGAGTCCCTTCGCCTTCCAGTGCGTGAGCGCGCGCTCGACGTTGAGGCAATCGACGCGGCCGATCATCTCGTCCATCGTGCGGAAGCCGAGCTCCGCCATCAGCTCACGGACTTCTTCGGCAACGAAGCGGAAAAAGTTTTCGACGAACTCGGGCGAGCCATCGAACTTCGCCCGCAGCCCCGGGTCCTGCGTCGCGATGCCAACCGGGCAGGTGTTCAGATGGCACACGCGCATCATGATGCAACCCATCACGACGAGCGGCGCGGTCGCAAAGCCGTACTCCTCCGCGCCAAGGAGCGCGCCGATGACGACGTCCCGGCCGGTCTTCATCTGACCGTCCACCTGGACGACGATGCGGTCGCGCAGCTTGTTGAGGACGAGTACCTGCTGCGTCTCGGCAAGCCCCAGCTCCCACGGCAACCCGGCATGCTTCAGGCTGGTCAATGGTGACGCGCCGGTGCCGCCATCGTGGCCCGAGATCAGGACCACGTCGGAGTGTGCCTTCGCGACACCGGCGGCAACCGTGCCGACACCGCCTTCGGCCACGAGCTTCACCGAAATGCGCGCGTCGGGATTCGAATTCTTCAAATCGAAGATCAGCTGCGCCAGATCCTCGATGGAATAGATGTCGTGATGTGGCGGCGGCGAAATCAGGCCCACGCCCGGCGTCGAATGCCGGGTCTTGGCAATCCACGGATACACCTTGTGTCCGGGAAGCTGACCGCCCTCGCCGGGCTTGGCGCCCTGGGCCATCTTGATCTGCAGCTCGTCGGCATTGACCAGATACTCGCTGGTCACGCCGAAGCGGCCAGAGGCAACCTGCTTAATCGCGCTCCGCTTCGAATCGCCACTGGCGAGGCGGACGTAGCGTTCCGGATCCTCGCCGCCTTCGCCGGTGTTCGACTTGCCGCCCAGGCGGTTCATCGCGATGGCCAGCGTCTCGTGCGCCTCCGCGCTGATTGAGCCGTACGACATCGCGCCGGTGGCGAACCGCTTCACGATCGCCGCAACGGGTTCGACCTCGTCGATCGGCACCGCCGGACCGGCAGGCGCGAAGCGGAACAAACCACGCAGCGTGGCGCGGTGCTCGTTCTGCTGGTCAACGGCCTGGGTGTACTCCTTGAAGATCTTGTACTGGCCGGTCCGCGTCGCATGCTGCAGCTTGAAGACTGTGTCCGGGTTGAACAGGTGGTATTCGCCGTCGCGCCTCCACTGGTACTCACCGCCCGGCTCGAGCTCGTGCGGCCGGAACGGCTGTCGGCCGAACGCCCGCGCGTGGCGCAGGCGCACTTCCTCGGCGATGACATCGATGCCCACACCGCTCACGCGCGAGGTGGTGTGCGTGAAGTAGCGGTCGATGAACTCCTGGCTCAGTCCGATCGCCTCGAACACCTGCGCACCGCAATAGCTCTGCAGCGCGGAGATGCCCATCTTCGACATCACCTTGAGCACGCCCTTGTTGAGCGCCTTGATGTAGTTCTGAATCGCCTTATCGCGCTCGATTCCCGTGAGCAGGCCGTGCTCGATCATGTCGTCGACGGTCTCGAACGCCACGTACGGGTTCACGACGCCGGCGCCATACCCGAGCAGCAGCGAGACGTGGTGCACTTCCCGCGCGTCGCCGGACTCGACGACCAGCGCACATCGGGTGCGCGTGCCTTCGCGCACCAGATGATGGTGCACGCCCGCCGTGGCCAGCAGACTCGGAATCGGCGCCATCTTCGGGCCGACGCCTCGATCCGACAGGATCAGGATGTTGAACCCGGCCGCAACGGCGTCGCTGGCGCGACGGCACAGGTCGGCCATCGCCTTCTCGAGGCCGGCGCCGCCCATGTCCGGCGCCTTCTCCGGATCGAATTCCGGATCGAACAGCATCGACAGCGTCGTCGATCGGAACGGCGAGCTCGGCGGCAGGTGACGCAGCTTGGCCACGTGCTCGTTGTGGATGATTGGGTACTTGATCGTGATCTGAAGACACGACTCGGGCTCGGGCTTCAGCAGGTTGCGCTCGGGCCCGATCGTCGACGCCATATCCGTGACCAGCTCCTCGCGGATGGCGTCGAGAGGCGGGTTCGTGACCTGGGCAAACAGCTGCTTGAAGTAGTCGTACAGCACCCGCGGACGGTTCGACAGCACGGCCAGCGAAGAGTCGGTGCCCATCGAGCCAAGCGGCTCTTCGCCGTTGGTCGCCATCGGCGCGATCAGGACGCGGAGGTCCTCCTGCGTGTAGCCAAACGCCTGCTGGCGGTTGAACACCGTCTGGTGCTCGGGCTGTTCCGCGCGCGCCGGCGGCAGCTCGTTGATGTCAACGATGTGCCGCTTCAGCCACTCGGCGTACGGGTGCTGGGCGGCCAGCTCACCCTTGATTTCCTCGTCGTCGACGATCCGACCCTTCGTCGTGTCGACCAGGAAGATCTTTCCCGGGTGCAGGCGCTCCTTGACGAGGACGTCCTCGGGCGGGATGTCGAGCACACCGACTTCGGACGCCATGATGACCAGGTCGTCCCTGGTCACGTAGTACCGCGACGGACGAAGTCCGTTGCGGTCGAGGACCGCGCCGATCATCGAGCCATCGGTGAAGGCGATCGAGGCCGGGCCGTCCCACGGCTCCATCAGCGACGCGTGATAGCGGTAGAACGCCTTCCGCTCCGGGCTCATGGATTCGTGGTTGCTCCATGGCTCCGGAATCATCATCAGGATGGCGTGCGGCAGCGACCGGCCCGCCATGACGAGCAGCTCGAGGACGTTGTCGAAGATCGCGGTATCGCTGCCGCCTTCACGAATGATCGGCAGGAGCTTGGCCAGATCGTCGCCGAACAGATCGCTCTCGAGCAGCCCCTCGCGCGCCCGCATCCAGTTGATGTTTCCGCGCAGCGTGTTGATCTCGCCGTTGTGCGCAATGAAGCGATAGGGATGCGCCAGCGGCCACGACGGAAACGTGTTCGTGCTGAAGCGTTGATGGACGAGCGCCAGCGCGCTCTCGAAGCTCTCGTCCGACAGATCCGGAAACATCGGCTCGAGCTGCCGTGCCTGTAACATCCCCTTGTAGATGAGGCGAGTGGCCGACAGCGAGACGATGTAGAAGAAGCGGCGTGAGAGCGCCTTCATCTTCAGCCGATCGACGTCGTGCTCGACGCGCTTGCGGATCACATAGAGCTTCCGCTCGAGGCGAGCGCGATCGTCGGCGGACACCACAGGAAACCCGGCCGTGATGAACACCTGTTCGAAGACCGGCTGTGTTGCGCGGGCGCTGTCGCCAACAAGGCGGTTGTCGGTCGGCACGTCGCGCCAGCCGAGCACCGTCTGCCCTTCCTCCTCGGCGATCTTCGCGATCAGCTCCTTGATCTTTCCTCGGTCGCGCTCGTCGCGCGGCAGGAAGACCAGCCCGGCGCCATAGCTGCCGGCGGCCGGAAGCGTGAACGACACGTTCTTCCGGAAGAACGCATCGGGTGGCTGAACCAGAATGCCGGCGCCGTCGCCCGTGTTCGCTTCGCAGCCGCAGGCGCCGCGGTGCTCCAGGTTGATCAGGACGTGCAGCGCCTTGCGCACGATGTCGTGCGAGCGCTTCCCCTTCATATGCACGACGAACCCGACGCCGCACGCGTCGCGTTCGTCGCCGGGGTTGTACAGACCCTGACCGGCGGGCGGAGACACCTCTGGCGAAAACATGGTCGGCATATTCTGCAATTCCGGGCAGCATTACGGAAATACAATGATCTGAGGATTTTCATGCGCCACGCGCATGAGATAGAGGGGCCGAAACGGACGAGCCGGCCCCTCTGGCGTTCGCACCGAATTTCCAGCAAGAATCCGGCTCGCTACCCGGACCGGTTCGCCGATTGCACTTCCCGAAAACATGGGAAGCACGATCGCGCGAAAGAGCGTCCCGTTACGAAGGGACTCGCCCACACACCGCGGTGATCGCCTGCCGGTATCGGCCGGCCGCCTCCGGACAATCTGGCATCACCATGGCCTGTCGATCGCGCTCCTCGCGCTGTTCCTCGTGAGCATGGTTGGTCAGACGTGGGCGGGTTGGTATGCCTACAACGAAGAGCAGCGCTCCCATCAACAGCCCAGCGTGACGCTCGCGAGATACCTCACCACCGGCCACTTCGGCGAGGCGACGTTCGAGAACTGGGAGAGTGAGTTTCTGCAGATGGCGTTCTACGTCCTGCTGACGGCGTGGTTGTTCCAGATTGGGTCGTCGGAGTCGAAGCGACCGGACGTCGTCGAACTGGTGGACCTCGACCCGCGCGATTCGCCGACCAAGGAAAGGGCTCCCTGGCCCGTTCGCAAAGGGGGCATCGTCCTGACGCTGTACGAGAACTCCTTGAGCATCGCGTTCGCACTCCTGTTCCTCGTGTCGTTTACACTTCATGCCCGCACGGGACTCGAGGCGTTCAATCAGGAACGGATGAGCCATGGCGAAATGCCGATGGGGATTTTGGGACTTTGCCGGTTCATCGCAGTTCTGGTTCGAATCGTTCCAGAACTGGCAAAGCGAATTTCTCTCGCTGGCGGCCATGGTCGGCTTCACGATCTGCCTGCGCCAGCGTGGCTCTCCGGAGTCCAAACCGGTCGATGCGCCGTACTTCGAGACGGGCGATTGAGTTGGGCGTCGCGCCTAATCGCGCCGCTGCGTAAAAATCCGACCAATCAGGTCGGCTAGGCCGTCCACCAGCCGGATGCGCCAATCGGCCCCCGAATACGCCACTTAGCTGGAAATCAGCCCAAAAACGCAATTTCGGCCCCTATCATGGGCAGATCGTCCGCCCTCGCTATAGCGCAACTATGGCTTCGCCGAGTTGGCTACGGCGGGACTTCGCCAGGAGAAGAGACGCATGCATGCGCCGATGAAATACGTGGAAAAGGGATTGGCGGTGACCGCCAATGGTCTCTGGCACGTGTTCAGCACCGCCAACCGGATCAAACAGAATCCCTCATTCACGCCCCGCTGGTCCGACAAGCCACTGCAGAAGTCGTGGCAGAAGACCAAGCCTCAGCTCGGCTGGCCGCGCGAGACCGACTCGCTGTGCCCGGTCTGCACGCGCGAGGCGCGGCAGGACATTCTCGACGGCAAGAAGGACGTCAGCGTCCTGCTGAACGAGAAGGTCGGCGAGATCAAGGCAACCATTCTCGAACGCGACGGCAAGATCCTGATGGTGAAGGACTGCCCCGTGCACGGCCACTTCGAGGACGTGATGGCGATCGACGCCGCGTTCTTCAAGCACCTCGAGGAATCGTTCCCGGGCCGCGACATCCGCGCGCACAACGACGAAAAGCTGCACAACCACGGCTCCTCGACGGTGCTGCACGGCCGCGGTTCGGTCCTGACGGTGGACCTTACCAACCGCTGCAACATGATGTGCGACCCCTGCTTCATGGACGCCAACCAGGTCGGCTTCGTCCATGAGCTGAGCTGGGAAGACATCAAGCAGATCCTGGACAACGCCATCACCATCAAGCCGCGGCGCCAGATGTCGGTGCAGTTCTCCGGCGGCGAGCCGACGATGTCACCGTACTTCCTGGATGCGATTCGCTACTCGCGGAAGGTCGGCTACAACTCGGTGCAGGCGGCCACCAACGGCATCGAGTTCGCCAAGAGCCCGGAGTTCGCCAAGGCCGCCGCCGAAGCTGGCCTGCGCTACGCCTACCTGCAGTTCGACGGCATCGGCAACGCCGCCAACTCGCATCGCCGCGTCGGCAACCTGTTCGACGTCAAGCTGCGCGCGATCGAGAACCTGTATCAGGCGGGCGTCGACATCGTGCCGGTCATCACGATCGTCAACGGCGTCAACAACGAGCAGGTTGGCCGCGTCATCGAATTCGCGCTCGACAACCCGAAGCGGATCAACTTCCTGTCGTTCCAGCCGGTGTCCTTTACCGGGCGCGACGAGGAGGTCACGCCCGAGCGGCGCGCGGCGCAGCGCTACACGCTGTCGCACCTCGCCCACGACGTGAAAAACCAGACGGGCATCGGCGAGCCGATTCGCGACTGGTTCCCGATTTCGTTCATGTCGACATTCACCGACTGGGCCGACGTCGTCCACGGGCCGGACCGCGAGTGGGGTCAGCTGACGTGCGGGTGCCACCCGAACTGCGGAATCGGCATGGCCGTGATGATCGACAAGGAAACCAAGGAAGCCGTTCCGGTGACCGCGTTCCTCAACGCCGATCAGCTGGCCAAGGACATCGCCAAGGTCAACGACGCGGCGCGCGGCAAGAAGCTGTCGATCGTCGGGATGGCTCTCGCGCTGATGCGCAACTACGACCCGTTCAAGGCGCCAACGCATTTCCGCATCGCCGACCTGATGAAGAAGTTCGACAAGACCTTCGGCGCCACCGGCAAGAACTACGGCAAGGTCAGCGGCGACCGGACCAAGGCCGACATCGAACAGCGCCGGTCGGATCGCTGGAATTTCCTGTTCATCGCCGGGATGTGGTTCCAGGATCTCTTCAACTACGACTTCCGCCGCACGGAGATGTGCATCATCCCCTACGGCACGCAGCAGGGCGAGATCTCGTTCTGCGCGTACAACACCGGCATCGGCTGGCGGAACATCCTCGAGAAGATGCACATGACGGCGACGCTCTCGAAGTGGTACGAGGAGCACGGCCGCCACGAAATCTTCGCCGGCTACAAGAACGTCCCGCTGTCGAGCAAGGACCACACGCTGCAGCTGAACGCGGAGGCCGTGGCCGCCGGCGTGCAGCACGACCTCGACGACCTCGGGATCGCCAAGAACGCGCGCGAGGAGAAGCTCCAGGCGCGCAAGAAGGCGCAGATGACGCCCGACGAGATCCGGCAGCACATGGAGATGGAACGGCTGTATCGCCAGCAGGTGCTCAAGGAGCAGCCGACGCTGCAGATTCAAGGTCTCGGCGGCAAGAAGAAGCAGGACGTCCAGGAAGTGACGCACAAAGACGTCGTGTAAATCGTTCGAAACGTTCGAGGCGTTCGAGGCGTTCGAATCGTTCAGGGCCGGCGGTCTTCGGATCGCCGGCCTTTTTGTTCTCAGGCACGTCGCATCACGTCCTGAGACGCCCTGGGGCTGCCCAGGACGTCCAGGAAGTGACGCATAAGGACATGCGCTCTGGCGGCCAGGGCCGGAGCTTGCCAAGCCGGGCCGGTGAGCGATTCCCTCGGTCGGTCCGATAAGATCGTCTGTGACCCCGGCCAACGCCAGAGCTTCACAATCCAGCACGACGGCTGCGCCAAAGCCCGCGAGAGACCGCACTCTGTTTACCGCGGAATTGTCACAGGCGCTCGCAGAGAGCCGGCGCCGCGACGGGGCGTGGGGGTATTACCCCGGAAGGGCCGGACGCCTCGAGTCCACATGCTGGGCGCTGCTAGCCCTGGCGCGTCACCGCGGGGCCACCGTGGACATCGCTCCGCTCCGCGGTTGGCCGGCACAGAAGGGATGGCTGATTGACGTTCCCGGCGCGCCCGTGAACGTCGCATTCAACGCGTTGGCCGCGGTGGTGCTGCTCCAGCATCCTGACGGTCGCCCGCTCGCGGCGCCGATAGTTTCGAATCTCGTCTCCACCCAGGGGATGGCCCTGCCGCAGTCCGACGCGATCCGTCAGGACAACAGTCTGCAAGCATGGCCTTGGATCGACGAGACGTTCAGCTGGGTCGAGCCGACTGCCTGGTCGCTGCTGGCGCTCAAGAGCGCCCGTCGCCAGGGCATCGGGCAGTCGTCTGCGATTGACGTGCGAATCTCAGCTGGTGAACGACTGCTTGCCGATCGCGCATCCCGCCGGGGAGGTTGGAACTACGGCAACTCGAACGTGTACGGCCAGGAGCTCTGGCCGTATGTCCCGACGACCGCTCTTGCCCTGATGGCGATGCAGGATCGCCGCGCCGAGGCCGTCGTCCGTGCCGCGCTTCAGTCGCTTCAGAAGGATTCGGAGACCGAACGCTCGGCGTTCGCTCTGGCACTGGCGGCGATCTGTTTGCGGGTCTACGGCGTCACTGCTTCTGCCATCGAAAGTGCCCTCGTCGACTATCTCGAGCTCTCGCGATCGATTGGCAACGTCGTTGGATTGGCTATGGGTCTTTATGCTCTCAGCGGGGCGCATGATGTCGACGGCTTCAGACTCTAGGCTCTCACGGCGCGACTTTCTCGCCGCGATATCGGCCGCGATGGCCGCCGGCTGCTGGCGCAAGGCCCCGTTCGATCGACACGCGTTTACGGTGCCTGCGCGCTCCGCCGTCGGCCTGTTCGCGGCGACAAGCTATTCAGCCGATCTCGCGGACATCATTTTTCGCGGGTTCCAGGAGCTTGGCGTGAATGTCGCGGGGCGTCGCGTGTTCCTCAAGCCGAACATGGTCGAATACGAGCCAGGAACGGCCATCAACACGCATCCGGCGGTCGTGGCGGGCGCCATCGCCGCGTGTCGCCGTGGCGGGGCGGCCGAAGTCGTCGTCGGCGAGGGCCCCGGCCATCGCCGGGACATTGAATACCTGTTGTCCTCGACCGGACTCTACGACGCCCTCCGCGAGGAGCGCGTTCGCTTCGTTGATCTCAACCACGACGACGTGAAGGTGGTGCCGACGAAGAGCTGGTACACAGATCTCCGCGACATTGCGCTGCCGGTCTCGCTGCTGCAATCCGATTTCGTCATCACGATGCCGAAGCTCAAGACTCATCACTGGGCCGGCATAACGTGCAGCATGAAAAACCTCTTTGGCGTTGTACCGGGCGCCGTCTACGGCTGGCCCAAGAATGTGCTGCACATGCGCGGCGTGTTCGAATCGATCCTCGACCTGACGGCCACCATCCAGCCGCACCTGACTATCGTCGACGCCATTACCGCAATGGAGGGAGACGGTCCGATCATGGGCAAGCCCCGCCAGCTTGGATTCGTCGCCATTGGATCCGACCTTCCCGCCGTGGACGCGACCTGCGCCCGTGTCATCGGCCTCGATCCGGCGAAGGTGCCGTACCTGCCGCCGGCCTCGGGCTATCTGGGCAACATCGACACCCGCCGCATCGATCAGCGAGGCGAGTCGCCCGACAGGTTCGCAGCCCGGTTTGAGCTGATTCCGAGCCTCGAGGACTTGCGGCTCCCCGACCGATGATCTCCGACCGCACGCTTCGGCGCATTCTGCCGTCCAACATGACCGTGAGGGCGGTGGGGCCGCTCGTGCGCCTCGCCGCTGGCGCGGCAGTTGTCATCCTGGTCGCGATGTGGCTCTTCTACTATGCCGCGCTTGCGCAAGTCATGGTGGGTGAGCTCCACATGAACGACTTCGGGAAGTTCTATTACTCTGCGCAGTACTACCTCGAGGGGCGGGACATATATGGTGCGAGTCCAGCGACGCTGATTCCAGTCGATACAAGTGAATCGCGTCACTTCTGGAACCTGAACCCGCCGCACTTTCACCTGCTGATTCTGCCGTTTGCCGTGCTGACCCCAGGCATCGCCATCATGGCCTGGTCGATCGTGAATCTGCTGGCGCTCGCGCTGGCGGCTGCGTTGATCGTAAAAGAGCTCCAGATCCGCATCAGTGGGGCGGGACTGAGCTGGGCCACAGCCCTCATCGTGATTTCCTCCCCGATGGACACCATCATCGCGACGGGACAATTCACCTTTCTCCTCATGGTGCCTGTGACTCTGGCCTGGACGGCGGCCCGTCGCGGGCAGTGGGAGCGCGCCGCCGTGATCCTCGGGCTCCTGGCCAGCATTAAGCCGTTCTTTGGCATCTTCTGGGTCTACTTCCTGCTGCGTCGTCAAGTCAGGGCAGCAGTCGCGATGGCTGCCGTCTGCGCGGCCTGCTTTCTGGTCGGATTAATGGCCTTCGGGTGGCAGGCGCACGTGCAATGGCTGAACGCGCTGGCAGCTGTCGAGTGGGCGTGGGCGCCGATGAACGGCTCGATCGCGGGAATCGTTGCCAGAATGTTTGCGGACAGCCCGCTCTTCGATCCAATCGTGAGCGCGCCCGCGCTGGTCCGCCCGATCACGGCCCTCGGCAACCTCGCAATCTTCGTGGCTTCGGCCGTGCTGCTGCGGCATCAGCAGGCAGCTGGATCGGCGGATATTGTTTTTACCGTCCTGCTTCTCGTCGCACAACTCGTTTCGCCGCTCGGCTGGATCTACTATCTGCCGCTCGTGGCCGGGCCCCTCGTGGGATGGTGGCGGGGTTCGAAGATGCTGGTTCCTGCGGC
>DATLLJ010000105.1:0-151550 GCA_035537875.1 Vicinamibacterales bacterium | reverse complement strand
GGCGTGAGCGCCGTGATATCGCGCTTCGTGAGATGACCGGCTGACGGCAGGCGATCGGCTCCCCTGGCTACCATCGGCTACTCCTTGACCTGCTGACTGCAATCAGCAGCGTTCTGGCTACCACATGGCTACCACGTGACTGCGGAACCGTGCGGAGTCGTGCGGACAGAATAGCACGATTTCCTAATGTTTGGTGGGTGTTGCGGGATGGTGCGGACTAGCGGACGGTCGTCTGAATTAATTCGTAATCAGCAGGTCATCGGTTCAAGTCCGATCGCCGGCTCCATTTTTTCATGTGAAAGACGCCAAATTGACTCGGCGATCCGCCGGTCACGCGAAACTAGCTACCACATAGCTACCACCGGGATCGGCTGGGCAACTTCGGAAAGACTCAGCCATAATCGGCCGCGTTCGGAGCTTTGAGCCTTGAAGTTAGTCACAGTGGCTGGCCTCGTTTTCCTGCTCGCAGCTTGCGCGTCTGACCCACCGACCCAACCGACCGTCTCTCCGCCGACAGCCAATTCTCCAACCACCCCGCCGCCAACCGGCGGATCTGGTTCAGGCGGATCTGGTCCAGAGCCGATCACTGGAACGGCGATTCTGCTTGGTAACGACGTCCAAGCGGTGGTTGAAGATGGCGATCCAAGATGCTTTGTGACTTGGGACCAGACGGGCCGTTGCCGTCAATTCGACGTGACGACGCCAGTGGACGGGACGCTCGTTGCCACATTGACGGCGTCCGGCTCGCCTCGCGGTAGTTTGAACCCCGACGTCTTCCTCGTAGCGCCCGATGGAAGTTGGATGAGTGCAGCTGACGGATGGCCGACAAAGCATGTGAGCGGGCAGGTACAAGGCGGCCTAACCTATCGCGTCGTGGTTATCTCCTATGGACCATTTCCCGACGTTCTTCAAGTGAACGTCGAGGAGCCTTGAGCAAGTGTCCGGGCAGGTCGATTTTCATCGCGCCGTTGTGCCGTGTGCTCACTTTGAGGCGAGTGCGGCAGTTTCCTCGGCGATGATGCCGTCTACCGCCGCGTTCAGTTCGGCATCGATCTGCGCCAAGGCTCGGCGCGAGTCTCTCGCCGCCATATAGGCCCCGCTCGACTCGTGCCCCATCAACGTGCGCCTCGCTCGCTCTCTCGCGATGGCGAGTTCGCCGATCGTGACCAGCTTGCCTGTGTTCGTGCTCATCTCTCTGCTACTCCTTTCGCGAATTCGTGGATCTGCCGGTCGCGTGGTGCTTCGATGATCGGGACGCATGGACACCGATCGCGATTGTCCACGCCCGCTTCGCGCTCTCGGTGGCCGCCTCGGCACGTGCAGTTTCCTGCTCGGCCCGCTCGCGCGCGCGCCGCAACAACTCCTCGTGTTCGCGCACGCGGCGGACCAGACTGGACGGTTCGAGGACCTCCGTCATCGCGATCGATCCTTCGCGAAAGTATTTCGCATAGGCCGTACGGGCCGGGAAGAGGATGCAGCGCCCCACTTTGGTTTCGGGGAGCTGCTGCCGCCGCCAGTCGCGCAGCAGGGTCCTCGTCGACACCGTCAACGCTCGAGCGATCACGTCGGCGGCGATAAATGCTTCGCGTTGAGCAGCGACTTCGACGTAATGGCGGGCTGCGCTGCCCGTCACGGCCGATCCGGGGTGCGGAGGCGGTGCACCAGTAGGGATTTGATGTACTCGCTCACGCTGACCTGGGCTGTGTTCGCGCGGTGGATCAGCTCGTCGTGAAGCGCGTCCGGCACGTACGCCGAAACCGTCGACGACCGTACCGATGCCCGGGGACGTCCTCGAGAGCGGGGCTGTGGTTTCGAGGGTGACTCCATCAGCGCGGGGGCCGACGAATGCCGAGCAGGCGTTGCGTGAACGCTGAGAACTGATCGGGCCGCCGACGGGCGTGCGCGGTGAGCCCTTCGCGCGGCTGGACGACGATCACGTGCCCCGTTGGTGCTAGCGTGGGGGGACGCTGATGAGAACGGGGCGGTGGTTTCGGCGCCATCAGTGGACCGTCCGTTCGCTGAGCATCGTCACGAGCTGACGCTCGAATAACCGACGAGCGTGAAGATCTGGTGCTGATCCATCGACGGCAAGTCGAGGCCGACGATCACGTACAGGTCGCCGCTCGGGGTTAACGAAAAACGCCTGTTCGGCTGTCTCGCCCTTTAGTTCGTAGGTACGGTCCCGACCACGGTCACCGGCGATCCTCGAGCACTCATCCCGGTTACCGGCTGCTCTGCAGAAGCCGGCGATCGACGTCGAGCGACGTGCCGAGGCGAATCAGGATGATGTCGGTATCGTCGGCCGCGAGCGGTCCTTTCCGATCGAGGCTTCGGCTGCGAGAGCGCCCACTGGAAAACGGAAAGTTGTTGTCGGAGGCGACGAGGAGCGTGCGCTCGTCCACCACGTGCACGGACTCGATGGTGTAGAACGGTAGCCGGAAGAAGTTCATCTCCCCGCTGAGACCCGACGGGTCGGGAATCGCCAGCAGGTCGACGAGTTGGGTCTTCGCAACCGCCCCCTCGCGCGCGGGCGGCAGGGTCAACAGGAAGATCTTCTTCACCCGCGGCGGCGCCTCATCGTCGCCCAGGTTGTCGCGCTCGATGAGCAGCAGTTGATGATCGTTCACCGCCTTCACCTCGCCGATCGCCAGCGGGCCGGATGGCGGCGCAGTGACTCCCGGATAGACCCTGGCACCGGAGGGGTCTGCGAGGCTCGCGAGATCCACGGTCTGGCTCGGCGCATCCAGGCGCACCGTGAAGAACGCCGGCGCGAGCGCGCCTTGCGCGATATCGTACGCGTAGAGGCGCAGGTCGCGTGGATCGTCGCCAGCCACGGCGCCCTCGAGCTGAGCATAGAGCGTCGAACCGTCGGGGCTGATCGCCAGCCCCTCGAAACCGCGGCTCGTGGCCAGCGTGGGCCGTTCGGCGCCCCCGCGGTCCGAAATCCTGAGGAACGGGTTCTGCGGCGAGCGTACGCGCGGAATCTGAACCGGCGGCGCCAGCACGCGCCCGTCGTCCGCGACGTGAACCAGGAACGGACCGAATTCCTCGCTCACCCAGAACGTGCCATCCGGCGCGCGCACGAACGATTCCGGATCGAGATCGAAGCCGGTCAGGATCCGCGCCGACGCGTCGCCGCCGCACGCAGCCGGAGGGGGCGGCAGCACGTTGAATGAGAACGCCGGCAGCCTCGTGCCCGTGCTCTGATCGCACACGATGGTCCACGGGATTCGACGATCGGGGTCGCGGAGGATTGCGGTGGCCAGGACGCGCGGCCCGGCGGCATCGCCCCAGCGCGGATCGAGCCGGTGGATGACCAGCTGGAAATCCGCCGAATTCGCACGGGCTCCATATCCGTTATCGGCCAGCGCCCACCACGTGCCGTCGCCGGCCGGCACCATGCTCGACACGCCCTGCAGCGGCTGCCCGGGCAGATACGGACCCTCGGCCGGCCCACGGACTCCGTTGGCGGCTGCCGTTGCGCGCTCGGCCGAGGTGAAGAACGCCCCCGACGGTGGAGTGCCCTGACGATAGATGCCGGCGGGCAGCACGGTCCGGGCGGCGAGCGTGTACGGCTGCACTGCCTCCTCGGCAACGAGCGACTCGGTCTTCGCGCCCATCGCAACGAGAAGCGCCACGAGAATGCGCTGTGCATCGCTCATCCCGCCGTGGCGTTCGACCACTTCGCGCGCGACGTCCGGCCGGTCGGTGATTAACCCATCGACGCCGTTGGCCATCGACGCCAACATCCAGGCCGGATCGTTGACGGTCCACACGTAGACCTTCTGGCCGGCACGATGCGCCCGCTGCACGAAGGCCCGCGTCGCCAGGCTGGCCTCGACCGCGAGAAAATCGGCGCCGAGCGAGGTGAGGTCGCCGATGGCCTTTGCGACGAGCACGCCGACTCTCCACGAGGGTCGAAGCTGCTTGAGCCTGAAGACCATGTCGTGATCGAGCGACATGAAGATGGTGTCGTTCGCCACGCCGGCGGCCTCGACGATCTCGACGACGCGCTCTTCGAGCCGCTGGGAGTGCCCATAGGACTTGAGCTCGACAACGACGCGGACCCGGCCTTTGAAGAGCGCGAACACCTCGGCGAGCGTGGGCACACGCTCGCCGGCAAACTGCGGCCCCTTGCGACTGCCGATGTCGACCGCGCGCAGCGCCGCGGCCGGCGCCTCCCAGATCTTCAGCGGCGATCCGCCCACCTTCATGAGGTCGCTGTCGTGGACGACCACTACCTCGCCGTCCTCGGACTCCTGCACGTCGAGCTCGACGAAGTCGGCGCCAAGATCGGCGCCCAGTCGAAAGGCCGCCAGCGTGTTTTCGGGCGCCGCGGCCGACGCGCCGCGGTGCGCGATGACGAGGACTTGTTGATTCCGCCTCGCGATGTTCACGACGACGAGCACGGCACCGAGCGTGGCGAGGATCGAGACGACGACCACGCCGATCCTCACGGCACGCGGTAATCGGCGCGCGCCTCCCCAGGTATCCGCGCCCAGCTCCGGGAGCGCACCAGGTTCACGAAGATCAACCACGCGGAGGTACAACCGGAGCAGCAGGAGCGAGAGCATCGAGACGTTCACCACGGCCGCAACCAGGCCAAGCACGGCCCACAGCAGCGCGAGCCCCGTGATGAACCCCAGGAGCGTCGGCATCGAGCCGCTGAAACCCGGCGCCAGAGTGCGGCCGACGACATCCGGCACCCACGTGGCGACGGCCAGGAGGGCCGAGGCGAGGGCGGCCCACATGGCAAGCGCCGCAATCGCAATGGAGCGATGGCCGGCCGACCGCGCGGAGCTCTCGGCCAGCGCACGCCGCGGCGAGACGCCCTCGAACACGACGAGCGGCAGCGCCATCGTCCAGCGCGCGATCGTCCAGAACAGGATGACGGCGAGCACGGCCACAATCACGGCCGCGATCGACACCGCCGTCCAGAACTCGGGAGGCCGTCGGGATAGGTAGAAATTGATGTCGTGATACCGGAGCAGGGTCCAGTACACGACGCCAACTGCTGCAGCGAACGGCAGCAGGCCCACGAGCAGACGCGTGACGATGTTCGCCGCCAGGTGGAGAACGAGCAGCGCCCGCGATGCGCCAAACGCCAGCGCACCCCTGGCAGTCAGGTGCCGGCCGTTCGCGGCAGCAAGCCCGATCGCCATGAGACACGTCATCTCGAGCGCCGTGATGCCCGTCAGAATCGCGCCGCCGACGATGAGCGCCAGAATGCCCTGTCGCGTCGTGAGGAAGAACGTCGCGATCTCGGTATCGGCGACGACCGACGTTCCAGTGCGCGACAGCGCCCAGCGCAGCAGGAGCAGCGTTCCCGGCATGAGCAGCGCAAACGAAATCAGCTTGTAGACGAGGTCGGTCTGGGCCAGCACGCGCCAGGAATCGCGCAAGTCCCGGATCGCACCGCCGACGATGGCCTGAGTCGATCCCCGCACGGGTGTCCCCAAGGATATGGGCTCTGCGAAACAAACTCAATCGACGCGCACGGGGAAAGAGCCTGTTCTTACACCTGGCCGCTCAGCCGTTGTCCTCGACAATTCTCGAGCGAATGCGCCAGATGGTGCGAGCTGACCTGATCGCGCCAACAGGGCTTTTGGCGCTATGGTCCAGCGTCGACTCCCGGTGCCCTGCGCCGCCATCAGCAGGTCATCGGGCGAGGCGACATGGACGAGTGTCAGAGCAATGCCCGACCGTGTTGTGTGCCCGGTTCACACGCTGGAGGGTGCTGGTCGTACAACGTCAGCGAGCAGAAGCCCTTCGCCGGAAAAAATCGACCTTGTATTGGAGATGTGTCACAATGTGCACATGAAGACGATCTCCATCCGTGAACTGCACCTGAAGACCGGCCGGTGGGTTCGCCATGCTGCCAGTCGGGGGACGATCGTCGTCACGGATCGCGGTCGCCGCGTCGCGGCGCTTCAGCCATTTGACGCCTCCGTGACCGGCCGGCCTCTCCCCAACCGGGAGGCGGCCATACGGAAACGGTCGAAGGTCCCCGTCGACTCCGCGGTGTATCAGTCCGAGCTGCGCGAGGATCGGTGATCTACTTCGACGCGGCGTACATCGCCAAGTGCTACCTCAACGAGCCAGGCGCGGATCGAGTCCGCGAAGTCGCCTATAACACCGACGGCCTCGCATCTTGTGAACTCGCGCGACTGGAGTTTGCATCCATCCTCAAGCGGCACGTCAGAGAGCACCACGTGACTCGCCGGGAGATGACGGCCATCTTGAAAGACTTCGAAGAAGATGAGAACAACGGTGTGTGGCATTGGTTTGGTGTGACGTCCGAGCTTCTGGAGAAGACCCGCAAAGCCGTCCTGGACCTTTCGAGCACGGTCTTCGTCCGATCTGGTGACGCGCTGCACCTGGCCTGTGCGGAAGAGCATGGATTCCGGGAGGTCTACACCAACGACCGCCAGATGCTTCAGGCCGCGAAGCACTTCCACGTGACAGGGGTGAATGTCCTCAGTGAGAGCAGTTGAGGCATTTCACGGGGCCGAATTCGGTGCATTTTCGACTTGTACGTAGTACGGCAAAGTTGCTAGTGGCCCGTCCACGTTGAACGAGGACCAGATCGCGGAGCGCGGCGCCCGGCTGGCAAGGCGCGACGACCGAGAATACCGGGAGTATTTGAGGGAGGAGCAACGCCGCCAGACGGGATGCCCCGCCCGCGAGGTGGTCCTTGATCAACGTGGACGGGCCACTAGCCAAGGAAGCTCTCGAGTTCGTTCCGCACGGTGCTCGTCTGTCCCACCATGAGATGTCCGCCGGATTCGAGCGTGACGAGGCGAGCGCCAGGGATTCGCCCGGCGGCACGTTCGGCTGCCTCGTAGCGCACCAGAGGGTCGTCTTTGGAGTGGATGAGCAGAGTGGGCACCCTGATGTCCTCCAGGCTGTAACCATTGACGTCGGCATTTGAAACGAAAGCGTCGAAGTCCACCCCTCGAACGTTCGGAGTGACTGGGAAGAGGCTGTCGATGAACGCAGTGACGAACCGGGCGTCGTCGGTCGTCATGACGAGTCGCTTCGGAACTCCGGCCAGGAACGCCATCGTCGAGGGGGACAAGACCTTGATCGCCCACACGGGAAGTTGTCTGTTCAGTACTCGGGACCACCAGGGTTGGACGACGGCCGTTGGACTTCCCGGCAGGTTGCCCGACAGCACAACCAGGTGCTTCACCCGCTGATGATGTCGCAGGGCTAGTTGAAGCACGGACGTGGTGCCGGCCGAAATGCCAACGACGTCCAGCTTAACGATCTCGAGCGCGTCAAGCAGCGCGGCGAAGGCGTCGGCCTGCTCGGCTGGCGTCGCCGTCGGCGGCAGGCTCGACCCGAGGTAGCCGAAGCGGGACGGGGCGATGATTCGACGGCCGGGGAACAGCAGCTCGGAAAACAGGAGCGCACTCTGGCAACTCTGGAAGATGCCGTGGCTGATGAGCAGCGGCTCGCCGGTGCCACGCTCGGCGTATTCGATGTCGCCGAACGCAGTCCTGACCGATTTTCGGGCGACCGCTGAAAGGCGCGCCCGAGCGGCGGACATCTCATGCCGGTAGCGGCGGGCGAGGATCCCGCCGGCGGTGGCGATCGCCCCGGCGAACGCAACGGCGATAGCACCCCTGAACATGCCCTTCATTTTGGCCGGGACAGGATTCAAAGACCCTGGCTTGATGGGGTCGCGCGCAGCTTACCCTAAGTCCGTACGGGTCCAGGTCGGTGATGCGCGCTGAGTCCGTACCATGTGCAAGTGCCGGATGAAGTCCCGGGAATCGGCGATGTGAGAGTGCAGCTGTGCGGTCGAGCAGGCCGGCCGGTTGTCCTGCACGTGTCATCGGAGGAGATGACATAGGCGGCCTCGTCACGACACTGTATTCACTTCGAGGTCGATCACGGTTCGCCCGCGACGGCGAGGCTCGTTTTCATAGATGCAAGAGCGTGCATCGGTACGTAGCTCGGCAATAGGCGGGGTGTATATTGCTTTTCGCCTCCATATCCCGTCCGCGAGGCGGGCATCTGGCCAGGTAAGAAAATGGATTCGCAACAACCGGAGTATTCCGCGTTCATCAGCTACGCCACGCCCGACAAGGTGAAGGCCGAGGAGATATGCGGCTATCTCGAGGCGCGCGGCCTCCGCTGCTGGATTGCGCCGCGCGACGTCCGCGCCGGGCGCGAATACGGAAACGAGATCATCGACGCGATTGAACGAGCGCCGGTACTGGTGCTGGTTCTGTCGGCCGCCGCGAACGAATCGAAATTCGTCAGCCGCGAGGTCGAGCGGGCCGTCACAAAGGGCGACCCGGTGATTCCCGTCCGCATCGAAAACGTCATGCCGTCGACGGCGCTCGAGCTGTTCGTGTCGGCCACGCACTGGATCGACGCCTGGAGCGGCGACTTCGCAGCTCATATGGATCGCCTCGTCCGGGATCTCGCCGAACGGCCATCCGCGACTGCTGCGGGATCGCCCAGCGTGGCTCCCACGGGTGCCATCGACAAAGGGTCGGGGAGCGCGCGACGTGTGTTGTCGCGTGCCGCAGCGGTCGTGCTGGTGGCGGCTGTAGCCGGTGCGGGGTACCGATACGGGATTCGCCATGGGGCGCCGGATCAGTCGCAGGGTTCCGAACACGTCGCTCCTGCGGCGGCTTCGCCGGTGCCGACAGTGGCCGCCGATCCGCCTCCGTCCTCGTCGACAAGTCCCACCGCCCCCGCCACGCCGGCCGCGACAATCCCGAGGATCGAGGAGGTCCCGCCGAAGACTGCGCCCGGACGCCGGCCGCAGACTGCCGCAAGGCCGCAGGCCAGCCCGCCGGCGGTTCCAGCCGCACCGCAGGGCGCATCGCCGCCCGCGCCGCAGGCGGCGGAGCCCGAGGGTCTCGAGGAACTGCGGCAACAGGCCTCGGCGCTGGCGATTCGCGCGCGCGTCGTGGACCAGAGCCTCAATCGACTGGCGGAACAGATGCGACCGAACGGGCTGCGTGGTGACGTGCTGGTCAGGCAGCAGAGCGTCGCCGACTCGCTCGCGAGCGGCCAGCGCGCGCTCGATCGACGAGATGTCGCGGCCGCGACGAAGTATCTCGACATGGCGCGCAGCGATGTGGAGGCGCTGGAACGGTTTCTCGGACGGTAAGTAACAGGCGGAGCCTGGAGGTCACATGTCCCGGACGCTATTCTTCCTTGTCACCGCAGCGATCGCTCTCACGCCGGTACTTCCGGCGCGCGCGGCCGCACAGAGTAAACCGCGCGTCGCGGTGCTTAGTTTCGAATACGAAGGGGTGCGGAGCTCCGCGGCGGCGGCGCTCAAGGCGGATCAGGACGTCGGCGCCGGCATTGCCGACCTGCTGATCCAGGAGCTGGTCGCGGGCGGGCACTTCACGATGGTCGAGCGCACCAGGCTCGACGCCGTGCTGAAGGAGCAGAACTTCTCGAACAGCGACCGCGCCGACGCGACGACAGCCGCGCGCATCGGGCGCGTGCTCGGCGTCGCGGCGATCGTCGTCGGCTCCGTCACGCAGTTCGCCGTGCAGGAGACGACCGGCGGCGGCGGCTCGCTCGGCCGCTTTACACGCGGCGTGCTCAGCGGTGTGCAGCAGAACAACTCGAAGGCGGTGGTGGCCGTTCACGCCCGGCTCGTGAACACGAGTACCGGCGAGATCATGACGGCGGCGACCGCAACCGGGGAGGCAACGGGCACGTCGACGTCGGTGTCCGCCACGACGGTCCTTGCGCCGGTCGACATGAAGTCGTCGGCGTTCGGGAGCAGCGTGGTGGGCACCGCCATCACCAAGGCGGTGCAGTCGGTTGCCGAGCATCTGAACGGGTTCGGCGTGAAGATGGCGGCCGCGCGGACGGAGTACTCGGGGCTGATCGCCGACGTCAGCGGCAGGACGCTGATCCTCAACGTCGGGCGGAACGCAGGCGTGCAGGTGGGCGACCGCGTCGAGATCACGCGCGTGGTCCGCTCGATCACCGATCCGCAGGATAAGACGAAGGTCCTGAAGACCATCACCGAGACCGTCGCCACCGCGCAGATCACCGAGATCGACGACGTGTCGGCGACCGCGGTCCTGATCGGCGACGCGCAGCTCAAGGTGGGCGATGCCATCAAGCGCGCGCCCTAGCGTGGCGCATCTGGCGCTGAGCGCCGACTCGTCTGGTAAATGCTTTCGCTCCCCGTACTTCGCTGCCCGCCGTCGCGTTTCGGGCAAGTGATCGAAGATCTGGCGCGAGAAGGAGTTGACCGTGCGCGGCCTGTGGCTGGGGTCTTGCTGAACCGCCGGGGACCACCTGACCAGGAGGATTTCAGCCATGCGAGCCCGCTCTCTGCTCCTCACGACCGCTCTTATCGTCGCGCCCGTGACCTCAACCGCCCAGCACGGCGATCTCACGCACCAGCAGCCCGCCGTCCCCGACGCAGCCGTCGACTTCGGCGTCCTGGCGACCAGTCCACTGGGCCCACCGCCGTGCGCGACGGGCGCCGCCATTGGCGGTCCCGCGGACCCCTGCGCCTTCACGCTCCATCATCTGACGCCCGAGGAAGTCACGATCCTCAAGGGCGGGCAGGTGTCGTTTACCGTCCGCGGCGGTGGCCACGCGATGGCGATCTACGAGGTCAGCAAGGACACCACCCGCGACGAGGTGGGACAGTTTCTGTGTCCCGGCTCCGATCCCGGCGACGTCAGTACGGACACCCCTCTTGAGCACAGCTGCAACGGGACTACAGCCACGGGCATCGCCAATGCGGCTGGAGCTCACGCCGTCGAAGACGGCCACGGTGATGTCGTCATCGTCGCTTCCCCCAACGTCACCAACTTCCATCCGGATAACAGGGTGTGGTACGAACCGGGACGGCTGATGTCGGCGGGCGGCAACAACCTGTTTCTCGTCAACACCGAGTTGATTACGTATCGATTCCTCAAAACGGGACGATACCTCGTGATCTGCATGAACCGCAGCCATTTCCTGAACGACTGGATGTTCGGGTTCGTCAACGTGACGGGCAACTGATCGGTCGAGGCGATCGAACGGGCGGGCAGCGACAAACAGGAGCGCTTGCGCTCGGCGGAATTCGGTAAACTGGCGTCCGTGTATCCGCGCGTGTTTGCGCAATACCCCACCCTGGTCGTTTTCGTGGCGTCCATCGCGCTTCTGACGCCGCAGGCCGACGCGAGGCGGGCGGACACGCCCTGCCAGGGCAGGCCGCCCGCCGTTGGTGTCGGGGCCGCGCCGACTCTGCAGCCGACGCACGAGCCGCTCACCGTGGGCAGCCTGAACATGGCGGCTGACGCGCGGAATGCCGAAATCCTGGAAAGCTGGACCCGCGACCGGTCCATGGATGTCCTGTTCCTTCAGGAGGTGGGAGATGACGGAGTCGATGGCAGAACGCTGATCAGCACGGTCAGCACTCGCCTCGGATTCGCCTTCGCGTACGCACCGGCGAATGTCATCGACGGGGTGACAGAGGGGCTCGCGATCGTCAGCCGTTATTCGCTGAGCGACATCCGCGTCCATCCAGTCCAGTATCACCGGCTGCCGTTCAGGTCGAGGTGCAGAGTGGCCCTCGGTGCGACCGTCGCGACGCCGGACGGGCCGGTGCGCCTGGTCAACGTCCACCTCGACACACGCATCAACAGCGACAGCCGCATCGCTCAACTGACCCCGGCCCTTGACGTGGTCGGCACCTTCGACGGCCCGCGTATCATCGGTGGCGACTTGAACACGATGAATGTCCGCTGGGTCTGGGGAATGCTGCCGTTGTTTTACCTGTCGCGCCAATCCGACGCGGTCCGCACATGGATGTCGTCCCGGGGCTTCGATACGCCGTTCACGGACACACCGCCAACGCTCAGATTCCCCATTGTGCCGATGAGGGTGGATTGGCTCTACTTGAAAGACGTCGAACCGCTCGCGTGGGGCGTCGATCACATGGAGTTCTCCGATCACCGCGGCATCTGGGCTCACGTCGACCCGAAGCACCACCCTCTCTAGCGGATGGAGTATCGCCGCCCAGATGGAGATAGCGGCGCAGATTCCCCTGGTAGGCGCCCTCACTTCTCATCGCACCTCCTGTCTGCCGGCGAACGAAGTGGCCAGCCTACTAACATCGAAAGGTGACAGCCAATGAGCTCACGTGTGGGCCTTGCTCCGCTCGAAGGGTTCCCGATTGGTCGATGGCCGGGCCGCACGGCCATCGCTGTCGGCGTGGTACTCGCCACAGTCGCCGCTGGGGCCGCCCAGACTCCGCAGGGCAAGTTTCACCTGCAGGAGGCCACCATCGCTGACATTCAGCAGGCGATTCAGAGTCGGCAGATCACCACCATGACGCTCGTCGAGCTGTACTTGAAGCGCATCAAGGCTTACAACGGCACCTGCGTCAACGAGCCGGAGGGGATCCTTGGACCGATTACGACCATTCCGAAAGCGGGCCAGATCAACGCGCTGTCGACGCTCAACCTGCGTCCCGCGACCCGCAGGGCCTGGGGCTTCGATGCCCGCAAGGCACGCAGCCTGACCGACCAGGTCGACGCGTCTCCCGACATGCCGGACGCACTCGAAGTCGCGGCCGCACAGGACCGGCAGTTCATCCAGACCGGCAGGCTCGTCGGTCCGCTTCACGGCGTCGTGATGGCGGTGAAGGATCAGTACGACACGTTCGATCTGCGCACCACGTCGGGTGCCGACGCGCCGTATGCGAACGACCGGCCGCCCGACGATGCCACGTTCGTCAGGCGGTTGCGGGAAGCGGGGGCGATCATTCTGGCGAAGTCGAATCTGGCCGAATATGCGGCCGACGGCGCGCGCAGCTCGTTCGGCGGCACCTTCTGCAACCCGTATGACACCGAGCGAGAGCCTGGGATGTCGAGCGCCGGATCGGCCAGCTCCGTGGCCGCGAACCTCGTGACCTGCGCCATCGGCGAGGAAACGGTGGTGTCGATCCGCTGGCCGGCGGCTGTCAACAGCCTTGTGGGGCTGGCGCCGACGCAGGAGCTGGTGAGCCGCGACGGCATGATGGGGGCGGGCCTGAACACCCGCACCGGTCCGATCTGTCGCACGGTGCAGGACGCAGCGAAGATTTTCGATGTGATCGCCGGCTTCGATCCCAAGGATCCGCTGACGGCGTTCAGCGGCGGGCGCGTGCCGGCGCAACCGTACGCGAGCTTCGCGGCCGTGCCGCGGCTCGACGGCGTGCGGATCGGCGTGATTCGCGAGTACATGAACCGCGCGCTGTTCTCGAGAGCCGACGAGGAAAGCATCGGGCTGGTCGAGCGCGCGCTCGACGATCTGCGCGGCCTCGGCGCCACGATCGTCGATCCCGGCCAGGAGGGCGCGCTGTTTCAGGGCTGCGTGAATCGACTGGCGCCAGCGCTCTACAACGCCGCCTACGCCGCCCGATACCCCAAATTGTTTCCCTTCAACGCGACAGGGCAGCCGGCGACCGATCACATTGCCACGCTGCTCGAACTGGAATCTGATCCCTCCCGACTGCCCGAGGCGCTTTCGATCCGGGAGCTCGGCGCGTTCCCCGCCGAAGGCGAGGGCAAGTACATGATGAACAGCTATCTGCGCGAGCGGGGCGACGGCAACATTACAAGCAACGCCGATCTGATCGACAAGGGAACTTATTATCGGGATCCCAACTTCCCCGATCGCAGGCAGACACGGGAGAATGCCGAACGGGCATTGGAGCTGGACATGGCCGCGCGCCTGCAACATCGCTTCGCGGTGCAATCGATCGTGCTGCAGTGCATGCAGGAACAACGACTGGATGCCCTCGTCTCGCCGACGGCCAGCGTTCCGCCCAGAAAGCTCACGGCCCCGCGAGAACCAGCCGTCAACGGACGCTCGCCGGTCGGCTGGTCGTTCCTGGGGCAGCAGGGCTTTCCCGTGCTGACGGCCCCCGCGGGCTTCACCACCGAAGTCTGGGATCGCGTGCGCGATGGCGAGAAGGGCACGCGGCTGGTCGCCGTGCCGGCGCGGCTTCCGGTCGGCATCGACTTCGTCGCGCGCCCGTTCGACGAGGCGACGCTGTTCCGCATCGCGTCGGCGTACGAGCGGGCGACGAAGCACCGAACGCCGCCTGCCGATTTCGGGCCTCTGCCGCAGGAACCCTAGTTTTCAGTTCCGTGTCGCCGCCGGCCTTTGGTCCTCGGGCGGCAACGTCTCACAGCGACATCAGCCAGATCGCCGCAGCCACCACCGCGAGCCAGAAAATATCGCTGACGGCCGCGCGCACATCGTTCGAAGGCAGCTTCACGTACATGGCGGGCGACGGTACCAAATTCTCCCCAATCGTACAAGCGCTTTTCCGCGTCCTGCCACCCCGTCTCGTCGGCGAAGCGAACGGCGACCGCCGCTGAGCGCCACCAGTTATCGTTCGCTCGTGGTCCTCTGCCCCCAGACGAGTCGCGCGAACACCTCGGCGAGCCCCCACGACAGGAACGCCGCGCCGAATACCAGCCCCCAGAGCTCAATCGGAATGCCGGCGTTGCCCAGAAGATCGGCGAACAGCGGCGACGTGGCGGCGGCGATCTGTATGGCGATGCCAGCTACGACGGCGCTATGCAGATACTTGTTCGGAAGCGGACGCATGTTTGTGTGTCGGGACGGATAGGTCAGCAGCAGCTGCCCGATTGCCATGAAGTGAAACGCGACTGCGCGAGCCGTATCCAGCTCGTAGCCAATCCTCGGTACCAAGCCGAGCACGCTCAGGGCAAGAGCCGCCTTCATGCAGCCTGTCGTCACAACGAACCGCACCGACGACCGATCAAGCAGCGGAGAATCAGGCGGACGCGGCGGCTGCTGCATGACCCCCGGGGTTCGATCGAAGGCCAGGGCAAGCGCCGGCAGCCCGTCAGTCGTGAGGTTGATCCAGAGGATTTGGGCGGCAGTCAGCGGAAGCAGCAGCCCCCCGGCGGCGTCGCGCAGATCGAGGATGTACGCCGTCAACGCCCCGAAGGCGACGAGCAGGACTTCCGAGAGATTAGTCGAGAACAGGAAGCGCAGGAACTTCTGGATGTTCTCGTAGATGCTGCGGCCCTCCTCGATGGCGCCGACGATGGTGGCGAAGTTGTCGTCGAGCAGCACCAGATCCGCCACTTCCCGGCTGACGTCCGAGCCGCGCTGCCCCATCGCCACGCCGACATCCGAGCGCTTGAGCGCGGGCGCGTCGTTGACGCCGTCTCCCGTCATCGCGACGATTTGCCCCTGGGTCTGCAGCGCCTCCACGAGCTGAAGCTTCTGCTCCGGCCTGACGCGAGCGAACACGTTGACCTCGGCGAGCGCGTCGACAAGAGCCGCGCCTTGATATTCAGCGAGATCTTCACCGGTCAACACGCGCACGCCCGAGATGCCGACCTGATGCGCAACGGCCAGCGCCGTGGCCGGATGATCTCCCGTGATCATGATGATGCGGATTCCGGCCGCCTGCGCGCGACCGACGGCATCCGGCACTTCCTGGCGGGGGGGATCCCAGAACAGTGCCAGGCCCAGGAGTGACAGCCCTTCTTCGGTCTCGCCGTCCGCCCAGGCGACCGCCAGCACGCGGAAGCCTTCGTGGGCATACGCGTCAGCCTTTTCCTTCCACGATTCACGGTCCTCGTCCGACAACGCGCAGCGGTCGAGCAGCACTTCGGGCGCGCCTTTGAGGTAGCTCACCAGCCGCCCGCCTTCCCGCACCGTGACGCGAATGAACTTCCACGCGCTGTCGAAAGGTCGCTCCGTGGCGACAGTGTGTTCCCGGCGCGTCCGCGCGATATCCACGCCGTGCGCAACCGCGTAGCGAAGCAGGCCGAGATCGAGGGGGTCACCAGCGCCTGTCTCCAGATCCGCATCGTTGGCCAGCACGATGGACCTGAGCGCCCGCGGCAGGTCGGACGTATCGAGCGATCGCACGTCCATCCGGTTCTCGGTCAGCGTGCCCGTCTTGTCGGTCGCGATGACGGTGACCGAGCCGAGCGCCTCGACCGCTGAAAGGCGGCGAACGACAGCCCGGTGACGCGCCATGCGCTCCACGCCGAGGGCCAGGGCCACCGTCAGAACCGCCGGTAACCCTTCGGGCACCGCTGCGACCGCCAGCGCGACCGCAAAAATGATCATCGCGGGCGCCCGGGCCACCCCCTCCGCGGCAATCCCCAGCAGGCCGAGGGTGGCCGCGAGCATCAGCACCCAGCGGGCGATTTGACCGCCCAACCGATCGACTCGCCGTTCGAGCGGCGTCTTGCCGGCCTGAATGCCGCCGAGCATGCTGGCCAGCCGACCCATGGCGCTCGACGCGCCCGTCCGCGTGACGGCCAGATACGCTTTCCCACGCACCAGGAGCGTGCCACTCAGCGCTTCGTCGTCGTCTCCTTTGTCAACCGGCAACGACTCACCCGTCAGGATCGATTCGTCCAGCATGACGCCGTGGGTATCTACGAGCGTCCCGTCGGCCGGGACCCGGTCGCCGGCTTCGAGGCGCACCAAGTCGCCTGGCACAAGCTCGGGCGTCGGGAGCCGCGTGAGCTGCCCATCGCGCAGCACCCATGCGCGGGCGCCGGCCAACGCCTTCAAACGAGCCAGCGCTGATCCGGACCGTTGTTCCTGATAAAGGCCAAGCGCCGCGTTGAGGAGGAGGATCACGCCGATGGCGGTCGCTTCGATCGGCCAGGTCTCGGCGCCTTCGTACAGCCACAGCGCCAGATCGAAAGCCAGCGCAAAGAGAAGGATGACCACGAGCGGGCTGGCAAACTGACGCAGAAAGCGACGCCAGAGCGGATCTGGGGGAGGTTCGGGCAGGGCGTTGGGCCCGATCCGGGAGAGCCGATCGGCGGCCTCGGCGGAAGAAAGCCCCTTTTCTCGTGTTGACTCGCTTGGGTCGCTCATCGTGGCTTTGGGCGCTCTGGGTATCTGGCACGAGTTCCAGAGCTGGCACGGCCGCAGCGCGGTGGCGGTCTCATCGTACAGGACTTTGCGGCCTCATCCGCTGGACCAGCTCCACTAGTGGCCCGTCCAAGGACCACTAGACAAATCTGCCCGGTTGCAGTGTCTAAGGAGAAGGAGCGGCTATGGCGAAGCGCCCGTGAACATGGGATCACTCGATCGTCAAGAGGTTCGAACGCTGTACGAGCTGCACGGCGCCGCGCTGCTCGCTTACGCCATCTCGCTGCTGCAGGACCGCGCGGCGTCCGAGGACGTGTTGCAGCAGGTCTTCCTGAAGTTGCTCGGCAGCCCCGTAACGATCAACGGGCAGCCGCTGCACTACCTGTATCGCGCGGTCCGGAATACGGCGCTCAACTATCGGCGAGGTCAGTCCCGTCAGGCCGCGCTCGCCTCGAACGGCCACTGGCTCGAAAGCCCCGCCGGTCTCGAGGAGATCGGCCTGGCGCTTCAATCCGCGCTTCGGGAACTCCCGGACGAGCAGCGTGAAATCATCGTGCTTCGCGTATGGGGCCAGATGACGTTCGAAGAAGCGGCTGCCGCGCTGGGGATCCCGGCCAACACCGCGGCCTCGCGCTATCGCTACGGCCTGGCAAAGCTGAAGGAGCGGCTCCAGCCGCTCGCAAAGGAGTAGTCATGGAGTGGCAGGATGACGAGTTCGAAGCGTTTCTCCGGCAGTTCCAGCCGGTCAAGCCGAAGGCGCTGTCGCCTCGTCGGCACGGGCTGCTCGTGCTCGCCGCGGCCGCCGTCCTGCTGACCGCAGTGGCTCTCCCCATGCGCTTCTGGCGGGCGGTGCCGGCCGAGACAGGGGTCGACGAGGCCGCTCCGAGCACATTGCCCGCGAGCGATGCCACGGATGGAAAACCTGGTTCGGGCGAGCGTCGCGGGATACGGATCGACGCCGGTCGCGGGATCCTGACGGAGGGCACAACCGCACGATCGGGCGCTGACGCCACCGCTGCAAATCAACGGGTCCGGGTCGGTGAGGGCGTTCAGCCCCCGGTCCGAATCGTCAACGTGAATCCCGTGTATCCCGCCGAAGCCCAGGCGGCCGGTATCGAAGGAGTCGTGATCCTGGAAATCGTGATCGGCGAGGATGGATCGGTGATCGAGGAGCAGGTCGTGCAGTCCATTCCGGAGCTGGATCAAGCGGCGATCGACGCGGTCCTGCAGTGGCGGTACGAACCGACGCTACTCAACGGTCAGCCGGTCGAAGTCGAAATGACTGTGACGATCAACTTCACGCTTCTTGGATGACCTCCGCGGCTCCGACTGCGGCACCGAGCCTTCGGTTCGGGTCCGTACGACCTCGTTGGTATCTAATGCGCATGCTTCGTCAGCGAGGTCTGTCGCGTTCGAATGTAGTTCAGAAACTCTGACGCCGAATCGATCAACACATCGGCGCCCGATCGCGAAAGCTCGTCGTGCCCGCCGTACCCCCACGTCACGCCGATAGCATGCAGCCCGTTCTCTTTCGCCGCCGCGACGTCGTCCGACCGATCGCCCGCCATGCAGGCGGCGACGGGCGGAATTCGCGATGTCTTCAGCGCGGTTTCGACCAGCGCCGCCTTGTCGAAGTAACGCTGCCCCATCTCCGGTCCGTAGACCGCCTGAAAGAATGCGTCGATCGCGAAGTGCTTCAGGATTTGCGTCGCGTACACAGCAGGCTTCGCGGTCACCACATACAGGCGGTGTCCCTCGCCTGTCAGAGCCGCTACGGCGTCGGCAATGCCTGGATACAGCGCGTTTTCGAACATCCCCCGTTCCTCGAAGCGGCGACGATAGCTCGCCACGGCGTTCTCGATCGTGTCGCGATCGTCGGTCTCCAGAAGAGACCGGAAGCAGGCGGCCAGCGGCGGGCCTACGCAGGCGGCGAGATCCGACGCGGGAGGCGCCGCGCGGCCCAGTTCTGCCAGGGCATGCTGGTAACAGCGGACGATGCCCTCGCGTGAATCGGTCAGTGTGCCATCGAGATCGAACAGGACGTGCATGCGCGTCTCAGAACCGTCAGCTTCCGACGAGCTCGGGTGCGTGTTGCTCCCACCAGGCGCGCGCTCGCGCCTGGTCCCAGGCCTGGGCGAAACCGACCGCGTCCAACTGCTCCCAGAGCACGTCGACCGTGGCAGGCCGACTCTCACGGCCCTTCGACAGGCATGCCAGCACGATCGCATCGAGATCTGCGGGGATGGGTTCCTCGCTCAACAACGATGGCGGGGACGGAGGGGTCGTCGAGTGGTGTCTGAGCACGGCGAGCATGTCGTTTGCGTCGAACGGCGGCTGGCCGGTGAGCAGCCAGAAAGCCACACACCCCAGGGCGTAGATGTCGGCGCGCGCATCGAACAGCCCGGCACCAGACGCCAGTTCCGGCGCCAGAAAGGCTGGCGTGCCGAGAATCGTTCCCGCCACCGCAATCTGCGACGGTGCGGCCGGGGTCATTCGCGAGACCATGCCGAAATCGAGAACCTTCAAAAAGTCGTGCTCCTGCCCGAGCCGGCAGACGAAAAGATTCGCCGGCTTGATGTCCCGGTGCACCAGGCCCAGGTGGTGCGCCTCAGAAAGCGATCGGCACGCCTGCTTGAGAAGATAGACGGCCCGCTCGGGCTCGAGCGGGCCGTACCGCTCCACCATCCGCTGCAGGTCCATCCCGCGCAGACGCTCCATGACGTAGTAAAAGTTCCCGGCCTCGGTCATCCCGAAGTCGTAGAGCTGGACGGTGTGGGGCGACTGCAGCTCGGCGGTCGCATGGGCTTCGCGTTCGAAGCGCTGTCGGAGTCGCCGTTCCTCTTCTCCGTAGGCTCTGGCCTCCTGGCGAACGAGCTTAACGGCCGCCGGGCGAGCGAGCAGCTGGTGACGCGCCAACCACACTTCGCCCATGCCGCCGGAGCCGAGGCGATCGATGAGCTGATAGCTGCCAATCTTGACGCTGTCATCGAGCAGCGAGTCGACGACCTCGAGTTCCTCACCCGGACTGGTCGCCAGCGAGAGCTCGAGCACGCTGCGCAGCTCCCGCAGATTGCCGGGCCACCGGTAACGTTTCAGACGCGCGAGCAGCGTGTCGCCGATGCGCGGCGCCACGCGGTCCGTCTGTTCGGCCTGACGCTGAACGATGTGCCGCACCAGCACCGGCAGGTCGTCGAGCCTCGCGCTGAGCGGCGCCAGCTCGATGGTCGTTCGGACAGCCCGGTGCAACTCCTGCACGATGCGCCCGGCGGCAACCTCTTCGTCGAGGGCTCGAGTGGTCGCCAGGATCACGCGAACGTCGGATTGAGCCGCTTGCGCCGCGCGATCGCCGGCGTTCACCGTCGCAAGCATCCTCGCCAGGATCCGCTGCGACGCGTCCGGCAGGTGCTGGATCCCTTCCAGGTACAGCGTCCCGCCGTTTGCCAGACGCAGCTTCTCGGCAATGTCGAGTTCGCGATCCGTCTCTGGAGCGAACGACGCGTCTGAGAGCGCCGACAGGCAATTGACACAGATGATGGCGCGGGTTGCCCGGCCCGACTGGTGGTGAACGGCACGGGCAACGGCTTCGTGATCGCTTCCGGGAGGTCCGGCGATCAACAAGAGATCATCCCTCTGCGCTGCTTCTACGATGTTCTGACAGAGGCGGCGTGCGGCTTCGCTATCTCCGAGCAGAACGCCGTCGCCGCGGTCCTTGGCTTCCCGCAGGAGCTCCTGCGCAACCGCCAGCTCGTGCTCCAGCTCCTCGTTACGGCGTCGCAGCTGTCTGTTGAGATCGCGGATGGTGAGGTGCGTTCGAACCCGAGCCAGGACCTCTTCGGCCTGGAACGGCTTGTTGACGAAATCGACGGCGCCAAGCTCGAGGCCGCGCACCTTGTCCTGGGGTTCCGTCAACGCGGACAGAAAAATCACCGCCGACTCGCGCGTGCGAGCGCCGGCCTTCAAGCGGATGCACGTCTCGAAACCGTCCATGTCGGGCATCATCACGTCGAGCATGATGAGGTCCGGAACGGTCCGGTCGGCGATGGCGAGCGCGTCTCTCCCGCTCTTCGCCGCCAAGAGACGGTACCCCTGGCCCTCGAGGGTCTGATAGAGAACCTGAAGGTTGGTGGGGTTGTCATCCACCAGGAGAATCTGGGGGGTGAGAGCGTGCTCTGGCTTCAATGCTCTGGCGCCGATGGCCGACCCACCGGGTACTGCCGCGCGCCGGCAACGGCGGGCGGTCACCGCATACTACCAGAAGACCTGCGGCAGCCGGCGAACCGGCTACGTCTCCATTCGCGACCCGGAGCGATGCGAAAGCCATCGGCGCACGGCCGGCCCCAGCGTGAGAAGCGCCGTGACGGCGACGAGCTGGCCCCCGAGGATGACACGGTTGACGTCGATTGCCGGACGCCAGCGCGCGTCTCCATTTCGAATGACGTAGACGCCCGCGGGTCGGGCAGCCAGGCCGAATCCGACGCCGCCTTCATCCGTGCCCTTGGCGCCGCCGCCACCGCCTCCGCCGATCTTGGCCACCGGTACGATCGTGCTGCCATCGACCTGAATCGGGTCGCCGAACACGCGCCGGACCGACATCGACTCCTGCGCGCCCGCCAGGACCTGCTGTACATCCATGATGACCTCCTCGGTCAGCATGCAAGAATCACACGCCGTCAGGTGACGGCTGAGCCTGCTGAACCGGCACGCTTCGGGGGCCGCCGACGGGTAATCGATCGGGTCGTCTCTGCCGATAGTCCCGGCATGCGCGAACAGTACACCGAGATCGAGAATTTGCCGTTCGTCGCCGTGGATCGCCGCCGGATTCCAGACCGCCGGGCCAAGTGGCGCGGCGGCAGGCGCGATTCCGACTGGACCGACAAGCGTCCCGTCAGCTACGACACGCTGACCGGGTTGTCACCAGTACCAAAGTGGGGACCCCTGTCACGCGTCTCGATCCGCCGCCAAATCAGAGCCGTGTTCAGTTTCGTGTAGCCGACCGTCACGATCCCAGGGCCCCGGCCTCGTCTGCCCCCACGCTATACTCGCGCCAGTGGCCCGCGCTTCGGTACACGTTGAACCGCACGATGTCGTCGGCATCGCCCGGCACTACATCAGGGACCTGGTGTACGGCGCCAACGACGGCATCGTGACGACGTTCGCGGTCGTGGCCGGCGTGGCAGGTGGGGAGCTCTCGCACCGCGTCGTGCTGATCGTCGGTGCGGCCAACCTCGTGGCCGACGGGCTGTCGATGGCGGTTGGGAACTTTGCCTCCATCCGCGCAAACGAAAGCGCCAGGGCCATGGACGACCTGCCGGAGGAGGAATCGAACCCCTGGCGTCACGCCGGCGCGACTTTCCTGGCGTTCGTGGCGGCGGGCTCGGTGCCGCTGGTTCCCTATATCGTGCCGACGGGGGGCGCCGACGCGTTCCGCTGGTCGATCGCGGCCACCCTGGCGTCGCTGTTCGCGGTGGGAGCGCTTCGCGCGACGGTGACCATCGAACGCTGGTGGGCAGCGGGTCTCGAAATGCTGACCCTTGGAGCTCTCGTGGCCGCCGCTGCGTACGCGGCCGGAGCGACTATCGCGGCACTGGTGGCATAGAGCCGTTCGAGACCCGCACCTTCGGCTTCAGGGCACCACGCTCGTCGTTTCGTCGAAGTAGTTCGAACCGAACACCGAGTCAGGGAAAAAGTTGTTGCCCTGACACTGATATTCGAAGACTTCCTGCCCGGGCGTCCATCTCAGGTTGAAGCTGCTCGTCCACGGCTGAGTGTACGCTCCGGGATCGTCGATGGTGACCTCGTACTTCAGCGTGTTGTAGTCGAGCCGCGTGATCCGTTCAGTGAGGTGCAGCTGATCGGTGTGTGGAAGACCGTCCCGGCTCATCCAGAACTTCTCGTTGAATCCGACCGCATCGACGACGAGGGTATCCCCTTCCCATCGACCTGTTGAATGTCCGTAGTAGCTGGGTTCGAGATTCTTGGGGTGACCGCGACCGTCCATGTAGATGACCCGATAGGAATGCGGCCCGCCGATGTCGAAGATGAATACCTGCTTCAGCTCCGGTAACTCGAGCAGCTCGAACCCGTAGGGCGTGATGAACTCGCGCGGGCCGCCCGAGGGCTTGCAGCGGGCGTGCGGCTCGTCCTTCAGGAATTCTCCGTGCCGGGCATTCACGAGCTCGCGTGCCCAGTCCTGCAGCGGTGTGTTGTCGATGTGAATCGGAGCGTTCTTCGTCGTGTTCGGCTCGTAACTGCGGGGATTGATCACCAGCCGCCCGTCGCCCACCCAGATTCCCTGCTCGCCGGGTACCGTGCCCAGCACGATTTTGCCGTCGGCTGAGCGAGGGGCCGGTTTCGAGGGTGGCGGTGCTGCGGGCTTCGCCGTTGACAGCGACTGACCGGGATTGAGAGGCTGGGTCGAGTTTTGTGCCGCTGCGGGCGCCGCGACGAGAGTCGCGACGATCATGAGCACCCTGGACTGCCGATAACGCACGCTACCTCCGTCCGATCAAAGGCCGGCTCCCAGCCGGATTCGACATCTACTGCTGCCGAAGGGCGTATACGAACAACGCGCTTCCAGCGGCAATCGCCACGTACTGCCGGCCTCCCACCGAGTATGACATGGGACCGGCCGACACCTGGCCGCCGACACTGCCTCTCCAGAGCTGTTCGCCTGTCCGGGCATCGAGCGCGAAAAAGTATCCTTCACGACCGCCCGCGAACACGAGATCGGACGCCGTCGACAACACGCCGCTGTCGGTGACGTCGATCATCTTGAATTCCCATTTCCGCTCGCCGGTTTTCGGATCGAACGCCTGGATGGCGCCGTATCCGTCTTCGGGGAGGCGTTGATTGATCGCCCCTGGGCCGGTTCGCAGCGCCGGAAACGCCATCGTGGGAAACCGTCCGACGTACTGATTGCCTTCTTTGTATTCCACGGGCGCTTTGAAGTACGTCGAGAACGTGTCCATCCAGCTCGGGATGTAGAAGAGACCGGTTCGGGGACTGAAAGACGGAGGGTACCAGTTCGTCGCCCCCTGGTTGTTCGGATACACCAGTGTGCCCTCGACCGTTGAGTTCAAAACCCGCTTGGGCCGGCCCTTCTCGTCGAATCCCTCGGCCCAGTTGACGGCAGTGAACGGCTTGCCCTGGAGGAACTGTCCGGTGGTGCGATCGAGCACGTACCAGAAACCGTTCCGATTGGCCCAGAGCATCAGTTTCCTGGGACTTCCCTGCCAGGTCGTGTCGACCAGCACCGGCACCTGCGTGGAGTCGTAATCGAACTCGTCGTGCGGCGTGAACTGATAGTGCCATTTCAATCGGCCGGTGTCGGCATCGAGCGCCACGACCGAATCGGTATAGAGGTTGTCGCCGGGACGCGGATCGCCATTCCAATCTGGACCGGGATTTCCAGTCCCCCAATAGGTGAGATTCAGGTCGGGATCGTACGAACCGGTCACCCAGGCCGGGCCTCCACCGGTCTTCCATGCGGTCTTCTCGGCATCCTCCCACGTTTCATGCCCCGGTTCGCCCGGTCCGGGAATCGTGTTGAAACGCCAGACCTCGTTGCCCGTCGCGGCGTCGAACGCCGCAATGAAACCGCGGATGCCGTATTCGCCCCCGGAAGGGCCGACGATGATCTTGTCTTTGACGACGAGCGGCGCGAGCGTGAACGAATAGCCGGCGGCCGGGTTGACGACCGCTTTGTCCCAGATCGGCTTCCCCGTCTTGGCATCGATGGCGATCAGATGACCGTCGATCGTCCCCATGAACAGCGTGTCGCCCAGAATGGCCAGGCCGCGGTTGACGCGGCCGCAGCAGACGCGCGCCAGCTGTGACAACCGGGGGGAATACATCCAGAACATGCGACCGGTCGCGGCGTCGAGGGCGACGACATGGTTGGGCGCCAGCACCGTATACATGACGCCGTCCACGACGAGCGGAGTCGCCTCGAACTTCTCGTTCGCCTCTGCCGGTCCTCTGGTCTGGAACACCCACTGCAACTCGAGATTCATCACGTTGGCCGGAGTGATCTGCGTCAGCGGGCTGTAGCGATGTCCCGACAGGTTTCCGGAGTACGTGAGCCAGTTCTGCGGCTCCTGATCGGCGCGCAGAATTCGATCGAAGGTCACCTGGGCCTGAGCGAATACCGCCGAGCCCGGAACGGCAGCCGCCAGCATCAAGGCACAGGCGACCGACAGGCGCGGACGGATCCGAAGGCGACACATCATGGGTTGAAGCCTTTCAGCGTGACGAGATAGCCGACCAGGTCGTCCATTTCCTCCAGACTGAGCTTGTCCTTGAACGACGGCATCGGCGACGTCTTGACGAATCCGTATTCGCGGAGAGTCGATTTCGAGAGGGAAATCAGCCGTTCTTTTGAATCGATCAGCTGCACCGAGAAGCTGTCCTGGTTCATCAAGCGTCCGCTGATGGTCTGCCCGTCGCGTGTCACGACCGTGAAGTACCGGTTCCCCGCCCGCATGGTCGCGTTGGGATCGAGCAACGCCTGGTGCAGTTCGGGCAGCGGGCGCGTCGCCCCCACTTCGCTCAGATCCGGCGCCAGGCGCGGACCCCGCCCGTTCACGCGGTGACACGTCATGCACTGGCCCTTGCCTTCGAAGAGCGCCTTGCCGCGGGCCGCGTCGCCGACGCCACGAAGAACCGTCGGGGAGGATCCGCTGCGAATCGTCGCCATGTTTCGGAGGTAGGCGACCACATTGGCGGCCTGCGCATCGGTGAAATTGTGGGGGGGCATCGTCGTGTTCGGGATGCCCCCCTGAATGATCTTGATCAGTTCGGTATCGGACGAACCCCGGCGAAACTGCCCGCGCGCGAGCTCGACGCCCGCGACTCCGGCACCATCCTGCCCGTGACACCCGGCGCAGTTGGACTGGAACAGTCGCCCGCCGTTCTCGATATCGGCGGGCGTATAGCCGTGATCCTGCGCTCCTACTGCAACGCCGGCCATCGCGCCGATCGCCGCGATGGCCGCCAGTCTGAACACCCAGGTGCGAGCGAGCATCACAGGGTGTCGTCCATCGCTCATACTCATCGCTCCCCTTGCTGCGGAGATCGGTATCCTCGATTCTCTACTGCGCCAGCGGGTCCGGCCGAATCTGGAACTTGACCATCTTGCCCTTGGTACCCTTGCCACCTTCGATATGCCAGACAAAGTGGGTCCCGTAGTTTGCCCAGAGACCGCGTCCTTTCCATCCCGCCTTCGGGTCGTCGATTCGGCCGTCCATGCCGCGCGAGTAGAAGCCAAGCGGATAGGGGACGCGCAGCGTGACCCACTGCCTCGTCTGCGGATTGAGGGCGAGCAGCGCATCGGAATTGGACCCGGTCGCAAACGGCGTGTTCGCCCCGAGCCCGGAGATGTTGTGCTGATCCACCCAGTTGTAATAGTGGAAGTCGGCCGGCACATCGGTCCCCTTCAGCTTGGGACCGTCGGTCTGATAGAGGGTCCAGCCTTCCTGGCACTGGCTGCCGTCGGTTTTCTGCGGGCCACCCAGATCCTTGCACTTGCGGACGTCGAAGCTTGCCAGGTGGCTGCTGGCCGCGAGAGCCGTCCACACCACGCCGTTGCTGTCGATGTCCACGCCGCGCGGATCGAATCCCGGCGCCGGCACCCTGAAGATCTGGCTCTTGCAGGTGGACGGTGGATTGTTCCCTCGCTGCAGCCGGACGAGAATGCCCGGATAGGTCTCGCTGATTCCCCAGACCGAGTCGTCAACTGGGCTGGGAATCACCGAGTACATGCTGAAGCTCACCATCGTGTCCATGCTCGCGCTTGGACCGCCCGCTCCGGTCGATTGCGCCGGCGCGCCCCGCCCGCCGCCCGCGGGCGCGGCGCCACGCCCACCGCCCGTGTCTCCCTGGTACAGCACGGCTTCGACTGTGGCGCCTCGACCCGCCTGCACCGTCCACGGTCTGGTGATTTTTCCGTCGCCGTTCGTATCCACCACCTGCCCGCACCACCCGACGGCCGTCTGCTCGGCGGTGATTTCGTTCTTCGTCTTCGCGAGCGTCTCGTCATAGAGCTTCGTGTCGATCCAACCGAAGATCGGACCGCTGAGTTCGTTGAAGTACACCGTTTCGTTGGCGTCGTTGTCGAACTGAAGGTGGTGCGTGGCGTAGCAGGTTTCGATCAGCTGCCACTTCGCCGTTTTCGGGTCGTAATAGGAGGCTTGACGACCGCTGCGCTGGAGCGGGAACCAGTCTGCGAATCGGTTCCCGAGCTTCGCGTCGTTGCACCACGCGGGCTGCTCAGCGCCGCGGATCTTCGACGTCGTCCAGACTCGGCCCTTGCTGTCCATCATCGGGTTATGCGGATCGGCGGGATTGTACGGAGGGTTGGCCCACAGATGCTCGTTGCCCCAATGGAGGGACGGCGTGGTCGGCGCAGGGAAACGCGAAGGCACCTGGTCCCGTGGCGCGCGCGTCGGGATGTCCATTGCGTACGTGCTGTTCTCCTTCGGATTCAGCACGACAAGCTGTCCGTGACCGGCGTTGACCGCATAGACCGATCCGCCGCCGTTGACCGTCGGGTGGTTTTTGTCGGTGGAGATCTCGTCGTGCATGAACGAGTGGTCGTCGCCCACGTCCCAAAGCGTCACCACGACATTGCGCTCGATCCCTCGCGGCCGGGGCGGCGCAGGCGGGACCTCACCCTTTGCGATGCGATCGCTCCAGTCTCCGAGCACGCCGAGCGTTCCAGGCGCGCCCATCGTGCCGAGCGTCCCGTACATCGCGCCGCCGCGCACCCCTCCTTTCAATCGTCGATCCCAGGCCTCAGTCGTGGTCTTTACGGAGGGATCGCCCTTGTAAACGTGGTCGAGCGAGCGCGTGAGCTGGTTGCCGAGCTGGTGGCAGAAGTTGCAGCCTGATTTCAGCGTGTTGATCCAATGGTTCTGGGTCACCATCGTCGGCCCGAATCCGTTGCCCTGATTCCCCGTTCCGGGGAACGACGTCGCCGCGGGCGGCGCCATCAGCGACAGCCAGTAGTTGCCGGGATAGACCTTGGCGGCCTCCTGCGGCGTGGCCGCAGCCGTCGCCCGGAGCGTCACCCCGGTCGCGCCCGGTTTCACCGTCGTCTTGCTCGAATCAACGAGCCCGTAGCCGCGGACCCACACGCTGTAGCCTGCGGCCGGGAGCTCGGGAATGACGAAGCGTCCCTGATCGTCCGTGACGACAATCTTGATGAAATTCGTCGGCAGCTCCCTGGTCTCGGCAATGACCCAAACGCCAGCCTCGGGGCCTTTGGGACCCTGAACGACGCCCGTGATGGCCCCGGTCGCCCCCTGCGTTTGCACGACGCCGCCAGGAACCGACAAGAATGCGACACCGACCGCGACGGCCGCGAGGTGAACTAGAACACGCACAGGCCCCTCCCTTTACGCGTTATACGCGAACGATCGAAGACGAACCAAGTTGCTTGAGCGAACTGACGCCGCACTGCCCCATGATGAGCGCCAGCTCACGACGAAGAATGTCGAGGGCACGCTCGACCCCGGGCTGACCGAAAGCGGCGAGGCCGTAGAGGTACGGCCGACCGATGCCGACTGCCGTCGCGCCGAGCGCAAGAGCCTTGAAGATGTCGGTCCCGCGGCGGAAGCCGCCGTCCACCAGGACGGGAATCCGGCGGTTGACACCCTGTACGACTTCGGGCAGGCAATCGATCGTGCCCCGGCCACTCGAATGCGCCCGTCCGCCGTGATTGGAGACGATGATGCCGTCCACGCCGTGTTGAACGCTCAGCTCGGCGTCTTCGCGGGTTTCGATCCCCTTCAAGACGACCTTCATGGTCGTCGTGTCCTTCATGCGCTTCACGAAGTCCCAGGTGAGCGATGGAGAGGTCAGGCCGATGCCCTTCATGTTGATGCCGTCGAACATCGGCTTCGGCGGCGACCCGCCGTTGTCGCCCGTGTGGCAGCTCGCACAGTCCCTCGTGTCGAGTCTCCTGAAGCGCGTCTGCGTTTCGGTGTTCCTGCCTGCGGGCGTGTCGACGGTCACGGCGACGACCGGACACCCGGCCGCCTGAGCGCGTTTCAACATCGTCCGCGTGGCGTCGAAGCTGTTCGTCGTGTATAGCTGAAACCAGACCGGCGCTCCTCGCGCGGCGGTGATTTCCTCGACGGGGTATGAGGCCTGAGTCGAGATGATCTGCAGCGTCTTCTTCGCCTTCGCCGCTCGTGCGACCGCGAGCTCGCCCTCCGGATTGGCGATCTTCGTGCTGCCGATCGGACAGAGCACGATGGGCGTTTCCCAGGTCGTACCATAGAGCTCCGTGGACAGGTCGATGTTGCCGACGTCAACGAGCCGCCGTGCGCGGACCTGATACCGGGCAAAACCATCGCGATTCGCCTTCAATGTTTCGTCGTCGTCCACTCCGGAGGCAATGTAACCCCAATGGGCGGGCGGCAGCGCTTTGCGCGCCGCGGCTTCGAGCTCGAACACGTTGAGCGCTTGAGCGGGGGTTGTCGGGACGAAGTCCCCGGTCTGCGCAAGCGCCTGGGCCAGCCCGGGAAGTGCAGCCGGCAAGCCACCCAGCAGCGGGCTGGCAGCCACGAACTTGAGGAACTGACGACGGTTCGACATTCGGCCAACCCCTGGGAATTCAGGGAATCGAAGCAGATTAGTCCCAGTTCGGCTGGGTTGGCAAATGGAAAAAGGCCCGAGACCTTCCGCGGAACGCCCTGGACGGTTGCGGGGTACGATTCCATGGACGGAAAGAGCTCTTTCCCGGCGGCCCTGAAACGTTACCGAGACAGCCCGATGCAATTTCTTCCTTACGCCGAGACCACCTCCGTCCCCAACGTGATCGTCGATGGCGCCAGAAACGCGGGCACCGTGCTGACGTTGTCGCACTGGCCGAAGAGCGGGACTCCCGCCGCCCTCAAGGCTGACACGTCGACCGAGATCGTCTTCAACTACCTCGACCGACCCAGGTTGCGCGTCAACGCCGACGTCGTCTCGAACAACCATTTCGACGAGGATGGACTCGTCGGCATTTTTGCGTTGCTGCAACCGGCCGTGGCCGCGCGTCACCGCGAGCTGCTCGTGGACGTCGCTCAGGCCGGCGACTTCGGGATCTTTCGAACACGCCAGGCGGCCCGGATCGCGTTCACTCTTTCAGCCTACTCAGACGCCAGCACGTCGCCACTCCCGCGAGCACTCTTCGAGCTTCCGTATCCCAAGCTGACGGCCGAGCTGTACATCCGGCTGCTCGAAGTTCTTCCGGCGCTTGCCACAAGGTTGGACGACTACCGAAGCCTCTGGGAAGGGGAGGACGCGAAGCTGACCACGACTGAAGAACTGATTGAGCAAGGCCAGATCGCGATCGACGAGCAGCCAGACCTCGACTTGGCAATCGTTCGAATGCCCTCGGCACTGAGCTATCACCCCTTCGCTCTTCACACGAGGACTCACTGCAGCAGGCTGCTCGTCGTTCAGGGCACTCGGGTCGAACTGCAATATCGCTACGAAGGGTGGGTGCAGATGGCTTCAAAGAGGCCACTGCCGCGTGTGGACCTCGAAGGGCTGGCGACCGAGCTGAATCTCGAAGAAACAGGCGGCGGGCGCTGGGTCTTCGACGGCGTCGATCAAATTACGCCGAGGCTCTTCTGGCAGGGGACCTCGGCCAGCTCCTTCCCGCCAGAGGCTATCGTGACGAGAGTCGAGCACCACTTGCGGACGGGGCCACCGGCCTGGGACCCGTACGACCCAGCCAGCGAATTTGCGATATAGAATTCAACCTCTTCTGACAGGAGCGCTCATGGATCGAGACGTCGCAGACCGGCTCGCCATTCGCGAGCTCGTCGACAACTGGGCCGTTTGGCGCGACGCCGGCGACTGGCAGCGCTTTCGCTCGGTGTGGCACGACGATGGCCGGATGATGGCGACGTGGTTTCAGGGAACGGCTGACGAGTTCATCAGCGTTAGTCGGCAGGGGTGGGAGCGCGGCGTGAGCATCCTCCACTTTCTCGGCGGCGCATCGATCGACCTGGCCGGCGACCGAGCCATCGCTCAAACCAAGATGACCATCTCGCAGCGGGCGGTCGTGCACGAGGTGCTGTGCGATGTGGTCTGCACCGGCCGCTTCTACGATTTTCTCGAGCGGCGAGACGGCCGCTGGGGGCTCGTGCTGCGGCAGCCGATTTACGAAAAAGACCGGTTGGATCCGGTCAATCCGTCCGCCACGGTCGCGCTCGACCAGGATCTCCTGAGCCGTTTTCCCGAGGGCTATCGTCACCTCGCTTACGTGCAGACCTGCATCGGCTTCGACGTCAAGCGCGATATGCCGGGGCTCAAAGGCGCCGAGGTGGAGGCGCTCTACGATCGAGGCCGCCGCTGGCTGACTGACGGGTCAATCTAGATCGTGGAGCTGTTGCTCATCAGCAACTCGACTGCGCCAGGCGGCCGGTATCTGGACCATTGCGCGCCGGCCATATCGGCGTTGCTCGGATCGTCGGTGAAACGCCTGCTGTTTATCCCTTACGCGGTTTTCGACCGGGCGGGCTATGCCGCGACAACCCGAGCGCGCTTCGAGGAGCTTGGATTCGCTCTCGATTCCGTCCACGACGCGCCCTCATCGCCGGTCCGGGCCGTGGAACGCGCGGAGGCCATCTTCATCGGCGGGGGCAACACCTTTCGCTTGATCGACGCCCTCTGGCGGACGGGTCTCATCGAGCCGATTCGGCAGCGCGTCCAGGGCGGTATGCCGTACATCGGATCCAGCGCCGGATCAAACGTCGCCTGCCCCACCATCAAGACCACCAACGACATGCCTGTCGTCGAACCGCCATCGTTCAACGCCCTGAGCCTCGTGCCGTTCAATATCAACTCTCACTACCAGGATCCCGTTCCAGGCTCGACACACATGGGCGAGACCCGCGAGCAGCGCATCGCCGAGTTCCATGAAGAGAACGATCCCCCGGTCGTCGGGCTCAGAGAGGGATCCTGGCTTGTGGTCAACGGCATCCAGATCACGCTGGAAGGATCGAGCGGCGCACGCGTGTTCCGACGAGGATCTCCGCCGACGGAGTGGCCGATCGGCTCGCGCCTCGATTTTCTGATCGCCCGGCACCGGGTCTCGGGCTAGACAGCCGACACGTCCCGGTTGTCGCGATTCTGACGGAGCGGTGTCGTCGAAACGGTCAATCGATCCGACGTTATCATGCGTACATCTCAAGCAGGCTCTCACTCTTGGTGGTTCGTGGCTTGCATCGACGGCGCCGTTCACATTGACAACGGCCGCAACCGCTGCCATTCAACTGGAGGGTGAGGTATGGCTGAGAAGACTGCAGTGACACCAACCCAGCGCGAGAGCCGGTTGTCGAGAGCGCGTCCTGAATGGGCCGGACCGTTTGGCGCGTTTCAGCGACTAACCGATGAGATGGATCGGCTCTTCGAAGACGTAGGGTTTGGCCGGCGATGGTTCAGTCAGCCGTGGCGACCTGACGTCGAGCTCTGGTCCCCTCAAATCGACGTCTTCCAACGAAACAACGAACTGGTCATCAAGGCGGACCTCCCGGGCCTGACGAAGGATGACATCAAGGTTGATCTGACCGAGGACGCGGTCACCTTGAAAGGCGAGCGCCGCACCGAACGTGAAGAGGAGCGCCAGGGAGTGTACCGATCGGAGCGAAGCTACGGCAGCTTCCACCGGGTCGTGCCGCTTCCGGAGGGCGCCATCACCGAACAGGCCAAAGCCACGTTCCGAGACGGCGTGCTGGAGATTACGATGCCGGCCCCGCCCGAACAGGTCAGCCGAGGACGCCGTCTGGAAATAGCGGAAGGCGGCGGGAAGTAAGTCGTGTCAGAGGAGCATCGCCGCGACCCCGGTGGCCGCGGCGATGCCCTCGATTACTGCTGCTGCCCCCGCCCCCCACGCTGCTTCACGCGCGATTCGCGCTCGGCCCGCAGCTTCTTGAGTTGCTCCTGCTGAGCCGGGGTCAGCAGCGCGAAGATCTCGCTCTGCATGCGCGCTCGCTGAATGGCGAGCTCGGTCTGCGCTTCGACGAGTGCCTGGGTGGTGGAACGAATCAACCCTTCGTTCACCGGCATTGTATCCACGGCCGTGCGCTGAGCCTCCATCGCCGTGCGAAGCTGTTCGGCCGCCTGCCTGTTCTGATCGCGATACTGCTGCGTGACGTCACGGATCTGCTGCTGCTGGGTCTCGGTGAGATTCAGCTGGCGCAGAGGCAGGCCGTCCCCGTCTGGTCCACCGAATCCCCCGCGCCCGCCGAATGGGCCAGGCCCGCCCCGCCCGGGACCTTGCGCATATGCAGCGACGCCTGCCACGAGGGCCGTGAATGTCGCGACGACAACGAACGAACGAAGACGATGCATGGGACCTCCTCAACAACGGTTCAAAGTTCAGCGTTCACGGGTCATGTCGTGCCGTGCTCGACTGATTCATTGGACCAGTTGCCGGTGGCAACCGCGCGCCAGATGTGTGACAAAAACGTGAATCGTGGGTTCCGTTTCAGTAACCGACGCGGCCCGGGCGCCACCGATGCGACCCGTGCTGCTCGACGCGATCGACGCGCTGGAAGATCTTGACGAGAACGATCCCCGCGACGAAGCCGCCAAGATGGGCCCAGAAGGCCACGCCACCGGTCCTCGAGCCTGCGACAATCGAGGTAACCCCGCTGGCTAACTGGATGAACGCCCAATACAACAGCATCGCCCAGGCTGGCACCGCGATCGTCGTGAAGAAGAATCCCAGCGGCAAGAGCGTATACACGCGCACGCGCGGATAGAGCACGAGATAGGCGCCCATGACGCCACTGATGGCCCCCGATGCCCCGACCATCGGCACGGTCGACGCAGGTTCGGCCACGACCTGCAGCAGCGCGGCGGCAATCCCGCTGAGCAGGTAGAAGACGACGAAGCGGCCATGGGTCATGGAGTCTTCGATGTTGTTCCCGAAGAGCCAGAGAAACCACATGTTGCCCAACAGGTGCATCCAGGAACCGTGCAGGAACATGGAGGTGATGACGTGCGAGATGCCGCGGCCAGGGTCGGTCAGGCACACGAGACTGTCGCCCATTGGAAATCGCGCGCCTGGTGGCACGGCCAGCGTCAGCTCCGCCGGGATGAGCCCCAGGTTGCACACCGACGTCGCCAGCGGCACGGCCGCCCCCCCACCCTGGACGACGAGCCAGGCCGCGACATTGGCCACAATCAGCGCGACCGTGACGTACGGCGGCCGCTGCGTTTCGTTCTCGTCGTGATAGGGCAGCATATGGTTCCCGTCAGATTGCCACAGTTTCTTCACAACCGTGTCATCGGGCCAACACCGAGATCCGGTTCAATCGGACTATGTCCGGAACTTCCAGCCTGGAGTACTCTCAGGTCTCGGGACCCGTGCGAACCGTCCCTCCTCGCCCGGCGGTGCTCGTGGTAGAGGACGAGCCGAACATCCGGGAACTGGTGTGCCTGCATCTCAAGCTCGAGGAACTCGACTACGAGCAGGCTGCCGACGGCAACAAAGGCCTCGAACTGGCCAGGGCGAGGAAGTTCGACCTCATCATTCTCGATCTGATGCTGCCCGGCCTCGACGGGGTCACCGTCTGCCGAGCGATTCGGCGCGATTCACTGAACGCCTCCACTCCGATTCTGATGCTGACCGCCCGGCGAGAGGAGTCTGACAAAGTCGTCGGCCTCGACAGCGGCGCGGACGACTACCTGACCAAGCCCTTTGGTGTGCGCGAGCTGATGGCTCGCGTCCGCGCACTGCTTCGGCGCGGACCCGTTGCGGCCTCGCGGCTCGACGGCGATGGCGCCAAGCCCGTTACGTACAAGCACATCGAGATCGATCCCTCGCGCCGCGGCGTCAAGGCCGGCGCCCGCCAGATTGAGCTCACGACCAACGAATTCCAGCTGCTCTACGTGCTCCTGTCGAATCCCGGCATCGTGTTCAGCCGGGAGGCGCTGCTCCGCAAGGTCTGGAAGGACGATACGTTCGTCACCGTGCGCAGCGTGGACACGCTGGTGAAACGCGTCCGGAAGAAGATCGAGGACGACCCGGCCGAACCGTCAGTCATCCTGACGGTCTGGGGCGCGGGGTACAAGGCCGCCGATGTCTGAAGGATCCGGTCCTCGCTGGTACAAGAGCCTCTACTGGCGGATCGCCCTTGGGCTGTTCGCCTTTCTGGCGCTCATGCTGGCTGCGCAAGGGGCGCTCTTCCTGTGGATGACCGATCGCGTCGCCGGGTCGATGCCGGCTCGCGATCCGCGCCGCCTGGCCTTTCTCGTCGCCTCCGACGTGGGGACCGCGCTGACGGCCGACCCGGATCTCGATCTGGCCGAGTACATCCGCGACCAGTACGGCAATGTCTTTCAGACGTTCGTCGTGATCATGCACGATGGTCGCATCGCCTCGAACGACCAGGACATGCCCGACGATCTCCTCAAGGCCATGGTCGCCGAGGCGTCGCGCCGCGACTTCCCGCTTCGAGGCCGCCGCCCCGGTGGGGCCGGCCCCGCTGTCGCGGCTCCGCGAGGGGCCCGACGCGCCGCCGAGTTTGCGCCGGTCGTCGTGGACGGCGCCCTCGCCGGGCGCGTGGCCGTGGTCCCGGGCGGCCCCCCCTTCTCCCGCGTGGTGCGGGAACTGGGTCCGACCATGGGGGTCGTCGGCGGCGGCGTCCTCGTCGTAGGCATGGGACTCATCGCCTTCGTCATTTTCGGGCCGGTGCGGAAGCGGCTGAAACAGGTGCAGGATGCCGCGGAGCGGCTGGGCAGCGGCGACCTGGGCGCCCGGGCCCTCGCTGACGGCGGGGACGAGGTGGCGGCTGTCGCCCGCTCGTTCAACCGGATGGCCGAGGAACTGGCCGCCCGGGCCACGGCGCTCGAGGCCTCGGACAAGGCCCGACGGCAGCTGCTGGCCGACGTGTCGCACGAGCTGATGACGCCGCTGACAGCCATGCGCGGATACGTGGAAACCTTGTCGATGCCGGAGCTGCAGATCGACAGCGACACGGGACGTCGGTATCTCGGCATCGTCACCGAAGAGACGCACCGCCTCGAGAAGATTATCGGCGACCTGCTCGACCTCGCGCGACTCGAGGGTGGCGGCGGCACGCTCCGGCGCGACAGCGTCGACGTGCAGTCGCTCTTCGATCGCGTGGCCGAGCGGCACGAGCGCGAGATGCGCGAGCGCGGCGTCACGCTGATTCGCAATGTGTCAAGCGGCGCGTCACACGTCACCGGCGATGCCGATCGTCTGGAGCAGGCACTCCAGAACCTTGCCGCCAATGCGCTGCGTCACAGCGACAAAGGCGGCACGATCAGCCTCGAGGCGGCGCCAGTCGAACGCGGTATCCGACTGCGCGTCCGCGATGCTGGAGCGGGGATCGCCCCCGAACACCTGCCGCTCATCTTCGATCGCTTCTACAAGGTCGACGCCGCCCGGAAAGCGTCGGGCGGCAGCGGTCTCGGCCTCTCCATCGTCAAAACGATCGTGGAGCGTCACGGCGGAACGATTACCGCCTACAACCAGAACGGCGCGGTCTTCGACATCGTTCTGCCCGCCTGACGCGGAAGTTCCTTCATACTACTTCTCGCATGCGGCAGATCAGGACCCAGGTGGGTATCGTCGGCGCCGGCCCCGCCGGGCTGATGCTGGGGCACCTGCTCCATCTGCACGGCATCGACTCGTTCATCATCGAAGACCGCAGCGAGGACCACGTGGTCGAACGCGTCAGGGCCGGCGTGTTGGAACAGGCGACTGTGGATCTGATGCGCGAGGCGGGCATTGGCGATCGGCTGGCGCGCCAGGGATTGCGGCACGACGGCATCTTTCTCGCGTTCCGAGGCGACCGCCATCGAATTCCGATGGCGGATCTGACGGGCGGTCGCTCGATCACCATCTACGGGCAGAACGAGGTCTTGAGGGACCTGATAGGCGCACGCGTCGCGTCCGGCCGTCCGCTGCTGTTCGAGGTCGCGGACGTCAGCATTCATGAGCTCGACACGCCACGACCACGGATCCGCTTCCGGAAGGACGAAGCGCTCCACGAGGTGACGTGCGATTTCGTGGCCGGCTGTGACGGATCTCAAGGAATCTGTCGCCTGGCGATTCCGGCCACGCACCTTCGCGTCTTCGAACATGTCTACCCGTTCGGCTGGCTCGGCATCCTCGCCGATGCCGCCCCGACCTCCGACGAGCTCGTCTACAGCCTTCACGACCGGGGGTTCGCCCTCTTCAGCATGCGCTCTCCCACGGTCACGCGCCTCTACCTCCAGTGCGCCCCCGACGAGGACCTCGGCCTGTGGCCCGACGAACGGGTCTGGTCGGAGCTGATCGTGCGCCTGGCGACCAGCGATGGCTGGGCGCCGGACGTGGGGTCCGTCAGTCAGAAGGGAGTGACACGGATGCGCAGCCTGGTGGTCGAACCGATGCGCTACGGCCGCTTGTTCCTGGCCGGTGACGCCGCGCACGTCGTTCCGCCGACGGGCGCCAAGGGCCTCAATCTCGCGGTGGCCGATGTCTGGCGTCTGGCAGGTGGCCTCGAGGCCTTCTACGCGTCGGGCAACGAGTCGAAGCTGCGCGAGTACTCCGAGCGCGGTCTGCAGCGGACATGGCGGGCCCAAAGGTTTTCATGGTGGATGACGAGCACGCTTCATCGCACGCCCGATCCGAGCGGCTTCGAGTATCGCCGCCAGCTCGCCGAGCTGGATTACCTGGTCGGATCGCGCGCCGCGATGACGAGCCTGGCAGAAAATTACGTGGGGGTCCCTCTCGCGTAAGATGGCTCGTTACCCGTGGCGACGATTTGCCGCTATGCTGCAGGCGCCGACGCCACGCTTTGAGGAGAGATGCTCATGCCTGTCACCGTTCAACTGAACAAGCTGGTCCCCTCGGGGCTGCGCTGCGCGCTGCTGACCGGCGCGTTGTTCGCAGCCTCGTGTGGCGCTCCGGCGCCCGCCGCGCCGCGGGTCTTTTTCGTCCAACCCCAGGATGGCGCGATGGTCACGAGCCCGGTCAAGCTCGAGTTCGGGATGGAGAACTACCAGCTCGCGGCGGTGCCGCCAGACGCCAAGGAGGCGCGCCCCGGGATCGGACATCACCATGTCGGCGTCGATACCGACTGTCTGCCGCCCGGCACCGAGATTCCCATGGCGAGCCCGTGGGTGCATTTCGGGAAGGCAAATACGACCATCGACATGCAGCTGACACCGGGGCCACACAAGCTGACCTTGCAGCTGGGCAACGATCTGCACCGAACGATTGAAGGTCTCTGCACGACGATCAACGTGACCGTCGTCCCGTAACATGTCGCGCCGCGCCAGAGGTCCGGACAGACGAGCGTCGTGGTACGATTCGACGTTCATCCGAGTTCCTCAGGAGGATTCATGACGCGTCTGATTTCATTCTGCTCGTCCGCCGGGTTGCCCATCTTGGCGGCGACTGTAGTCTTGTCAACGGTGGCGTTCGCGCAGCAGGCACCCGCGAGGCCGGCCGGGCCTCCGCAAGCCGGCGACCGGCTCGCTCGTCTGCCACCGTTGCCGTTTCCGGAAACCCCGAGCGAGTCGCCGTCGCTCGATGGGACTATCCGGGTCGTTCCGTTCCTCAAGGGACTCGTGAATCCGTGGAGTCTCGCGTTCCTTCCGAGCGGCGACATGCTGGTGACGGAAAAGCCGGGCCGGCTCCGTCTCGTTCGAAGCAACGGCACCCTCGAAGCCCAGCCAATCAGCGGCACGCCGCAGGTGCTCGCAATGGGGCAAGGCGGTCTGCTGGACGTCGCGCTCCACCCGCGCTTCGCCGACAATCAGCTGGTCTACCTCACCTATTCGAAGGCGGGCGAGGCTGGAAACACGACGGCGCTCGCACGCGGCCGGCTGGAAGGCATGACGCTGACCGACGTGAAGGACATCTTCGTCGCCGATGCATGGAGCAAGGCGACGCTTCATTTCGGATCGCGCCTGGCGTTCGGTCCCGACGGGATGCTGTACATGACGGTCGGCGAACGAAACGAGCGCAACCGCGCGCAGGACACCAATACACACGCGGGAAAGGTCCTGCGCCTCCGTGATGACGGAACCGTGCCCACCGACAACCCGTTCGTCGGGCGAACTGGATTCAAACCCGAGATCTACACCTACGGCCATCGCAATCTGCAGGGCCTGACCGTTCACCCGACGACCGGCGCGGTGTGGCAGACCGAGCACGGACCGCAAGGCGGCGACGAGCTGAATCTGCTGCAGGCGGGAAAGAACTACGGGTGGCCCGTGGTGACCTTCGGCCGCGAATACACCGGCGAGGCCATCACCAATCAGCCGTGGCGCGAAGGGATGGAACAGCCGGTCACCGTCTGGGTTCCATCAATCGCCCTTTCGGGAGCAGCGTTTTATACGGGCGATCGATTTCCAACCTGGAAGGGAAGCCTGTTCGTAGGCGGGCTCGCGGGGCAGCTGCTCCACCGGGTGGTGTTCACCGAACGTGGTCCGATTGGCCGTGAACCGCTGATTCCCGAACTGCGGCAGCGAATCAGGGACGTCAGGCAGGGACCTGACGGACTGCTCTACCTGCTCGTCGACGCAAACCCGGGCGGAATATTGCGTCTCGAACCCGCAAGAGCTGCTGGTAACACGACTAACTGAGGCAGGGCGCGAACCGACACCAGAGCGTATTCGCGCTCTGGTGTCCGCCTCGCCGGTCCGCTCTAGGCAGGCCTGACGTTCTCGCCTCTCGGTCCCTTGGGCCCCTGCCCTCGTTCGAACGTCACCGCCTGCCCTTCTCGCAGCTGGGAGAATGGCACACCTGTGCACGCTGACTGGTGAAAGAAGTATTCGGTTCCGTCACCTGCCGCGATGAACCCGAACCCCTTGTCGCTTACGATCCGTTTGATGGTTCCGTTCATGGTCGCCATACTATCGTCTCCTCGCTGGTCGGTCGGTCGGTTTGGTCAGTTCGCGCACGCGCTGACGCCGTCGGAGTTTTCTCTTGCGATCTTTGTGAAACCTCGCGCGATCCCCATTCCGTGCGGACATTGGTGTCTCCAGTGTAGTTCATGACCGGGCGGCGGACTTGCCGATGCGTCGGACTTCGTGAAAATGACCGGCACGGCTCGGGAGCCCATGGCGCCGCGATCAGCGTCGCATCGGCAGGAACACGGAACCGCCCGCGCCACAGAACGGCCACGGCGCGAGGAATCCGATTCGAGGAGCGCGAATCGCTCGATTGATCGGGTGAATCGTCGTGCGGCGCCAGCTGAAAACGGCCCAGCTGGGACAACCCGCTCTGCGCTCCAGGATGAAGGCGATGGAATGGATTCAGGGGAGCGCGCACGGATGCCGTATAGGGACTGCCGTCAAGTGGCTGCTATTATGGCACGGCTCGTGCGATAACCCGGCCGGAAATGCCAATCACCGCCACATTGGGTCGTCACCGGGGCAAAAAGGTGCTCACGGCCGCGCTGATCGGCATCGGCGTGGCAGTTGGCGTCTTTCTCCTCGCGCTCGCTTCCGTTGTCCCCTTCTCATCCGAGACCGCTCGCTCGAAACTGGTCGACGCGCTGGCCTCGCGGTTCGAAAGCGAAGTCGACCTCGATCGCCTGCGCCTGAGAGTGCTGCCTCGACTTCGGGCGTCGGGAGAGACGCTCACCGTGCGGCACAAGGGCCGGCGCGACGTCCCCCCACTCATCTCGATTTCGAGTCTGGCGGCGGAAGGCGGCATAGCCCCTCTGCTCGGTAAACATGTATCGCTCGTAACGCTCGAGGGCCTCGACATTCAGATTCCACCGCGCAACCGCGAGGAGGCCGACGCCAGCACGAAGCCGACGGGGTCGCCAATCAAGCCGCCCTTCGTCATCGACGAGCTCGTCGCGAGCAACGCGCGGCTGGTTCTCATCCCCCGGCAGTCAGACAAGACGCCCAAGGTGTGGACCATTCACGATCTGCGGATGACTTCGGTCGCCTTCGACCGGGCCATGCCTTTCGACGCAACGGTGACCAACGCCATTCCACCCGGCGATATCGTCACAAGCGGCACGTTCGGACCTTGGCGCGGCGACGAGCCAAGCCTGACTCCGCTCGACGGCGCCTTCACCTTCGAGCAGGCCGATCTGAGCGTGTTCAAGGGCATCAGCGGCATCCTGTCCGCCCGCGGCACCTTCGGCGGAAGGCTGGACGAGATCGAGGTGCGAGGCGACTCGCTCACGCCGGAGTTCGCGCTCGCCTCGATCGGCCATCCGATTCCGCTGCGCGCGAGTTATCACACGGTGGTCGATGGCACCAACGGCAATACCTTCCTCAAGCGGATCGACGCCTCGTTTCTCAACACATCGCTCGTGGCTTCAGGTGACGTGGTGGACGACACGCCGGGCGTGCCGGGCCGTCGCGTGACCCTCGACATCACGATGGACTCCGCCCGGCTCGAGGACATTCTGTGGCTGGCGGTCAAATCCCCCAACGCCGCGATGACCGGTGCGCTCACCCTGAAGACGCGCATGGAAATTCCGCCCGAGGACGAGGACGTCGTGCAGAAGCTCAAACTCGACGGAACGTTCTCGATCACGGGCACGCGCTTCACGAACCTGGACATCCAGCAGAAAGTGGACGAGCTCAGCCGGCGCAGCCGCGGGCGGCCGGCGGCGCCGCGAGCGGCCGGCGTCACCTCCGACTTCCGGGGCAGGTTCCGGCTCGCCGACGGTGTGCTCACCATACCCGCGGTTGCGTTCGACGTGCCGGGCGCCATCGTGCGCCTGTCCGGCACCTACGGCCTGACCTCGGAAGCCATCGATTTCAGGGGAACGCTGCTGATGGACGCCAAGCTGTCCGAGACAGTAACGGGTTTCAAGAGCTTGCTCCTGAAGCTGGTCGACCCGCTGTTCCGAGGTGAAAACGGCGGCAGCGCCATTCCGATCCGAATCACCGGCCGACGCAGCAACCCCTCGTTCGGCCTCGACAAGGGACGGATTTTCAGCTGATCGTCTCAGAGGAGCAGCGCCTCTACCCGGTGGGCGTGGACCATCTCCTCGCAAGCGGACCACTGGAAGACGGTAAAGCGCCCGTCTTGTGACGCGACGAGCGCCGAAGCATCCCGCTGGTCGTACACGAACTGAGCCGCCGACAGGTGCCGCGTGCCGCCCAACTGGCTCGGATGAAGCGTCAGGGCGGCGCTCCCCTCGACCGGTTCGGTGACTCTGACTTCCTGCACGCGACCGCTGTCCTCGTGCCGCGCGATCTTCACCGCGAAGGCCAGCAGCTCGTACCGATCGTTCATGACCGTCGCGCCATCAACCGCCGTCAGACCAGCGACCGCGTCGATCGCCTGCGACAGTTCCTCCTGCCACTGCCGCTGGTCGAGCTGCTGGCGCTGCATCAGCTCCGCGATTTCACCAAAGGGCGGCGTCATCGAATAGCGGATCGGCTGCACGATCGATTGCCGCCACCGTTCCGAGCCGGCTGACACGACCAGCAGCGCGCCACCGCGGCCGTGCGCCCGCATCGAGACGGCGAGACGCACGAACACATTGGCGCGCCCTGTGGCCCACGCCATCGGTGACTCGAAGCCGAGGAGCGCCGAGACCACGTCTGGACAATCGGGAACGTTCGCGCCCTGCTCGTCGACGAACTTCACCTGATCGCCCTCGAGCACGACCAGGTTCACGAATTTCCCCGACGCCGCATGAGGGTACTTGACCACGAGCAGTCCCGGCGCCACGACTTCGAGCACGAAGCAGAAGGCAGGCAGCGCTCGGGTAATCCCCCAGACCTCGAGTGCGTCCTCGCGTCGGTCGCGCCATACGCCCAGATGGATCCCGGCGCTCTTGACCGCCGGCCCGAGCTTCGCCAGCGCCTCCGGGGTGAGCGGGAGCCGCGGCTCGAATCGCAGCGGCCGAAACGCCCGGTCTGGAGACACGAAAGCCAGGGAAATGGTCGGCGTGTAAAGCTCTTCCCTTCTCAGGCTGGCCCAGAAAGCGACCTCGATGATCGACTCGATGGCGTCGATTTCTCCTTCGAGCGCGATGTCCGTCTCCCCCCGTTCCCGGGCCAGGCGCGCTTGATTCGCCATCTGAGCGTGGACGCGAGCCGCGACACCGCGGGCCGGCGGATACAACAGTTCCGTCATGCCCTGTCGTCGCGCACCGGCACGGCCGTGAGTCGCTCGAGTGCGGAAAACAGCGCCTCGGGATCGATCGGCTTGGTGAGACAGGCTCGAACACCCGATTGCCGAAGGGTGTCGGAGGCGGCGGACAGGACGATCACGGGCACGCGCTCCCCTGAACGAGCCAGCCGCTCGCGCGTAGCGAGCAGGAGATCGGTGTATTCATGCGCCGCGGAGCCGAGATCGCTGAGGATCACGTCGGGCGGCACCCGTTTGATCGCCGCGAGCCCTTCGTCGACCGAGGATACGGCATCGACGAGCAGACCACGCCCTTCGAGCAGACTGGTCAGCGCCTCGCGGGACTCCGAATCACGGTCAACGACCAGCACATGCATCCCAAACAGCGCCGCCGGCAGAGAGTGGCTCGTCGAATTCACCACGCGCCTTGCGGCACTCGACGTGCGTTCGCCTTCCAGGAGGGCGGCCGGCAACGACAGTCGGAACGTGGCGCCGTGGCCAGCGCCTTCACTGCTCGCGCTGACGCGGCCGCCGTGCATCTCGACGATGTGCCTGACGATGGCGAGGCCCAGCCCGAGCCCCATGTGCGTACGTGTCGTGCCGGCATCGGCCTGCCGGAACCTGTCGAACACGTAGGGCAGAATATCGGGCTCGATTCCTTCACCGGTGTCGGTCACTTCGAGTTCGACGCTCGACGCAAACGAACGGAGCGTCACGGCGACGCGTCCGCCTTTCGGCGTGAACTTGACCGCGTTCGAAAGCAAATTCCATACGACCTGTTGCAACCGGGCGCTGTCTCCGTTCACGAGGTCACCAGCGTCGGTCTCCACCTTGATCGGAATCTCCTTGGCAGTGGCCGCGGGCATCACGGTCTCGATGGCTGCGGCGATCGCGTCCGACAGACGCGTCGGCTGCACGTCGAGCCGCAATTTGCCCGTAATGATCCGGGACAGATCGAGCATGTCTTCGACAAGGCGGAGCTGAGCGTTGGCGTTCCGTTCGATAACCTCGATGGCGCGGGCAAACCGCTCCGGCGCCACGGCGCCGGCACTCAGCATGCGCGCCCAGCCGAGAACGGCGTTCAAGGGCGTGCGGAGCTCGTGCGACAGCGTTGCCAAGAACTCGTCCTTGGCACGGTTCGCGGCTCTTGCCTGCCGGTACGCCTTCGTCAGATCTTCACGGCTGCGGCGCTGCTCGTCATGCAGTTCGGCCGAGGTGATCGCCGCGGCGGACAGATTGCCGATCGCCCGCGCGATCTGGATTTCGGTTTCGTCGAAGGCATGAGGTGTCCGGTAGTAAAGAACAAGTGCCCCTGCCCCGACACCGACGAGCGCCAACGGCACGCCGAGTATCGACGTGATGCCCTCGCCGCGGTAAAGGGCCCGACGATTTCCGAGTTCGGGAAGGCTGGCGACGTCCTCCGTGACGATAGACTGCATAGACGGGGGGCCCTGCCCCTCGGGCCGTCCTCGATATACAGTCACGATGCCCTGTACGAACTCGTCCGAAAGACCCTCCGACGCCGTGAGGTCCCAGGAACCCTCGGCCTGATCGAACCGCCACACGGCGTAGCCATCCGCGGTGATGAGCCGCCGCGCGGCCCTGATAATGGCCTGGGGCACGTCTGACGGGTGCAGCGACTCGAAGAGCATGCCTGAGCCCTCGACCAGCGCCATCAGCTGTTCTTCAAGATGGCTCCGCTTCTTCTCGGACTCGGCAATCGCCATCTCGGCGTGCCGCCGCTCGGTGATGTCTCGCGCGATCTTCGACGCGCCGACGATGGTGCCATCCGGCGCACGGATCGGCGACACCGTCAGCGACACCGGAACGATCGCGCCGCTCTTGTGCCGCCGGACCGTTTCGAAGTGGTCCACCGACTGTCCGTTGCGGATCCGGGCCAGCACGTAGATTTCCTCGTCCTGCTGCTCGTGTGGAATCAGCGTCGTAATCGGCCTGCCGATGATTTCGTCTGCCCGGTACCCGAAAATTCGTTCCGCTCCGCGATTCCAGCTGGTTACCGTGCCATTCAGATCCTTGCTGATGATTGCGTCCTCTGAAGATTCCGCAATTGCGGCCAGTCTCAACGCGGCCGCGATCGGTTCAGACTGGTCAGCCATTCGACGAAGATTGTACGTCGCGAAGCGACGTGCGTGGGGCCGCAGGCAGATGAGCTTGTCGTCGATCGACGTGTCCGAGAGCGACCAACGTCAGCAGCGGATAGTGATCGGAGCCGAACCGATCGGGCAGGCGCCGCGTGGAGACCGAGCGGAACCCCCCACGGACGAAGACGTAGTCGAGCGAACCATGCGCGCCGAGGGGACCGCGCCACGTGGTGGCGTCCGGTTGAGCTGGCGTCTCGGGAAAGGCTTCCCGCATGACAGCGAGCGCCGGTTCTTTCGTTCCGAGCCAGGTATTGAAGTCGCCACCGACGATGGTCGGCGGTGACGCGGGCCCGGCGAGTGCCTCGACCAGCGCTTCGGCCTGTCTCTTGCGCGCCGCAAAAGGACCACCACGCGTCAGGGCGAGCGCGGTATCGACGTGCACGCCCACCACGCGAATCTCCCAATCGACGTACGACGGCGTGCGCCCCGCAATGGTCCCACTCACCGCTATTCGGCGTTGGCGCTCGAACGGCAGCTCGATCACCTGAAGATCGGTCAGCGGCAAAGTCGAGAGGATGGCGGTGCCGCGGTCTTCGGGGACCGCAGTGTGCCCATTTCTCATGGCCGGTGCGTAAAACACATTAAGCCCCTGGACCTCCGCGACCTCCTGAACGTCGCGTCGGACGCCGGTCGGCGGATGTTCGACGATGGCCGGAGGCACTGGCGACCGGGCGGGAATCGTCGCCGGAACGTCCGGACCCTGCCTGTGAGCTTCCTGCAACAACAGCACGAAGTGCGTCACAGGACGGCCCTCGGTGAAGTGGCCGGCCTTCAGGTCGGCCACCACCCTATCCAGATCGCCGCCGCCAACGTGCACGTTCCAGCTGAGGACGGCAAGTTCCTCGACAACCGGCTTGTCCGACACAGGGGTGCGCGCCACCACGGGTCCAACGGTCCTGCACCAGTCAATCAGGCGGATCCGATCGCGCTGATCATCGGGCCCGATCCAGGTCACCTCGCGCTCTCCTTCCGGTACGACCTCCCCACAGACGGGCCCGGACGGGTGGCTTTGAACGAGCATCGCCGGCCGGTGGGCGCAGTTCGTCGAGCTCGTCATCAGTAGGAGTACGCTCAAGGCCAGCCCGCTCAAACGCAATGTCATCCCTGTTCCTCTTTCGCCGTCCCCCGGCGTCTAAATTCTGACGAGCACGCCGTTCGCCGGTTGGCCGGTCGCCCGTTCGATAGCGGATATGTAGAGCGCGATCTGCCGTCGATAGCGATCCTCGCCCGAGTGAGCAATCTCGCGATCCGTCTTGTAGTCGATGATGGTCCACACGCCGGCCTCCTCGAAAGCGAGATCGACGATTCCCTCGATTAACGTGCCGTCCGCAGCTGACAACGTCACCGGGGTCTCGCGGCGGCACGCGCCTCGTCCGGCGGCTGCCCGGGCCCGTGCGAGCACCTCGTGCGACAGGACATGGTTTACGAGATCCGAGGCGCGAACGACCTCGTCTTGAGCCGCCGAGAGGATCCGCCCCTGCACCTCGGACACGGCCCGTACCGATGCGGCGTCGGCGTCAAGAGACGCCGACGCCAAAACAGCGTGGACGAGCTCGCCAAACCGGGCGCCGCCCAGCCGCTCGCCACGGCGCGCATCCACGACCACGATCGTGGCCTCCCGACGCTTTACAGGTGGAACCACCGGCGGCTCGTCGAACAGACCGGGCTGCTCCACTCGCAGCGGACGTGGCACCTGGTCCGTGTCCGCAGGCGCCGCCACAGACACGGGCTCATCGCTTGCGGCCCATTCCGTCGCCGTGCGAACCGACAGCGACGGGTTCGCTCCGCGAGCCCGAACCCCCTCGAGGCGGGCAAGCCACGTTTCGTACGCGTGGCGTCCCTGCTCCAGCACAGCAGGCGGTACGTCTTTGACGATGAGTGCTTCCCGGCGAATTCCCGGCGGAGGACCGACTTCGAGATTCAGCGCGTTCGGATCCCACCAGACGATTCCGTACGGCGTATCGCCCAGAACGTCGCCCGACGTCCCGAACTGGTAGTGGCCCGGGCACACCGTCTGACTGGTTGCGGGATCGTTGTCAGGACGCCGCCACACCGAGTCTTTCTTGAATCCCGGACAGCCGACGGCCTTCTCTGGTGTCCGGCGCCGTTCGAACGGGGGATAGATAGCCCTGTTGAGCGGCGAGATCCAGCCACCGTCCCACTCGGTGTCTCCGACCGCCGGAACCACGAGGAGATCGCGTGCCCGCGTGGCCGCGACATACGCCACACGGACCCCTTCGGCTTCGTCGCGTGCGACCTCGGCGGCTTCGGCGGCTGCCAGTTCGGACGGCGTCCAGCGTCCGAGCCGCAGGTAGCAGGCGTTGGTGGTGCGATCGATGAGCCGGTCCGCGCGGTCCGATCGGAGCCTGGCGGTCATGTCGGCCAGAATGACGATCGGAAACTCGAGGCCCTTGGCCTTGTGAGTGGTCATGAGGCGCACGCCATCGGTCCCTTCCTCGAGAATTGGCGCCTCGGCGGTTTGCCCCCCGTCCGCCTGTTCGTTCAAGACCTCTACGAAACCGCGGAACGAGATGCCCCCGTTCGATTCGTACTGTCGCGCCAGCTCTGCGACGTGCAGGACGTTGGCCAGCACCTGCTCCCCGGCGCTGCGCAGCACGAAGCCGACGTGGGCGCGCGTGGCCGTGAGCAGCTCGGTCAACGTGTCGGCGATCGGTCGATAGTTGCGACGGCTGTGCAGACGGCGCAACAGCGAGAGGGCCTCCGCGACCGCAGGGAACTCAGGATCGGCCGGCACGCGAAACGGGTGCAGCGTCCGGTGACGCTGTCGATGCAGAAAAAGGGTCTCGTCGTCTATAGCGAAGAGCGCTCCGCGTAACGTGGCGAATACCGAGACCTCGTCGTCCGGCCACTCGATGGCACAGAGCGCCGCGCGCATCGTCTCGACTTCCTCGCGGTCGTGAAACGATTTTCCACCGACGAGGAGGTGCGGCACGCCGCGCGCTTCGAGTGCTTCGACGTACGGTCGCGTGACATCCCGCCCGAATTGGAGGAAGCGGCGGAACAAAATACAGACGTGCCGCGGCTGGACTGGAACGCTGATCGGCAGCTCGTCGCGCGTGGTGCGTTCGGTGACGGTCCAGCCGCTCTCGAACAGGAGCCATCGGACGAACGCGCCGACGGCTTTGGGCAGCGACTTGTCGATCGCGTATCCCGCCACACGCTGTTGCCCGTAGGGCTCGGGGACGGGCAGGACGACGACCGATGGCTGGTCGGCCGATTCAGGTCGGTGCGAGTGCAACTCGACGTATTGCGCCTGGAGCGTCGTTCGATTGCCGTCCATGAGCGGCGCGAACGCCGCATTCACCACTCGCTGGATGTTCGGCGTCGCGCGGAAGCTCGTCCGGAGGTACGCCCGTCGAGCGCCTCGCGACTCGAGCAGGTCGCAGACCTCCTGGTAGATCTCGACGTCGGCGCGCCGGAACCGGTAGATAGCCTGTTTCGGGTCGCCAACCAGGAAGAGCTTGCCGGGAATCGGCACGATGCGGCGCCAGTCGCGCACCGAAGGGTCGTCGGCCGCGAGGAGCAGGAGTATTTCCGCCTGGAGCGGATCGGTGTCCTGAAACTCGTCGACGAACAAATGCGTGAATCTCGCCTGGAACGCCCGGCGCACGGCCGGATGATTCACCAGCAACTCCCGCGTCCGCAGGAGTAGATCCACGAAATCGAGCGCCCCCGCCCGGCGTTTGGCGGTCTCGTAGTGCGCAATGGCCCCGGCGAGCTCGACGTGCAGCAGCGCGGCAAGGTCAGCGTCGGCCGCGCGCTGGAAATCGTCCAGCTCCGCCGTCAGCCTCTCGTAAGCGGTCCATACCGCATCGCGGTCGATTCCGGGGCCGTATGTCTTCTCGCGGCCACGTCGGACCCGCCGGAACTGCCGATTCTGCGCCAGGTCAATCGATCGCGCTTCCCACCCGTCGTTGTCGGGTTGGCCGACTCGCAGTACGGTCTCGATCTCGTGAGCGAACTCGCGAATCGGCCGCAGGCCCAGAAACAGCGGATCCCGATCGGACGCCGGCGACGCCGACAGAGCGGCCAGCTGCCGTACTTGTGCGAGGACGAGGTTGAGGGCCGCATCGCGGTTAAAGGGGTCACGACGCCATACCCCGGTGAAGTCGCGCCACTCCGCAAGATCGCGCGCCGCCCGGCGCAACCGGTCGATTGGTCCGTCCGACCGATCCCCCCCGTCAGGGGACCACGCGCTTCGCCTGAGCGCCCGCCGCACACCCTCTCCCGGCTCCTCGAGCTGCTCGTCCAGCCAGGCGTGGAAGGCTTCGCTGAACAAGCGCTCCGCGCGCGGCTCGGTGAGCACCTCGAAGAGCGGATCGACGCCGGCCTCGACGGGGCGCTCACGCAGCAAGTCGGCGCAAAACCCATGGATTGTGCTGACGTGGGCTTCTTCCAGGCGCTCGATGGCATCCGTGAGCCTGGATTGGGACTCAGGATCGGCGGCCCGCTGCCGCGCCGTCTCCAGTTCCTGTCTGATGCGGAGCTTCAGCTCCCCTGCGGCTTTCTCGGTGAATGTGACCGCCACAATCTGGTCGATTCGCGCCCGGCCGCTCGACACCACGTTCAGAATGCGCCAGACCAGCTCGGTGGTCTTCCCGGTGCCGGCGGCTGCCTCGACGATGACCGTATGGTCCAGCCCATCGCGGATCAGGAGCCGGTACTCCCCGTCGTCTGCGATCCTGCTCATGGCTTCCTCCGAAGGTCGTCAAGATCGGCGAGCGGTTCCCGCGACTTGAACGTGCCGACGCGCTCTTCGGACGTCGGGCCGCACACGATACGGAAGTCGCACCATGCGCATGCCTTCTCTCGCGGCACCGGCGCGAGGAACCCGGTTTCGACCGCGCGGTCGATGATTTCGAGCACCTCGACGCCCAGGCGGCGCGCCTGCGGTGTCAGCGGAATCTCCACCTCGCGGTATCCGCCGTCGGTGGTCGCGTAGTACAAGCGGCCGCCGGAAACCGTCCGGCCGGTGGCCGCTTCGAGTGCCATCGCATAAAGGACCGGCTGGAGCGCGGCGCCGCCATCGACGACCATGCGCTCTTTGCCGCGGTACTTACCCGTCTTGTGATCGGTGATCCGCAGCTGCCCGTTCGTATGCTCTTCGACGAGATCAATCGATCCGTGGAGTTTGAACCGGCCGTCGATCAGCACAGGCTCGGGTCGGCTCGCCTCATCGCGTCCGGCGTCGCGCAAGCCGAAGCTCCACTCGAACCACTTCGGCGTCCACTCACCCCTGCCCGCGGTCTCATCCACCCACAACCGCAGGTCGCGGCGCATCGCCGCAATCTCGTCTTTCCAGACACGGTCGATGGCAGGAGACAGCCGCTCGCGCTCGACGGCGGCCACGTGGGCCAGCGCCTCGTCGAGCAGCGTCAGCGCACGGTCGAGATCCGCGCGTGCGACCGGCAGCGCGTTGATCGCTCTGAGCCGACGGAAGAAATCGGTCTGGACTGCATGAAACAAGCTGCCGCGCGTCAACGGATCCATCCGATAGAGCGGCTCGAGATCCTCAGCCGGACGCATCCGCCAGATCGCGCTCAGGAAGAACTGATACGGACAGGTCGAATACTTCTGAAGCGCCGACACGGAGTAAGCGCGCTCGCCGAGCCGGTACGCCGCGAGAACCGGCTTCAACCGATCGGTCGCGGTTGCGATGCCGTCCCAGTGCGACCAGCTTGGCCGTCCGCGCATGTAGCGCTCCCTCACGGAGCGTTGAAGACAGTCGTTCAGCTGCAGCATGTACTGCGCGTGCCCGCGAACCCGCTGCTCCGGTTCCGCGGCCAGCGCACGCAGCGTGGACAGATCGTGCTCGAGTGAATCGATGGCCTCTTCCCCGTCGAGCGGCGCCGGCCAGGCGAGCGTAGCCTGAGAGCGATTGGCAGCCACGCGCTGCAGTTCGTCGGCGCCTGGCACCCGGCCGGTCATGGCCCGCCAGACCTCGAGCGCATACAGAGAGGGCACCCGCGGCCGCCCATCCCCGACTTCGACGGTGGGGAACGACACGTAGAGTCGTGACTCGGCGGCACCAATGGCCAGCCGGAGCTGCAGCTTCTCGAGCTCTGCCCGCTCGGCCTGCGTGACGAGCGGAACCGGCGTGTCCAGCGCCACGCGCGACTCATCGAGCAGGAGCGGATCTTCGCGCGGCCTCTGCGGGAACATCCGCTCGGCAAGCGAGGGCACGAACACGACCTCGAAGCTTCGTCCGCGCAGCTGCGCCGGCGTCGTGACGAGCAGACGTCCATAACGCCGTGCGGGCGGCTCGGCTTCGATGCTTCTGAGGCGATCCGCGAGCACGACCGCGGCCTCGTCGATGCCGATCGGCCCGATGGTGCCCATCGGCGCCAGATCGGCCAGCACGCGGAGAACCCGATCCGGCCGTCGCAGCGCCTGGGACGCCAGCGTCACGAACCGTTCGAGCCACTCGCCCCACGTGGCTCGCGCAGGCCAGTCGCCCAGCATTCTGATGATCGGCAAGGCGAACGCGGCAAGCTGCTGGATATCGGCGATCTTCCGCGTCAGCTGGTCGATTCGCCCCGAATCTGGTTCGGTCCGCTGGAGCTCGCGTATTTGAAGCTCACACTCGCTGGCGAGGCCGGCGAGCCTTCGGTCCCAGCGTTCGACCGTGGCAATCACGCGGGACTCCGCCAGCAGCTGTTCCCATTTCCACGGCGATCGAACCGCCTGGCTCACCGGAACGTCACGGTCGTCATCTTCGGTCCCCGCCGCCTGGCCCGACCCGGCGTCCGCCGCTCTCTGTCCCGACGCGCCGAAGACTTCGTCGGACGAGGCCGGGAAAGCGTCGCCTGGTGCGTTGGGGGCATCGGGAACCTGACCGAGCGAGAGGTATTCGGCGAAGCGGCGGGTGGAAAGGTTGTCCGCCGCGCACCTTAGGAGGGCCAGAAACGCCCGACCTGCAGGATGCGGTCGCCGCGTCCCCCGCTCGAAGTACGCGGGAATGCCAGCTCGCTCCAGCGCGTGCTCGAGCAGGCTGCTGTACTGCTGCGGCGCGCGCAGGGCAACGGCCATGCGATCGAAGGGAACGCCCCTCCGTGCCTCGCGCAAGACACGCCGGGCGATTTCCACGCACTCCCGGCCTTCGCCAGGCGCGGAAAAGAGCTCCACTTCGTCGAGTGGATCACCTGTCGGCGGCGGAGCCGCCGAGAAGAGGTGCTGAGGCACTCGCTCCAGCGGTCGCACCGGCCCGGCCGTGCCAGACGTGAGGTGAGCGTCGAGATCCTCGATGTCGCCCCACGACGCCAGCGCGCGCCTGGATCGCTCATCGCCACGCGGCGAGGTCGCGAACGCCACCAGCGAGGACCGAATCAGCGCGCCCACCAGCCTGTCCTCGGCAGCGTTGCTGATGGGCACGTCGAGCAGCAGCAGGCGGCGGGCCGCATGAACCCCTGGGCCTTCGAGCACGGCGCGCGTGGCAGCGGCCAGGAAACGAGAACGGTCCGCGGCCGAAGCCACTTGAAACTGCTCGTCGAACCGCTCGAGCAGAGCGCCGAGATCGCGTCCGCCGCTGTCCACACGCTGCAGCGCCCCGGCTGGAACCATGGCGAGCGACATTTCTTCAAGGGTGTGCGCCAGCGCGCGCGAGAACCCGGGCGAATCCGCGACGGGCTCAAAGTACGACAGCGCCTCCGAGCGCCTCGCTTCGAAGAGCGAACGCGCCGCAACGGCCTGCATCCCAAGCGGTGTCGTCGGCGCGAGCCGGCTGGCTGCCAACAACGGTGCTGCCAGGCGCGCTGCGAGCTGCGTCAAGCTGAAGCGGTGCATGCCGAACGTGGCGCCGCGCTGGCGTGCGAGATCGCGCGCGAAATCGTCGGCGGCCGATCGCGAAGCGGCAACGATCACGCATTCGGCATCGGGAGGGGCGTCGAGAACGAAGCGGCGGGCAGCGTCCAGACGAAGGCGGGCGAATGACGACAATACGGTGAGCACGCTCGGTTCCCTCCGGACGTCATGCCGGGTACTCGGAACGGCAGCGCATCGCCACCGTGTTGCCAATCATATCATGACGAGCGCCCATGCCGCCGCGGCCAGCACAACGCCGGCCGCGACGTCCATCACGTAGTGATAGCGACCGACGATACACGCGGCCGAGATGCTGATGGCAAAGAAGATCAGGATCGCGCCGGCCCAGGCGACGACATCCATCACGGTCAGGGCGACCGCGAGCGACGCCGCCGCGTGGCCGCTTGGGAACGTGTTCGCGCCGATGGTGGCTTGGCGGACGAAGATGGAGGCAAAGCGATGAATCGCGGCATGGCGAGCCCGCGCCTGAGGATCCAGCGCCCACGGCGGTCGGCTCTGGACCACAGCGAGCGGCGCGAAGGCGCCGAACTCGGTGGCAAGCACGATGGTCCAGAAGCGATCCGCGAGGGCGGAATGTCCCGTGAGAACGAGAACGGCGAAACCGCCGGGCACCACGAGGAAACAGAAGACGTAGATGAGATCCAGATATCCGAGCAACCAGGCCGGCCAGCGGCCGAAGCGGGCGATCGAGTCTCCGAGAATGCGGTTATCCCACTGCACCAGCCACTCTTCGAAGGCCGGAGACGGCGACACGAACAGGAGACCAGACAGAAAATATCCGACCAGAACGTACAACGGTGGCGCCCAGTCCCGCACCGGAACGGCTGCGCCCGTCGCAACGGCCACCACCACGCCACACATCACGAGGCTGGCGACAGTCAGTCGCCATCGCCGGCCGGGTAACAACGTCCGGAACCAGCCAGCCGCCGCGAGCCAGAGGAAAAAGCCCAGCGCGAGCCATTCCGACCAGCGCACGATCAGAAACCGCCGCCACTGTTGACGAGCGTGCCTTCTTCGTAGTGAGCCTTGACCGCAGCCCGCCGGATCTTGCCGCTGGTGGTCCGGCTGATCGTGCCAGCAGCCACGCACACGACGTCGTCGACATAAAGGCCGAACTGATCCGCGATGCGTCTGCGGATGTCTTCCACCAGTCGTTCGCGTCCCGGTCGCTGACCAGCCTCGACGGCGACGACCACGCGATCGTTTGCGCCATGCTCGACGATCCCGAAGGCGACGACGCGGCCGCGCCGCACACCGTCGAGATTCTCGATGGCCCATTCGAGATCCTGGGGAAAGTATTTCCGGCCGTTGATGATGATGGTGTCTTTGGCACGGCCGCAGACGAACAGCTCGCCGTCGTAGAGATACCCCAGGTCGCCGGTGTGCAGCCATCCGGCGCGCACGGCCGCTCCCGTGGCTTCGTCGCGGAGGTACCCTTGCATGACCGACGGGCCCGAGAGCACGATTTCACCTGGCTCACCGTCCCGCGCGTTTGTGCCGTCTGGCTTGACCACCTTGAGCCGGTGGCCCGGCAACGGGCGGCCGCAACTGACGACCGATGACGCGTCGGTCCGCAACGGCCGATCCCGGGGAGGCAACGTGGCGGCGAGCACGTGCTCGGCGAGCCCGTAGCAGGGCAGAAAGCTCGTCGGACGAAAGCCGACGCCGGCGAGGCGATCGGCAAACGCGTGCAGGGTCGGCGCATGGACAGGCTCGGCGCCACAACCGGCAACGCGCCAGCACGAAAGGTCGAGTCCAATCAAATCCTGTTCGCTCACGCGGCGGAGCACCAGCTGGTACGCGAAGGTGGGGGCAAAACTCACGGTCGCGCGATGGCGGGAAATCGCCTTCAACCAGTCGACGGGGCGTTTGATGAACGCCTGCGGCTCGAGAAACAGCGCCGGGCGCGACGAGTACAGCGGGCCAAGGGCCATACCGACGAGACCCATGTCGTGGTAGAGCGGCAGCCAGCTGACCGCGGAATCGTCGGGCGAAGTGCCCAGTCCGGCAGGGCCGTTGATGGCGTCGATGTTCGCGCAGAGATTGCGGTGCGAGAGGGCGACGCCTTTGGGTGACGACGTCGATCCTGACGTGAACTGCACCAGCGCGATATCGTCTGCACCGCGTGCAGGGGCGATCGGCTCTCGAGCCTCCGGCGACTCCCGTTCGGCTCGTGCCAAGTCGTCTGGGGTGACCACCAACGCGAGCTCCGTGCAGCGTGCGCGCATCGCGTCGAATCCGGCGAGCAGACCGCGGCTCGTGATCACGGCGCGGGCACGAGCGGCCCGCACCGTGCGCATCGTCAGCTCGAAGTACTGGGACAAACCTCCAGTGGTGGTCGGCGGCGCCATCGTGGCGGGCACGATCCCTGCCTGCGCGGCCCCGAACAGAGCGGTCAGGAACGCTTCGGCATCGGCAATCACGAGCGCCACGAGATCGCCTGGCTTCAGGCCTGCGGCGAGAAGCCCCCGCGCCACGCGCTCCGAGGCGCGGCGGATCTCCGCATACGAGCGCCGGGTCTCGACGCCCTCGGAGATGAAGGTATACCCCTCCGCAGACCGCGCGGCTTCGTCGAGCGCGTCAACGAGCGTCCGGCAGCGGGCCATTCTCGCTCCGAGATTCGACGAGTCGGGTGATCTGCGACACGACCTGGCCGACCGTCCGCGCAGCGGGCACCTGGTCGAGGGGGATCGCGATTTCGAACCGATTCTCGAGCTCCGCGACCAGATCGAGCACCTGCAGCGAATCGAAGCCGAGGTCAGCGACGAGTTCGCTGTCGGGCAACGGATCGATCGGGCGCCGGCTGGCCGTTCTGACCGCCTCCATGACCGCGGCGGCGATTTCCTCCGGCGGAGGGGCTGGCATTCGACCAGTATAAGTTTTGTCGGCTACCCCTTACCTCGTCCCTGGCCGTACACTGGACGGGCCCATGTCCACGCCTGCGCGCGTCCGCCCGATTGAGGCGGCCACTCTGCAGCTGAAGGAGCTGCTCGGTCGCCGGGCCAGCGAGGCCGATTCGGTCCGCGAGCATCACAGTCACGGCGAGTCTTACCATGCCCCCGCCCTGCCGGATATCGTGTGCCTTCCGCACACAACCGAAGAGGTCCAGGAGATCGTCGCGATCAGCGCCAGATACCAGGTGCCGATCGTCCCCTTCGGGGCCGGCACCTCCCTCGAAGGACACGTGCACGCCGTGCACGGCGGCATCAGCGTCGACCTGCGTGAGATGAACAAGGTGTTGCGGGTTGATGCCGAGGACCTGGACGCGACGGTTGAGGCCGGCGTCACGCGGCTGCAGCTCGCCAGGACGCTGCGCAACACGGGCCTCATGTTTTCCGTCGATCCCGGGGCCGACGCCACGATCGGCGGCATGGCATCCACGCGCGCGTCGGGCACCATGGCCGTCCGGTACGGGACGATGCGCGACAACGTGCTCGGCCTGACCGTCGTGCTCGCCGACGGACGCGTGATTCATACCGGCGGTCGAGCGCGCAAGTCGTCAGCCGGGTACGATCTCACGCGCCTGTTCGTTGGCGCCGAGGGCACCCTTGGCGTGATCACCGAAGTCACGTTACGCCTCCATCCGGTTCCGGAGGCCGTAGCCGCAGCGGTGTGCGCCTTCACGGCGATCGAGGGAGCGATCGCCACAGTCATCTCGACCATCCAGCTCGGAATTCCCGTCGCGCGCCTCGAACTGCTGGATGATCTCCAAATGGACGCGGTCAACCGCTATTCGAAGACCATGTACGAGATCGCCCCCACGCTGTTCTTCGAGTTCCACAGCGACAGCCAGCATCACGTCGACGATCAGGCTCGCGCCGTCCAAGCCATCGCCGCCGAGCACGGCGGCCGCGGCTTCGAATGGGCGACGCGGCTCGAGGATCGTGAAAGGCTCTGGCGGGCGCGTCATGACGCCCTGTACGCGTCGCTGGCGCTCCGGCCCGGGGCCCGCGCGTGGACCACGGATGTGTGCGTGCCCATCTCGCGGCTGGCCGAGTGCATCGCCGAGACGAGACACGACAACGAGGGGGCCTCCTTTCCGATTACGCTCGTGGGCCATGCGGGCGACGGGAACTTCCACCTGAACTACATCGTCGACCCTCAGCAGCCGACAGAAATCGAGGAGGCGCAGCGGCTGAACGAGCGGCTCGTCATGCGCGCTCTTGCCCTCGGTGGCACCTGCACCGGCGAGCACGGGGTCGGATACGGCAAGATCAAATTCCTCGAGGCCGAACATGGACGGGCCCTCGAGGTGATGCGCACGCTGAAGCAGGCACTGGACCCGGATAACCGGATGAACCCGGGAAAGATAGTGGACGGAAGAACATGAGGAAATTGCAGGATTGCAGGATTGCAGGATTGCAGGATTGCAGATTGCAGGAAGGCAGATTGCAGGAAGGCAGATTGCGGGAAGGCAGATTGCGGGAAGGCAGATTGCCGGATTGCAGATTGCGAATTGCAAAGGGCGGACGCCGGGCGATGGTCCTGACGCTGCTGGCGGCCCTCGCCACAGTGGCCGCCGCGCAAGCCAGTGAGTTCAGCGACGACCTGACGGCGCGACGGGCCAGCGTCATGCAGCGACTGGGCCCGGACGCCCTGCTCATCTTGTGGAGCGCACCGGTCGCCAGATATTCCAACGACGTCGACTACATCTACCGGCAGGACAGCAACCTCTACTATCTGACCGGTGTCGCGCAGCCCGACACGATGCTGGTGCTGATGCCGGGGAACGAGACGCGGCGCGAAGTGCTCTTCGTCAAGGACCGCAATCCGGCACAGGAGCACTGGAGCGGCCGCCTCCTCAGCGCCGACGCGGCGCGGGCGCTCTCGGGCATCGACACGGTTTTGCCGACCAGCCAGTTCGAGCCGTTCGTCACCGCGATGCTCGGTCGGCGCGGGTTCGGCGCCGTCGGCGACAAGGAGGCGGCGCGTTTCTTCGGCGCGCTGGCCGACGGACGAGCTAGGCTGGCGCTCGTACTCGGACCCAACCGCAAGGTGGACGACCCGCTGACACCACCGCTCGAATTCGCACGGCAGGTCCGCGACCGGTTCGTCGGTTTCACCGTCAACGACGCGACCCGCACGGTCACCGATCTGCGGGTTCTGAAAACGCCGTACGAACAACGGCTGCTGGCGAGAAGCGCGGCGATCTCGACCGACGCGCATCGAGCGGGGATGCAGGCCGCGCAGCCGGGCGCATTCGAGTATCAAGTGAAAGCGGCCATCGAGGCCGTTCACTACGGCCGGGGCGCCTCGCCCGGCTACCCGTCTATCGTCGGAAGCGGCCCCAACGCGACAATCCTTCACTACCCGGAAGGCGGCCGTGAGATCCAGGCCGGCGACTTGCTGCTCGTCGACGCGGGCAGCAGCCTCGAATACCTGACGGTCGACGTCACGCGCACCTACCCGGTCAGCGGAACGTTTTTGCCCACACAGCGGGACATCTACGAGATCGTGCTGCAGGCACAGCTGGCGGGCATTCGGGCTGCCAAGCCCGGCGCCTCCCTGCAGGACATCCACCGCACGACGGTCGACGTGATCAAGGCCGGCCTTCTGAAGCTGGGTCTGATCACCGACGCGGGCGGCGACCAGTACCGCACCTGGTATACGCACGGGGCTTCGCACTACATCGGCATCGACGTGCACGACACCGGTGAGTTGAGCCGTCCACTCGAGCCCGGCATGGCGTTCACCATCGAACCGGGGATCTACATCCGCCAGTCCGCGCTCGATTCGCTGTCACGGACGCCCGAAAACCTGGCGTTCATCGAAAAGGTGCAGCCCCAGGTGCGGAAGTATCTCGACGTAGGGGTCAGGATCGAGGATTCCTTTCTCCTCGACTCCTCCGGTCTTCGCAATCTCTCCGGCGATCTCCCGAAAGAGATCGACGACATCGAAGCCTATCTGCAACGGCGGTCGAAATGAAGAAGATCACGGCATGCGCCGCACTGCTCGCCACGCTGTGTCAGGTCGACGCCGCTCCGGCTCAGGCCCCACGCAACTTCATCTGGAAAATCAGCAGTCCCACCGGGGCCATCTACCTGGTGGGCTCGGTACATCTGCTCACCAAGGACTACTATCCCCTGAACCCCTCGCTCGAGACCGCCTTCAAAGACTCCGACCTCCTCGTCGAGGAGGCCGATCTCGGTGAGCTCGAGGCGCCAGCCTCGCAGTTCAAGCTGCTCACGCGAGGGCTGCTCCCGGGCAATCAGTCGCTCGACACCGTGCTCTCCGCTTCCACGTACGAGCTCGTCACGAAACGGGTCGAGGCCCTCGGCGTGCCGCTCGAACCGCTGAAGCGCTTCAAGCCCTGGATGCTGGCGTTGACGCTGGTTCAACTCGAGTGGCAGAAGGCCGGCTTCGACGGAAGCCTCGGCCTCGATCGCCATTTTTACGATCGGGCCAGGGTGGACGGCAAGGCCGTGCAGGGCCTCGAGACGGTCGATTTCCAGCTGTCGCTTTTCGATGGGATGAGTGCGGAAGAACAGGACCGCATGCTGGCCGGCTCCCTCGAGGATCTCGACGACGAACGCGCGAATGTGGTCCGATTGATCGACGCGTGGAAAGCAGGGGATGCCGCGACGGTCGAGCGGTTGATGCTCAGCGACATGGAGGACGATCCGATCATGTACAAACGCCTCCTGGTGGATCGAAACCGCGCCTGGCTGCCCAGGCTCGATGCGTTGCTTGGCAGGACGGGTCGGGCCTTCGTTGTCGTCGGCGCCGCGCACCTCGTCGGACCGGAAGGAGTGCTGGCGATGTTCCGGGCCAAGGGTTACAGGGTCGAGCAGCTGTGAGCCGCTGACGTGGCGCAGCCTCTGGGTGGCGTGACGGTGCTCGTCGCCGGCGCCGGGCTCGCAGGGCTCGCCGCCGCGCGCGATCTCGTCGCACTCGGGGCGAGTGTGACGGTCATCGACGCTCGCGAGCGTATCGGTGGTCGCGTCTGGACGGTCCGCGACGGCTTCACCGGCGGTCAGCACGCCGAGGCGGGCGGCGATCTGATCGATGAGGCGCAGCACGAAATCCGCAACCTGTGCGCGGAGCTCGGCCTCAAGCTGACGCGCATTCTGCGTCGCGGCTTCGCCTACGTTGGAACCGACCGTTCCCGCAAGGCGCGCGTGGTCGTCCGCGACGCGTCCCGCGGCTGGGAACGAATCGGAGCTCGCCTCCGCAAGCTCGGACGGCCGTACCAGCTCGCCGAGCAGCGCTGGGATTCCCCGATCGCCGAAGATCTGGCCCGACGGTCGGTGTCTCAATGGCTCGACGAAGTGGGCGCCGACGACGAGCTGCGGACGACCGTCCGTGGTCTCCGCGGCTTCTTCCTGGCCGATCCCGAGGAGTTGTCGCTCCTCGCGCTGGTCGATCAGTTTGCCGGCGAGGGCCCTTCGCTTCCCTGGAAGACCTATCGGGTCGACGGCGGCAACGATCGGCTTGCGGCGGCGCTCGCGGCGCCGCTCGGCGAGCGCCTCCGCCTGAACACGGAGCTGGTGGCGGTTTCGCACCGCGGCAACGTCGTGCGCGCCACGGTCAAGCGCGGGCGCGCCGCGGCCTCGATCAGCTCAGAGTATCTGGTGCTGGCGCTGCCGGCCACGACGCTGCGGCGCGTCCCAATCACGCCGGCGCTACCCGCCCAGCAGCACGACGCGATCGCGCGCCTCAAGTACGGCCGCGCCACCAAAACCCTGCTCCAGTTTTCTCAGCGCTTCTGGCGCGGGCCCCACGGGCCGCAGGCGTTCGGCTCGTCGCTGCCGTTTGGCGCCATCTGGGACGGCAACGAACAGCAGCGCGGACGGACGGGCATTCTCAGCTCCCTGGCCGGCGGCGGGGCGAGCGACGCCGCCCAGACGATTCTGTCGCGGGAGGGTCCGCAGGGCTTCGTCAACGCGCTCAATTGGCTGGGCTCAGAGCGCGCCACCCTCATCGCCTCCCGTCAGATCGTCTGGGAGAACGATCCGCTGGCGCGCGGCGGCTACGCGTTCTTCGATCCGGCGTTCGATCCGCAGCTGCGCGCCTGGCTCGCCCGCCCCTGCGGCCGCCTCTTCTTCGCCGGCGAGCACACGAGCCTCAAGTGGCAGGGCTATATGAACGGCGCGATCGAGAGCGGCCGGCGCGCCGCCGCCGAAGTCGCGGCCGCGCACCGGAACCAGTCCGAACCTGGCCGTCGCTGAGGGGCGGCGGCACCGATACGAAACGCGCTCGGGCTAAAAGCCTGTAACAAACACTTACCGACAACAACCGCTGCAGTTCGTCGCCCCACGTTACCTCTTCGCTTCCGGATTCCAGTTTTGGAGCAGCGTGATCGGCGCGGCGGCGCTGTCCAGCAGCGTATTGATCAGGAAGCGCCCGTTGGAGGTAACGTCGTACTGTCGGCCCTGTGCCGCGTCCTCGCCGCCGCCGACGATGCGCGTGGGAAAGAGCACCACCGGCGCGCCCGGCGCGAGCGTGGTCCCGATGACGGTGATCGGCGCCGCCATCATCGCGCCCGCTGGGTTGAGGTAATAGAGTTCCTTGCCGTCGGGCCGCCACCGCGGATAGATGCCCCCCGCCGTGGACACTTGCCACTGGCCTCCAGCCGGCGCCGGGGGATTGCTCGCCGGAGCGGGCGGGACAAAGGGCCGGATGTAGATCTCGTTCCGCCCCGATTCGTTCGACTCGTAGGCCACCCACCGCCCGTCCGGCGAGAACGCGCCATACCCTTCGCGGAACGGGGTCTTTAGGAACACCGACGGCGTGCGATCGCCCACCATCGGCACGACCCACAGGTCGAGGTTCGTCTGCGGGTCGATGCTGCGATACAGCAGAAAGCGCCCGTCCGCCGACCAGCTCTCGGGGGTCTTGACTTGGTCGGATGCGAGGAGCCGCTCCTCCGCGCCCGCACCGCTGGCGAGCTTCTGGTAAAGGTCATCTGCACCCGTTCTGTTCGAGCGGAACACGATCCGGGTGCCGTCGGACGACCAGACCGGATGCGTGTCGGGCGCCGGATCAAACGTGAACCGGCTCGTGCGGCCGCCGTCCAGCAGCCAGAGGTCGGTATTGTCCGGCACCACGCGACTCACGACCACCCGACGGCCGTCAGGGGATAGGTTGGGATAGTCAAGCGTGTCGTCCGGGTCGCCGGCGGCGCCCCGCGGCGCGCCCGACCGGTCGAACCAGGTCAGTTGCCGCTGGCCACCCGTACCCGTCCGGTAGGCCACCAGCCCCGTGGCCGCCACCGAGACCCCGCCCAACCAACCGCCCAAGGAGCGGACCCCCACGTCGGCCACCGTCACCGGCTCGCCTGTGAGCGCGGCCTTCGCGACATCCAGGCGCTGCGCCACGAGCGCGCCCGCCCGCACCCACAGCATCCACCCGCTTCCGCGAAACGGTCCGGCGCCCCCAGGCCCCTCGGGCAGATACATCCCGGCGCTATTGCCGGGCGTCAGCCGGATCGGGGCGCTGCCGTCGAGCGTACCGAGGTAGATCCCGGTCACATCCGGCGCGCCGAGTGCCGTGAACAGAAACCGGCGGCCGTCCGGCAGAAACTGCGGCGAGACGTGGGCGACCTGCCCCGGGCTGAACGTTGTCACCGCGGCCGCATCGCCCCCCGTGGCGGACACGCGCATCAGGGTGCCTCTCGTAATCGGAGCAAAGACGAGGACGCCGTTCACGCTCCACGTCGCGCCGCCACCGGAAGTGACCGGCGCGAGTGTTTGCGGCGCGCCGCCACCAAGGTCGAGCCGCTTCAGCGCGTTCCCGGCCATGAAGCCGACCGACCGGCCGTCGGGCGACCAGAAGGGCCATCTGGCCCCCTCAGTTCCCGCCAGCGGCTGCGCCGTGGTCGATGCGAGCGACCGCAGCCACAAATGGGATGCGCCGTCACCCGAGGCCGAGAAGACGATCTGCCGGCCGTCGGGCGAGAGGGCAAAGTCCGTGGGCTCGGCGGTGGCGGGCGTGACGATGTCGACGCGCGTCTCGAACGGCAATGGCGGCGGCGTTTCTCGCAGATGCCGCACCGCGGGAATGGCGAGCGCGATGGCAACAATCACGGCGGCGACGGCGAGTGCGGTCATCCCCACCAGCCGTCCGCGTGACGCCGCCGTCATGGCCGTCGCGGTCGTCTGCGGACCCACCGTCTCGAACGCGCCCTCCAGCGCCAGACGCACGTCGCGGATGTCACCGGCGCGCTGCTTCGGATCCTTCCGCAGGCACACGCGGAGCGCCTGACTGACGCGTGCGGGCACCGACGGCGGAAGCGCATCGAAGTCCGGCTCCCGCTGCAAGACCTTCGAGAGTGTCATCGACACGTCTTCATCCTCAAACGCTCGCCTGCCCGTGAGCATCTCGTACAGCACGGCACCGAAGGCCCAGATATCCGCGCGCTTGTCGACCGTCTTACCGCGCGCCTGCTCCGGCGACATATAGGCCGCCGTGCCGAGTATCATCCCGGCCTGGGTCATCGCCGGTGTCGTCAGCGTCGGCGACATCGACAGACTCGGCGACGAACCCGCCGCTGGTTCCATCGTCTTCGCGAGGCCGAAGTCGAGCACCTTCACCGTGCCGTCGGGCCGCACCTTGATATTCGCGGGCTTCAGATCGCGGTGAATGATCCCCTGCTCGTGCGCCGCTTCGAGGGCTTCGGCGATCTGCTTCGCGATCGGCAGCGCCTCATCGATCGGAATCGCGCCACGCGCAATCCGCTGCGAGAGATCGTCGCCCTCGACGAGTTCCATCACGAGCGCCGCAGTGCCCCCAATCTCTTCGAGCCCGTAGATGGCGGCGATGTGTGGATGATTCACCGAAGCAAGGACTTCTGCTTCGCGCTGCAAGCGGGCGAGCCGATCGTGATCAGCCGCGACCGATGGCGGCAGAGTCTTGATGGCGACCTGACGCTTCAGCTTGGTGTCCGTCGCCCGGTACACCTGGCCCATGCCCCCTTCGCCGATCTGGGCGCTGATTTCATAGACGCCGAGGCGGGCGCCGGGTGTGAGGGCCAACGCTGTTGCGTGAATTATACGGGCGGGGCCGCCGCGCGGATGGAATTACTCCGCGTACACACCGTGGTGTAGACCGATCCGCGGGGCGTGCCCTCCGGAAGCCCGCGCGAGGGGGCGCCGGAGAAATGGCCATCCGGTCAGGCGATCCTCAACGTCCTGCGCAGCGACTGCCAGCAAAGCAGCGCGCACCCGAGCGAGAGGAATGCCTCGTGGATGTCGGCCCGCTTGTCATACCGCACGCGCAGGCGGCGAAACTGACTCAGCCAGCCAAATGGCGCTCCACGACCCACCGCCACCGGCCCAAGCCACTCCCATGCTTGGTACGGCGCATGGCCAGCAAGGGCACAATGTGGCGAGTCCGGAGACCGCGCCGAATGGCGGCCGCGTCGTAGTCGCGATCCCCGACCACACGGTCCGGTCGCTGCCGCGGTCGCCCCCGTTGACCATGCAGCGGGGGAATCGCATCCACCCTGTGGCCGTCGTGGAGCACTTGGCAAGAACGGCTCGACAAGATCCCACAACGGATCTGGTAGCAGCGTAGCGGTCATTGCCTGTTCACACTACCTCGCCGAGAGAACAATGTTTCGCGGTCTTGTTACACGCTCTCTAAGGGAAACGTCCGAGCGCCTGCAACAAATCCAGACGCGCTCGCCGGAGGATGTGCTCCGCAGCCGCCACAGCCGTATCGGCGTCGCGAGCGCTGCGCTCCGCGTCGATCACCTCGATATTGGTGGCTGCCCCGGCTCCGAAGCTGATGTTGACGATGTTGACGACCTGCTGCGCCTCCTGCGCCGCGCGCTGCGCCGCAGCGAGGGCCCGGAGCCCGCTTGCAACCGACTCGCGGGCGGCCCGGACTTCCGATGACGCCTGCGTGATACCGCCTGCGAGATTCGCCGTCGCGACGTCGAGGGCGGCTTGCCGCTGTACACGCAGGCTCGATCGCATGCCGCCATCGAAGATCGGAATGCTCGATTGCAGCAGGAAGCGCCAGTTGTTCGGCGATGTGAAGAACTGCCCAGGGTACACGGATTGCGGCAGGAACAACGCGTTCAACGACGGCCAGCGATCCTTTGAACTGTCGCGCAAAACGCGGGCCGCGGCCTGCTCCTCCCCGGTGAAGAGCCGTAGATCGGGCCGGGCCTGCAGCAGGACAGGCGCCAGCTCTGCGCGGGTCGCTCCCGCCGCCGCCGGATCGGTCGGCACGTCGAACACAGGTTCTTCACCGGCATCGACCGGACCGTCGGCGACCACCAGTATCCCCAACGCCTCCTGCGCGCGGTACACGGCGAGATTCGCCACTTCGAGATTTCGTTCGAATGTCGACACCTGTTGCTGCGCCCGCAGGGCGTTCAGCCGGCTGCCCGTCCCCTGCTGCTCGAGCTGGGTGGCGAGATCGAAGTGCGCCCTGGCGTTGTCGCGCGCGCGAATGTCGCCCTCCACGAGCTGACGCAGCGCGATGATCGCCAGGTACGCGTCGGCCGTGGCGACAGCAATCTGCCGTCTCGTCTCGACCGCGCTCAGCACGGCGACGTCGCGATTGTCCTGCGCCTGTGCCCGCCTCGCCCAGTCGGCGGCCGCGACGATCGGCTGGTCGATCGTCAGCGACGCCGCAACCTGATTCCTGGGTGTCACGGTCGTGTCCTCGAACGACACGCCTCTGTTCAAGGTCGTCGTCGTGACGTTGCCTGTGACCTCCAGCAGCGTCGCCGACCGCGCCTGGCTCAGCAGACCCTCGGCCCGGAGTATGACGGCGGCGGCGACGGCCGACGAAGGGTTATTCGCGATCGCGCGGTCGACTGCCTGCCGAAACGTGAGTCGCTCGACCGGCTCCGGAGGCGCCTGGGCCGCTACGGAGTGAGGATAACTGGCGAGAAAGGCAAAGAACGCAAGAATGCACGAATGCAAGAAGGCTTCGCGGCCTCTACGCATGACGTCTCCACTCCGTGATGCTCTTCACGACCACGTAGAGCACGGGGATGAAGGCGAGATTGAGGAACGTCGAGGCGAGCATCCCGCCCGCGACGGCCGTGCCCACCGAGTGCCGCGCCTCCTGCCCTGCGCCGCTGGCGATGACCAGCGGCATGACGCCGAGAATGAAGGCGAGCGAGGTCATGAGAATCGGTCGGAGCCGGATACGCGCGGCTTCAACCGCGGCCTCGGCGATCGACAGCCCACGGTGCCGCAGCTGCTCGGCGAACTCGACGACCAAAATGCCGTTCTTCGCCGACAGCCCGATCAGCATCACGAGCCCAATCTGACAGTACACGTCGTTGATGAGCCCGCGCCCCCACTGCGCCGTCAAAGCCCCCAGGATGGCGAGCGGCACCGACAGCAGAATGATGAACGGCAAGGTCAGGCTCTCGTACTGAGCCGCGAGGGTGAGGTACACGAGCAACAGCCCGAGGGCGAAGATGACGACCGCCTGGTTGCCCGCCGCGATCTCTTCGCGCGAAAGACCCGCCCAGGCGAACGTCATGCCCTGCGGCAGGACGCGCGACGACAGCTGTTCCATCGCGGCGAGTGCCTGGCCCGAGCTGGAGCCCGGTGCGGCAGAGCCGTTGATGGAGACCGACCGGAACAGGTTGTAGTGGTTGATGTTCTGCGGCGCCGTACTCTCCCGGATCGAGACGACGTTGCTGAGCGGGAGCATCTGGCCGGCGCTGTTGCGGACCGAATAGCGCTCGATGTCCCCAGGATTCGACCGGAACTGGCTGTCGGCCTGGACGTAAACACGATAGGACCGGTTGTTGAAGTCGAAGTCGTTCACGTACGACGACCCGAGCAGGATCTGCATCGTCGCCGTGATGTCGTCGAGCGAAATCCCGAGGCTCTTCGCCTGCTCGCGGTCGATGGTCACGACGAGCTGCGGGTCGTCCGCCGTGAACTGCGTGAAGACGCCCGCGAGTCCGGGCGTCTGATTCGCCTGACCCACGAGGGCTCGCGCCGCGTTCGCGAGATCCTCGACCGGTCCGCCCGTCTGATCCAGCAGCTCGTACTGAAACCCTCCGAAGTTGCCCAGCCCGGGCACGGACGGTGGCAGGAATGGGATGACCAGCGCGCCGGTAATCTCGCTGAACATGCCGAACAGCTGGCCGACGACCGCCTGGGCTGAATTCTGGGGACCGGGGCGCTCCGGGTAGTCCTTGAGCATGCAGAACACAATGCCCTGGTTGGGCCCGGATCCGGCGAAGCCGAAGCCACCCACGCCGAACACGTGCTCTATCTGCGGCATCTTCGCGAGGATCTGCTCGACCTGCCGCTCGATGCTCATCGTGTACTCGAGCGACGCGCCCTGCGGCGCCTGCATCAGGATGAAGATGTACCCCTGGTCCTCGTCGGGCGCGAAGCCGGTCGGCACCCGCATATACACCCAGTACGTCACGCCGAGCAGCGCGACGAACGCGAGCACGACGGCAGCTCGCATCCGAACGAGACGCCGCAGTCCGTGCACCATCGCGGCGGTGCCGCCGTCGATCACCCGGTTCACGCCGCGAAAGAACAGCCCCTTCGGCTTGTCGGTCTTCGCCAGCAGGAGGGCGGCGAGCGCAGGCGTCAGCGTCAGCGCATTGAAGGCGGAAATCGCCATCGAAAACGCGATGGTCAGCGCGAACTGCTGATACAGACGGCCCGTCGTGCCCGGAAAGAACGCCACCGGGACGAACACCGCGCTCAGCACGAGCGCCGTCGCGATCACGGCGCCGGTCACCTCGCCCATCGCGGCCGACGCCGCCTCGCGAGCGCTCCGATGGTATTCGTGTATGTGCCGTTCGATGTTCTCGATGACGACGATGGCGTCGTCGACAACGAGGCCCGTCGCCAGCGTGATTCCGAAAAGCGTCAAGGTATTGATCGAGAAGTCGAACAACTTGACGAACGCAAAGGTGCCAATCAGCGAGACAGGGATCGTGATCGCCGGGATGAGCGTGGTCCGCCAGTTCTGGAGGAAGAGGAACATCACGAGAATGACGAGCGCGATTGCTTCGAGCAATGTCGTGACGACCTCGCGGATCGATTCGGAGACGACGCGCGTGGTGTCGAACGCGAGCTCGATACGCAGCCCAGGAGGGAAGTTTGCCGACAGTCGCTCGATCGCGGCGCTGACGTCGTTGTACACCTGAAGAGCGTTGGCCGTCGGCAGCTGCGTCACGCCGATGCCGACCGCGTCGCGCCCTTTGTAGCGCAGGAACGTCGTATAGTTCTCGGCGCCCAGCTCGGTCCGGCCGATGTCTCTCAGGCGAACGAGGGTCCCGTCCGGCGTGCGCTTGAGGATGATGTCGTCGAACTCCGATGGCTCGACGAGCCGGCCGACGGCGCGAACGCTGATCTGATAGGTCTGGCCGGGACGCGCCGGCTGCGCACCGATCTGGCCGGCCGCAACCTGCACGTTCTGCTCGCGCAACGCGTTGACGACCTCTCCCGCCGTGAGGCCGCGACCCGCCAGCCGATCCGGATCCAGCCACAACCGCATCGCGTACTTGCGCTCGCCGAAGATGACGATGCTCCCCACGCCCGGGACGCGCTGCAGCTCGTCCCGGACGAAGCGGTCGAGGTAATTGCTGATGAAGAGCGGATCGTACTGCTCGTTCTCCGCGTAGACCCCCGCCGCCAGCACGAAGTTCTGGCCCGACTTGGTGACGGAAATGCCGACCTGCTTCACCTCGTTGGGAAGACGACCCTCGACCGACGAGACGCGGTTCTGGACGTCGACGGCGGCGACATCGATGTCGCGGTCCACGTCGAATGTCACGATGACAGTGGACGTGCCATTGCTCCCGCTCGACGATGTCATGTACTGCATGCCCTCGACGCCGTTGATCGCCTGCTCGATCGGAAGCGTGACGGCCGTTTCGACCACCTCGGCGCTCGCGCCCTGGTAGAACGCGTTGACCGTCACCGTCGGCGGCGCCAGTTCGGGAAACTGGGCGATCGGCAGCGTCGGAATCGCCAACGCGCCCGCCAGGATGATGACCAGCGAGCACACGCTCGCGAGAATGGGACGTCTGATGAATGTGTCAACGACCATGGGTGGTGTCCGCTGGCGTTACGACGCCTGCTGGGGAGCGGCGACGATGGGCGCGCCCTCACGTAGTTTCTGAGAACCCGAGACGACAACCCGCTCGCCTGGCTTGATGCCCTCGAGCACGGGATAGGTGTCGCCGACGATCGGGCCGACCCGAATGAGCCGCTGGCGGGCCACGAGCTTCCCGTCCGCTTCGTCGGCGACGAAGACGAAGTATTGTCCGTTGACGCGCGCGACCGATGTCACCGGCACCACGAGACCCGAGGCCGTTTTCCACACAATCCGCGCGCGGACGAACTGGGATGAGCGAAGCACGCCGCCGGGATTCTGCACCGTCCCCTTGACCAGAATCGACTGCGTCTCTTCGTCCACGCTCGGCGAGATGAAGGTGACGGTGGTCATGGCGAGCGTTTCGCGACCATCGCTGCTCATCACGCGGAGCGGCAGCCCCGGCTTCAGATCGCCGGACCGTTCCACCGGCACCGACACGTACACCTCGAGCGTCGTGTTCTGCTCGATCGTCGTCAACAACGTCTGCGACGAGACCTGCATGCCGACGCGGGCGGGAACGTCGGCGACAATGCCCGCCGTCGGCGCCGTAATCGTGAAGTAGCGAAGCTGCACCTGCTGCTGCTGCACCTGGGCCTGCAGCGCCGCGAGGCTCGCCTCGGCGGTCGTGAGCGCCGTCTGCGCCTGTTCGAGCTCCTGCTTGCTGATGGCGCCCGCCGCGAACAATCCCGACGCGCGCTCGTGCTGCTGGCGCGCATAGGCTACGTTCGCCTCCCTCGCGGCGCGTTCGGCTTCCTGGCTCGACACGGCGGCCTGCTGGCGTTGCGGGTCGATCTGCATGAGCTGCTCGCCCTGACGAACCCGCTGGCCGGATCTCACGAAGATCTGGGTGATCTGCCCGTCGATCTGCGGGTTGATCGCCGTCGATCTGAGCGACTTGAGCGTCGCGACGTACTCGGTGGAATCCTCGAGTGGTGTTGCCTGCGCCTCAGCGATTTGAACCGGCGTCGGCGGGAATGCGGGAGGCTGGGCCTGGCCCCCCGGGCCGCTGCAGGCGACGACCCCCAAGGTTGACAATGCTGCGGCTATCGCCGGCCAGTAGATGTGCATGCGAATGTGTCTCATGTGACGAAGACAGGGGACTGCGACTTCTGACTCCCGCGGCAGACGCGTAGTGTATCTCACACGGATCAGATTTGTTAGACGCTCACAACAGTGTAAGCGTTCGGCGGCGTCTCACACTTCACAAGTCCCGGAATTCCTGAGCATTTTCCGGGCTCGATGGACAACTGGCTGGCATCAAGGTTGCCGATGAGGCGGCCGTGGTGTCCTCCATCCTGGCGCGCTTGTCACACGATCTCGCTATCGACCTTGGCACAGCCAACACATGCATCTATGCGCGGGGCAAGGGCATAGTGGTGAGCGAGCCGTCGATCGTCGCCTTCAACACCGTTCACGGCCGGATCGAAGCCGTGGGGCTCGAGGCGAAGGAAATGCTCGGCCGCACGCCGGGCAACATGACCGCCATCCGTCCCATGAAAGACGGCGTGATCGCCGATTTCGAGGCCGCCGAGAAGATGCTGACCCACTTCATCCGCAAGGCGCACCGGCGCAGCGGCTGGCTGCGCCCGCGGGTCGTCATCGGCGTGCCGTCGGAGATTACGCAGGTCGAACGGCGCGCGGTCCGTGACAGCGCCATGCGCGCCAAGGCGAGCGAAGTGCACCTGATCGAGGAGCCGATGGCCGCAGCGATCGGGGCCGGCATGCCGATCACCGAAGCAGCCGGCAACATGGTCATCGACGTCGGCGGCGGGACGACCGACATCGCCGTGATCTCCCTGGCAGGAGTCGTCTACGGCAAGTCGGTGCGCATCGCCGGCAACGAGCTCGACGAAGCGATCATCCTGCACGCCCGCAAGGCGCACAACCTGCTCATCGGCGAGCGGACAGCAGAACAGATCAAGATGGAGATCGGCTCCGCGTACCCCCTCGAGCAGCGCATGACGATGGAAGTCAAGGGCCGCCACCTCGGCGAGGGCAAGCCGAAGACGATCACGATGGACGACGAGGAAGTCCGCCGGGCGTTGTCCGACCCGATTCGCGCGATCATCCAGGCGGTCCACGACGCGCTCGAGCGGATTCCGCCTGAGCTTTCCTCGGATATTCTCGATCGCGGCGTCATCCTGACCGGTGGCGGTTCCCTTCTGAAGAACCTCGACCGGCGGCTCCGTGAAGAAACGGGGCTGCCCGTCCAGCTCGCCGAGGATCCGCTGTCTTCGGTGGTGCTCGGCGCCGGCAAGATGCTGTCGGACTTCAATCTCCTTCGCCGGATCTCACTCGACTAGTCCGGCGCGCGCACGAAACGCGCGCAACCTCCCTCGCGCCCGCCCCACGGGTGATATGATCTCCGCTTTCGCGCTGTCTTTCTGTTCAGGGAGGGGCCCATGCTGAGAACGAAGTTCGTTGCGATTCCGGCGCTCGCGATCGCGCTGGCGGCGTTTGTCAACGCCCAGGCTCCGCAGGGCCAGGCGCCTGCGGGGGGACAGGCCGGGCAGGGCGGGGGCGGCGGAGCGCCCGCGCAGCCCATGGCCACCAAGCAGGTCAAGCCGAATCTCTATATGGTCACGGGGAACGGCGGCAACACCACCATCCGCGTCACCGACCAGGGCCTCATCGTCGTCGACACGAAGAATCTCGGCGAGAAGTTCTATGAGGAGCTGATGGCCCAGATTCGCACGGTCTCGAAGGCGCCGGTGCGTTACGTCTTCGTGACCCACGTGCATCAGGACCATTCCGGCAACATCGGGCCCTTCATCAAGGCCGGCGCGCAGGTCATCGCCAATGAAGGACTCAAGCGGAATCTGGAAACGGGTGGTCCCAAAGGGACCGGCTACGAATCTCCGGCAGGAAAGCCGGCGACGCCGAACATGACGTACACGAAGACGCACAAGGTGTCGGTGGGTAACGCCACTGCCGTCGCCTACAACTTCGGCCCCGGTCATACCGGCGGCGACACGGTCGTTCATTTCCCGGACCTTCGCGTGATCTCGCTCGGCGACCACTTCGTCGCCGCGCAGCCGAACTCCGATTACCCGATGGGTGGAAGCGTGATCAATTGGGCCAAGTCGCTCAGCGAGATTTTGAAGCTCGACTTCGACACCGCCATTCCCGGACACGGCAACGACCCGCTGACCAGAGCCGATGTGCAGGCGTTTCAGCAGAAGATGCAGCTCATCGCTGACCGCGGCATCGCCCTGGTCAAGAAGGGCGTCGCGAAGGAAGAGATTCGGCAGCAGATCCAGTCGCCCGAGCTGGGCACCTGGCAGATGACGGGAGTGATCAACGACGCGCGCCTCGACGCCTTCTACGCCGACCTCACCGCCGCCGCGAAATAATTGCAGAATTGCAGGATTGCAGGAAGTGTACAAGAACTTCCTGCAATCCTTCCTGCAATCCTTTCTGCAATCCTTTCTGCAATCCTGCAATCCTGCAATCCTGCAATGTTCTAGTCTGTGCCCAGAAACGCTGAAATCATCCGCCAGTGGACGATTCTGCGCGAGATCGAGCGCGCCCGCACCAGCGGAGTGACGATCGACGAGCTCGCTTCGCTCTGCGGGGTGACGACACGCACCATCCGCCGCGATCTCCAGGCGCTCGAAGAGGCGGGGTTTCCGTTGTTCGACGATCGGTCGGGCGACGACGGGCGCACACGGTGGCAGATCAACGGCCAGGCCTTCAAGGGCCTGGCGACCGGCCTGACGATCTCCGAGCTGTGCGCGCTGTACTTCAGCCGCACGCTGCTCGAATCGCTTTCAGGTACGCCTTTCAGGGACGAGGTCGAGCGGGCGTTCGAGAAGCTGGCGTCCGCGCTGACGCCCCATATGCGGCAATTCCTGGATCAGCTGCCGCGCGTCATCGCGATGAAAGCTGACCCCGGCCGTCAGCCCGCGAACGCCGCGCCGCGCCAGCCGATCGTGGCGCGCGCACTCGAGGCCACGCTGCATCTGCGGCAGGCCACCATCGTCTACTACTCGAAGTCGAGCGAACGGACAAAGAGCTATCTCGTGCACCCATATCGCCTCGCGTACGCGCAGGGCGCCCTCTATTTGCTGGCGTATGTGCCCGAGTACGGCGAGGTCCGGACGTTTGCCGCCGATCGCATTCACGACATCTCTCTGCTGGAGGACCACTTCACGCCCCTCCAGGAATTGCCCGATACTGCCTTTCCCCATTCGCTCGGGGTCCATTCGGGCCCGCCCGAGCCGGTCGAGATCGACTTCCAGCCCTCCGTCGCCGACTACGTGAGGGCCCGACAGTGGCACCCTTCCCAACGGGTCTCTGATGTTGACGGCGGTGGCGTACGTCTCGCGTTGGAGGTGTGCATCGACCGCGCGCTCCAGGGCTGGATTCTGAGCTTTGGTCCCCTTGCCCGCGTGGTCTCGCCACCACGCCTCGCAAAAGAGATAGCGTCGCAGATCGAGGAAGCGAGAGCGCAATACCTGTGAACAAAAAAGGCTTCAGGTGCCTCGAAACCGTGCAGAGCTTGTTGCGGAGTGCGGAAACTTCAACCTTCGGCGGGGCCTTTGCTGGCCCATGGTTTGCTGCGCCACCACGCGGTCGGAGCCACGCCCGGGCGCGACGCGTGGCGCGGCTGCACGCGAAGCGCCGTGAAGAAACGACGGGGGTTTCTAGAGCCCCGGCCTCTCATGGCCGCGCGACGCGGGTCCTGACGCCGCCTTCCGCGCACGGAAACGCGCTCCGACCACTTCAGGGCTGCGGCTGAGGTGAGCCTCACTCTGAAGGCTTAAGGCTCAGCCTGGCGGCGAGCCCGTGTCGTAGACGATCTTCCAGGTTCCATCGGATTGTTTCCTCCAGACTGTCACATCTTGTTCGCTCGCAATCGTGGGCTGTCCATCGGCTGACACGCCCCGACGCGGACCTCCGCAGCGGTGCCGCCCTAAAGATGGCAGCCAGATCGGATAATAGAGGTCGTTTAAGGCCCCTCCTCAATCGTGAATCGTGGCTGCAATTTGCACCTGCACTTCTGCAGTTTGACTTTCTGCAATTTGACCTTTCTGCAATTTGACCTTTCTGCAATCTAACTTCCTGCAATTCTGCAATTCTGCAATCTGCAATTCGATCTGCCATATCATCGTTCCGTGCCCCATCCCGAGCGAATCCCGCGGAGCTCGTACCCAAGAGGAACCCTCGAAGAACCGAAGCCGAAGGCCAAGATGACCGCCGGCGCCTGGGAAGAGGCGCGGGCGCTCATCCGCAAGCATCGGACACGCCTGGCGATAGGCCTGGGGTTGATGCTCGTCAGCCGGGCGGCCGGGCTCGTGGCGCCGCTGTCGACGAAGTTCTTCATGGACAACGTGATTGGCCAGCAGCAATGGGATCTCCTGCCGCGGCTCGGCCTGGCCGTCGGGCTGGCCTCGATCATCGATGCGGGGTGCTCGTTCGCCAACTCGCAGGTGCTGGGCGTAGCCGGACAGCGCGCGATCACGGAAATGCGAAAAGACATCGAAGCGCATGTGATGCGGCTGCCGATCCGGTATTTCGATTCCACGAAAACCGGAATCCTCATCTCGCGCATCATGACCGACGCCGAAGGGATCCGAAACCTCGTCGGCACCGGCATCGTCCAGCTCACCGGGTCGATTGTTTCGGCCCTGCTGGCCCTCGTGATCCTGCTCTACCTCAACTGGAAGCTGACGCTCGTGACGCTCATCATCCTCGGGGCGTTCGGCGGCGGCATGGCGATGGCCTTCAAGCGACTGCGCCCGCTTTTCCGCGAGCGCGGCAAAATCAACGCCGAGGTGACCGGTCGGCTGGCAGAATCGCTCGGCGGCGTGCGGATCGTCAAAGCCTATACGGCCGAAAAACGCGAGGAGGTGGTGTTCGCCAAAGGGGCGCATCGCCTGTTCAGAAACGTCGCAAAGTCGATGACTGGCGTCTCGGCGGTTGGCGCCTCCTCGTCGCTCGTCCTCGGCTTCAGCCTCATCGCGATGATGCTCATTGGCGGAGCGTCGATCCGGTCAGGAGCGATGACCATCGGCGATTTCGTCATGTACCTCTCCTTCACGGCGCTGATGGCCCTCCCGGTCGTCCAGCTCGCGAACATCGGCACCCAGATCAGCGAGGCCTTTGCGGGGCTCGATCGAATCCGCGAGATCCGTCGCATGGCGACCGAAGATCAGGAAGACGCCGGTTTGATGCCGCTCGCGGACGTGCGAGGCGAGGTGGAATTCGACGACGTCACCTTCGAGTACAACGCGGGGGTTCCCGTGCTGAAGCACGTGTCGTTCCGGGCGCCTGCCGGTTCCACGACCGCCCTGGTGGGATCGAGCGGGTCCGGGAAGAGCACGCTCATCAGCCTCGTGATGGCCTTCAATCGGCCGCAGCAGGGACGGGTGCTCATCGACGGCCGCGACCTGAGGGCAATTCCGTTGCACGATTACCGGGGGCATCTGGGCGTGGTGCTGCAGGACAACTTTCTGTTCGACGGCACGATTGCCGAAAACATCGCGTACGCCCGCCCGCACGCCAGCCGCGAAGAGATCCGGGGCGTCAGCCGCATCGCGCATTGCGATGAGTTCGTCGAAGCCTTCGAGCGCCAGTACGACACGATTGTCGGCGAGCGGGGGGTGCGACTCTCGGGAGGTCAACGTCAGCGTGTCGCGATCGCGCGCGCGATTCTGGCGAACCCGCGGCTCCTCATCCTCGACGAAGCGACTTCCAGCCTCGACAGCGAGAGCGAAGCGCTCATTCAAGACGGTCTTCGTTCACTCCGCGCCGGACGGACGACGTTCGTCATCGCCCATCGCCTCTCGACGATTCGAAGCGCCGATCAGATTCTGGTCCTCGAGGCTGGCGAGATCGTGGAACGCGGCACCCACGACGAGCTGCTGGCCGTGAATGGGCGGTACCGTCAGCTGTACGACAAGCAGTACCGCTTCGAGCGCGACCGCTTCATCAATCCAGGTGAGGACTTCACGCCGGAGCCCGAGGTCGTGACGGCGCCGGCCGCGCGGCCGAATAACTCGCTGTAGTCGATCCGCGTTAGGTTGGCGACCTGTGCGTTTGCGTGCAATCGGAGCGAACCCTCGACTCGAAAACGCAGACGGTCGCTGGCGCGGCTTTTCGCTATCATAGAGTCATGCTTACTCGAAATCGCACGGCCTCAACCGTCGTCGGCAGCGCGGTCGTGGTGCTGCTCGCGGGATGCGCGTCGTCCTCCGCCCAGCAGGCGAGGACGCAGGCGCCAACCGAGGTCGTCGCCACCGTCGGATCGACGTCGTTCACGCTCGAGCAGGTGGATCAACGCGCGCTGCAGCAGCCGACGGGCAACTTCGGAGGCATGAAGCTGGCGCAGGCGCTGTACGAGGCGCGGCGATTGGCGATTGACGAGCTCGTGGACGATGCGCTGCTCGTTCAGGATGCGACAGCGCGAAAGCTCGAGCCGGAGCAGCTCATCGAGCAGGAGATCACGTCGAAGGTGGCGGCCCCGACAGACGACGAAGTGGCAGTGTGGTACGGGCAGAATCAGGCGCGGTTGCAGGGGGCGACGCTCGATCAGGCGCGCGAGCCGATCCGCGGCTACCTGCTCCAGCAACGGACATTGGCCGCACGCCAACAGTATCTGGACGGGCTCAGGCTCAAGACAACCGTCCGCGTGACGCTGGAGCCGGTACGGCAACTCATCGCGAAGGTGAATCGGCCGGCGAAGGGCCCCACCAACGCACCGGTCGAGATCATCGAGTTCTCCGACTTCCAGTGCCCGTTTTGTCTGAACGCATTCCCGACCGTGAACCAGGTGGTTGCCACGTACGGCGATCGCGTGCGCGTCGTCTACCGACACTATCCGCTGCCCATCCATCCGAGGGCGCGGCCTGCGGCGGAAGCATCGCAGTGCGCGGATGAGCAGGGAAAATTCTGGGCCTTTCACGACAGACTCTTTGGCGATCAGGCCCGCTTGAGCGACGCCGATTTCAAGCAGCACGCGGCCGAGCTGGGCCTCGACACCGGCCAGTTCAACAGCTGCTTCGACTCGCAGAAATACAGGGCCGACGTCGAGGCCGACATCGAGGCTGGGAATGAGGCCGGGGTGTCGGGGACTCCGGCCTTCTACATCAACGGCCGCATGCTGAGCGGGGCGCAGCCGTTCGAGGCGTTCAAGCGGATCATCGACGAGGAGCTCGCGTTGAAGAAATGACACTCACCGTCTGCAGCGTCCCGGCTCTTCACTGAAGGAACAGCGGAATCGACTTGTAAAGCTGGTAGGCGAACGCGAGGAGCGTCGCCGCTACGCAGATTGCGGCGCCGATGAGATGGTCGCCGCGCTCGCGCGTGCCGGGCTTGAGAAGGGCCGACGCCAGGTAGCCGCCGACGAACCCGCCCCCGTGGGCGTAGTTGTCCACGCCCGGCATGATCAGACCGAAGATGAACAGGATGACGGCGTAGCGCATCGCCGTCGAGTAGACGAACGAACTGCCTGCCCCGCTCCTCCCGTAATGCACCATCGCTCCCAGCAAGCCAAATATCGCCGCCGATGCTCCGACCGTATTCGGCACGCCGGCAATCGAGCTCAGCAGAAAGCCGGTCACCCCTGAGACGGTGTAGATGATCACGGTGCGGGCAGGGCCGAAAAACTCCACCATCGCGCCGCCCAGATCGCGGACCCACATCATGTTGAACACGATATGCAGCAGGTTGCCGTGCAGCCACGACGCGGTCAGCACCGTCCACCACCAACCGATGCCGAACACCGGGACGGCGCCGGACATGCCGAAAAGAAACAGCGCGGTGTTACTGGGCGACAGGAACGAGAAGGCGCCGCCCGCCAGCTGAAGGCCTCGTCCCGACATCAACAGCGTCAGCGCATACAGAATCGACGACGCGCCGACGACGACCGGCACGAACCCGAAGTCGGCGCTAAGCCGGCGGAGCATCGGGCCGTACCCCCACAGACCGGGATTCGATCGGCCGCAGTTGTAGCACGTGTCGTCGCGGACACCCACGAGGGAGCCGCACGAAGGACAGACGACCGAACCGGTAGTTTTTCGCTCGAAGAAGCTCACAGGATGTCGCGGTCCGCTCCCTTGACCTTCGGCCGCATATTGGCCGCCAGAATCTTCTTGCGGAGCCTGATGCTCGAGGGGGTGATTTCCACCAGCTCGTCGTCGTTGATGAACTCGATGGCCACCTCGAGACCGAGCTTGCGGGGCGGAATGAGGCGAATGGCCTCATCGGCCGTCGACGCCCGCATGTTGGTCTGTTTCTTCTCTTTGGTGACGTTGACGTCCATGTCGGCGGGACGGGAGTTCTCTCCAATCAACATCCCTTCGTAGACCTGCGTTCCGGGCTCGATGAAGATTTCGCCTCGCTCCTGCAGGTTGAAGATCGCGTACGACGTGGCCGCACCGACCCGATCGGCCACGAGCGCGCCGTTGGCGCGCGCGGGAATCGCGCCGTGCCATGGCTCCCAGCTCGAGAACAAATGGTTCATGATGCCGGTGCCTTTCGTGTCGGTCATGAACTGCGAGCGAAATCCGATCAGGCCGCGGGCGGGGATCCGGAACTCGAGCCTCACCCGCCCGCTGCCGTTGTTGACCATCTTCGTCATGACGCCTTTCCGCTCGCCGACCTGCGCGATGACAATCCCCTGATGATCCTCGGGGACATCGATGATCAGCTCCTCGACCGGCTCCACTACCTGGCAGCCGATCTCTTTCGTGACGATGTCGGGGCGGGAGACCTGCAGCTCGAACCCCTCACGCCGCATCATCTCGATGAGAATCGACAGCTGCAGCTCTCCGCGCCCGACGACCTTCATCTGTTCGGGCGTGTCGGTCGGCTCGACCCGGATCGACACGTTGCCGAGCAGCTCGCGGTCGAGGCGATCCTTGATCTGGCGCGATGTCACGAACTGCCCTTCCCGGCCGGCCATCGGCGAGGTATTGACGCCGAAGATCATCGACACGGTCGGCTCGTCGATCGCAATCGGCGGCAAGGCGACCTGGTGTTCGACGTCCGCGATGGTTTCCCCGATCGTGATGTCGTCGATGCCGGCGAGGCAGACGATATCGCCCGCCGCCGCGCTGTCGATGTCCACACGCTTGAGGCCCTCGAACGCGAACAGCTTCGTCACCCGCGTCGGCTGGACCGACCCGTCCAGCTTGCAGACGGCGACGGCGTCGCCGATCTTCACCCGTCCGTTGAAGATGCGGCCGATCGCGATGCGTCCGAGATAGTCGCTCGAGTCGAGGTTCGCCACGAGGAGCTGGAGGGGAGCATCGACAATGCCCCGCGGAGGCGGCACGTGCTCGACAACCGCGTCGAAGAGCGGGCGGAGATCCTGCCCGCTGCCGTCGGCCCTGGTGCTCGCTGTACCACTGCGCGCGTTCGTGTACAACACCGGAAAGTCGAGCTGATCCTCGGCAGCGTCCAGATCGATGAACAGATCGTAGACTTCGTTGAGCACTTCCTGGACGCGCGCGTCGGGCCTGTCGATCTTGTTGATCACGACGATCGGCGTGAGCCGGCGCTCGAGCGCTTTGCGGAGCACGAACCGCGTTTGAGGCAGCGGCCCCTCGGACGCGTCGACCAGCAGCATGACCCCGTCGACCATCGACAGCGTGCGCTCGACCTCTCCGCCAAAGTCGGCGTGACCCGGCGTGTCGACGATGTTGATGAGGATGTCGCCGTAGTGGACTGCCGTGTTTTTCGCGAGAATCGTGATGCCGCGCTCGCGTTCGAGGTCGGTGTTGTCCATCGCGCGCTCGGCGACCCGTTCGTTCGCGCGGAAGGTGCCGCTCTGGCGCAGCAGCGCATCGACCAGCGTCGTCTTGCCATGATCCACGTGAGCGATGATCGCCACGTTCCGCCGCAGCGGGTTGGCGACGTCAGGGGTCGTCGATCGAGAGGCTGTCAGAGCCTTCTCTGGAGGTGAAAGCATCCATCCAGTATACCGGCACCTAGCGCGCCACGGACGGCAGTCGGGACAGTAGAAGGCGCGCCCGCTCCCCGAACTGTTCATCGTCGGTCAGGCGTTCGGCGTACGCTTTCGCCTCCCCGTAGCGCGACACGTTGAACAGGGCCACGGCTGCATTGAACCGGGCGGTGGCTCTCATGCGGCCTTCCATCGTGATTCGCTGTTCACGTCTGGCGATCTGTCGCGCCTGACGGTCGGGCGCCTGCGGGGAGGCCCGGATGCGCGCGATGTCCGCTTCGAGTCCGGCCTGTGACCGATCGAAACAGTCGGCCGCATCGGCAAGCGCATCGACCGAGTCACGCCACTCTTGCTGCTCGACGAGCACCGCTCCGAGGAAGTACGGCGTTTCGCAATCGGAGCGGTTCCGTTCGCGGGCTTCCTCGAACTTCGGTCGGGCCACCGACAACTGCCGCCTTTGGACCGCAATGATTCCCGCCAGTTTTGGAACGTCCGCATTCGTCAGCAGCTTCGCGGCGCGCTCGACGCTGTTCCACGCATCGTCGTACCGTTCGAGGTGCTGTTCGGCCATCGCCCTCCAGTAGTACGCGTCGCCGATGTAGGCCTGCTCGAGCGCGAGCAAACTGTCGGCGGCGATCAGCGCATCGGTGTACCGGCCGACGTAGACCAGCGAGCGGAGCCTCCCGAACAGCGCCTCGACGTCATCGGGGATCAGCGCGAGGGTCTGACCGTACAGATCCGCGGCGCGTTCGAAGTCCTCCGCGGTCATGAAGGCGCCGGCACGCAGGCTCGTCACGGGAGGCCAGCGCGGTCGCCAGGTGTTGGCGCGCGCCAGGTGGGCTTCCGCCGTCTCGAGATCGCCGAGGATGAGCGCCTGAAGGCCGGAGTAGTAGCCGACCTCGATGAAACGAGAGTCGTCAGCGAACAGGCCCTCAAGAGCGGGAAACCGCACGCTGGTGCAGCTCGCCAGCCTGAATCTGATCAGCGGTGTGTCTTTCCACCTCGGCACGGCACTGGCGACAGCTTCGGCCTGGTCGGTCGTCGGATTGCCGTAGCTGCAGGAGAAAGCCACCCACAGGTATGCTGTCAGCTCGTCGTCATCGGCTCGTTCCTCAAGCCGCGCAGTCCAGGCCTCGAGGTTGCGCGACGCGCTGGCAGCCGCCCGGAGCTGCGCGTCGCTGGCGCTGGGACCGCTGGCGACCGGGCCTCTCCCGCCGAGGGTTTCGGCGATCTCGAACAGCGGCGCCACGGACCCCGCCAACGCAGGCGACGACTCGGCGAGCCTGCGAGCTTCGGCAAGCCAGCCCCCGTCGACCATGCCGAGCTCGCGTTCGCGGACGGCAATCAGAGCCGCGGCACGGACCGCCCGCTCGTTGGCTTCCTTTCCTGCTCCAGGCACATTCAGGAGATCGACGTATGTTTGGTGGGCCGCGATCAGACAATCCAGGCACCCCGCACGTATCAGGTCCGAAGCTTCGAGTATTCGCTCGGCCGGCGTGGCTGCGTCGGGAGAACGCTGGGCGGGAACGAGCTGCGGAGGCTGCCGGGTGCAGGCCGCAAGCGACAGGGCCGCGAAGAGCCACCAACCGCGCACACTGGTTTGACACCGCAAAACGCCCGAGGGTTCGGCTAAAGTAGAGGTATGCCGCTTTATGAGTACGAATGCCGCGGGTGCGGCCATCGATTTGAATTCCTGACGCGACAGGGACAATCGCCATCCTGCCCCGATTGCAGCGGGAGCGACCTTCAGAAGTTGCTGTCGGTCTTCGCGGTCAGCGCACCAGGCCCGAGCCGGACGCTTTCCCCGGCGAGCGGGCCATGCGGCGCCTGTGGCGATCCTCGAGGACCCGGCGCCTGCTCGATCAACTAGACGGGGCTCTGCCCCGAACCGGGTTCCCATGCGCGGCTGCCGCGCATGGGACCCGAACCCCGGCTCGGTCGCTCGCGGGGGCCCCATGCCCCGCTCTCCTCGCGGGCGCGCCGCCTACCTGCAGCGCGGTAAGCGTCTACTTCACCTCAGCCAGCAACTGGTCGGCCGTCGTGAACCGCGGCTCGATGTCCACGGGAACGGCGGTCAGCTTGTCGAGTGCCGCCTGCACGGCCGGGCGGACCACGCCAAGGCGATCGCGAAGCTCCACGGCACCGGCGTAATCGCCTTCGGCCTGAATCGTCATAATCTGCCGCGTCAACGCCGTGACGGCGTCCTTCGCCTTCGCGGCGTCCACGGTGAACGTCCCTCCGTCCCGCACCGAAACCGCTCCGCTGTCCATCAGGTGATTCAGCTGGATGGCGACGCCGCGTCCGTGCGCTTCGTTGAGGCCGAAACGGATCGAGCGGAACGCAGAGGCCAGGAACGTGGTGTACAGCTGGCGCTCCAACGTCTTCGGCAGCACGCCCTTGTCGATCAGGAACTGGATCGCGAACAGGGCCGAGATATCCGCTTTGGCTTCTTCGATGGTGCTGAAGGTGTCCTTCAGCTCCTGGCGGACGGTGGTGTTCCGGCCGCTGGCGGTGATGTTGTGCGGTCCGAGGCCGTGCATCAGCTCGTGCACCAGGATATGCGTGAAGAACGAGTCGAACGCCACGTCCGCCTGATCGGCCGCCGAGAGGACCACCTTGGAGATGGGCATCAGAATCTTCGAGAACTTCGCGTCCTGCACGTTCTTGAGCATCACGCGTTTGCTCCCCTTCTGGCTGATGACGCGCTCGTCGTTCGGCAGATTGAACGCCGCCGTCTGCACGCCGTGATTCGCATCGCCCGCCGCGAAGATCTCGTTGACGACCACGATGGGCGCAGAGCTTCCCAGCGCGGGATTGCGGTGCCGGGCATCAATCGGCAGGTGGTTCTCGATGTCCTGCAGTTCGCCGGCGAACCGCTGCAGCTTTGCCGTCTCCGTTTCGTCCTGAACGGTGATGAACGATTCGAATGCCGCCTTGTAGTTGAACCACTCGTCCTCGTACACCTCGTAGGGGCCAATGGTTGGCTCGATCGCGCCCTTCAGATCCATCCACGCCACGTCGCTGTCGAAGTAGTCGTTCGACATGAACGCATCGGCGCGCTTCGTCAGATATGCTTTCAACGTCGGCTCAGAAGCCAGCGTGGCCGCGTCGCGCAGAAGGGCCGCAGCCAGGGCCAGCTCGCTCTGGTACTCCTGGTTGTAGGGAACGGCGGCGAACGTCTGCCCTGCACGCCGGATCACCGTGAAGAACCCGGTGGCTCTCGCGCGTTCCCCTTCGGGGAGCGATGCCAGCCATCGTTCGATGTCGCTCTTGCTCGCGTCGAGAGGGTAGAAGTTCGCCGCCGCTGGCTTCGGCGGTGCACCAGACACGAATCGCTCGTTGTCGTCGAGCCGCGACCAGGGGCCTTTGTTGATCAAGAAATAGTGCAGTCGTGCGCGTCCCTCGGACGACTGGTCCCGCATCAGGTCGAGCAGCATCGCCTCGTTCCCCGCCCAGACTTGTCGCAGGTACAGGGCGTCCATGATCTTGGAGGCCTGCACCAGCTTCGCCAGCACCTGCCGATCGTTGGCGGAGAGGCGCGACAGATCGGATCCGATTTCGGTGGGCGCGAACCGCGCCGTCATGGCTTCGAGCTTCGCGACTTCGGATCGCGGCGGCGTCTCGGTCTGCGTCTCGGTTGCGGTCTGGGACACGGCACCCTCCTGAGCCGGTGCGCAGGCGCCGAGCTGCAGACATCCTGCAGCGGCGAGTGCGGCGATGACCGGCTTCATGCAAAGTAGTCTACTACTGGGGGTGAAGGTCAGAGGCTGGAGGCTGGAGGTTGGCTAGAGGCTGGAGGTTAGGGGTTAGGCACACGGGCAGGGACGCGAAAAAACTGCCACCCGCATCGATACCTCAATTGTGAAAAACCTGTCGCGCGAATTTTTTCGCTCCCGGTTTTGTCTGAAACCTTCGTTGGCAATCTGAATGCTTGGGGTACTGAACAATGTTCACGTACCAAGATCTGGACGTATGGAAGCAGGGTATGGATCTTGCGGAAGAGTGTTATCGGACGACCGCGCAGTTCCCCAGTGCTGAGTTGTACGGTTTGACAACTCAGATTCGTCGCGCTGCGGTTTCTATCCCCGCCAACATTGCGGAGGGACATTGCCGGCGGACAACGAGAGCCTATGCCCACCACATCAGCATCGCGCTGGGGTCACACGGCGAGCTTGAGACGTACATTGAACTCTGCACTCGTATCGGGTTCCTGAAGCAACCCGAAAAGGCACGCCTGCTCGCATCATCGCACTCGGTTGGGCGTCTGCTGAACGGCTTGTATCGATCGCTTGAGGCCAGACAGGCTTCCTCCTCCAGCCCCAACCTCTAACCTCTAGCCTCTAACCCCCAGCCTCTAACCTCCAGCCCCTCCCCTCCTCAATGCACCCCTCTCGACATGGTCAACGCCGCAGGATCGGCGCCAAGTCGCCGGATGGCGGTCTCCCACATCTGATCCGCGGGTGTGTCGAAGATCAGGTCGCGTTCCACATCGCCGATCAGCCAGGCCGACGCGTTCAGCTCTGCCTCGAGCTGGCCAGGGCCCCAGCCCGCGTAGCCGACGATGAGCCGGGTATTTTTCGGGGGATGCGGTTCGAGCAGTCGTCGCAGCAGGTCGGGAGACGTCGAAAGCGAGAGTCCCTTGCCCACGTGCATGACCGGGACATCATCGAGTTCCTCGCCCCCGACGAGAATCCAGCTCCGCTCCGGCTCGACGGGACCGCCGACGAACACATCGAGGTCCGAGTCGGTGGTGAGCAGCGGACGGTTGACGATCAGGCCGAACGCCCCCTCGTGGTTGTGTCGGCACAACAGCACCACGCTGCGGCTGAAGTGGGGATCGAGCAGCTGTGGCATCGAGAGGAGCAGCGAGGGAGCGAAGGATCGATCCATAGCCTCTATAGTTTGATCGCGCGCCGCATCCGGCGCAAGTCACCCGAGCGCCAGGCGTTCAGCCCTGCTCGCGCCCGGCATTTGCCAGCGCCACCCCCAGATTGCGTCGCATCCCGACAAGCCTCGTGCGCGTCATGGCGGTGCCCCGCACCGCGTCGCGCAGGGCATCGTCGGTCATTGCGGCGAGGGTCGACAGCTTCGCATTCGCCCAGACACCCCGCGGCTGCCACGCAGGATCGTCGGAGCGCGCCGGCATCTGGTTCCAGGGGCACACTTCCTGGCAGATGTCGCATCCGTACACGTGAGAGCCGATCGCGGACGAGAACTGTTCCGGAATCGGGCCGCGCTGTTCGATCGTCAGGTACGAAACGCAGCGCGTCGAATCGAGTACGCCTGCGCCGACAAGGGCCTGCGTGGGGCAGGCCTCGATGCACAGCGTACACTCCCCGCACTGATCCATCGACGGCTCATCCACGTCGAGAGGCAGGCTGCAGATGATTTCCGCCAGAAAGATCCAGGAGCCGATCACAGGATTGATGACGCAGGTGTTCTTGCCGATCCAGCCGAGCCCCGCGTGCCGTGCATAGACCCGTTCCTGCACCGGCCCGGTGTCGACGTACGCGCGCGCCTCGAAGGGCCGAACGCTGACCTGCTGCATCCACTCGAGGAGCGTCTCGAGTCGTCGGCCAATCACGTGGTGGTAGTCCTCGCCCCACGCATAGCGGGCGATGTGCGCGCGGTCGGGATCGGCTTCTTCGGTGGAGTACGGAACGTCGGTGTTGTAGACAGTCCCGGTGACGATCACCGAGCGGGCCGACGGAAGGACCGAACGCACATCGGCTCGTCGGTCGGCGGAGCGCTGCAGATATGCCATCTCACCCGCGTAGCCCCGTGCGAGCCAGGTTCGAAAGAAAGCCAGCTCGGGCAGATCGGCTGCGGGCGCGATCCCGCACAGGTCGAAACCGATTTCGCGCGCCTTCCGCTTGACGTCGGACGACGTCAGACACTCCCTCAACGGGCTACGGCTTCCCCACGAGCTGACGCAGGACGTAGGGCAGGATGCCGCCGTGTTTGAACGCGACGAGTTCCTCCGGTGTGTCGATCCTCACGAGCGCGCTGAATTCGATGGCTTTCCCGTCGTCTCCGACGGCCCGAACGGTGACCGTGCCGGCCGGTCGCAACCCGTCCGCGATCCCCTGGACGGCGTAGCTCTCGCGTCCCGTCAGACCGAGCGACTGCGCGGTCTGCCCCGCTTCGTATTGCAGCGGCAGCACCCCCATGTTGACCAGGTTGCTGCGATGGATCCGCTCGAAGCTCTCGGTGATGACGACCTTCACGCCGAGGAGGAGTGTGCCCTTGGCGGCCCAGTCGCGCGACGAGCCCGATCCGTATTCCTTGCCGGCCAGCACCACCAGCGGAACGCCGGCCTCCTTGTATTTCATCGCGGCGTCGTAGATGGTCATCACGTCGCCGCCGGGCTGATACGTGGTCCATCCGCCCTCGGTGCCTGGCGCCAGCTGGTTGCGCAGCCGGACGTTGGCGAATGTCCCGCGCATCATCACTTCGTGATTGCCGCGGCGGGCTCCGTACGAATTGAAATCGTGAGGCTCGACGCCACGCGCCATCAGGTACTTCCCCGCCGGGCTGTCTTTCTTGATGGCGCCTGCCGGCGAGATATGGTCCGTCGTGATGCTGTCACCCAGATGCGCCAGCACGCGGGCACCCATGACGTCGGTGAGCGGCGTCGTCTCCAGCGTGAGCCCGTCGAAGAACGGGGGGTTCCTGATGTAGGTCGAATCGGGATCCCACACGAAACGGTTGCCGGTCGGCACGGCCAGATTCCTCCAGCGGTCGTCGCCGCTGAATACGTCTGCGTATTGCGTCCGAAACATCTCGGACGTGACCGCGCTGAGCAGCGTCTCCTGAATCTCGCGTTCGGTCGGCCAGATGTCGCGAAGGTAAACGGGGTCCCCGCTGCGATCGGCGCCGATCGGCTCGGTTGTCAGGTCGATCGTCATCCGCCCCGCCAGCGCGTAGGCGACGACGAGCGGCGGAGACGCCAGATAGTTCGCGCGCACCTGCTGCTGGATGCGCCCTTCGAAGTTGCGGTTGCCGCTGAGCACCGCGGCGACGACCAGCCCGCGCGACTCGACCTCGGCGGCGACTTCGTCCGGCAGCGGTCCGCTGTTGCCGATGCACGTCGTGCACCCGTAGCCGACAAGGTTGAACCCGAGTTGGTCGAGGTACACCTGCAGGCCGGCCTTCCGGAGATACTCGGTGACGACCTTCGACCCCGGGGCCAGGCTCGTCTTCACCCAGGGCTTCGACGACAAGCCGCGCTCGACGGCCTTTTTGGCCACCAACCCGGCACCGATCATGACGCTGGGATTCGACGTGTTCGTACAGCTCGTGATCGCCGCAATGACGACCGAGCCGTGATCGAGCTGCGCCGCCACCGACGGCGCATCGACGACCGCGACGCCCGCCCCGCTCACGGCTGCCACTTGCGCCGCCCCCGCGTCCGCCGTCTTGCGAGGCGCCGACGCCATCATCGACCCGACAACCGCCTGGAATCCGCTCTTGGCCTGTTTCAGCGACACGCGATCCTGCGGCCGCCTGGGTCCCGCGAGACTCGGCTCGACGGACGCGAGGTCGATCTCGATGGTTTCCGAATACCTGGGATCGGGATCGCCAGCCATTCGGAACAATCCCTGTGCCTTGGCGTAGGCCTCGACGAGGGCGACGCGCGCTGGCTCGCGCGCCGTCAGTCGCAGGTAGTCGAGCGTCATCGCGTCGATCGGAAAGATCGCGATCGTCGCCCCGTACTCGGGACACATGTTCCCGAGCGTCGCGCGGTCGGCGATGGTAAGGTGGTCCAGACCAGGCCCGAAGAACTCCACGAACTTTCCAACCACGCCCTGCTTCCGGAGTCTCTCGGTGACCGTCAACACAAGGTCGGTCGCCGTCGCCCCCTCGAGCATCTGCCCCTGCAGGCGTACGCCGAGCACGCGAGGAATCAGCATTGAGATCGGCTGACCGAGCATCGCGGCTTCAGCCTCGATGCCGCCCACACCCCAACCGACGACCCCCAGGCCATTGACCATCGTCGTGTGCGAGTCGGTGCCGACGAGCGTGTCGGGATAGGCAAGCGGGCCGGCGGCCGTTTCGTCGATCACGACGACGCGGGCCAGGTATTCGATGTTGACCTGGTGGACGATTCCTGTGTCGGGCGGAACGACACGGAAGTTGCGAAAGGCGTTCTGGCCCCATCGCAGAAAGGCATAACGTTCCTTGTTGCGTGAAAACTCGAGCTCGGCGTTCAGCTGAAACGCGTCCGGCCGGCCGAAGTAATCGACCTGCACGGAGTGATCGATGACGAGTTCGACCGGCTGCAGCGGGTTGACCCGGTCCGGGTCGCCACCGAGACGCTTGATGCCGTCGCGCATCGCGGCCAGATCGACTACCGCCGGGACCCCGGTAAAGTCCTGAAGCAGCACGCGCGCGGGGGCGAACGACATCTCGCGCTGCTCCGCGCCCGTCGGGTTCCAGCGTGCGAGCGCCTCGATGTCAGCCTTGCCGACGAATCGGCCGTCCTCGTGGCGCAACAGGTTCTCCAGGAGGATCTTCATGGAATACGGCAGGCTGGCGACCTCGGGGAAACCAGCGGCCTGTAAGGCTGGCAGGCTGTAGACCTCGACACTCCGGCCGCCGGCTTGAATCGCCTTCCGAGTGCCGTAGCTGTTCACCATCGACATGTGGAAATCCTTAGAGAAAACGCCATCGTACCACGTAGAGTCGCTCTGGAGGTTGGAGGTTAGAGGTTGGAGGCTAGGGGGGTTAGAGGCTGACTCGCCCTGACCTCTAACGGTCCGGTGCGCTTGATATTGGTGGCGCCGGACGACGATACTCGCTCCATGCTTCAGAGGGCGGGGCTGTCACAGCCCACGGCCAGGCTTCTGTGGGCGCTGCCTTTCATCGCGCTTTCGCTTGATAGCGCCGGCGCACAGGCGCGCATCGGCCCGACGCTTGTGAGCCATGATTTTACGGCTTCGGCCCAGGGCTGGCGCATCAGCGGGGACTCGGCAGCGGCTGACCCGGTCTTCAGCGCGATCGGCGGTCACCCGGGCGGTTGCATTACCGGAGTCGATGAAGCCCTGGGCGAGACCTGGTACTTTCACGCGCCGATCGCCGTGGTGCAGCAATTGGCCTCCGCCGTCAACGGCACGATCAGCTTCAGCTTCAAACAGTCAGGGACAGCCGTGAGCCTCATCGACGACGACGTCGTCATTCTGGGGCCGGCGGGGCGTCTCAGCTACCGGTTCCCGACGGGTCCGGGGACCGATTGGCGGAATTTTGCTGTCCGGCTGTCCGCCAGCGAGGGATGGACGTGGAACTGGAATGCCCGGGCGACCGAGGCGCAGCTCGAAAGCGTCCTGGCGGCGGCCACACGCCTGGAAATACGCGGGGAATATGTGACGGGCGATGATGAGGGTTCGCTGGACAATTTCATATTGACGGCAGCCCCGAGATAGGCGACGCTTGCCCGTTGGGGTCGGGCTCCTGCGTCCGCCACAATTTGCTTGGCCGGATTCGAGCTCGACCCAGTAGTCACCGGCGGCTTTCACCAGCCTTGTCACTGACGTTCCTGCGGGAGGAATAGCATTATGGCTTACTCGTTAGTCGTGAACGGACAGATGCATACGGTGGATACCCCGTCCGAAATGCCGCTGCTCTGGGTCCTCCGGGACAGCCTCCACATGAAGGGGACGAAGTTCGGCTGCGGCATCGGCCAGTGCGGTGCCTGCACCGTGCAGCTGGACGGCGCGGCTGTCCGCTCATGCCAGACGCCGATGTCGACGGTTGGCGCGAAGAAGGTCGTCACGATCGAGGGTCTGTCCGCCGACGGATCGCATCCGCTGCAGCGCGCATGGCAGGAACTCGACGTTCCGCAGTGCGGCTATTGTCAGGCGGGTCAGCTCCTGACCGCTGCGGCGCTCCTGGTCAAGATCGCGAATCCGACCGATGCGCAAATCGACACCGCGATGAACGGCAACGTCTGTCGCTGCGGAACCTACTTGAGGATTAAGGAAGCCATTCACCTCGCGGCCAACGGCGGGCGGAGGGCATAACCATGAAAGTTGCAAAGACGGCACAGCTCGATCGTCGCTCGTTCCTTCAGGTGACCGCTCTCGCCGGTGGCGGCGTGGTAATCGGCATGTACGTGCCCGCACTCGCCCAGCAGGGCGGTGGCCCCCCAGCACAGTCAGAGTGGTCGCTGGCGCCCAGCACGTACATTACCGTCCACCCCGACAACACCTTCACGATCATCGCCAAGAACCCGGAGACGGGGCAGGGCATCAGAGCCGCCCTGCCGCAGATCATCGCCGACGAGTTCGACGTCGATTGGAGCCAGGTCAAGATCCAGCAGGCCGATCTGCATCCGAAGTACGGGCCGCAGTCCGAAGGCGGCAGCCGCGCCATTCCAGTCAACTACGATCCGATGCGGCAGATCGGCGCCGGCGGCCGGTTGATGATGCTCACTGCGGCGGCGCAGACGTGGAACGTGCCGGCTGGTGAACTGACGACGGGAAGCGGCGTCGTCACGCATGCGTCCTCCGGGCGTACGGCCACGTATGCGTCCCTCTCGGCGCGCGTCGCGGCGATGCCGGCGCCCACGGTCGAGGCCGTCAAGGCCACGTACAAGGATCCAAAGAACTTCAAGATCATCGGCAAGCCGATCAAGGGCGTCGACAACGCCGCCATCGTGACCGGCAAGCCGGCGTTCAGCATCGACGTCGAGCCGCCGGGCACGCTCTTCGCGGTGTTTGAAAAATGTCCGGTGTTTGGCGGCAAGGCAGTCAGCGCCAACCTCGACGAGGTGAAGCGGCTGCCGGGTGTCAAACACGCGTTCATCGTCGACGCGGTGGCGGGGCGGGGCAACAACTTCCTGACTTCCGGCGTCGCGATCGTGGCCGACGGCTGGTGGCAGGCCAACAATGCCCGCCGGACGCTGAAGGTCACGTGGGACGAAGGGCCGGTGGCGACGCAGAGCAGCGTCGGATACGCGGCGCAAGCGAAGCAGCTCTCGGCGCAGGCGTCTCAGCCGCCGGTGGCTGGAGCCCCCGGCACAGCGCTCATTGGCGACGCGGAGGCCGCATTCAAGTCCGCGGCCAAAGTTGTCGAGGCGGAGTACGTCTTTCCGCTCCTCTCACATGCGCCACTCGAGCCGCAGAATTCCACGGCGCATTACACCACCGACGGGAAACTGGAAATCTGGTCGTGCAGCCAGATTCCGGCTCTTCAGAATCCGGCGCTCGGCGCCGGCATCGACCCCAGTCAAGTGACCATGCACCTGGTGCGGGCCGGAGGCGGATTCGGTCGGCGTCTGACGAGCGATTACGACATCGAGGTCGGGAAGATTGCCCGCGTCGTCACCGAGGAGCGGACGAAGGCCGGGCTGCCGAGCGTGCCCGTGAAGCTGCTCTGGTCGAGGGAAGACGACCTCGCCCACGACCAGTATCGACCGAGCGGCTTCCACTTCTTCAAGGCCGGCCTCGACGCGTCGGGCAAGCTGGTCGCGTTCCGCGATTTCGTGGCCAGCGCGAACTCGGTCGTTCCCGCCAACGAGTTCCCGCGAGGATTCGTGGCGAACTTCTCGGTGAGCTCCGCCCCGATCACGCCGTTCGACATCCCGACCGGCGCGCTGAGGGCGCCAGGCACGAACGGTGTGTCTTTCGTGATGCAGTCGTTCATCGACGAAATCGCCGTCGCGGCCGGGAAGGATCCGCTCCAGTACCGGCTCGATCTGCTGGCAAGTCCTGTGGGCGAGGCCGCCGCCGCGTTCAACGCATCGCGGGCGCGCGGCGTCCTCGAGGCGGTGCGGGACATGTCAGGTTGGAACACCCGAAGTAGCCTGCCGAAAGGCACCGGCAAGGGCGTCGCCTTCCAATATGCCCATGCGGGCTACGTCGCTTATGTTGTCGAGGCGGCTGTGGGCGCCGACAAGCGAATCAACATCAATAAAGCGTGGGTGGCCATCGACATCGGGCGCCAGATCGTCAACCCCAGCGAGTCGACGAATCTGGTCCAGGGGGCGTTCGTCGAGGCGATGAGCCACATGATGGCGTGGGAGATCACGATCGACAAGGGTCGCGTGGTGCAGCGCAATTTCAACAACTATCAGCCCACGCGGATGGCTCAAGTACCGTCGTCAATCGAGGTGAAGTTCCTTCAGACGGACTTCGACCCGACCGGGCTCGGCGAGCCGGCCCTGCCGCCGGCCATCCCAGCCATCACCAACGCTATCTTCGCCGCCACCGGCGTTCGAATCCGGTCCGTGCCGCTCAATACGGCAGGGTACGGCTGGGTCTGACGTCAGATCTTGACGGGCGCGGGCCGGATGTTCGAATCCGGCTCGCGCGACTCCCCTACCCGCGTTGCGGTGTACGCCTGTTCAAAGGGTGACTGTGACGCGCGGACCCCGCCGACCGGGCGATCATCACCTGCGTCATCGAGTTGCGAGATCACCCGGTCAACAGGCGCGGACGGCCGCATCAGGAAACCGATCGAACGTGCCGACCAGTGACCGACTGATGGGCCGGTTGGGGGGATAGCGACCGGCTTCTGGCGCAATTCTCGACGCCAGGAGGCCGGTCGAGCGAGTCGGCGTCCCGCTCTGCGTGACGGATGTAATCAGCCCACCGCCGCAACCGCTGGCGCTGTGTCCGATCGCGCGGCAGCAACTCGAGCGGTGATCGCATCGGCGACGCGCTCGGCGTCGCGCGCCACCCCGTGGATCATCGTGGACGACGCGGAGTAGAGGAACGTCAGCCCCACGAAGTAGAGTCCTGGCTCGCCCGGAACGACTCCGCGGACCTGTTCAGGCTCGCCTGCTGCCAGCCCGCGGATCGGCAGGTCCACCCACGAAAGGCCCGGATGAAAACCGGTGCACCAGATCACGTTGGCCACGTCGAGCACGCGACCGTCGGCCAGCTGCGGCTTGCCGTCCACGACACCGGTGACTCTCGGTGCACGCTCCACGCCCGCCGCGGTCAGATCTGCCGGCTTGACGCGAATGAGGGGCATGCCCTTCGACAGCATGGCCGGTTTGATGCGCCGGCCGATTGGCGTGTCCACGGTCAGAATCTGGTGAAAGACCACGCGAAAGAGGAACGGCAGGAGTGCGCGGGCCGGCGGCCCTTCGATGCGAAACGGGATGTTGCCGGGATGTCGCCCCGCCAGATACGTCCGATGCGACCGCACGACATCGAGCGCGATGTCCGCGCCAGAGTTCGCGGCGCCTACGACGAGAACGTCTCCCGGTAGCAGCTGACTCGGGTTGCGGTACGCGCCTGAATGCATCTGACGGATGTGAGGGCTGAGCGAGCCGGCGAACTCGGGAGCCCGAGGCGCCTGAAAACTCGCCATCGCGATGACAACGTGATCCGCCTCGAACTGGCCCTCGCCGGCTTCGACGATGTACCGCGATCCGACACGCGAGAGGCGCTCGACCTTCATATTGGTCCGGACAGGCAGGCCGAGCCGCGTGGCGTACTGCTCGAGGTAATCGGCCATCTCGTCCTTCGTCGGAAAACTGAACCTGGCCGCCGGAAACGGCATGCCGACGAGTCCGTCGTATTTCGCTGGCGTGAACAACCGCATCGAGTCCCATCGTTGGCGCCAGGCGTCGCCCACTCGCGCGTTCGCATCGAGAATGACGAACGAGAGCCCGCGGCGGGCGAGAAAATAGCCGACGGACAGCCCGGCCTGTCCTGCACCGATGACGATTACCTGGAAGCGCTCGCTGGTGCGACTGGTATGCATGGTGTACCTCGCGCCTGTCTCTCCAATCTAATCCGTTTGGCGTCTTTCTGCGCGGAACCTCTGCCGAACTCGCTGAGGATCGCCTGAGCACCGGCAGCATCATTCCCGCCCGCTTACCGCGTGTCGTCTGTCGCACGGGCTCACGGTCGGCGTTCGTAATCCGACCTTCCGCTGCAGTCCGCTGTATAGCACGGTTCCCGGGTACGGTGTGAGAACGTGGAACGTCGCCGTCTCGATGCCGTGCTCCACGGCCCAATCGACGGTCAGCGCCAAAACGGATGAGTCGTCGAATCTCGTGGCCACGCTCTTACAGCGAGCAGTAGCCAGCGGCGCGTTCATGGCAGCGCGAACGCGACGAGCGTGTCCGTTGCGACGACCGCCACGTACTGCTTCCCGTTCCTCCCCCGATAGGTCATAGGGTTGGCGTTCACCTGGGCATCGAGTCTGGTCGCCCACAGCTCCTTCCCCGTCTTTGCGTCGAACGCGCGGAACCGGCGATCGGTGGTCGCGCCCACGAACACGAGGCCGCCCGCGGTCACGATGGGGCCAGCGCTGCCGCTTCCGCCCGTGAGCTGCTTGCCCTCGGGCAGCGCGTCGGTCAGGCCCAGCGTGCTCTGCCAGGCGATCTCGCCGGTGTTGGCGTCCACCGCGATGAGGCGTGCCCAGGGCGGACGCTGGCACGGCAGGTTCAAGAGGGTGCGTCCGCTCGCGTCTCTCAGGGAAGCCGCGAAGCCGAAATAGGGTCCCGGCCCGTTCACGCTTGCGCGATCGTAAGGTTGCGTGGTGCCATCGGCGCCGCGCCCGTAGTTCAGTCCGGGCTTCCGCTTCTCGATCCATCCGACCAGCGACGTGTCGTGCGCGTTGACGAATATGTAGCCGCTTACGGGATCCGCGGCTGGACCGCCCCAGTTCACCCCGCCGGTGCCGCCCGGAAACTGGATGGTGCTCACGGGCGGCGTATCGTCCTCGTGAAACAGGAACGGCGTGAACGGGCCCGCGTTGTAGAAGCCGCCGCTCTTGTCCCAGAGCGCCTGACATTCGGACACGTGCTGAGCCGACGTGTCCTCCGGGCGCACCATATCCCGTTCCCTGTTGAAATCCACGCGCACGAGCGGCTGCGCCGGCTTCACCGGGAACGGTTGTGTGGGGGCGTACCATTCGCCCGGCGCGTTGCCCTTCGGCACCGCTCGCTCCTCGACGCCGAAGACGGGCTTGCCAGTGACGCGATCAAGGATGAACATGTAGCCGGTCTTGCCGATCGACGCCAGCGCGGGAACCTTCTGGCCGTTCTGCACGAGATCCACGAGCACCGGCGGCGACGGCATGTCGGAATCCCAGATGTCGTGATGCACAGTCTGGAAATGCCACCGGTACTTGCCGGTTTCGGCGTCGACCGCGACGATCGAGTTGGCGAACAGGTTGTTGCCGGGTCGGTCGCCGCCCCAGTAGTTCGCTGCCGGGCCGGCGACCGGCATATAGAGGATTCCGCGCTCCTCGTCGACGGTCATGTACCACGCCCAGACGTTCGCTCCCGACCGGCCCCTCCATCCATCGTCCAGCCACGAGTCGTGGCCGATCTCGCCAGGGAGCGGCACGGTGTGGAACTGCCAGAGTTTGGCGCCCGTTCGCACGTCGAACGCCCGCGTGTCGCCCGGAAACCCCAACGGCACCTCGCCCGTCGTCGCGCCGAGGATGGCGACGTTCCTGTAGACGACCGGCACGCCGTTCCAGGGCACGAGGATCTCGACGATGCCGTTTCGTCCGAATCCCGTCGCCGGCCGGCCTGTTGCCGCATCGAGCGCGACGAGTCGCGCTCCAGCGGTCAGGAGAATGCGGGGAGCGATCGACCCATCGCCCGGCCAGTAGGCCACACCGCGAGCAGTCGTCGTGACGCCTTGGGGCATCCGGTAGCGCCACACCTCTCTCCCTGTGTCGGCGTCCAGCGCGAGCACCTGATTCCCGCTCGCGGGGAGGTACATGACGCCGTCAACGACGATCGGCGTGGCCTCCGGGTTGCTGCAGCCGCCTCCGAACGGGTCGTCGCCGCAACGTGCCGGACCTGCCGCTGGATTGCCGGCGGGAGCCGGCGCACCCTGTCCGCCTGCAGGCGGAACGAGCCGCACCGACCACGCCGGCGCGAGCCGCGCGACGTTGGCGGCATTGACGTCGGTCAACGGTGAGAACCGCGTGCCCGCATGATTGAGGCTGTACATCGGCCAATCACCGCCGGCGGGCTGGCTCGGATTCGTCTGGCCGGCGACCATCACGCCGACCGTGATAACCGCGGCGGCCGATGCCAGGAGCGAGGTCCGTTTCATCACGCTGGATTATGCATCCGGATTGCCGGATCTGTCGCGGAGGGCGAGGCACCGTCCGATAAGGTAGGCCGGTCGAGGCGTTGCGCGTCGAGTGATGCGGCCAGCCGCAGCTACTTCCTTCGCGCCAGCAAGCTGCCCGCTAGCAACAGGAAGAGCGTAGACAGCGCCATATCGCACGCGCTCGCTGCAGAAGCGGCTCGGGCACGTACGGCGTCGGTCGCCATCCGTTGAATTGCTGCCGCCCGCAATGGATGCAACACACCGGTGCTGAACGACAGCGCGATGGTCGCCGGAACCAGCGCTCCGCGGATCGTGAGCGCGGCAGCCACCAGAACCAATCCGAGTACCGCAACCGCCAACTGCGATCGTACGCCCACAGCCGGTAGCCTCGCCGCCAGCACTGAGCCAGCCGCGTCTGCCAGCGTGATGAGCGCGATGAGCAGCGTCACGTGCATGGGACTTCGGTCGCCGGTCGTCTGCAGCAGAAACGAGCCTGCCGATCCGGCCGCGTCCAGGAACGCCAATGGAAGGATGACGAGAGCCACCATCGTCCACGGGACCTTCGCGCGCGGCGTTGGGGTGTCGTCGACTTCCCCGTCACACGCCGGCGGCTCGCTCATCGCGAAGGCGATCGCACCGCCCAACGCGCACAGCAGTGTTTCCGCGAGCCAGCCCGCAGCGAAGCCCCACCTCGCGACGACAGCTCCGCCGGCGACGATCAACAGGGCGAGCGCGACGACTTGCACGGCGCGCGAGCGCGCCTCGATTCGCTGGAACTCCGGTTCGCGGCCCAGCGTCACACACGTGCGATAGAGCAGCGCCTGATCCGCGCCCGACCGGAAGGCGTCGGCAACAGCCACCAGCAGGCACGCGCCGACCAGCCCAGGAATGCCCTCGGCCAGCCAGCAGCAGATCATGCCGGCGACTTGAAGAAGAGAACCGAGAACGAGGCTGCGACGGTTGCCGAATCGATCGGCACACCATCCGGTGGGCACCTCGAGTGCCATCAGCGCGAGGTCGCCGGCGGCCATCGTGGTCGCGACGAGCGCAGGCGACATCTGTTTCTCCTGGACCCACCACAGGAGATACAGCCCGTCCATGACGCCTTCGAGCGTGGCGATCTGGTACGGCAGGTAGAGCCAGAGGTTTCGGCGGTAGCGGGATCAGATGTTGGGTGGCCGTGGCATACCTAATAGCGTAACAGACAGCGTCGGCAGGAAAAACTGGTCGGCCTCACGATACGGAAACGGACCGTCTGCATCGTCGTCCGGGACTCGGCGGGTCCGTCCCGATGGCGGCGGATTGCGTCGACCGCAGGAGGCAGGAGGTTATCTCTTCATGATGTCGACGTCGATCCGCGGCTGCAACGGTCAGGCGTCGGCCGTCAGCTCAGCGGGCCACTTGCGGGCCGTTGCTTTCGCCCGCTGAGTCAGTCCGGCTGTTGCCGCTCGAAACATCCTGAAGTATCGTCATCCGGCGTCCATTGCTGCGAAATCCCGCGGAGCCACCGCGGCAGGAAACTCTCTCTTCAGGAGACAATCATGCGACACACCGCTCGGTTTCTGGCTGCTTCACTTGTACTTATCGTCACGCTGCTTGCGGCAAGACCTGCCAATGCTCAAGGCTTTGGTCTTCAGGGCGGCTTCACTTACGACACCGTCTCAGGGGACGACGACGTGCTGGCCGACATTCAGGGCAAGAGCGGGTGGCTGGTCGGGCTCTGGTACGGCGGGAGTGCACCTGTCACGTTCATGGGCGAAATGAGTTACGTCACCAGAGAAACCCAGAACGAGTCTGGCGGAAAGCTCAAACGCACCTTCCTCGAATTCCCGACGCTCCTACGGATCAACCTGGGCTCGAGCAACTACCGGGTCTATCCGATGGGGGGGCCCGTTTTCGACATTCAGCTCACGGCAGAGGACGCGGACGGCAATAGCGTCGACGATTCCGTCAACAACTACGACATCGGGATTCTCGGTGGCCTCGGGCTCCAGATTGCAAGGTTTGCCATCGAAGGTCGTTATGTCTGGGGCATGACGGACATCCTGAAAAGCAATGTCGACTTCCTTGAGGATCTGGGCCTGAACGAAACCAAAAACCGTTCGTTCCAGCTCGTCTTCAAGCTTCGGCTGAACTAGCGTCGCGAATCGAGCGCGTCCCAGCGTTCGTACAGCGCCGAGAGCTCGCGAGGAGTCGCGGTACCCCTTCGGCCTTTTTTCTGGCAGTATGGCGCGGAGCTTTGGAGGATCAATATGCGCCCCAATCGACTCCTGCCGGCAGCATTCATGCTGTTTGTGTCGGGGCCTGCCTTCGCCCAGGACTGGATCGAATATACGAGTACCGCCGACTTCTTCACTGTCAATTTCCCGAGTGAACCGAAGGTGGAGGAGACCACCTATCGCTCGGAATATGGCTACGACCTGCCGGCCCGCGTCTATCGCGCCGAGGCTGGCCAGAGCCGCTACTCCGCCACGATCGTCTGTACGGTCAAGGAAGTGCAGTTGATCAACCCGCATTCCTGGATCTATCTCGAGGTCAAGGACGGCAAAGGTGAGACGGCGATCTGGGCTCTCGAAGCCACCGCTCCCGCCGGCCTCGCAAGGGCCGGAGTCAAGAAGGGAGACCTTAGACCAGGCGACACCATCAAAGTGCGGTGCAATCAGCTGAGAGATGGCAGCAATGGCTGTCTTCTCGGCTTTGTGACGCCGACACATGGTGACAAGGCGCGAGGCGACGGGGTCGAGAGAGACTGGGACGGTCCTCGTGCCGGCGCCGATCCGCGCGACGCGCTCGCGAAATAAGAGGACGACGGCCCTGTTTATCGGGCGCTGGGTTGGCGCGGCCGTCAAGCTGATCGGCATCGATCACGTCGGCATCTCGTCTGACTTAGTGGGGCGACGTGGAGAGGATTGCCAAAGACATTCAGGCTGGGCGCCGGTGAGACTGCGGTTCTAACCTCAAGCCTCCAACCTCCTTGTCGCCACCTTCAGTATCGCTTCCGCCGCTCGGCGGCTCGCACCCGGCCCGCCGAGCTTCTCACGAACGCGGGCGAGGCCCGCTCGAATCCGCAGCACCCGATGCTGGTCGGTCAGGATGGCGATAGCCTCGCCGGCCACGCGTGCGGGCGTGAATTCCTCCTGGATGAGCTCCGGGACGATCTTCTCCCCAGCGATCAGGTTGACCATACCGATCTTGTCCACCGTCACCATCCGTCGCACGATGCGGTACGAGAGCGGCGACATGCGGTACACGATCACCATCGGCGTGTTGTGAATCGCCGTCTGTACGGTGGCCGTTCCCGACGCGGTGAGCACCACGTTCGCCGCGGCGAGAATGGTATCGGTGTCGCCCTGAAGCACTCTGACGAGCGTCATGCCGCCGGCCGAGAGCGATTCGAACAGGGAGTCGTCGAGGTTGGGCGCGCGCGCAACGATGAACTGGGCGGCGGGCAGGTTGATGCGGATCTTCTTGGCGGCAATCATCAAGTCCGGGAGAATGCGCGCGACCTCGTTCGGCCGGCTCCCCGGAAGGAGCGCCACCGTCGGCGCGGAGAGGGAGAGGCGCTGCGATCCGAGGAACGCCGCCCGCGACATCGCGGGACGCGCCAGGTCGACGAGCGGATGTCCCACGAACTCGACGGGAACACCGCCCTTCCTGTAGATCTCCTCTTCGAAAGGAAAGATCACGAGCACGCGATCGGCGAACGCGCGGATGGCGTCGATTCGCTTGGCCCGCCATGCCCAAATCTGTGGAGCGATGTAATAGACAACGGGTATGCCCAGCGCCTTGACGCGCCTGGCGAGGCGGAAGTTGAAGTCGGGAAAATCGATCACCACGAGCGCGTCGGGACGATTGGCGCGGGCCCAGGCGACGAGCCGCCGGAGCACACCGTACGACCGCGGGATCTTCTTGATGGCCTCGGTAAGTCCGGTCACCGCCACGCCGCGATAGTCCTCGAGGAGCGTTCCGCCCGCGGCTGCGAATTGAGGGCCAGCCAGCCCGCTCACCGCTACCCCGGGATCGATCGCCTGCAGCTCGCGCAGCAGCGCGCCGGCGTACAAGTCGCCAGAAGGCTCGCCGCACGAGATCATCAGTCGCGCCGACTTCAATTGGGACGCGTGAAGAGCTTCGGATCGATTCTGGCGTTGATCGTGATGTCGTCCACGCGGCGTCGGACCACGGACTTGCCGTCCGCCCGCACTTCGGCGGCGAAGGCCACGGCCAACCCGTCGATCGGACGGTAGTCTGAGAAGATTTCCTCGACCAGAGGCCGGCCGGGTGCATTTACGAGGTAGGCCTGCTTCGCAATCAGATGGGTTCGCGGGTCCACGTACAGGACGAGCGGTTCGAGCATGGGACTGGACAGCTCGAGCGCGCGATGGAGAGCCCCGTCGGCACCCTTCACATCCGGGAGAAGCCGTGGGCGCAGCTCGCCGCGGGCGGCGGCCAGCAGCGCCGCCACCGTGTCCCGTTTGAGACTCACCGCCATGTCCCTCACCGCGGCTTCCGGGACCTCGTGGGTTCCGGCGGGATCTTGCACCCACCCGCGCTTGCCGTCGAACACCTGGACTTGCACGCCCTGCGGACCCTTCGTTTCGAGGCGGACGTGATCGGGATATTCGAGGTACGTCGTGGTTCGGGCCTCGATGGCATTCTCGGAGTCGACCGGTGCGCTTATCGATGCCGTGGTGACCGCTCTAATCGTCCTGATGCCGCGCAGCGTCTCGAGGCCGCCCTTGGCCGCGATCACGGCGTCGAGCAGCGCCCGGGCTTTTTCGCCTTCGTCGACCGTCACCGGTCGCTGCGGTGGTTCGTAGCCGGCCAGCTTGAGCACCGGACCGCCCGCGCGACCGATTCCGCCCGCTCCTCCCCCTTTGCCGGCTCCTGGCGCCCGCCTGAAATCGGCCGTCAGCAAATCGAGGTTTCCGACCGGGATCGTCTCGAAGTTCCCGAACCCGACGCCGCGCAACTGGGGCCCGAAAACGGCAGCGTTGCCAACGAGGACGACCGAGACGGCGTCCGGCTTCAAGTAGAAGCGCGAGACGCGCTCGATGTCGTCAACCGTCACTCTGTTCACCCGGTCCCGGAAGGTCTCCAGCTGTTCGAGCGGAAGACCGTAGAAGATCACGTTGAGAATCTGCAGCGCGATCGAGTCGGGCGTTTCGATGGTCAGCGGGAAGCTGCCGGTCATGTAGGCTTTCGCGGCGGCCAATTCGCCCTCGGACACCCGTTCGCGCTGCAGGCGCCAGAACTGATCGACGATGAGTCTCAGCACCTCGCCCGTGGCATCGGAGCGCGTGTTGGTCTCCGCCGTGATCTCGCCGCTCTCCTTGCGCGTCACCATATCGGCCTGCGCGCCGTAGGTCAGCCCGCGCTCAGTACGCAGCACCTGATGCAGGCGGTTGCTGCCCTCGCCGCCCAGGATGCGGACGGCGAGGTTCAGAGCCATGAAGTCGGAATGGTTCCGCGGAATGCCGATGTTGCCGACGCGAATCTCGGTCTGAACCGAGTCCGGCTTGTCCACCACGATCACCCGGCGCGTGGAATTGGGCGGTTCGACGAACTTGTCTCGCAGGACTTCACGCCGCGCCCAGGCGCCGAATACCTTGCTCACGCCGTCGAAGGCTTCCTCGGCGGTGACGTCGCCGACAATCGCGAGGATGGCGTTGTTGGGCGCGAAGTACCTCCGATGAAAGGCAAGAAGATCGTCCCTCGTGATGCCGGCCATCGTCTCGGGGGTGCCGCTGTCCGGCAGACCGTACGGATTGAACCCGAAGACCAGCCGGTCGAAGACGGCGTTGGCCAGGTAAGCCGGATCGTCGAGGCTCACGCGCAGAAAAGACAGCTGTTGCTGGCGCTGGCGATCGATCTCCTCTGGAGCAAATGCCGGCCGCTCGATCATGTCGGAAAGCATCTGCAGGCCCGCTTCGAAGCTGTCCTTCATCACCACCATGTTGACGAAGCTCAGATCGCTGGCGGCCCCCGATCCGATCGCGCCGCCGATCGAGTCGATCGTATCGTTCAACTCCTTGGCCGATTTGGTCGTCGTGCCCTGATCGAGCAGCGAGGCGAGCAGCTGGGCCAGGCCGAGCTTTCCGGCCGGATCCGACGCGCTGCCGGCGCCGACGATCAGCCGCATGCTGACGGCGGGCTGTTCATGGTGCAGGACTGCGACAACCTGCAGCCCGTTGGGGAGCGTCCGGATCTCGTAGGGCGGGAATTTGATCTCCCTGGTCGGCAGCGGCCGGGGAGGACGCTCGGCCGGCCAGGCGGCCACCTGCGCGCCGGCTCCGCTTGCGCCCAGCGAAAGGAGAAGGCACGAATACAGGACTGCACGAATGGACGAACACATTGCTGCATTCCTGCATGCCATCATTGCCCTGTCCTCCCTGACGGCAGCACTGTCAGGACCAGCCGGTTCTCCGGCCGGAAGTAGGTTTGCGCGACTCGCTGAATGTCCGCCGTGGTGATGCTCTGGAAGATATCGAACTCGCCGTCCGCGGTCTTGACGTCGCCGTGGATCACGATCGCGTGCGCCAGGTGCTGCGCTTTCTGCTGGTTCGACTCGCGGCTGAGGACGTAGTCGCGCGCCCACTGGTTCTTCGTTCGCTGCAGCTCGTGATCGCTGACCGGTTCGGATATGAGCCGCTCGAACTGTGCAATCAGCGCATTGGCCGCCGCCTCCGTGGTATGGCCCGGCTGCACGATGGCGACGGCATAGAAGAGATTCGGATGCTCGATGAGGTTCGCCTGGCCGAAAGCGGCCACGGCCATCTGCTTCTCGTAGATGAGGTCCTGATAGATGCGCGAGCTCTGGCCGTCGGAGAGGACCTTGGCTGCGACATGCAGCGGATAGGCGTCCCGGTGGCCGTCCCGGGTAATGTGATAGGCGACGACCACGGCAGGAAGCGGCCACGGTTCAGACACCGTCACCCGCTTCTCCCCTTTTTGCGCAGGCTCTTCCGGGATGTCGCGCGGCACCTCATTCGCTGGCTTGGGGATGCGTCCGAAGTACTGAGTCACCAAATCGAGCGCCTGGGCCGATTCGAAGTCGCCGACGACGGCAAGGGTCGCATTCGACGGCACGTAGTAGGTCCTGTAGAAGTCGCGCACGTCGTCGACCGACGCCGCTTCCAGGTCCTCCATGCTGCCGATAGTGGGATGCTTGTACGGATGGGTGGTGAACGCCTGTTCGTAGATGATCTCGTTCAGGCGTCCGAAGGGCTGGTTGTCGACGCGCAGCCGTCGCTCCTCCTTGACCACGTCGCGCTCGTTCGCAAAGGTTTCCCTGTCAATCCGCAGCGTGGCCATCCGATCGGCTTCGAGCCACAGGGCCAGCGGCAGATCGCTCGCGGGCAGCGTCGACCAGAACACGGTCTCGTCTTCGGTCGTGTAGGCGTTGCTCTGTCCGCCCCGTCCGGAAATCATCGACGTGTGGCCTTCGGGCGACACGTTCTTGGAGCCCTTGAACATCAGGTGCTCGAAAAGGTGCGCAAACCCGGTCCGGCCTGGCTTCTCGTTCTTCGACCCGACGTGATACCAGAGCTGCACGTGCACGATCGGCGTCGAATGGTCCTCCGACAGCACGACAGTGAGCCCGTTGGGCAGCGTATGCAGCTGATATTGAAGCTTGGGAGGCCGAACGGCGGCCGCCGGCGTCAGGGTGACCAGCGCGAAGATGGTCGCCGCCAGTGCGACCGCGGCGACTGGACGTGTGACAAATCCCATGCGCCGATTATCGCCGAAGCGCACGAAATCCCACCAGAAACCATCGCTGTGCCTCGAAATCGAGCGGATCGGCGTCAAACCGGCGCTCGTAGCCCATGAACAGCTCGCCGACGGCGGCTTCCCCGATCAGCCGAATCCCGCCCTCGACGAGCCCCCCAAACTGAGTGGGCCGCCCTTTCTCGTCGGTAACGCCCATGACGTGTCCCACGCCGCGGGCGAACAGCCCCACCCGCGGCGTGAGCGGGCGGCGTGCCACGACGTCCAGATTGCCCGACACCCGGTAATCCACGTTCACGTGCTGCGTCGTCCCCCCGACATCGGCGACGAGGTCAAACGTCGTGTCCCGCAACGTCATCCGTCGCAGGGCGCGGACGCCGAGAATGTTCCAGGCGACGGGAATCACTTTCGCGCGGTCGCTCAGATGACGCGACACGTGATGGAATATCGCGGCGACTTCCGTACGCTGAATCCGATACGACGTCGACAGCTCGAGGATGTAGTTCCCCTGGTTCGGATCGAAGGGCCGGAGCTCGTCGCCCAGCATCGCCTGGTAATCCATATAGCTCGCCACGCGCCCGCGCACGAAGTCGACGACGTCGATGTCGCCGCCGAAATGCACGTCCCACGAATACCGAGTGTCGTCGTTGGCCAGCGCCGCGGCCGACAGCTGAAAGTCGTACCGCGATAGGAACTCCGGGGAGGTTGGCGCGTCGGGCAGGGGCGTCTGCTGAGCCAACCCGGTCGATGCGAGGCAGAGCGTGAGGCAGACGGCGATGAGAATTCGGCGGCTCAAGAATCTGGGGATATGGGGAGTTAAAAGTTGAGGCGGTCATTTTAGCGTAGATTCACGCTCACGGCACCTGCAGGGTGCGACCCTTCAGCGGGCTCTGACCGTCGGCTTGCCCGCGGCCTCCCACGCCCCGGTGATGAGCGCCGCCGTCGCCGAAATCGATCGGCTGATCTGCTGCTCGAGGAGCTCCCTCGCATTCGCAAAGAACCGATCGAAGTACTGATCGTCGTAACGCTTCGTCGGCCCCGCCGCGTCCTTGTCAGCCTGCAGCAGGAGGCCGGAAAGCTGGTGGCTTGCCAGCAACGTCGTGAACGCCGTCTCGCGGGCGTCCTTCACCGGCGCGGCAGGCGGAGGGCGAATCGTCAGCCTGGTTTCGTAGCGCTCGAAGAGCGCCGTTTCGAACCGCGCATGCACACCGTTCTGGCCGGTCAATTGCCCGTCACTGTTGTTGCTGGCGTGCAGCGGCATGTGCGCATCCTGCAAGTAATGGCTGGCGACGGCGGCGAACAGCGTCGTATCGCTGGCCGCGAAGGCGAAGTTCCGTCTGAACGACTCGAACGCGCGTCGGAGATTACCGAACTGCTCGGCCTCGCGCCACGGCAGCGTGCCAATCCGCGCGAGCCCGCCGGCACCGAACTTCTCGAGAGCCGCGCTGTATTCGCGGGGAAGCGCCGCAAACGGATATGGCCCGAGCTCTGCCCGGCCGAAATCGACGAAGTGGTTCGAGTCGTCCGGCCAGCCCACCACGCGCCAGGTATCCGGATCGTTGACGCGCAGCGTGAGCTCGGCGCGGTGGCGTTCGAAGAAGGGTCGGATGTCGGCAGGCAGCAGCTCGATCGCGCGGCCCATGATGAAGCGGTGCGCTGCGGCCCCCCACGCGAACGTTGGCGCCGGAATCATCGTCAGCAGCAGGGCCAGCGTGCCCAGGCGGAGCATCCCGGTAATATAGCAACACGAACGATGGACAACGTCACGCATACGCTCTTCGCCCTGACGCTCGCGCGAACGCCGCTCGGCCGCGGACGCGGGGCCACGGCCGCTCTCGTGCTGGCCTCGAGCGCGCCCGATTCCGACATCGTCGCGGCGATGAGCGGGGGCGCCAGCTATCTCGCCTGGCACCGGGGACCGACGCACGGACCGTTGGGGATCGTCGGCCTCGGGTTGCTGACTGCCGCCATCGTGTGGACCGGACGCAGGCTCCTACGTGGCGGGCAAATGGACGGACCCGCCACACCCTTCACGAGGCTGGTCGCGATTTCCGTCGTCGGTGTGTTTGCACACATTCTGATGGACCTGCCGACCTCGTATGGGACGCGTTTTCTGAGTCCCTTTAGCTGGCGATGGTTCGCGATCGACATCATGCCCATCGTGGACGTCTACCTGCTGGCCGTTTTGGCGGGCGGCCTGCTGCTCGGAGGACGATCCGACGGGTCACGCCGCGTGAGCGTCGCCATCGTGTTGACGTTGATGGTGGCCAACTACGGACTGCGTACGTTCGCACACCAGGAAGCGCTGAAGAGGGCCGATCGGCTGTTCAGCCCCACGCTGCCACGGCCGTGCGATCCGGCGACGCAGTCACGCGGCACGCTGATCTCTTCGTGGCCGGGCCCGGTCTCGCCGGGCACCATGTCCGGCTTCGGCGCTTCTCTTGCGAGGTCAACGGTGGCTGAGACCCGCGATGCAGGCCGGAGCGGGGCCCGGCCATGCCTGCTTGAGACCGCCGCGATTCCCAGGTTCCTGTCGCCGTTCAGATGGCGGGTCATCGCCCGAACGTCGAACGCGTACGACCTTTACGACATCGACGTCACCGATGCTCGACTCCGGAGTCGCACTCCTCCGGCCGGGTTGTTGACCGCCATCTCCACGAGGATTTCCGATGAGCGGAACGCCTTCACCGATGAAGCGGCTCGGGCGCCTACGGTCCGAGCGCTGCTCGACTTCGCACGCTTTCCCCAGGCTCAGGTTGTCGCCGATTCATCCGGGGGCGTGACGGTCCAGATCAGGGACATGCGATTCGACACCGGGTCGGGCGAAAACACGCCGCTGCAGAGGCGCCGGACGTCGCTGTTCACGGCGACGGTAAGGATAGGGGCGCAATAGAGAATTGCAGGATTGCAGGATTGCAGGATTGCAGAAAGGTAAGAACGAAGTTGGGAAGGAACGGATAAGTACGTGCCCATGCCGATCCGCACGTTGACTCTGCCTTGTCGGTTTCAATCCGGATACAGCCCTTTGCGCCTTGCCATCTGCAATCCTGCAATCCTGCAATTCTGCAATCCTGCAATTTCCCCCCGATGATCCGCCTCGGGGCTCACATGTCCGTCGCGGGCGGGTTGCCGCTCGCCGTCGAGCGGGCCGTGGCCCACCGCTGCGATGCGTTTCAGATCTTCAGCAAGAACGCCAACCAATGGCGGGGCCGCGAGCTCACCGCATCAGAGGCCAGGGCGTTTCGCAGCAGGGTCCGCGCGGCCGGTCTCAATCCCGTCGTGTCGCATGCGAGCTACCTGATCAACCTGGCGGCGGCGCAGCCGCAGCTGCGCCAGCAATCCCTGGAGGCGATGGCAGACGAGATGGAGCGCGCCCGGGCCCTCGGGCTGCTCGGGGTAGTGCTGCATCCGGGCTGCTACACCGCCGGCAGCGAGGGAACGGGTCTCGATCTGATCGCGGAGGGCCTGTGCGCGCTGTTGACCGCCCAGCGTCGCACCAAGACGATGGTCATCCTCGAGCACACGGCCGGGCAGGGGACGTCGCTCGGCGCGACGTTCGAACAGATTGCCTACATCATCGCGCAGACGAACGGCCACGATCGCATCGGCGTGTGCCTCGACACCTGTCACCTGCTTGCGTCCGGCTACGATATCGTGTCGCCGACCGGCTATGCCGGCACCTTCGAGCGCTTCGAGCGCCTCATCGGACTCGATCGCCTCAAGCTTTTTCATCTCAACGACTCGAAACGGCCGCTCGGCAGCCGGGTCGATCGGCACGATCACATCGGCCAGGGGTGCATCGGCCTCGAGCCCTTCCGCCGCCTGCTGAACGATCGCCGGTTTCAGGGACTGCCGATGCTGCTCGAAACGCCCAAGACGGAGCGACGGTCCCCGACGCTCGTCGCCGTCGATCCGCTCGACGAGCGAAACCTCAACGTCCTTCGCGAGTTGATCTCGAAGGTGGATTGACATCCGGGAAACGCGCGTCCGAAAACACTTCGGCTTCGAAGCGCCAGATCTTGGCGCCGTGGCGCCACGCGTCTCGAGGCAGCCCCGCCTTGTGACAAGTCTGCGCGAGGAAGGTTTCACGATCCCATTCCCACTCCGTCGCAACCTGTGGGAGCAGGAGACCCCGCAGTCGGTGTCGCTCCACGACAAGGCCGTGCCGTCCCACTTCGAACTCGGCAGGCGACGAAATCGGCTCGAACGGACCGAGCAACGACAACTCGATTTCCAGGTCAGGCAATTCGACATCGCCGACCGGCTGGAAGCGCGGATCCGCGCTGCACGCAGCGACCGCACATTCGCGGATGACACGCGTCAGCAGCGCGGTCGCCTCGAGGTGGCCGATGCACCCGCGCAGCTCGCCATGACGGTGGATCGTGACGAAGGCGCCGCCGCAACGGTCGAGCGGTTCGGATCCGAACACCTCTGCGGTCGGCGCACAGCCGGTCACATGGGCCACCATCGCGTGCCGTGCCATCTGCAGCAGCCGCTGGCGATCGACGTCGCTGGTCACGGCAGAGGGACCTCGTTAGCGCCCGTGAAGGTGCCGAGAGCGGCGGCTAGGTACCCTACGACCGACTGCTTGTCGCCTGAGACGTCACCCGAGTCGGCGTAGCGCAGCACCCTCGCCTGACGGCCACCCAGATCCCGAGCCGCACGCATGACTGCAACCGTCGGTCCCCCGCCGCACGCGTGGTCGGGCCGACGATCCAGGGCGCGCTGAAGTCCGTCGGGATCGAAGTCGCTGACGCACCGGATGACGACCGCATCGAGCGTCGCCGCAGTCGCCGCGTCGTGATAGTGCGACAAATCCGTGCTGGCCACGAGCAGCGCACGTCGGCCCTTCACGACCGCCGCCAGAGCCCCGCCGAGCTCCTCGGCCAAACCGGCAGTCTGCTCACCCATGAGCAGCGGCACGATCGCCGTCGCCGGCGCAAGGCGTTGAAGGAACGGCAACTGCATCTCGAGCGAATGCTCGCGGGCGTGGGCCGGACCATGCTCGCGTACCGCCGCGGTCGCCCGCCGAAGGTCGGCCACGCAGCCGGCGTCGATCGCCACCACGCCAAGCGGCGTCTCGAACCCGCCATCGGGGACGACCGCGACACCGTCGAATGCCGTGAAGTGGGAAGGGCCCACCAGGATGGCCACATCGAACCGCCGATTCCGGAGGAGCCGGTATGCGTGAGCCGCAACCGGCCCTGAATAGACCAGTCCGGCGTGAGGCGCGACAAGGGCAAGCAGGTCGCCCCCGTGCATAACCGCGCCCTCCTGGGATTCCGCGTCCGCGAGATAACCGTCGACGGCGGCGGCCAGCGCTGCTGCCGATCCCGGATACCAGGTGCCGGCGATGGAAGATCTCCGAACAGGCATCTTCGATGTACGATTTGACGGCCGCGTCAGCCGTCGTGACATCATCGGCTCGGCTGACCGTCGATCGTCCATTGTAGAATTTGCCATGTTCACACGCGAACAGGTCCACGCTATCGCCGCGCTCGCGCAACTCGAGCTCGACCCGCATGAGATAGAGCTGTTCGCGCGCCAGCTCGGCGAGATCCTGGCCTATGCCGACGAAGTGCAGCAGGTGGACACGACAAGCATCCCGCCGACCGCCAGCGTGGTGACGCGGTATCCGTCGGATCGACCGGACACGGTGATCCCGTCGCTGACCCCGGAGCAGGCGCTGGCCAACGCCCCGGATCCGGCCACCCGCCACGGCCTGTTTCGCGTCCCCCGGGTCCTCGGATGAATCCGCCAACGACCGTTCGGGACATCCGGGATCGGGTGCGCCGCGGTGCGCTCTCGGCAACCGAGTGCTGCCAGGACACGTTCGAGCGCCTCGACGCGGTGGATGCGTCGCTCCATGCGTTCAACACCGTGACGCGCGAGCAGGCGTTCGCCCGTGCGGCAGAGATCGACCGCCATCTCGACCGGTGGCGCGACCGACCGCTCGTCGGCGTGCCGATCGCCCTCAAGGACAACCTCTGTACCAAAGGAATCCGCACAACGGCGTCTTCTCGAATCCTCGACACCTATCTGCCGCCGTACGATGCGACAGCGGTCGCCAAGCTCGAGGCCGCCGGCGCCGTCGTCATCGGCAAAACCAACTGCGACGAGTTCGCGATGGGATCGTCGACCGAGAACTCCGCGTTCGGCCCGGTCGCCAACCCCTGGGCCGTCGATCGCACGCCCGGCGGCTCGAGCGGCGGCTCGGCCGCTGCGGTGGCCGCCGGCATTACCCCACTGGCTCTGGGATCGGATACAGGCGGCTCCATCCGCCAGCCCGCCGCGATGTGCGGGGTCGTCGGGCTCAAGCCCACCTACGGTCGAGTGTCGAGGTACGGCCTCATCGCGTTCGGTTCGTCGCTCGACCAGATTGGTCCGCTCGCGCGGACCGTCCACGATGCGGCGTTGACGCTGGGGGTCATCGCCGGCGCCGACGCTTCGGACGAGACGAGTGCTCCAGAGCCGGTCGCCGACTATGCCGCGGCGTTGACGGGGGAGGTCGGCGACATCCGCATCGGGGTTCCCTGGAAGATGATCGAGCAAGGCGTCGACGCCGAAGTCGCGCGTGCGTTCGAGGCGTCGCTGGGCGTGCTCGCCGAGCGGGGCGCCACGCTGGTCGACGTCGATCTGCCGCACGCCAGGTTCGCCACCGCCGTGTACTACCTGGTGGCGACCGCTGAAGCGAGCTCGAACCTCGCCCGCTACGACGGCGTGCGCTACGGATTTCGCGCGCCGGTCGAGGGCGGGCGCGACGACGAGGGTCACGATCTGCTGCGGACTATGTACGCGCAAACCAGGGCGCGCGGGTTCGGTCCCGAAGTCAAGCGGCGCATCATGCTCGGCACCTACGTCCTCAGCGCCGGCTACTACGAGGCGTACTACCTGAAGGCGCAGCAGGTCCGCACGCTGATCCTGCGCGATTACGATCGGGCGTTCGAACGCTCCGATGTCGTGGCGATGCCAACGAGCCCGACGCCCGCGTTCAGGCTGGGCGAGCGTGTCGCCGATCCGCTGCAGATGTACCTGGCCGACGTGTTCACCGTGAGCGCGAACCTCGCGGGGCTCCCCGCCATCAGTGTCCCGTGCGGTTTCACCCAGGCCGAACTGCCCGTCGGCCTTCAATTGACCGGCCGCCGGTTCGACGAAGCGACGCTGCTGCGGACCGCCGACGCCTACGAGCGGATCACCGGCTGGTGGATGCGCGTCCCTCATGTCTGACCCCGACTGGGCCGCGTGGCCGGACGAGAAGCTCCTCGACCTGCGAATCTGCGACCTCGGCGTGTCAATCGACGGGACCGGGCTCGAGCGTCTGATCGAGCAGGTCAACGGCGAGCTCGCCGTCCGCGGCCTGAAGTTCCGGCCGCACTACTGGCTGGCGGACGAATGGTTTACGCCCGACGGCGTGCCAGGCGTCGCCATCCCCTTCTACCTCGCGCATCCCAGGCTCGCTAAGCTCGAGCTCGGGCAGATGCTCGAGGTCGAAGGCGGCGATCCCGAATCATGTCTGCGCATCCTGCGCCACGAACTGGGTCATGCCATCGACAACGCCTACGATCTCCGCCGACGCCCGACTCGACGCCGGGTGTTCGGCACGCCGGCGACGCCCTATCCCGAGTACTACACCCCGAAGCCGTACAGCAAGAGCTTCGTCCAGCATCTGGATCACTGGTACGCGCAGAGCCACCCCGACGAGGATTTCGCCGAAACCTTCGCCGTCTGGCTCGATCCCCACTCGATGTGGACGACGCGGTATGCGGGATGGCCGGCCGAACGGAAGCTGCAGTACATGGATCGCCTGATGCGGCAGCTGGCGCACCGGCGTCCGATCGTGCGATCGATCCGGCAGCTCGACCCGGTGTCCCGCCTGCGCAAGACGCTCCGGGAGCACTATCGCCGCAAGCGCGAGCACTACGGCCTCGATCATCCGGATTTCTACGACAGCGACTTGCGCAACCTGTTCTCGGACTCCTCGCAGTACGCGAAGAATCCGTCGGCGGCGCGCTTCGTCCAACGGAATCGCCGGGAAGTACGCACGACCGTCGCCAGCTTCACCGACAGCTATCAGTACACGATCGATCAGCTGCTCGAAAAGATCATCGAGCGTTGTCGCGAGCTGAACCTCCGACTGATGGACTCGGAGGAATCCACCAGAACCGATTTCCTCGTCTTTCTGACCGTGCAAACCATGAACTATCTGCACAGCGGTCGCCACCGGGTCGCGCTGTGACGGTGACCAGACAGCGCGTGCTGGCGCTCGTCCACCGGCATCTGCTTCCGCCCGACAGCGTCGAAGCCGGCACCGACATCGCCTCGGAGCCCTGGAGGACCGAGTACGACGTCATCTCCACGTTGCGAAGCATCGGCCATGATGTGCAGCCTCTCGGCGTACACGACGACCTCGGCGAAATCCGGCGGCTGGCCACCGAATGGAAGCCGCACATCGCCTTCAACCTGCTCGAAGGGTTCGACGACATCACGATCTTCGACCAGAACGTGGTGTCCCACCTCGAGCTGCTGAAGCTCCCGTATACCGGCTGCAATCCGCGCGGCCTGCTGCTCGCGCGTGACAAATCGCTGTCGAAGAAGCTCCTCGCGTATCACCGGATTCCGGTGCCCGAGTTCGAAGTGTTCAGGATCGGTCGGCCGATCCGCCGGCCCAAGCGGCTGCAGTTTCCGCTGATCGTCAAGTCGCTCACCCAGGAGGCCTCAATCGGGATCTCTCAGGCCTCGGTCGTCGACAACGACGAGAAACTGAAGGAGCGCGTGACGTTCATCCACGACAGCATCGGGACGTCCGCCATTGCCGAGCGGTACATCGACGGCCGGGAACTGTACGTCGGCGTCATCGGCAACCAGGCGCTGCAGGCGCTGCCCGTGTGGGAGCTGTTCTTCACGAACATGCCCGACGGCGCGAAGCGGATTGCCACCGACCGGGTCAAGTGGAGCGTGAAGTATCAGAAGAAGTACGGGATCGACAGCGGGCCGGCCAGGGACCTGCCGCAACCGGTGTCCGACGCCATCCACCACCTGTGCAAGCGCGCGTACCGGGCGCTCGAGTTGAGCGGCTACGCGCGCATCGACCTGCGGATGGATGAGAGCGGCAACGTCTGGGTGCTCGAAGCGAACCCCAACCCGCAGATAGCGCGCGGCGAAGACTTCGCGGCATCGGCCGAGAAGCTGGGCCTCAGCTACGAAACGCTGCTGCAGCGGATTCTGAATCTCGGGCTGCGGTGGCAACCGGAGAGTGTGGCCTGACCACGGGGGATAGAGAATTGGGTAATTGGATAATCGGGTAATTGGGTAATTGATTGGGAGATTGGGGACAACCACGAAGACGCGAGCGAAGCGGAAGGACATTAACCTGTCTGAACGACCGTCACGAAGCCGGCGGCAATCTGCTCTGGCTTGGCTGAGCTACAGCGGGGACAAGAGATCCGCGGACGGCGATTACGCGAAAGAAGGCGAAACGGAAGGCGCGTGAGCGGGATGCCGACCGGCGAGCAGTTCGTGTGAGCGGCCGCGGCATTCGCCGCGGTGTTCTATCTCGTCTATGAATCGCTAAAGCGAGACGGTTGGTTCCGTTAAAGTTGACCCTACCTTGAGAAGTTGACCCTACCTTGAGTAATTGTTGGCCGGTGAGTCCCAATCTCCCAATCAATTACCCAATTACCCAATTACCCGATTACCCAATTCCTTGATTCCCCCTGCCTTTTCTCGCAACTCGGGTGAGTTGAGCTGATCGGCGGGGCCCCGCGGCGCCGTAGGCGGGAGATACTCGAACGGCCGACGGGACATTCGCTCGTCGAGGCTCTTCACGACCATGGCCGGACCCCCAGCGGTCTTTTGGGTCTTCGCGAAACCGACGAGGACACAGAAGCCGATGAAGAGCGCCAGGATGAACACCGTGCTCGCCCCGAGCCCCTGGAGGGCGCCGATCGTAATCTGCTGAATCTCGGTCGGGCTCATGCTCCCTGCCTCACGTTAGCTGCGAGTCGATGCAGGTCCGCCTGCATCGCCCTCGGCCTGGGCGTTCCCGTCACCACCCGCGCTCGGGCCGGGGATGTCGTAGAACACGAGCCCGCGGCGCACTTCCTCCATCGCGACGCGCTCGGCCTTGTGCATCGCCGGCGGCGCCTCACCCTCTCGAAAGCGAACGCGTGCGCCGCGTCGCAGCTGTTTGGCGCGAAGCGCCGCGACGTCGACGAACAGGAAGCGGCTCGTTATCTGGGGCGCCGGCTCGGAGAACAATTCCGGAGCGGCATCCTGTTCGACCAGTTCATTCGACTCGTTCATGATGACACCCTAGAGACTAGCATGAGGATGGTGAATTGCAGAATGGCGCGACCGCTGCATTTGACGGGACGATCGCTGGAACGAGGAAGGGCTGGGCGGGGGTCCCGTCCAGCCCTTCCGTTCGGTCTCGACATGAAGCCGCGCAGCTCTTAGGCGGCCACTTCGACTTTGATCTGCCGCGGCCGGGCTTCTTCACGCAGCGGCAGCCGCACGGTCAGCACGCCGTTCTTGTATTCGGCTCCGACTTTGCTGGCGTCGACGGTTTGCGGCAGCGAAAACGACCGGCTGAAGCTGCCGTAACGCCGTTCGACATGGTGGTACTGCTCCTCTTTCACTTCGGACGCGAACTTCTTCTCGCCCTTGATCGTGAGGACGAAGTTCTCCACGGTGATCTCGATGTCGTCCCGGTTCATGCCCGGAATTTCCCCCTTGAGCACCAGTTCGTGCTCGCCGTTCTGATAGATGTCCACAGGCGGCATCCAGTTGTTGACCGTGGCGAACCCGAAGTCGCGGAATGGATCCCAGCGCACGATGGCCATGACTCTCTCTCCTTGCAGAAGGGCGGGCGCGCAGCGGCTGCGCCACCGGCCCGGGTTATCAATGCGTCTCCGCGTACTCCGCGTCGACGACCTCACCGTCTTTGACGTCCGACGCTCCCCCGCCGTGGGAGCCCGTTGAACCGCCCGAACCGGTCGAGCCCGCAGTACCGCGAGACCCTTTGTAAAGCTCCTCGGCAAGCCTGTGCGAGGCATGCCGCAGCTCGTCGATCGCCCGGCGAATGGCCGTGAGGTCCTCCCCTTTCGCAGCACTGCGCGCCTGGGCAATGGCAGCCTCGACTTTCGACAGCTCGCCGAACGCCACCTTGTCGCGATTCTCGTTCACCGTCTTCTCGACCTGGTAAGCGAGCGAATCGGCCTGGTTCCGCGCGTCGATGACGTCGCGGCGCACCTGGTCCTCCGCAGCATGGTTCTGCGCTTCCTTGACCATCCGATCCACATCGCCTTTGGACAGACCGCTCGAACCGCTGATCGTGATCTTCTGCTCCTTGCCGGTGGCCAGATCCCTGGCGGCGACGTTCACGATGCCGTTCGCGTCGATGTCGAACGAGACCTCGACTTGCGGCACGCCCCGCGGCGCCGGCGGCAGGCCGACCAGGTGGAACCGTCCGAGCGTGCGGTTGTCCCGCGCCATGGGACGCTCGCCCTGCAGCACGTGCACTTCGACGTTCGTCTGGTCGTCGGTGGCAGTCGAGAACGTCTCGCTCTTCTTCGTCGGAATCGTCGTGTTCCGCGTGATGAGCGTGGTCATGACGCCGCCAAGCGTTTCGATGCCGAGCGACAGCGGCGTGACGTCGAGCAGGAGCATGTCCTTGACGTCGCCCGTGAGCACGCCACCCTGGACGGCGGCGCCGACGGCGACGACCTCGTCCGGGTTGACCCCTTTGTGCGGATCCTTCCCGAAGAAGTCGCGCACCAACTGCTGGACCTTGGGCATGCGCGTCGATCCGCCGACGAGCACCACCTCGTCGATCTTCTTGGGATCGACCCCGGCGTCAGCCAGCGCCTGTCTCACCGGCACCATCGTGCGCTGCAGCAGATCGTCCACCAGCTGTTCGAGCTTGGCGCGCGACAGCTTGATCTGCAGGTGCTTCGGACCCGTCTGATCCGCCGTCACGAACGGCAGGTTGATTTCGGTTTCCATCGCCGTCGACAGCTCGATCTTGGCCTTCTCCGCGCCTTCCTTGAGTCGCTGGAGCGCCATGCGATCCTTGGACAGATCGATGCCCTCGCTCTTCTTGAACTCCGCCGCCAGCCACTCGATGATGCGGTCGTCGAGGTCGTCGCCGCCGAGATGCGTATCCCCGTTGGTCGCCTTCACCTCGACGACGCCCTCGCCGACTTCGAGGACCGAGATATCGAAGGTGCCGCCGCCGAAGTCGTAGACGGCAATCGTCTCGTCCGTCTTCTTGTCGAGACCGTAGGCCAGCGCGGCGGCGGTCGGTTCGTTGATGATGCGGAGCACGTTCAACCCCGCAATCCTGCCGGCGTCCTTGGTGGCCTGACGCTGCGCGTCGTTGAAATACGCAGGCACGGTGATCACCGCGTCGGTGACGGTCTCGCCCAGATAGTCCTCCGCGGCCTGCTTCAGCTTCTGGAGAACCATCGCGGAAATCTCGGGCGGTGAATATTTCTTGTTGCGCGCTTCGACCCACGCGTCGCCGTTCTGCGCCCGCACCACCTTGTAGGGCACGCGTGAAACCTCCGACGCCCCTTCGTCGAACTGGCGGCCCATGAAGCGCTTGATCGAGAAGATCGTGTTTTCCGGATTGGTGACGGCCTGACGTTTGGCAACTTGACCGACGAGGCGCTCGCCGTCCTTGGCGATCCCGACGACCGAGGGGGTCAGCCGGGCGCCCTCCTGGTTCACGATCACGGCGGGCTGACCGCCCTCCATGACGGCGACGACCGAGTTGGTCGTGCCCAGGTCGATTCCAATGACTTTTGCTGGCATGTTCTGATGTCCCTCCGCAGTAGACGTTCTCACAAGGTGAGATCAGTATGGGCGCTACATGAGCGTATGTCAAGCAGTTTATATGATTGTCTATAGATCATATATTGGCCCGCCACGGAAGAGATAGGGTCGCTCTGAGGGCCGCGCTAGGCAACCGGGCCGAAACCGGCCATCATAGAAGCGCTTACAGCGGGCACCCATGCGCATCCTCTTCATCGGCGACATCGTCGGCCGGCCCGGTCGCGAGCTCATCCGCCTGGGCCTCAGCGCCATCGTGGCCAATCACTTCATTGACCTGGTGATCGCCAATGCCGAAAATGCCGCCGCGGGCTTTGGAATCACCCGCGAGATTGGTGATCAGCTGCTCGATTGGGGGATCGACGTGATGACGTCGGGCAACCATATCTGGGACAAGAAGGAGGCCCTCGGCTACATCGGCGCGGAATCGCGACTGCTCCGACCGGCCAACTACCCCGCCGGCGCCCCCGGAAACGGCGCGTATCTCGCTCGCACGAGGAACGGGCAGACCGTCGGGATCGTCAACGTGATGGGGCGTGTCTTCATGCCGCTCGTGGATGATCCGTTTGCCGTCGTGCTGAAGGAAATCGAGGGACTGCGGTCGCGGGCCCGGGTCATCATCGTCGACTTTCACGGCGAGGCGACGTCGGAGAAAGTGGCGATGGGCTGGCATCTCGACGGCAAGGTCACCGCCGTCATCGGTACGCACACGCACGTTCAGACGGCCGACGAACGGATACTCCCGAAAGGAACCGCGTACTTGACCGACGTCGGGATGACGGGCCCCCACGATTCGGTCATCGGCGTGGAGATTGATGCGGCGCTCGGCCGATTCCTCAGCGGCCTGCCGGCGAAATTCGACACGGCGACGGGAAACCCCCGCCTCAACGCCGCCATCGTGGAGGCCGACGAGCAGACCGGCCGCGCGACCGACATCGAACGCCTGAGTTACGGTCTCGAGGATCTGAAGGCGATCGGGGCGAAAATCCCCAATCTGCCCTCTTCTGCTTGATTCCTTCCTGCAATCTGCAATTCTGCAATTCTGCAATGAGCACTGACGATCTCTTCGATCTCCCGTTTGAAGAAGACGACGACCCCGCGCAGCCGACCGCGGCCAACGAGGCAGAGACGACATCGAGTCGTCCGGCGCAGGCGGATGCGCTGCCAGACATCGAAGCATCAGGCGCCATCGGTGCGGCTGCCGCCCGTGCACGAGCGCCGATCGAGCGCCGAATCCTCACGGTCACCGAGCTGACGGTCCGTGTCCGCGACCTGCTCGAAACGGAATTCCTCGAGGTGTGGGTCGAGGGCGAGCTGTCCAACTGCCGGGTCTGGAACACCGGGCATCTGTATTTCACGTTGAAAGACTCCGCGACGCAGATCCGCGCCGTGATCTTCCGATCGGCCCTTCGGTACCTGAGGTTCAAACCGGCCGACGGCCTGCGCGTGGTTGCGCGCGGGCGCCTCTCGGTCTATGAACCCAAGGGCGAATACCAGCTGGTCTGCGAGCATCTCGAGCCGCAGGGTCTCGGCGCGTTGCAGCTCGCTGTCGATCAGCTCAAGCAGCGGCTCCAGCGCGAGGGGCTGTTCGACCAGGCGCGAAAGCGACCGCTACCCTCGCTGCCGCGGAAGATCGGGGTCGTGACGTCGCTCGACGGCGCAGCCATCCACGACATCGTCAAGGTGCTACGCCGGCGGTACGCCAATGCGCACGTCATCGTCCGCCCTACGCGCGTCCAGGGCGAGGGAGCGGCCGGTGACGTCGCTCGGGGCCTGCGCGCCATCGGGCGCGTACCGGGGGTCGACGTCGTGATTGTCGGGCGTGGCGGCGGTTCGATCGAGGACCTGTGGGCCTTCAACGAAGAGATCGTGGCCCGTGCCATCGCGCTGTCGCCGATCCCGGTGATTTCGGCGGTCGGGCACGAGTCGGATGTCACGATCGCCGATCTCGTAGCGGATCTCCGCGCGCCAACACCTTCCGCAGCGGCCGAGCTCGTCGTCTCGGCCAAGGACGACTTCTGCAGCCGAATCGATCGGCTGCACGATCGGCTTCGCTCCGCGACGCGCGCACGCGTCCAGGGTTTGAGCCGTCGCGTGCACGCCATTGCCGGTCGTCCCGCCTTTTCGGGGTTTCCGGGGCGGGTGGCGATGCGCGGACGCCATGCGGCCGAACTCACGCACACGGCCTCACGCCTGATTGGCTCGGTCCTCGCCGTGCGCGATCGTCGCCTGCAACAACTCGAGCGTCAGCTGGTGACATTCGATGTCGGCCGCCGCCTGGCCGCCATCAGGACGCGGCTGGTCGGGGCCGACGGCCGGCTGCGCGGCGCGATGACGCGCAGGCAGCATCGTGCGGCAGCTCACCTGAGCAACCGCGTCGGGCGCCTGGAAACCCTGAGCCCGCTGTCGGTGCTCGCGCGCGGGTACGCAGTCTGCTGGACGGGCGACCGGACCCGTCTGGTCCGCGCCGCTTCCGACGTCGCCGTGGGCGATCCGGTAAAGGTGACGTTGGCACACGGGGAGCTGGGGTGCGAAGTGCGCGCCATCGAAAAACTGTCAGCTGAGGAGCAGCCCGACTCGTAGCAGAATGTCTTTGTGTCTGCCGTGCCCTTTGTGATGAACTCAGAGCGCGATGAGGCTGGGGGCCTCCGTCGTCAGCCATGACCGACACGTCCATCAAGGATTTTGAGGCGGCAATCGCCGAGCTCGAATCGATTGTCAAGAAGCTCGAAGAGGGCGATCTGCCGCTCGAACAGTCGTTGGTTCTCTACGAGCGGGGCGTGCAGCTCTCGCGCTTCTGTCATGCCCGCCTCGAAGAGGCTGAGCGCCGCATCGAGGTGCTCAACGAGCGCAACGAGCTGAGAGCCGCCCCGGCCTCGCTCGGCGACGCCGACTAGCTTTCGTGTCCCAGAACAGCAGCGACCGCGACGATTCGTTACTCGCCTTTCTCGATCAGACGCGGCGCGAGATCGACGCCGCGCTCGAGCGGCACTTGCCGAGGCCCCCGGTGTGTCCCGCGATCGTCAGCGACGCGATGCGGTACAGCGTCTTCGCCGGCGGGAAGCGGTTGCGGCCCACGTTGACCCTGGCCGCCGCGGACGCCGTGGCACGCAGCTCCCTGCGGCGCGATATCGCTGCACTCGCGATGCCGGCGGCGTGCGCCATCGAGATGATTCACACGTACTCGCTCATTCACGACGACCTGCCGGCCATGGACAACGACAGCCTTCGCCGTGGGCGGCCCACGCTGCATGTCGTCTACGGCGATGGGATCGCGGTGCTCGCGGGAGACGGTCTGCAGACCGAAGCGTTCTCGCTGCTGGCGCGAGAACCGCGCAGCGACGATCCGGCCCTTGTCGCGCGCAAACTGCAGGTGATCCGGGTCATTGCCGAAGCGGCCGGACCCGCCGGCATGGTGGGCGGGCAGGCCATTGACCTGCAGGCCGTTGGCGGCGCCCGCGGCGGGATCGCCCTCGATGCCGATGGGCTCCGGACGATGCATGCCCGCAAAACGGGCGCGATGATTCGTGCCGCCGCGGTCGCGGGCGCCATCATGGCTGGGGCCGACGAGGGGCTCGTCGCAACGGTGGACCGGTACGGCGCGGAAATCGGATTGGCGTTTCAGATCGTCGACGACATCCTGGATGTCGAAGGCAGCGACCAGCAATTGGGCAAGACGGCCGGCAAGGACGCCGCAGACGCCAAGCCGACCTACACGGCGCTGTACGGCGTGGAACGGTCGCGCCAATTGGCCGACGAGTGCGCCTCGCGCGCCCAGGACGTGCTCGTCGAGGCCGGGCTGACCGAAGGGCATCTGGGCGCGATTGCCGACTGGATCGTCACACGCCGAAGCTAGGCGAGCGATCACCGGTTGCGCTGGGAATGAGCAAAGCGCGTCTCGACATGCTGCTCGTCGATCGCGGGCTCGCGCCTTCGCGCGAACGCGCCCGGGCCCTCATCCTGGCGGGCCAGGTCACCGTCAATGGCCAGGTGGTCTCGAAAGCCGGCACACCAATCGCGCCCGACGCGCTCGTGGAGCTGGCCGCGCCCGATCATCCCTATGTCGGTCGCGGTGGTGTCAAGCTGGCCGGCGCCCTCGACAGCTTCGGCATCGACGTGACCGGCCGTCGGGCCCTCGACATCGGCGCGTCGACCGGCGGCTTCACGGATGTGCTTCTTCAGCGCGGCGCCGCGTCGGTGATCGCGCTCGACGTGGGCCACGGGCAGCTCGACTGGCGGCTGCGCACCGATGCGCGCGTCGTGGTCGTCGAGGGCGTCAACGCCCGGATGCTTTCAGCCGCAGACTTGCCGTACGCTCCGGACCTCGTGACGATTGACGTCGCCTTCATTTCGTTGCGGCATATCCTGCCGAGACTTCCGGCCATCGTCGCCCCAGGCGCCGACGTCGTCGCGCTCGTCAAACCGCAGTTCGAAGCGGGGCGGGATCAGGTCCGCAGCGGGGGTCTCGTCACCGATCCGGTCATTCACGAGGCTGTGCTGGCCGGCGTCACACAGGCCGCCGCCGACCTCGGATTCACGCGGATCGCGATGTCGCCCTCGCCCATTACGGGCGCCGCCGGCAACCAGGAGTTCTTTCTGCACTTGCGCCCGGCGGTCCACGCTTGAGCGTGGTCCTCGAGGTTTGGATTCTCAGGTTTTCTATGGTTGGATAACGAGCGATGGGCGACATCTCGCGTGTCGGAATCGTGGCCAAGTCGCAGCTGCGCGAGGCAGTACCGCATCTGGTTGAAATCGCGGCCTGGCTGCAGCAGCGCCGCATTGAACCGGTGTTCGAGTCGGCGACCGCGGCGCTGATGTCCTCCCCTGGAGCGTACCGCTCCGCCCCCAAAACAGACCTGGTCGGCGAGGTGGACGTCGTGGTGGTGCTCGGCGGCGACGGCACGATGTTGTCGATGGCCGACTGCATCGCGGCCAACGGCAAGAACATTCCGATTCTCGGGGTGAACTTCGGGAGCCTCGGATTCCTCACCGAGGTGACGCTTCCCGAGCTCTACCCGTCGCTCGAGACCGTGCTATCTGGCAGGGCCCGCGTCGAAGAACGGATGATGCTGGCCTCGACCGTGCGGGGGACGCGTGAGCCCTTCACCCCGTACGTGGCACTGAACGACGTCGTCGTGACGAAAACGGCGCGGTCGCGCATGGTGGACCTGTCCGTCTCGGTCGGTGACGAGTTCGTCACCCGCGTCCGGGCCGACGGGCTCATCGTGGCCACGCCAACCGGATCGACGGCCTACAACCTGGCAGCCGGCGGGCCGATCGTGCAGCCGAATGTGGATGCCTTGCTCGTGACACCGATCGCGCCGCATACGCTCACCAATCGGCCGCTGATCATCCGCGGCTCGTCCAGCGTCCTCGTGCAGCCCCACATCACGAGCCGCGACGAAGTCTTCGTCACCTTCGACGGCCAGGCAGGTTGCCCGCTGGAGCAAGGCGACGAAATCAGCATCTGTCGCGCCGAGCGGACGCTCCGCATGATCCGCCCCTCGACGCGCAGCTACTACGACGTGTTGCGTCAGAAGCTCAAGTGGGGAGAACGATAGGCGACACGGAAGAATTGCAGGATTGCAGGATTGCAGGATTGCAGGATTGCAGAAATTATCTGGCTCCTCCGTTTCCTCCAGCCCGTCCCGCGCGAAGGTCTCTGAAATATTCAACCTGCCACCTCTGAACGTTGCGGTTGTGTTCGGCCAGCGTGCGGGCAAACTCGTGCGAACCGTCGTTCCGGCTGACGAAATAGAGAAAGTCGACGGCAGCCGGCTGCGTGGCGGCCTCGAGCGAAGCGCGGCCGGGTGAAGCGATCGGCCCGGGGGGCAGCCCCGGATACCGATACGTGTTGTAGGGTGAGTCGAAATCGAGATCGGCCCGCCTGATGTTGCCCGTATATTTCCCGGCGCGCTGAAGACCGACGATCACCGTCGGATCGGCCTGCAGCGGCATTCCGAGACGCAGCCGGTTGGCATAGACGGCCGCGACGATGGCGCGCTCGTCCGGTCGCGAGGCCTCTTTTTCCACGATCGAGGCGAGCGTCACGACTTGGCGGATCGTCTGTCCCTCCGCTTCCGACGCCCCGCGCATGGCCGGCGTGAACACCGCCTCGAAACGTGCCGTCATCAGCCGCACCAGCGTTGAGGCATCCGTCCGTCGCGGCACGCGGTACGTTTCGGGGAACAAGTAACCTTCGAGATCCCTCGCAGCGGGGTCGAGTGCGTGAATTGGTGAGGCATCGTTCGCGGCCTGCGTGAACGAGGCGGCAGGACCGAGCCCGCGACTCTCGAAGATCTTCGCCATCTCGGCGATGGTGAGCCCCTCGGGAAATGTGATGTTGATGACGTAAACGTCGCCGCGCACGAGCTTGGCGACGACCTGCCTCGGCGTCATCGCGCTGTCGAACCGATATTCGCCTGCCCGGAGGCGCCGCCCTTCCCCGGAGAGATACAGAGCGATGCGAAACGTCAAATCGTCGCGGACTACTCCGGCGGCGATCAGACGATGGCCGATCGCACGGCTTCCTTCGCCCGGAGGGATGTCGACGAATTGCTCGGCCCCCTCATACCCGCGATAGGGTTCGCTGACGCGCTGATAGATCCACGCCCCGGCCACGGCGGCGGCAACGGTCAGCACGAACAGCGCCAGCGCGAGCCTTTTCATGATCGGCCCCGGTCGAGATGGTCTTGCAAGATGATGGCCGCGGCAGCGGCATCGAGCTTGGCCTTTCGCTTCCGCCAGTCGCGCTCCTTCACCGCCAGACGGCTCTCGGCTTCGTGGCTGGTCAGCCGTTCATCCTCGGCGACGATGGGGATTGGCACCCGGGCGCGAAGGGCATTCGAGAACTCGACCGCCATCGACGTCTCAACGGTCGGCGTGCCGTCGAGTCGGGACGGCAGTCCCACCACGATGGCTCCAAGCCCGTCTTCCTCGGCGGCAAGCCGCGTCACTTCTGCCGCCACCCGTTCAACGGCATCGGTCGCACTGGCCACGGTCAGCGTCATCAAGGGCCGCGCCAGCGTCCCGGACCGGTCGCTGATCGCCAGACCGACACGACGTCGGCCGATATCAATGCCGAGCACGCGCATTTGCCAATGTTACAATTTCGGCATTCCATGCACCGGTCGCCTCGCGGCCAGTCGTGCAGTCGTGCAATCGTGCATACCTGCATTCGTGCATTTCTGTGCTTTCTTGCATTCCCTCCGCTCGCGACCGCTCAGCAGACCGAGCGAGCCCGTGCCGAGGCCCTGGCTGCGCGCGCCGGCGCGCGGATGGACGCGCTGCACCGCGAAGCCGACCGGCTGGCCTCACAGGAGAGGACCCTCCTGGGTGATCTGCGCCAGCTCGAACTCGAGCGACAGATCAAGCTCGAGGAACGTCGCCAGCTCGATGCCGAAGCGACCGATGTCGAGCGCGAGCTGCTGACGCTCACCGACCGGCTTGAAAAACTTCAGGCTGACGAATCCACGGCGAGACCCGATCTCGAAAAGCGGCTGGTCGAAATCTACAAGCTCGGACAGGCGCGGTACGCCCGGCTGCTGCTCTCGACGAGCGACCTGCGGCGGATCGGACAGGCCGCGCGCACGGCGGCTGTCCTGGCCCAGATCGATCGCGACCGCGTCGCCTCGCACCAACGGTTGTTGACGGAGCTTCAGTCGTCGCGTGCCGCGCTCGAAGAGCGTGGGCGCCGGCTCGAAAAGCTCCGTGCCGACGCCCGCCGCGCCGAGGCGGAAGTGGTGCGCGCCGCCCAGACGCGCAGCGATGCCATCGCCAGCATCGATCATCAGCGCGACCTCAACGCCAAGCTCGCCGGGGAGCTGCTGGCGGCGCAACAAAAGCTGCAAGCCGAGCTGCGGGTGGTTGCCGGGGGGCAGGCGCCCTCAGTCCAGGCCCACCTTCCAATCCAGGTCTTCCAGTCCGATCTCGACTGGCCGACGTCCGGCGCCGTCCGTCGCCGATTCGAGAGGCCAGAAGCCGGCCGCCCGGCCTCGAACGGCATCGAAATCGTGGCGGTCGAGGGGGCGGACGTGACGGCCGTCCACGACGGCATGGTCGCCTTCGCCGATGCGTTCAGCGGCTTCGGCAACCTGGTCATCCTGGATCACGGGGCTCAGGCGTTCAGCCTCTACGGTAATTTGCTCGACATTACGGTCAAGAAGGGCGCGCGGGTTACCGCCGGACAGCCCGTCGGAACGGTCGGCGCCTCCCTGTCCGGCCTGGCCAGCCTGTACTTCGAATTGCGCGTCGACGGTCAGCCGGTCGATCCCTTACAATGGCTCAAGAAACGGTAACGTGGTACACGGAGACCATACCCGGAACGGGGCACTGAATCTATGAGCTCTCGCACGCGTCTCGTCGTCATGTCCATCTCGGCGCCGGTTATCGCCTTCGCCTTGATCGGCGGCTTCCTCGGCAAGGTGATCGCGCGCGAGGACACCTTTCAGCACCTCAAGCCGTTCGACGACGTCGTGAACTTCATCGCGAGCAATTACGTCGAGGACGTGAGCATCGACAAGGTGATGCAGGGGGCGTTGCGCGGCCTGGCCGACGGGCTCGACCCCGACAGCGCCTTTCTGTCCCCCGAGCAGGTCAAGGAACTCGAAGCGGGCAAAGCGCTGCCGGCCGGAGACGTCGGTCTCGAGCTGACGCGTCAGTACTACCTCCGCGTGATCGCGGCGCGCGACGACTCGCCCGCGGCAAAGGCCGGGCTCCGGACTGGCGACTACGTGCGGGCCATCGACGACAAGCCGACCCGTGAAATGTCGGTCTGGGAAGGCATGCGCGCGCTTCGCGGAGCCCCCGGAACGAAGGTCACGCTGGCCATCATCCGTGGCAGCGCTGCCGACCCCCACATCATCGAGCTCACGCGCACGACGCTGCCTGCGTCGGACGTCTCGAGCCGGATGGCCGCGAATGAGGTCGGCTACCTTCGCGTTGCGGCGATCGGGCCCAACACTGTCAACCAGGCGAAGACGCAGATCGACGACCTGCAGAAGAAAGGCGCGGCCAGCCTCATCGTCGACGTGCGCCGCACCTCCACGGGAGACGCCGATCAGGGACTGACGCTGGCCCGCCTGTTCGTCAACCAGGGCACGCTGGCGATCCGTGAGCGTGGCGCGGCGGTTGGACGCGAGAGCATCGAAGCCGTTGCCGGTGACGGCGCGGTGAAAATGCCCGTTCTGCTGCTGGTCGATGGCGGCACTTCGGGAGCGTCGGAACTTTTTGCGTCCGCCTTGTCCGGCAACAAGCGAGCCGACCTGATCGGTGAACACACGATTGGCCGAGCCGCCATACAACGGCTCATCAAGCTGCCAGACAACAGCGGGTTGTGGCTGTCGACTGCCCGGTATCTCACGCCGCAAGGCTCGCCGCTGCACGAACGCGGACTCGAACCGACCGTTGCCGTCCCGGAACCCGACGTGGAGTTCGGTCAATCGCCGCCGCCTGGCGATGCGATCCTCGAAAAGGCGCTCGAGCGGCTCGCAGAAAAGAAAGCGGCCTAGGTCTAGCTGAATCGGGGAATTGGGTAATCGGGTAATTGGGCAATTGATTGGGCGATTGAGCAATCAATTTGCGGCCATCACCAATTCCCCAATCGATTACCCAATTACCCGATTACTCGATTACCCAATTCCCATTTGATATACTGTCCGTTCGCGTAAACGCCTGTATTTTCAAGATGTAGGCGCGTAGCTCAGAGGTTAGAGCGCCTGCTTGACACGCAGGAGGTCGGTGGTTCGAGTCCACCCGTGCCTACCATGTGCATGTCAGATGTTGTTGTCGGCCTCGGCCCAGATGTCTCGTTCAGCACCTCCGCGGCGGACGTAGTGTCCCTCGTCAGCCGGACCCGCTAGGACGATCAGCGCATCCCCGATGACCCAGGTCACAGTCACGCTTCCGGACGGCTCGAGTCGCACCGTGCCACCCGGCACTACGGTTCGCGACGTGGCGGCTGAAATCTCGCCGAATCTGGCTCGTGCCGCTCTGGCCGGGGCCGTCGAGGGCAAGCTGGTCGACTTGTCCTATCCCGTTCAGACCGACACCGCCGTCCGCATCGTCACCGATCGCAGTCCGGAGGCGCTCGCGCTGTACCGGCATAGTACGGCGCACCTGCTGGCGGCGGCCGTGACGAGCCTGTTTCCGGGCGCCCAGTGCGGTATCGGGCCCGCCACCGACGAGGGGTTCTTCTACGACTTCGTCGTCGAGCGCCCCTTCGTGCCCGAGGACCTCGACCGCATCGAACAGAAGATGAAGGAGCTGGCCGCCCAGGATCTGCCGTACGAGCGGCAGATGTGGCCGCGCGAACGGGCCAAGGCCTTCTTTGCGCAGCGGGGCGAACCGCTCAAGGTGCAGCTCATCGAAGAGAAAACTGCCGGGCAAACCGAGGTCTCCTGCTACACGATCAAGGACCCCGAGACGTTCATCGACTTCTGCGTCGGTCCGCACGTGCCCTCCACAGGCAGGCTGAAGGCGTTCAAGGTCCTCCATGCCTCGAACGCGTACTGGAAAGGTGATGCGCGCAACCAGCCGATGCAGCGCATCTACGGCACGGCGTTCTTCGCCGACAAGGATCTGAAGGCCTACCTCACGCAGATCGAGGAAGCGAAGAAGCGCGACCACCGGAAGCTCGGGCGCGAGCTGGGGCTGTTCACGTTCCACCCGTGGGCGCCGGGCGCCGCGTTCTGGCTGGACAAGGGAACGACGCTCTACAACACCCTGGCCAACTACATGCGCGGGATCCTCGTCCCGGCCGGCTACGTCGAGGTGAAGACGCCGCTCATCTTCAACAAGATGTTGTGGGAGACTTCCGGACACTGGGCTCACTACCGTCAGAACATGTTTCAGGTCCGCGGGTCGGAGGGCGAAGAGTTGGCTATGAAAGCCATGAACTGCCCCGGCCACTTCCTGCTGTACGCCAGCGAGGTGCACAGCTACCGTGAGCTGCCCATCCGCTTCCACGAGCAGACGCCTCTGCACCGCAACGAGCTGGCCGGCGTGTTGTCGGGGCTGACGCGTGTCCGGCAGTTCTCGCAGGACGACGGCCACTGCTTCGTGATGCCGGAACAGATTGGCGAGGAGGTCGAGCGCCTGTTGAAGCAGGTCCGGCGCGTGTACGACGATTTGGGCATGACGTTCCAGCCGAAGCTGGCGACGCGTCCCGAGGAATACCTCGGCGAGCGATCGACGTGGGACCAGGCCGAAGCCCAGCTGCGCGCCGCACTCGAGAGCGCCGGCGAGACGTTCACAATTGACGAAGGTGGCGGCAACTTCTACGGGCCCAAGATCGACTTCGACGTGACCGATGCCATCGGTCGGAAGTGGCAGTGCGCCACGATTCAGCTCGACTACCAGATGCCGGAGCGGTTCGACTTGAAATACGTCGGCGCCGACAACACCGAGCACCGGCCGGTGGTCATTCATCGTGCGATCTTCGGGAGTTTCGAGCGGTTCATCGCCATCCTGATCGAACACTACGCCGGTCGGTTTCCGCTGTGGCTGGCCCCGATCCAGGCTGTCGTCCTGCCGATTTCGGACCGGCATCTCGAGTATGCCGGCTCGGTGCGCGACCGGCTGAAGGCCGCCGGGCTCCGGGCGGATCTCGACGATCGGCAGGAAAAGATTGGATATAAGATCCGGGAGGCGCAGCTGCAGCAGGTCCCCTACATGCTTGTCGTGGGCGACCGGGAGGCGGCTGAGGGTACGGTTTCCGTCCGGACGCGTGCGGGCGGCGACCAGGGCGCGAGTTCTGTCGACGATTTCATCGCAAAGGCGCGCGGTGAAATCGACTCGAAAGGCAAGGGCGCTTGAGGGTACGCTCTGTTCTGGTCACGCGCGAGCGCCATAGCGCAAGCGTGTCTGGCGCGGGAGAGGGATCCCGCGCGCATAACCGTGGGGGTGGCCCCACGGCCAACAGTAGGAGGCCGTTATAGCTTTCGATAGGAGCCCCCGCCGCGACGACCGCGTGCGGGTCAACGAGCGTATTCGCGTCCGGGAAATCCGCGTCATCGACGACAACGGCCAGCAGCTGGGCATCATGGCGCCGCCGCAGGCCGTCGCCATCGCGAAGCAAAAGGGACTCGACCTCGTCGAGATCTCGCCGACGGCCAGTCCGCCGGTCTGCCGCATCATGGATTTCGGGAAGTATCAGTACCAGGAGCAGAAGCGCGCGCGCGAGGCCCGGAAGCATCAGAAAGTCATCGAGGTCAAGGAGATCAAGTTCCGCCCGAAAGTCGACGAGCACGACTACCAGTTCAAGAAGAAGCACATCGAGCGCTTCCTGGACGACGGCGACAAGGTGAAGGCGACGATCTTCTTCCGGGGGCGCGAGATGGCGCACCCCGACATCGGCCGTCGCATCCTGGAGCGGCTGATCGAAGAGCTCGCGGAAGTCGCCATCGCGGAAACTACGCCGCGGATGGAAGGCAACCAGATGCACACCATCCTGTCCCGGCGCCCGCAGGGGGGCAGGGCGAAGGCAGCCCCGGCAAGATAAACAGCGCGGCCGCGAGGAGCGAGCGACCACTCCGCGACGACCGCGAGGAACGGTGCAGAAAGCAGAAGATGGCGAAGAAGCTGAAAATCAAATCACACCGCGGCGCCGCCAAGCGCTTCAAGCGGACCAAGAGCGGGAAGTTCCTGCGGGGCAAAGCCTTCAAGCAGCACATCCTGAGCAGCAAGACGACCAAGCGCAAGCGCGGGTTGCGGGGATCGGCCACGGTCGCCGACGTCGATACGCCGAAGATTGCGCGGATGTTGCCGTACAAGTGAAGGGTGGTTGGAGGCTGGGTTAGAGGTTGGAGGCCAGGGCCGCCTGGAGCCTGATCATTTAGGAGCACCGAGATGCCACGTGTGAAGAGAGGAACGGTCCGGCGGGCGAAGCGCAAGAAACTGCTTGGCCTGGCCAAGGGCTACTACGCGAACAAGAGCAAGCTGTATCGCGCCGCGAAAGAGTCGGTCGACACCGCGCTGAAGTATGCGTTCGTCGGGCGTCGACGCAAGAAGCGCGACTTCCGACGCCTGTGGATCCTGCGGATCAACGCCGCGGCCCGCGAGCACGGGCTCACCTATGCTCAGTTCATCAACGGGTTGAAACAGGCGGGCGTGACGCTCGATCGCAAGAGCCTTTCCGAGCTGGCCATTGCCAGCCCCGCCGCGTTCGGCAAGCTTGCGGAGCAGGCGAAGAGCGTCGCGAAGACCGCCGCTCGCGCGTAGCATCACCGACCCGCTTCATCACGAGGATACGAAGAGCGCGAACGACACGAAGCCCTGACCCCTTCGTGTTTGGCCGGTCCTTCGTTTACTCCGTGTTCTTCGTGATATACAGTTCGCCGCCATGCCGATTCCCGACGCCGCCTCCGTTCAGACCGAAATCGCCCGCTTCGACGCCGAGCTCGTCCGGGCAACGTCGGCGCGCGACGCGCAGGCTGTTCGCGATCGTTTCCTGGGCCGCAAGAACAGCGTGGTCGCGTCCTGGATGCAGACCATCGGCAGCGCACCGCCTGATCAGAAGCGCGAGATCGGCCGCTTTGCCAACGAGCTCAAACAGGCGATCGAAGCCCGCTGGCAGCAGTACCTGACGTCGTCGGCTCCAGCGCCGACCCAGGGCGGAGTCGACGTCACGCTCCCCGGGCGAGAACCCTGGGCCGGGCACCTTCACCCGCTGACCATCGTGCGCGAGCGTCTGGAGGAAATCTTCACCCGCATGGGTTTTGCCGTCGTCGAGGGCCCGGAAGTCGAGGACGAATGGCACTGTTTCGACGCGCTCAACATGCCGTCGGAACACCCGGCGCGCGACATGCAGGACACGTTGTATCTGGCGACGCCTATCGCGGGCGCGTCGCCGGCGGATCGTCGCACGCTGCTGCGCACGCACACCTCCTCGATGCAGATCCGCTACATGCAGACCCACGAGCCGCCGATCCGCATTGTCGTTCCGGGCCGCGTGTACCGCCGGGACGACCTCGACCTGACGCACTCGCCGGCATTCGGTCAAATCGAGGGGCTCGCCGTCGGCGAGCGCCTGTCGCTGGCCGATCTCAAGGGCACGCTCCTGGCGTTTGCGCGGGAGATGTTCTCTCCCCAGGTCCGCGTCCGCTTTCGTCCGAGTTTCTTTCCGTACACCGAACCGAGCGCGGAAATCGATCTGAGCTGCTGGCAGTGCGACGGCGTCGGCTGTCCGATGTGCAAGAAGACCGGCTGGATCGAGCTCGGAGGCTGCGGCATGGTCCACCCGGCAGTGTTCGAGGCGGTTGGATACGACGCCGAGCGCTACACCGGATTCGCGTGGGGCATCGGGATCGAACGCATCGCGATTCTCCGGCACCGCGTCGAAGACATCCGTCTGTTCTACGAGAACGACCTCAGATTCCTCGAGCAGTTCCCCTACTGAGAGCCTCATCGCGATGAGACTTCTGGTCTCCTGGCTCCGTGATTTCGTTGACGTCGACGCGCCGGCCGAGGATATCGCTGCGCGTCTGGGACTGCGCGGTTTCGAGGTGGCGGCCATCGAGCCGTGGACGAAACCGAACGCCCCAGGTCAGCCGCCGGGCGACGATGCCGTCATCGATCTCGAGGTGACGGCCAACCGGCCGGACTGCCTGAGCATCCTGGGTCTCGCGCGCGAGGTGGCGACGATCTACGACCTGCCCCTGAGACTGCCCGGGGCGACGACGTCGGACTCGAACGCTGTGACGGCGGCCCTCAAACCGCTGACGTCCATCGCCTCGGCGTCTGCCGGGCGATCGGATCAGCTGGCCGTCACCATCGAAGAGCCCGAGCTGTGCCCGCGATACGCGGCGGCGGTGGCCGAGGTGAGGGTCGGCACCTCTCCGTCGTGGCTAATCCGCCGCCTGGAGGCCGCCGGCATCCGTCCCATCAGCTCGATCGTCGATCTCACGAATTACGTGCTGATGGAGCTCGGTCATCCGACGCACGCCTTCGACATGAGCCGGCTCGGCGGATCGGAGATCCGCGTCCGCCGGGCGAGGCGGGGGGAAACGCTCGCGACGCTCGACGGCGTCCCTCGGACCCTCGACGATGAAATGCTGGTCATCGCCGATCGGGATCGCGCGCAGGCTGTTGCGGGGGTGATGGGCGGAGCGGGCTCGGAAGTGTCGGTGCGGACGAGTCGAGTCGTGTTCGAGAGCGCCTACTTCAAGCCAGCGTCCGTCCGTCGAACGAGCAAACGGCTCAATCTCAAGACCGAAGCATCGGCCCGCTTCGAGCGTGGAGCGGACATCCAGGCGCCACCTGTCGCGCTGCAACGGCTCGCGGCGCTGCTCGAACAAATCGGCAGCGGACGGGTGATCGACCCGATCGTTGATTCGTACCCACGACCGCGCACCGGCGTCGCGCTCCACCTGCGACGCGCGCGGTTGACGGCGCTATTGGGCGTCGCGGTCGCCGACCCGGACGTCGAGCGGATATTGCGGAGCCTTGGACTGACGGCGACGCCAACGCCAGACGGGTGGGACGTCGTGGCGCCGACATTCCGCGTCGATCTGCTCCGGGAAGTGGACTTGATCGAGGAGGTGGGTCGACATGCCGGATTCGACCGGCTTCCGGCGACGTTTCCAGTTGTCACAGCGCCGGCGCCGCCGCCCGATCCCCGTATCCGCCGCGATCAGCTCGTTCGACGGGTCCTCACCGGCGCGGGGCTTTCCGAGGCGGTCACCTTCGGCTTCATCGAGGCTGGGGCCGCGCAGATGTTTGCGTTGAATGGTCAGGCGTCACCGGTGGCGCTGGCCAATCCACTTTCCGCAAAGTTCGACACGCTCCGGCCGTCGCTGGTGCCGGGCCTCGTCGACGCGGTCGCCCACAATCGACGCCACGGACGCGATGATGTGCGGCTGTTTGAAATCGGGACGCGGTTTGGCGTCGCCGGCGAGACCCGCGCGGTCGCCATGGCGTGGACCGGCGCCGCGGCGCCGGTTCATTGGTCCGGCGGCTCGCGGCCGGTCGACTTTTTCGACCTCAAAGGCCTTGTCGAATTGCTCTCGATGGCGCTCGAGGTGCCTCTCCGCTTCGCGCCTACGGATGAGCCGTTCCTGGTAGGCGGGCAGTCGGCGGCGATCCTGCTTGCCGATAATCGGTCACCTGACCTCCGCGTCGGCGTTGCCGGTCAAGTCGTCCCATCGCTGGCGGATGCGCGAGGCCTGCCGCGTCAGGATCGCGTCTACGTCGCCGAATTGAGCCTCGATCTTCTCGCCAGCGCGCGCGTGGAATCCGGAGTCGCCACGAAATCGCTGCCGCGCTTTCCGTTCGTCGTGCGCGACCTCTCGGTAGTCGTTCCGGATGTCTTGCCTGCGGAAATTTTTCGTGGCACCATTCAGGCGGCTGGTCGCGAAGGTCCGGCTCCGCTCGCAGCCGTCACGTTCTTCGATCGCTATCAAGGCAAAGGAGTGGCGGACGGATCGGTCAGTCTTTCGGTGCGACTGATGTTTCAGGCCGCCGATCGCACGCTGACCGACGCGGAAGTTCAGCAGAGCGTCGAAACGATTCTCACTGCCCTGCGCCGCGAGCACGGGGCGGTTCAACGATAGGAACAGATCACGACAATCTCCTCATCTCGCCATCCGGCGATCGGCCCATTGCCAATCCGCAATGACCAGATGACCAGATGTCCAGATGACCCAATTCTAAGGATCACCTATGGCGAAGACAGCCACCCGCGTTGAGCTCGAACCGATCGATCGTCTCGAAGAAAAGCTGAAGCGGCTGGTCGGCATGGTCGATCGGATGAGGACCGAGCAGGCCCACGCCGCCGAAGAGAATCAGCGCCTGTTGCGCGAGATGGAGGTGATGCGCTCGCGGGCAGCGGCGAGCGACAACCTCGTCGCGGAGCTGTCGTCGCTGAAGGAGGAGCGCGACGTCATCCGGACGCGCGTCACCGACATGCTCGAACAGCTGGAAGCGCTGGACGTGTAGTGTCGAACGACCAGCCCCGCATCATTCCCATCAACCTGCAGGGTCAGCAGTACCCGATCCGGACGTCGCTCGACCCCGAGTACGTCTTGCAGCTGGCATCGTTCGTCGAGGAGAAGATGCGTGCGGCCGGCGAGGCGACGCCGAGCGGCGACTCGCTCCGGCTCGCCGTGCTCGCAGCGCTCAACATCGCCGACGAGCTGTTTCGCTGCCGGGATGCCACGGACCTCCGCAACGGCGAACTGGCCGAGCGGGCCGGAGAGCTGGAGCGGCTGGTCGATCGTGTGCTTCTGGCCTAGAACGCGCAGAACCGTAAAGCCGAGTTCCGAAGGCCGAACCCGGAACCTTGAACCCTGAACCTGGAACGACTAAGATGCCTTCAGGGTGTGAGTTCCCTGCTTTGCTCGTGATGGTGGCAGGCTCGTTTGAGCCAACGTTTCATACAAGCGAGTCGCGACGCCGCGTGGTGTGCATGCCTCTGCAAGAGGAAGCCTGAAGCGCGGCTTTTTTGAGCGGTTCCACCTGCTTACGCAGGTTCATCGACCTCCCCACACGGCAAAGCGGGGTCATTTGTAACCCGTCCCTCCATTCTTAGCGCCATACGTGCTGTCCAGCTTCGTGCTTCTGATCGACATCCTCGTCGCCCTCGGGGCGGCGTCGGCGGTGTTTGCCGTCTGGGTCGCCAACCGCAAACGCATTGCGGCCGAGACCGTCGGCCGCGCCGAAGCGCAAGCCTTGCGCATTGTCAAGGACGCCGAGCGCGACGCCGAAACCCGCCGGAAGGAAACGCTCCTCGAAGCGAAAGAAAAGGTGCACGAGTTGCTGTCGGCGGCGGATCGTCAGACGCGCCAGGAGCGGCAGCAGGTGGCGGCGCTCGAGCAGACACTGGCCCGGCGTGACACGGCGCTGGCCGAGCGCGAGGTGGTCGTCGACCGCCTCGACCGAGAGCTCAAGAGTCGAGAAGGCGTGATCGCCCAGCGCGAGAAAGTGACTCAGGAAGCGGTAACGAAGTACGAGCGGCTGGTCGCCGAGCAGCAGCGTGAGCTCGAACGCGTGGCCGGGCTGACGGGCGAGGCGGCCAAGGAGCTGCTCATCAAGCAGATGGAGGCCGATGCCCGGCACGACGCGGCGAATCTCCTGAAACGGCTGGACGCGGAAGCCCGCGAAACGGCTGCCGACCACGCGAAGCACTACATCACCGAAGCCATCCAGCGGTCCGCCGCCGAGCACGCCGTCGAAACCACCGTGTCGGTCGTCGACCTGCCGAGCGACGATCTGAAAGGGCGCATCATCGGCCGCGAGGGTCGCAACATCCGGGCGCTCGAGCTCGCCACCGGCGTCGATCTCATCGTAGACGACACGCCGGGGGCGATCATCCTGTCCGGCTTCGATCCATACCGACGCGAAATCGCCAAACAGGCGATCGAGCGGCTGATTGCCGACGGACGCATCCATCCCGCGCGCATCGAGGAGGTCGTCCAGAAGGTCAAGGACGAGACCGACGAAGCGATGCGGAAGGAGGGCGGGGCGGTGGCCTTCGAGCTCGGGCTGCACGATCTCCATCCCGAGATCCTCAGGCTGATGGGCCGCCTGAAGTACCGGACCAGCTACGGCCAGAATGTGTTGTACCACTCGGCCGAAGTCGCGCGCCTCGCCGGCATCATGGCCACCGAGCTCGGCATCGACTCCCATGTGGCCGTGCGCGCGGCGTTCCTGCACGACATCGGCAAGGCAATCGACCGCGAGATGGAAGGCACGCACCTCCAGCTCGGCATCGATTTCCTGCGCAAGCACGGCGAGAGCGAGCCGGTCGTGATGGCCATGGCGGCTCATCACATGGACATCGACTGGCCCTCGCTCGAAGCCATGATCGTTCAGGCGGCCGACGCCATCTCGGCCGCGCGTCCCGGCGCGCGCCGTGACATCCTCGAAAGCTACGTGAAGCGCCTCGAAAAGCTCGAAGGCATCGCCGACTCCTTCAAGGGGGTGTCGAAATCCTTCGCGCTGCAGGCCGGGCGTGAAATCCGGATCATGGTCGAGAGCGAGAAAATATCCGACGAAGAAGCCGTCTGGCTCTCGAAGGACATCGCCCGGCGCATCGAGAACGAGCTGGAGTACCCCGGCCAAATCAAGGTGACGGTGATCCGCGAGACACGCGCCACCGACTATGCCAAATGACACCGGAGGGTGGAGAACACCAGGCTCCGCTGCCCTCGTCGGTGATCTCAGCGAGTCCGCGCTCATCGACAGGGTCCGCCAGCGCCTCCCACCAGCCCCCGACTGGCTGATCGTCGGCATTGGCGACGATGCGGCCGTCGTCGAACCGGAACGAAACCGCGTCGAGGTGTTGAGCGTGGACGCCATCGTCGAAGGCGTCCATTTCGACCGCGCCTTCGTGCCTCCCGACGCCGTCGGGTATCGCGCGCTGGCCGTCAACCTGAGCGACCTCGCGGCAATGGGCGCCTCTCCCCGTCTGGCGCTCCTGTCCCTTGCTCTCCCCTCGCATCTCGCCCTGGCCGACTTCGACGGCATGGTCGGCGGACTGTGCCGCCTGGCCGCCGAGCACCGGGTGCAGGTGGTGGGTGGCAACCTGACGCGTTCGCCAGGGCCCCTCATGATCGACGTCACCGTCGTCGGCACCGTCAAGCGGCGGCAGGCGCTGAAGCGCGCTGGCGCCCGCCCTGGTGACGAGATCTTTGTGAGCGGCACGATCGGTTCGGCTGCGGCCGGGATGGGAATGCTTCGGGAAAAGGTCTCCTCTGGGGAGACTTGTGTGGAACGCTATCTCTACCCGGCTCCGCGTGTACGCCTCGGCTTGCAGCTCGCCAGGAATCGCGCGGCATCGTCGGCCATCGATTTGAGCGACGGCCTGGCCGACGGCGTCCACAGGCTCGCCGAGGCGAGCGGCGTCGGGGCCATCCTCGAAAGCGAGGCGTTGCCGATCGAGCCCGCCGCGCGCGCCTGGTTCGCCGGCCGCGGCCTCGATCCCGTTTCGGAAGCGCTCACTGCCGGAGACGACTACGAGCTGCTGTTCACCGTCCGCCCGCGAACGGCCCGGCGGCTTCAGGCGTCAAAACGCCATGGCGCTGTGTCCCTCACGCGCATCGGGAGATGCACCGAGGCTGGTCCTGTGCTGCTGATGACGGGAGGCGTCCACTGCGAGCTCCCGCGCCGTGGATACGTTCATTTCGGGAGTCCGGCCCGTGCCGGGTCCGAGACTGGCGGCCGCCCGGAATGATCCACCTGACCCGGGCGTTCGTCCGCGAGTGGCTCGACCGGCTGCTGCACATCGCCGACACTCCCGAGCGAACGGCCGCGGCGTTCTCGCTCGGCGTATTCTTCGGTTTTTCCCCGTTCCTGGGACTGCACACGCTGCTCGGCATCCTTTTCGCGTTCCTGTTCAACCTGAATCGCGTGGCGGTCCTCCTCGGGGTGTATTCGAACCTCCCGTGGCTTCTCGGCCCGTACTACGCGCTCGCCACTGTTCTCGGGGCGCGTCTGACAGGGAATAGACTCCCGCACGGCTTCACCACCGAGCTGCGGGAGCTCTTCGAGCATTCACTGTTACAGGTCGAGTTCTGGCACCGGCTGGGCGACATGCTCAAACCCCTCGGCATGTCGTTCGTCGTGGGGTCGATGCTCGGGGCCATCATGCTGGCCGGGCTGGCGTACCCGCTTGCGCGCGGCTTCATCGCCAGCCGGAGGCGGCTCAAGAACATCCTGCATCATCACCATAAACAATAGAAAATACACGGCTTATCGCGTGTATCACTGCGGCATCGATCACAATTCTGCGATCCGCAATTCGGTCGGCGATCGGCCCCCTCCCATCTACAATCTATCTTGTGGTTATCGCCCGATCCTTCTGGCGCAAAGCCATCGTGACGGTCATCGCGGCCAGCGGGTTTGCCGCACTCCATGACGTCACGATTCCCGATTCGAGATACGTCGGGCGTTTCCTCGTTCCGTCCGACCCGACGGCGCCTCCCACCCCGGGCGAAAGGGTGAACTTCAGCGCCACGGCGTACTGCAAGGGGATGACGACGGCCTCTGGTGTGGCGGTTCGCACCGGCATCGCCGCAGCCGACCCTGCCCTGCTGCCGGTCGGCTCGGTGATCGACATCACCGCCCGGAACCCGAAGTACAGCGGCGTCTACACCGTTATGGACACCGGCCCGGCAATCAAAGGTCGGGTCATCGATGTCTATATGTGGAGCTGCCACGAGGCGCTGGCATTCGGACGCATGCCTGTCGAGGTGACGGTTCTGAGGCTCGGGTGGAATCCACAGGCGACCTCTTCGTCCAGTTTCTTCGAGCGCCTGTTCAAACGCCCCGTCCCACCAGCCTCCGGATCTGCCGGCTCCGGGGGCACGTAAGCCTTCGAGCTTCGAGACCCGTCACCGCTCGCCTGATACCTCGACCCCTTCCCTCGATCGCTCTTCTGTCTTGTACTGCAGCTCGAACAGCCTGAAGTAGATGCCGCGTGCGGCAAGGAGTTCCTGGTGCGTGCCCGACTCCCGGAGGCAACCTTTGTGGAGGACGAGGATCTTGTCCATGTCCTGGATCGTCGAAAGGCGGTGGGCAATCGCGATCGTCGTGCGGCCGCTCATCAGCACATGGAGGGCGTCTCGTATCAGCAGCTCGGTTTCCGTGTCGACGCTCGAGGTCGCTTCGTCGAGAATCAGCACCCGCGGATCGAACGCAAGCGCTCGCGCGAAAGACAGGAGCTGTTTCTGGCCGACCGACAGCGTCGCGCCGCGCTCGGCGACGGTGCTCGCGTACCCGTTGGGCATCCGGGAAATGAACGCGTCGGCGTGGACGGCTTCGGCGGCGCGCCGCAGCTGTGCATCGGCGATGGAGGCATTCCCCAGCCGGATGTTGTCCGCAATCGTGCCGGTGAAAAGGTGCACGTCCTGCAACACCAGGCTGAACAGACGCCGCAGATCCCCTAGATCCAGATGGCGGATGTCGACGCCGTCGACGGTGATCCGGCCGCGCTGCACGTCGTAGAACCGCAGCAGCAGGTTGATCAGCGTCGTCTTTCCCGATCCGGTGGCCCCGACGATCCCGACGCGTTCGCCGGGCTTCACTTCGAAACTGACGTCGCGCAGCACCCAGTGTTCGTCGTGATAGGCGAACCAGACGTTCTCGAACCGGACGTGCCCGTACGCTGGCGACGGCCGCGCCGTCGGGTGCCCGGGTGGCATGACGGTCACCGGCTCGTCGAGGAGCCCGAAGATCCGCTCCGACGCCGCCATGGCGGCTTGCAGCACGTTGAACTTCTCCGACATGTCGCTGATTGGCCTGAAGAACCGCTGGGAGTACTGAAGAAAGGCGACGAGCGCACCGAGTGTCAGCGTGCCGCTGAGCACGTTCGCGCCGCCGTACCAGATGATGAGGGCCGAGGCGAGGGCGCCCACCGCTTCGATCGCGGGATAGAAGACCGCGTAGAAGAAGATCGACTGGATATTCGCGTCGCGGTGCCGGCGGTCGATGTCGTCGAAGCGGGAGAAGTTGAGCCCCTCGCGCCGGAACAGCTGCACGGTCGACATCCCGGTGATGTTTTCCTGCAGGAAGCCGTTGATCCGCGCGATGAGACCGCGGACCACTCGATACGATTCGCGGACGTTCCGTCGGAACCACTGCGTGACGAGGGCGATGAGCGGCACCACGCAGAACGTGACCAGCGCCAGCTGCCAGTCCATCCACAACAGCAGCGCCATGATGCCGACGAGCGTGAACACATCTCCAAAGATAGTCACCACGCCGGCGGTGAAGAGATCGTTCAGGGCGTCCACGTCCGAGGTGACGCGCGTCATCAGGCGTCCGACGGGATTGCGATCGTAGTACCGCAAATCGAGGCTCTGCAGATGCCGGTACAGATCCATGCGCAGATCGAACATGAGCTTCTGGCCGGTCAGCTGCATGGTCCACGTCTGAGCGTAGTCGGCGACGAAGGCGACGACGAGAATGACCAGATACAGGGCCGCCAGCCGGTTCAACGGCTCGAGCTGGCCCGTGGCGATGTATTGGTCGATCGCGACTTTCATCAGATAGGGCTGCGCGAGCTGAGCCGTCGCGCCGACGAGGATGGCGAGGAACGCGAGCGCAACCTCCCCCCAATAGCGTCGGAGGTAGTGCAGCAGTCGCCGCATCAACCGCGCGTCGTATGCTTTGCCGAGAACTTCGTCGTCGTTCATCGATGTCTTTCAGGAAGGGGCGCCGCTCGACAGGCGGGAACCTTCACGACGCCGCCAGCTCGTCTTCGAGAAGCTGTTTTCTGTGCAGGGCCGCATAGAGTCCGTTTCGCCGGATCAGCTGGTGATGAGTGCCGCGCTCGGCGATGCGCCCTTCGTCGAGCACGAATATCTGATCCGCATCGCGCACCGTCGAAACACGGTGAGAGACCAGCAGCGACGTGCGCGCCCGCATGATCAACCGAAGACGCCCCAGGATTTCTTCCTCGGTGTACGTGTCCACCGCCGACAGGGCATCGTCCAGGATGAGAATCTTCGGATCGACCGCTATGGCCCTGGCGAGCGCCGTTCGCTGCTTCTGGCCCCCGGACAAGGTGATGCCCCGCTCTCCGATGACCGTGTCGATGCCCAGCGGGAAGTCGGCGACGTCCTTATCGAGCCGGGCGATGGCTGTCGCGTCCGCAATCCGCCTGGTCCGCTCGCCACTGTCAAGCCGCCTCACGCGCTCCTCTGCGTTGGCTCTCGCCCTTTCTATCTCGACACGCGCGTCGAGGCCGAACGCCACGTTGTCCGCGATCGTATCCGAGAAGAGAAACGGCTCCTGGGAGACGAAACCGATGGCGCCTCTCAAGGTGGCGAGCGGGATATCGAGCACATCGACCCCGTCGACGAATACCGTCCCGCGGGGTGGGTCGTACAACCGCGGCAGCAGGCTGATCAGAGTGGACTTGCCCGAGCCGGTGACGCCGACGAGCGCAACCGTCTGGCCCGCCTCGATTCTCGCCGACACGTGCTGCAGCACCGGCGTGCCGTCATAGGAGAACGACAGGTTCTTGAATTCGATCGCCCCGCGGATGTCCGCGATCGCTTCCGGCCGCTGCCCCACCTTCGGAGCCTCCGGCACCAGGCTGACCGCGTCCGCGATCGCTGGTGCGACGTCCAGCACTTCGAGCATCCGTTTCCACGACGCCATGCCGCGCTGCAGCATGTTCGTGACCCACCCGAACGCAATCATCGGCCAGCTCAGCATCGTCAGATACGCGTTGAACGCGACGAACTCTCCGAGCGTGATCTGGCCTTGAATGACCCGCCGGCTCCCGAGCCACAGCACCAGCAGGGCGCCAAGGCCCAGAAAGAAGGCCATGCTCGGGAAGAAAAATCCCTGAAGCGCGATCAGACGCCGGTTGCGCGCGACGTACTCGAGGTTGGCGCGTCGGAACCGTTCGATTTCCTCGGCTTCCTGCTGGTACGCCCGCACCACCCGGACGCCGGAGAGCGCCTCCTGTGCGATCGCGCTGATCTCGGAGAGCTGCGCCTGAATCTGCTCGAATCGCTTGTGGATGGCGCTGCCGAAGTACTTCACCGAAAACGACGCGAACGGCAGCGGAATCAGCGACAGCAGCGTCAGCCACGGGTCGATCGCCACCATCAGCGTCAGCGCCACGACGAGGGTCAGCACCGTCGTCGACGCGTACATCACCGACGGCCCGATCATCATCCGGACGGCATTGAGATCGTTGGTCGCCCGCGACATCAGATCGCCGGTCCGATGCGACTGAAAATACGACAGCGGCAGCTTCTCCAGGTGGGCGAAGAAGTCGTTCCGCATGTCGTACTCGATGTGCCTCGACGCCCCGATCAGAATGCGCCGCATCAGGAAGCGGAAGATGCCGCCCACCAAACCGACGGCGAGCAGCAGCGCGCCGTATTCGATGAGCTTGGTCTGCGTCACCCCGCGCGTGAGATCGTCGACGGCGTACTGCAGCACGATCGGCGACACGAGCATGATGGCCGTGGCGATGACGACGCATAGAAGCCCGAGGAGAAAGTCTTTGCGGTAGCGGAGCACGTACGAAAACAGGCGTCGGGCCGGCGACATCAGGGCAGCTCCAGGTAATCGAGGTCCTTACCGTACGACTCTTCCAACCCCCGCAACGATAGGTAGGCAAGTCCGAGGGCCGCCGTCCCGACGAGCATCGCGCTGCCCCGGATGCCCAGTGCCGGCTGAAGCGCCTGGAACGCCGACGTCATCAGCACGACCGATCCGCGCACGAAATTGGGCGCCGTCGTGGTCACGGTCGCCCTGATGTTCGTTCCGAACTGCTCGGAGGCGATCGTCACGAACACGGCCCAGTAGCCGGCCGCGAAGCCCATCAGCAGACAGACGCCATAAAACACGGCGAGCGACATTCCGGCCACCGCAAAGTAGGCGGCGATGAAGACGGTGCTCATCATCAGGAACAGCGCGACCACCTTGTTCCGGCTGCGGACGATCTGGCTGAGCGCTCCGCTCGCGAAGTCGCCGACGGCGAGGCCGACGTAACAGAAGAGGACGGCGCGCCCGGCGCTCGGCAGCGAGGCCATGCCCATCTCGCGGCCGAACTCCGGCGAAAACGTGACCAGAATCCCCACGACGTACCAGATCGGCCCGCCGATGAGCACCACGCGCAAGTACTTCCACCGTGTCCTGGTCGAGGTGAAGAGCGACAGAAAGTTGCCGCGCTGCACGTGCGCGACCCGTCGGATCCCCTCGAACATTCCCGATTCCGCGACGCCGATCCGAAGAACGAGAAGGGCGATGCCCATCCCGCCGCCCACGAAGTACGCGATGCGCCAGTCGAACGCATCGCCGACGATGGAGGCGACGACGGCGCCGAGTATGCCGACTGTCGCGACAATCATCGTGCCGTAGCCGCGGCTGTGAATCGGCATGATCTCGCTGACCAGCGTGATACCGGCTCCGAGCTCACCGGCCAGGCCGACGCCGGCCACGAACCGCAGCGCCGCATACTGCGGCACGCTCGTGACGAATCCGTTGGCGATGTTCGCCAGCGAGTACATGACGATGGAGCCGAACAGCACCGAGAGCCGGCCGCGCTTGTCGCCGAGCACTCCCCAGATGATGCCGCCAATCAGCATGCCGCCCATCTGCATGTTGAGCAGCAGCACGCCCTGGCCGAGGATCTCTCCTTCGGAGACTCCGAGGCCGCGCAGGCTGTTGACCCGCACGATGCTGAACAGAATCAGATCGTAGATATCGACGAAGTAGCCGAGCGCCGCGACCAGAATCGCCAGCGCCGTGGTGCGCGACGACAGCGTCCGTCGGCCGGTCGCGACCGCCGAATCAGCCAACTCGGACATGACGCAATTGTACCGCTCCCGATCAGTGTGCTATTCTGACTGCGCCTCCCCCAGCAGGCCCTGTTTTACATCTTTTCCAAGGACACGACCGTCTATGAGGCGCTGCTCTGCTGCTTGTCTGTACGCGATCCTGTGCATGGGGATGGTGTTGGCCGTCTGCGTCGCACCCGCAGAAGCACAGTTCCAACCACGTCCGTTGGACGACCCGGCGACAGGTGAGGACTACCACATCGAAGGCGCGCTGGGCCTGTGGTTTCCCTCGACGGATATCCACGTGGCCAGTGAGGAGTTCGGGATTCCCGGCACGATCATCGACTTCAAGACCGATCTCGGGCTCCAGAACAAATGGCACCCCGCCTTTCGGCTGGTGCTCAGGCCCGCCAGAAGGCACAAGTTCCGCTTCGAGTTCATCCCGGTCCACTACGAGTCAGACGCCATCCTGCGGCGGACGATCATCTTCAACGGCCAGCGGTACGATTTCGGCCTGCCCGTGGAGAGCATCGTCAACTGGAACGCGTATCGTTTCGCCTATGAATTCGACTTCATCTCGAACGACCGGGGATTCGGCGGGGTCGTCGTCGAGGCCAAGTACATCGACGCCATGGTGGACCTCTCCACGCCGATCTTGCTCGAGTTCTCGCGCGCCCGGGCCCCGGTTCCCGCCATCGGCGGTATCGGGCGCTTCTACGTCGTCCCGAATATCTCGGTCACCGGAGAGTTCTCGATCTTCAGACTTCCCGAGACCTTCGTCACCGACACCCGCGGTCACTACATGGACCTCGACCTCTACGGGACCGTGAATTTCTCGAACAACGTCGGCGCGCAATTCGGCTACCGATCGCTCGACGTCTTCTACGTCATCGAGCAGGATCAGGGCGACCTGGAGTTGAGGGGCCTCTACTTCGGGATCGTCGCGAGGTACTGACCTCAGGGTGCGGCGCTCGCCGGCTCGAGCTTCGCCAGCCGCCGATCGGCCTCGGCCAGCGTCTCGTCCCGCTTGCAGAAGCAGAATCGCAGCTTCGTACGCCCTTTCTCGGCGTTCTGATAGAAGCTGCTGCCCGGGACGGCGGCGACGCCTACGTCCTTGACAAGGTGCCGCGCGAAGGCCACGTCGTCGGCGAACCCGAACAGAGCGATGTCGGTCATGATGTAGTACGCGCCTGACGGCTTGTAACAGGTGAACCGATGACGCTCGAGAATCTCGATCAGGACGTCGCGGCGGCGTTGATATCCCCGCGCCAGGTCAACGTAATACTGATCCGGCAGACCGAGGGCCACGGCGCCCGCTTCCTGCAGCGGTGCCGCGGCGCCGACCGTCAGAAAATCGTGAACTTTGCGAATCGCCCCCGTGAGGGACGGCGGCGATATGGTCCAGCCGACCCGCCACCCGGTGACGCTGTAGGTCTTCGACAGCCCGTTGATCGTCACGGTGCGTTCCGCCATCCCGTCGATGGTCGCGATGGGCACGTGCCGCTGGCCGTCGTACACGATGTGCTCGTAGATTTCATCGGCGATCGCAACCACATCCCACTTGCGGCACAGGGCGGCGATCGACTCGAGCTCGGCGCGGTCGAAGATCTTGCCCGTCGGATTGTTCGGGCTGTTGAGGATAATCGCCTTGGTACGGTTGCTGAAGGCCGCCGCCAGCTCGTTGGGATCGAACGACCAGGCCGGCTCGCGTAACGTCACGTAACGCGGCGTGGCGCCTGAGAGAATCGCGTCGGGACCGTAGTTCTCGTAAAACGGTTCGAAGATGATCACCTCGTCGCCGGGATCGATGATTGCCATCATCGTCGCCATCATCGCTTCGGTCGATCCACAGCACACCGTGACCTGCTCGTCGGCGACGACCGGCACACCGTAGCGGCGTGTGAATTCCCGGGCCACCGCGTGGCGAAGCGGCTGAGCTCCCCAGGTGACCGCGTACTGGTTGACATCGGCCTGAATGGCTGCGCAGGCCGCGTCCTTGACGGCTTGAGGCGCCGGAAAATCGGGAAACCCCTGAGACAGGTTGACGCCGCCGTATTCGTCATTCAGGCGCGTCATCTCGCGAATGACAGATTCGGTGAACTGCGTCGCCTTGTGAGAGCCCTTGATCATGGAATTGGGTAATCGGGTAATTGGGTAATCGGGTAATTGATTGGGTAATGGGTCAATTGATTGAGCGATTGCGGGAACGATTGCGGGAACTGACTGCCCAATGTCTCAATCAATTACCAGATTACCCGATTACTCAATTACCCGATTCCCGTCCGTACAGCCGCTTGTAGTCCTCTGCCGTTCCCAGAATGCGCTTGACGTAGTTCTGCGTCTCCGGGTACGGGATGTCGTCGATGAATTCGTCGCGTGGCAGGCCCGGTCGTTCGGCAATCCACTGTCGGACCGCTCGCTCGCCCGCATTGTAGCTGGCCAGCGCGAACGACACGTCGCCGAATTCCTTCGTGTTCTGCGCGAAGTAGGCCGTGCCCAACCGGATGTTGGCCTCGGGACTCGTCAACAGGCTGGCCGAGTACCGAATCTTCAACCTCTGGGCCACCCGTCGCGCGGTCGCCGGCATGAGCTGCATGAGACCGACCGCCCGCGCCGATGACCGGATGTCGCGAACGAACGTCGATTCCTGCGCGACGAGGGCGGCGACGAGGTACGGATCGAGCTGGTTGGCCGCCGCATGTTTCTGGATCAGATCCCAGTAGGCTAACGGGAAGATGATCCGGTGGATCTCGTCGGGGAGCTGCTCGCCCTCTACGGAGAGGTATTGAGGGTAGGCACGCTTCATCGTGTTGATCGAGCTGCGGTACAGCTGAAACTGCGGCGATCCTCCCTTTTCGGCCTGTCCCTGTTTCCAGTGCGTCCAGGCTAGCGTCGCCTGAATGGCGGCTGAGTCGCCCCACATGCGCTGCGCGTACCTCAGCTCGTTAACGGCCTGCGGGTACAGACCTAACCCCAACAGCGCCCGAATCACCTGCTGATTCGGCGGAAGCGGATCCTCGGGCGGGCCCTCCTCGCCGGGATCGGTGGACTGTGCGGCAGCACGGAGCGCCCGGGATTCCGCCGTCAACCGGCGTCGGGCAGCCGGGGCATCGATACGCCCGAGCGCCAGACGGCCGTAGTAACTGTTGTAATAATCGGTGGCCGCGAGCAGGTACCGTGCCTCGGCGAGGTCTCTACGCCCGAGCGCGTCGTACGCCCGCGCAGACCAGTAGAGCCAGGAGGGTCGATAGTCCGAACGCGGGAAGCGCGCAGCCCCCCGCTCGAAGACGCTGATGGTCTCCGCAAACTGTTTGTTCCGATACGCGTACCATCCGACTTTCCAGGCGGCGCGTTCCGCGTATCGCCCTCCCGGATATCGCTCGAGCATCTCTCGAAACGTCTCGTCGGCCTTTCCGTCGTCGTCGTCCACGATGTAGTGCGTCGCGAGATGGTTCAGCGCCTCTTCCGCCCACGTCTGCGTCGGAAACTCGTCGGCCAGTCGCCGAACGACGCGGAAGTACTCGAACCGCTCGCCCAGATCGTAAAGCGACAGCGCGTAGAAGTAGAGGGCTTCACCCTGACGGGACGCCCTCTCCAGATACGGCTTCAGGGCGTCGCGGGCGACTCGCGTCCGTTTCAGGAAATAGTCCGATTCGGCAAGGCGGAGGCTGACGAGCTCGCCGTCGTCGCCTTCCGCAGCCTCCCGCAATTCTTCGAACGCGGCACGGGCCGCCGTGTATCGTCTGCCGGAGAACAACTTCTCGGCGCGCTCCAGTTCACGTTTGAATCGGGCCGCATCGTGCGCGGGCCGGTTCGGCAGACGGTTGATCGCGAGGTCCGCGGCTGGGGCGAGATCGCTGAACGGAAACCCGTAGTACACCTGCGAGTACGCCTGCAGCGCCTTCTCGAGATCGCCCACCGATTCCGCGGCCCGCCCCACGCGCATGAGCACGTCGTCGGGCGCCGTGGTCCTCATCCTCGAGAGCCGCTCGTAAACGACCAACGCGGCCGCATGATCACCCAGCCCTTCGTCGCTCTCCGCTTCGCCGAGCGCTGCCGCTTCGGCCAGAAACCCGATTGGCGGATTCGACGTGAGCGCTCGAAATGTCCGGCGTGCGTCCGCGGCCTGGCCGAGCGACAGTTGAACCAGACCTTTGTAGTACTCCGCGTACCTGCTGAGAGTATGGGTGCGCAGCATCGGCTGCGCCAGGATCGGCAGTGCCTTGGCGGAGCTGCCTTCGGTTTCGAGCTTGACGGCCGTGGCGAACGAAGCAAGCGCGGCGGTCCGCGTCGTGTCGGCCTTCGTCGGCCGCATCCACAAGCGTGCATCCTCGGTCGGCACGAGCGGATGCTCGGTCGGCATGAGTGCCACGACCGGCAGCGACACAGCAACGGACTGTTGAGCGGATGGGGCGAGCGAGCCGGCCAGCAGGCCGACGCCGGCGAAAAGCGGGAGAAAACTCCTTTTCATCAGTACTAATATCGGCTGCGGGCGCGCATATCTTCGTGTCGTGCGCTCGGCCGGCCGGTCACGTCGCCCTGGTGCCAGCGACGATCGGCGCCTCCGCGTCGGCAACGAGCGATCGTGCCGCCTGGATGGCGGTGAACGCCTCCAGCGTCCGCGCCGCATAGCGCGTGAGAATTTCGAGCGCTTCGGTGTTCAACGTTCCCGGTTCCTGGTTTGGTTCGGAGCCCGGTGCGGCTCTCTCGGGATGTCCAACGCCTCCGGCGTCGGCGTACAGAACCGCCACGGCCTGGCCGCCAATTGCCAGCGGCAGCGCGATGCAGCTGCGCCGGGCGGGCAGCTGCGCGAACGCGGGGGCGGGCGGACGCCCCTCGAGACCGCCGATGGTGACGGCGGCGGTATCCTCGGCCCGGGCGATCACGCCGGCGTCTCGGCGGGATACCTCGATCGCATCGGTGCGGTCGAATGCATCGCCGAACCCGATGAACCGCCAACCGTGAAACCGATCCCCGTGGATGAGCAGCACGCCGGCGCGTGAAGCTTCGAGGCCTGCACAGGTCACGAGCGCATCCAGCACTTCACTGAGCGAGCGGCCGCTTCCGATCGCTCGGATGCCGTCTGCCAGTCGAGCGGTGGCCGCCTCGGACTCGCGGGCGACCACACCCAGCCTCGCGGCCGCGAGCTCGTCGCTGACGGCGTGCACCTGACGGCTCACTTCGGCACGGATGAGGCCGGAAATCGTGTCGAAGGCGCGGCCCAGCTGTTGGTCGAACGTCATGGCGATCGGTCGCATTATGAGGGCGGGCGTTCACCGGCGTCAAGTGACCTATAAAGGCAACTCCAATGGGCTGAACGATTTGACGCCCAGGCGCAGGCCTCCTACAATGGAGTCGTTGGTTTTGCGGGTTTCCACTTCGACCGGCGGTCGTATCTCGGGGGCGACACGGCTTCGACGGGGGTAAAGACTCGTAGGGTGCATGCCGAGCTCCATTGACTCGTAAATCCGATGGAACATCCGTTAACTGCGGATAATTCGTACGCTCTCGCAGCTTAATAAGCTGTGAGCGTCTGCCCTGACCTCGCCTGGTGGTTGGGGGCCAGATGCCATTAAGCAGGCTGGCGGTTGGACGGTGCCTCGGGGTCCAACCGCGAGACTTCACCGAGGCTGGTGCCCGGCGGTTTTGAGCCGCTTCCTCACGCCGGGCATGAGACATCAGAAGCGGATACGCATGTAGAGTCCTTCGGGGAAGTGCCTTCGGACGCGGGTTCGACTCCCGCCGCCTCCACCACTTTTCCGGCGTGTTCCGGGCATTTCAGCCCGAAGTTCCCGCCGCCTCCCCGCTGGCTCCATGAGCCTCGGGTTCGCCGCGTTCCAATAGCCGGATGGCCGCCTCCAACGCGGCCGGGCTCAGATGCATGTAGCGCTGGGTTGTGCCCAGGTCTCGGTGTCCCGCGAGTTCCTGAATGGCACGTGAGGGCGCGCCTTGCATGGCCAGGTGCGAGCAGAAAGTGTGACGGAGGATGTGCACCCTGTACGGTGCACAAACTCGCGTTGGCTTAAGCTGCACGCTCGTACTCGTGTATCACACCTCCGAGCCGATCCCTTCGGATCACCGACGCCGGCTGCTGGTGCAAGCAGGATTCCGGCACCGATCGACCCTCCGGCGGCATCAACTTCAAGCTTCGGTGAGCTCGATGGTGATTGTAATGATCAGTGAACACCGCGAGCACGCGCTCGGCGTGACGCGCATTGAGCACGAGCAGCCAATCGAGGCATTCGGAACGGACGGTCCGAACGAATCGTTCCGCGATCCCGTTCGCCTGTGGGGCCTGGATCGGCGTACGAACGATGCGAATCCCAGAACCCTGAAACACCTCGTCGAAGCGGCGGGTGAACTTGCGGTCGCGATCGCGAATGAGGAAGCGAACCGGTTCCGCCCGGTCGGAAAGCGTCCATGAAACCTGGCGGGCTTGCTGGGTGACCCACTCCTCGTCAGGATGCGCGGTGCAACCGGCAAAGTGCACGCGCCGAGTAGCGACTTCGATAAAGAACAACACGTACAACCGCCGGAGGCAGATGGTGTCAACGGTCAAGAAATCGACGGCGATCATGCCTTTCGCCTGCGCCTGAAGGAACTCACGCCACGATGGACCGGAGCGCCTCGGCGCGGGGCCCATGTGCGCCGCGCGCAGCACCTTCCGGACGGTGGTCGCCGACACACCCACACCCAGTCCCAGCAGTTCGCCCACGATCCGCGGATAGCCCCAGCGCGGGTTCTCGCGCGCCAAGCGCAGAATGAGCGCCCGGACGTCACCACCGATCGGCTTGCGGCCAACGCGCCGATATGTCCACCGTCGCGCGACCAACCGCCGATGCCAATCGAGCAGGGTGGTCGGTTTCACGATGAAGGAGGCCCAGATCGGCCGAGGCAACAGCCGACTGGCCGCCGCCAAGAAGACTCGGTCCGCTGTCGTCAGAGCAGGCCGCCCAATCTGGCGGCGCAAGACGGCCAGCTCGTGGCGCAGTACAACGATCTCCAAATCCCTGAACTCGCTGGAGCGAAACCACAGAACAATCAGCTCGAGAGCCCGTCGAACGACCACGTAACAAATCGAGAGCAGCACGGCGCCTCCAAGGACGACCCAAAGCGTCGGCTATCTTACCCAAATCGAATTGACCCACCCTACAGGTGATGTTCGGCGTCGGCTCCGGGATGCGGGCGTCCGCGTGGTGCTGATCCCCGAGCGTGCGCCAAACGCGAACGCTTACGCAGAGCGCTTCGTGCGATCGATCAATGAAGAATGCCTCGACCGGCTGATTCCGCTCGGGGAGCAGCACTTCCGTCGCGTGGTAGCAGAGTACGTGGAGCACTATCACGGAGAACGGAACCACCAAAGCCTCGGCAACCGTCTCATCACGGGTTCACCGGTGATCGACCAGGCCGGTCGCGTGCGGCGCTGTCCGCGGCTCGGCGGGCTGCTCAACTACTATGAGCGGGCTGCCTAATCGTCTCGGCTGAGCTCTGGAACATTACGGCCCTGACTCGCCGGCCAGGGCCGTCGTCGCCCAAAACGCAGTTTGGAGTACTACGTCAACTCATAGTGCGAGCGCACCGGTGCTGTCCCCGATCGAATCGACGCGCGCGCCCACCTTGTGGAGCATGGTGAGCAGCAGGTTCGACATCGGCGTGTGCGGCGCGTTGCGCATGTGACGCCCACCCTTCAGTTGGCCTGACGCGCCGCCCGCCAGGACAATCGGCAGCGGATCGAAGTTGTGCTCGTTGCCGTCGCTCAGGCTGCTGCCATAGAGAATCATCGAGTGGTCGAGGAGCGTCCCGTCGCCGTCAGGCGTCGCCTGCAGCCGTTCGAGGAAGTAGCCCAGCATCTTCACGTGATAACGATTGATGACGGCAAACTGGTCCATGTTCTTGCGTTCGTTCGAGTGGTGCGAGGCGTTGTGGAACCCCTCGCGCACGCCGGTCGCCGCGTAGACGCTGTTGCTGTTCTCACGCGCGAACATCAGCGTCGAGATGCGCGTGATCTCCGATTTAAAGGCGAGCACCTGCAGGTCGAACATCAGCTTCAGGTGCGCTTCGAAGTCGGCCGGGATACCAACGGGCGCGTCCGGCAGATCCAGATTGCGTGAGAGCGTCGCATCCACCTGCTTGACGCGCCGCTCGATCTCGCGCACTTCCTCCAGGTATTCGCGCAGCCGGCGGCGGTCTCCCGCGGGCAGATCCTTTTCGAGCGAGGGCACCTGATCTCTGATCGAATCCAGGAGGCTCCGCGCCTGGTTGCGACGCTCCTGCCGCTGGGCGTCGGTGCTCCCGTCGCCGAACAGCCGCTCGAACACGATCTGCGGGTTGTTCTCCATCGGCAACGGCAGCGTGGCCGACTTCCACGACAGCGTATTGCGGTAGGCGCAGGTGAAGCCGGCGTCGCCGCAGTTCAGGTTCAACGGCTCCATCGAGAGCTCGATCGACGGGAGCGGCGTGTCCTGCCCCATGTGCTGGGCTGCGATCTGGTCGATCGTCGCGCCGACGAAAGCTTCGTTCTTTTTGACCGGATGCGCGCCGCTCAGGAACACTGCCGCCGCGCGCACGTGGTTCTCGGCGCCGCCGGTATCCTCTCCGGTCGCCGGGGCGACGGGAGCGTGGGCCAGATCGCTGACCACGCACACGCGATCGCGGAACGCTTCGAGCGGCTGCAGGGTCTCGGAGAACTGGAAAGCCGTCCCCTCACCCACCGGCGTCCACTTGTCCATCGTCGCGCCGTGTGGGATGTAGATGCATCCGAGACGGCTCCTGGGCGCCGCCGCCGTCTGCGCCAGCAACGTCCCTGCCGGCACCATCGATTCGAGCAGCGGCAGC
>DATLLJ010000104.1:0-30605 GCA_035537875.1 Vicinamibacterales bacterium | reverse complement strand
CGTCGCCATCGTCGATCCCTGGATCCTGGTCGTGACGCCAATTCCGTTAGTCGGCGCCGCGTTTTTCGCCTGCTACCTGCCCGCCCGCCGCGCCGCGGCGGTCGATCCCAATGTGGCGCTCCGGTGCGAGTGAGGCGATTGTTCACGCCGGTGAACCTGAAAGACATCAACGCGTTCGCGCTGCCGGGCGGACCGATCTGATCGGGACCTCGATTCGGGTTGGTCCTCCCAAGCTGGGTTCGTGCAACGCGGCATGTTCGACGCGGCGGCCGAAGAAGCGGAAGTCGCGGGCGTGATGGCGCACGAGCTGTCACGCGTGCTGCTGCGGCTGCGCCGCGAGCGCCTGTCGGTCCCCGTCACGCGGGGCGGCAAGCATGGACGCTACACGGAATGGGCGTCTCCGAATTACACCCGCGTGCATGCCATCGTCACGAGCCCCTTTCTCGCCGGCGCCTACGTGTACGGCAAGAGCGAGAGTCGCACGACGATTGTCGACGGTCGGATCCGACGGACCGCGGGGCACGACTTGGCGGTCGATCAGTGGCAGGTCGTGATTCCGGACCATCATCCGGGGTACCTTGATTGGGCGACCTATCGCCGCCATCTGTCGATGATCGAAGCCAACGCGTATATGAAGCCGGGCGCGCGCAAGTCGGCGCGTGGGGGCCGGAGTCTCTTGGCCGGCCTCCTGCGCTGTCGTCGCTGCGGCTACACGCTCCAGATCAGTTACGGCGGACGCGACAGCGCCTCGCCGTACTTCCGCTGTGCGCGGCGCTATCACCAGACGGGCAGCGCGGTCTGCGTGTCCTGCTCCGGCAACGCCGTCGAAGAGGCGGTGGGTCAGCAGATCCTGCAGGCCATCGCGCCGCAAGCGATTGACGCCGCGATCGCCGCGGCACAGCGCGCGGATGAGCGGCATCGTGAACAGCGACAGGCCCTGGAGCTCGAGATCGAACACGCGCGCTATGACGCGCAGCTCGCCGCCCGCCGCTATGAGCGCGTGGATCCCGACAAGCGCCTGGTTGCGGCCGAACTGGAGGGGCGGTGGAACACGGCGCTCGAACGGGTACGCGAGCTGGAAGGTCGCCTCGCCACCTTCGATGCCCGCACCGTCCCACAGCAGCAGATCGATGAACGCACGCTCCGTGCGCTCGCTCAGGATGTCCCGGCGCTCTGGGATGACCCGACGACCGACATGCGGCTCAAGCAACGCATTGTCCGGATTCTGATTCACGAAATCATCGTGGACACCGATGACGCCTCGCGCGAGATCGTCCTCGTGATTCATTGGCAGGGTGGCCGCCATTCGGAGCTGCGGGTCGCGACGCCGTGGAGCGGTCGCACCAAACGATGTACCGGAACGGAGGCGATCGCGCTGGTGCGGCGCATGGCCGGCCGCTGGGGCGATGATGCAATCGCCGCGCAGCTGAACCTTCTCGGCTGGCGCACCGGCGCCGGTAATCACTGGACGCGCATGCGGGTGCGTGAGCTGCGCCATCGGCTCGATCTCCCTGCCTGTGATGCCACGCAGCCCGCCTGGCTCACCGCGAAAAGCGCCGCACGGCACCTCGGGATCAGCCCCGCCTATGCCGGCCTGCTGCTCAAGCGCGGGATCATCCCCGGCACACAAATCGTTTCCGGCAGCATGTGGTGGGTCGATCCAACCGCCCTCGAGTCGAAGGATCTGCGCGACACGCTCCGTGCACTCCGGGAGCGCCGCCTGGTAAAACGGGATCACGACCATCGAACACCTAAAATCCCAGGAATTTCAGACGTGTAGTCTGAGGAAGCACAATGTCGCCTGCGTCTTGACGACGCCGAGCACAGCTCGATCCTGGTCATGTGATGGCCGATCTGGCGAACATAGTCGAGAAATAGTACGGCGCGTTTCGCGAGGGATCTGCTGCGCGTTCGCACGTGACAACACGCGTGCATTCGGCGCGCTGATCAACGCGAGAACCCGCGAGCATTCCGGCACGGACATCGGGGCGTGAGCAACCCTCCGGGCCGGGGCTGGGGTCGGCACCCTCTCCAAACCGGGGGGTTGCTCACGCCCCCATTGGCAGCTGGGACTGCGAGCGCCGATCAACGGCCGGCACAAATCGCCGTCCTCAGGAACGCGCCGGCCATTCACTGGAAGTGGCTGGCCCCGTGACGGATCCGACCACGAGACTTCGTTGATGCTGACAGGTGTGTTCCCGCAGAGTGGTCGTCATTCACGCTCCGGTCTTCGACGCCAACCACCGCGTTTTGTCGCGGCTCCCCTCGCGGCGTCAGCCATTCCAATCCGGATGCTGGGACCACTGTAAAAGGACGGCCCAGGAGTCATCAAGTTCTTTACTCAGATCACGAGCTGGATTCTTCGCCGTCTGCAAGCGGATCGACCGCGCTCACACGCGGCGCCAACTCTCTTTCAGCGTGGTGTGAGCGACCACGTCCGTGGCCGCAGGCTTGGCAGACCAAGCGGCCATTTCGGGTGGTCGCTCACGCCACGGGATTGCTGTTAGCGACCGCTCCGGCGATGGCGCCACCAGGCGGGCGGCACAGAGCGCCGCCCGACGACTACGGCGTGTAACCTGCACGACGACCGGCAGTTGCCCTGTGCGCTCGTAGGTGCGCGAGTCGCCTTCGTTGGGCAGGACGAATCCCCGACGCAGCGATCCAAGGGGGAACACCTCGCGCGGAAGGGGTGTTCCCCCCCCGGTGTTCCCCCTGGACACCCTGACTCTGGCGGCTACCATGCTCGTAGTGGTTCCCCGGTGAAAGACGTGGACCAATGGAGGGCGAATGGCAGTTGTGGAGGTCCATCCGGTGTCGATCGACGGACCGTGGATCGAGGGGTTCGTCCTGGATCGCCACGTGATCTCCAGCGTGCCGATCGGCTATTTCGGCGAGCACATGCAGTTCGAGACAACCCGCTCCGCCCTGGGCGAACTGGTGTATCAGCTGAAGTACCGAAACGGACCGCTGAACGACATCGTCGACACCGCCGTTGCCTTCGTAAATGAGCATTGGAATGGCGGCATCGACTGCGTTGTGTCATCGCCGCCATCGTTGCACCGGACGATGCAGCCCGCAGTGTTGATCGCTTCAGGAATAGCGGCGGCGCTCGGGGTCCCGGCGGCTCCCGCTGCAGCGGTCAAGGCCACCGCGACACCGCAGATGAAGAACGTACCGCTGCATGAACGCGCGCCTCTGCTGTCTGCGGCTATTCAGGCAGGTACCGATGCTGTCCAGGGGCGGCGGGTTCTGCTGATCGACGACCTGTGGGAGACTGGTAGTACGCTGAGACGCGTCGCCGAAGTGCTGGGGCAAATGGGCGCGACCGAGGTCCGAGCGCTCGTAATGACCAGAACGAAATGAGCCATCCATCCATCGTGTTCGTCGCCGGTTCACGACAGATTTCCAGGCTTCCCGCCGAGGTCAGGAGCCGTCTCGACACGATGATCGAGAGGGGTTTTCAGATCCTCGTCGGTGACGCCCACGGCGCCGACAAGGCGGTCCAGCGGTACCTTGCCGACAAATCGTACCCGAACGTCCTCGTTCACTGCATGAAGGATCACTGCCGGAACAACGTTGGGAACTGGCCAACGCACGAGGTCGCCGCCCCGCGCGGCGCCAAGGGCTTCGACTACTACTCCCTCAAGGACCGCGCGATGGCCGAGACGGCGGAGTACGGGCTCATGCTCTGGGACGGCAAGAGCAAGGGCACCGTCAACAATGTCGTTAACTTGTCACGCGATCACAAGCCTGTCGTGGTGTACGTCGCGCCGACGAAGCAGTTTCGGACGATCAGGACCTCTGATGATCTCAGAGATCTTCTCGAGCAGGGCGATTCCGATAGCGTCGAGCGAATCGTCAGCGAATTGCACTTAGAGTCGCTTCGTGCGGCTGGCTGACGCTCGCGTGAGAAGCGCCGAAAGCGTCGACTGAGCCAGGCTATACAAGCGAGCTGAGACCGGCAGGGGCACGCCCGATCAGTATGGCGTCAGTTCAACCCAGAGAATTGCCGTGGAGTTGGGAGCGCTCACCAGGATGGCGTGGCCAGTACGAAGGGCTACGACGATGGAGAGGCCGGCTGTCGGAGCTGGATCCCAACGACCTGGAAGGGCTGTTCGATTTCGTGCTCGCTTTCTTCACAGTGAGCTACCACCTTCGCGATTGGCTCCTGCGCGACGCTCCGTCGGTCCAGGCTGATTTAGACGACCTCTTCACAAAGTCCAGCCCGCTGCGACTCACCTCGGACATCGCCAACATTGCGAAGCATTTTGATCTGACACACCCTCCACGCTCCGGACGCCAGCTCTCGTTCGCTCGCGAGTATGCCCCGGGGGCATGGGCTGATTCGGGCGGGACGGCAGACTCGTTGTGCTCTCGGACGGCGAGAAGATTGATGTGCTCGATTTGGCTGCAGCGGCCGAAGAGGCATGGACCGTATTCCTGCGCGAGCACCGGTACTTGTGAGTGGGCACCTTGGCCATCATCGTGACCGTCTACGAGGTATCCCAATGACAGAGCGCTCGCTGCAGGTGACCTATCGGAAGGGCCGGACATTTGCGGCGTACCTGCACCTGTCGCACTCAACCGGCGAGAAGAGCGCGCGGACCGTGGCATCGCCGGACGGGCTGCTGATCGTCGATTACTCCGCGTCAGGCAAACCGTTGGGCGTCGAGATCACCGCGCCGCAGGCGGTTCCACTTGATCGCCTCAACCAGCTCCTTGGGGAGCTTGGCGAGCCGCCTCTCGCAGAGCAGGACTACAGGCCCGCTCGGGCCGCATAGGCCGGGTGGCGATCCACCCGAGTACCCCATTCCAGAGCCGCCGCTCGGAGACGGGTGACACTCCCGCGGTCGGGGTGGACGAAGCGCCGCAGATCCCGCCCGCGGCCGACGCCGTGAGGTTCGTGCCAGCTCCAGCTATCGCGAAGTGGCGCTCGGAATGCGTCTCAACTCGTCGAAGAAGTTGAAAACAAAGACGACACTGTCGGGGTTTGAGCGGCCCGGCGTGCGCGGCGCCGGGGCGAGCGCCATGCGCTCACCGTCGGGGTGCAGGTCGAACATGCGGCGGCTGCCGCGTGTCTGGTACCGCCCCTCCGCCCAGAGCCTGGGCGGTTCGGAGTGGAACGTGTCCGCAGCCACCGTGAAGGCCGCCACCATGATGCGGCCGTTGACGCCGTAGAAGAGCTCCTGCTTGCTGCGCGACCAGGTCGGCGAGATTCCGCCGCCAGTGGAGATGAGCCTCTTGGCACCCGGCCCTGGAAACGGCTGCACATAGACCTCAGGGCGCCCCGACTCGTTCGATGAATAGGCGATCCATCGTCCGTCTGGTGAAAATACGGCGCCGCTCTCGATGGACGGGCCGTTCAGCAACGCCCAGGGCTTGCCGACCCTCCAACCGGAGCCGTCTGCTTCCAGTGGTAACACCATCACGTCCACGTTCAAGGGCCTAGACTCCTCCACGAACAACAGATACCTGCCGCTTGGATGCCACGACGTCGGGTAATGGTGGTTCGTGCTGATCGTCAGGCGCTCGACCTTGGCTGTGCCGTCGGTCCGCTGCCAGTACAGGTTCATCATCGCGTTGTCCGCGCGGTTCGACGCGAACGCGATGCTTTCCCCATTCGGAGCCCACACTGGCTGCCGGTCCTCGGCGGGGTCGAGTGTCAGGCGCGTCAACCCACCACGCGCCCACTCGAACAGCCAGATATCGGCGGAGCCGCCTTCACTGATGTCCATGGCGAGCCGTTGGCCATCGGGCGCGAAGAAAACATTAGTCCAGCTGGCGGAGGTCGGCCGGAGCGGTGTCGTCTTTCCGTCTGGGCCCATCCAGTGGAGCGGCGTGCCGCCTCCGACCGTGGGGCCCGGAAGATACACGGCCGTGCCGCTGGCCGACACCGCAAACTGCGCGCCGCCCGTGATCGAATTCGACGCCACGCCTTCGAGGATCGGCACCGGCAACCCCGTCACCTCCTGGCGGTCGAGATCGAAGGGCACGGCGAACAGCCTGCCGTCGTGGATGTAGACCAAATGTCCGCTCGGCAAGTACCGCCCGTGATACGCACCGCGCTGCAGGACCTTGCGCGTGCCGCTGGGCAGTTGATGGAGGACGATGTTGGCCTCGTCGTAGGCGCCCGGGGCGCTGGCGCTCGTGTAGAGCAACGCCGTGCCGCCGGGCAGCACCTGCGGCCAGAGGTGGATGGCCTCGCCCTCGGCGAGCGTGGTGATCGCCCTGGCATCGCCGCCGTCTGACGACACACGGAGCAAGCGCGTGCCCGCCAGCTGGTGCGGCGAGAACACGATGGTGTTGTCATCGCTCCACGCGCCGCCCCGTGCGCTCGGCGCGTCCGCCAGGACGATGGCGGCGCCGCCCGTGATCGCGATCTTCTTCAGCTTGCCGTCGGCGAAGAAACCGATCCATTGCCCATCCGGGGAAAAGAACGGCGCGAGCGCGTCATCGGTTCCAGCAAGTGGCAATGCCTGCAGCTGATCGAGCCGCCGGACGTACAGCTTCGGCCGTTCGTCGTCGGCCCGCTGCGCGACGAAGGTCAGGGTCCTACCGTCTGGCGAAATCGTCGCAGCCCCTCCGAACTGAACGTTTAGGGGCGCCAGCGTCGCGTCAGTCCCCAGCTCGGCGCTGATGTGCAGGGGTGTGGAGAGCGACGTGCTTCCGAGAGCTGCCCATCGCCACACCGCCAGCGCCAGCCCCACTGCCAGAGCGGCGGCCACGGCCCATGGCGCGAGCGGTTGGCGCCACCAAGCCCGCCGATGGGCACTGACCGCGTCGACCGCTGCGATGGGGGTCGTCCCAGTCAGCACATCGAGGCCGAAGGCCAGGTCGCGCGCCGACTGGAAACGGGCCTGCGGCGCCTTCTCCAGGCAACGCGATACGATGCGCTCGAGCGCGGGCGGTACGGCTGCGGGAAGCGGCCCGGTCGGATCTTCCTTGAGGATCGCCGCCATGACCTCGGCCGCCGTGCCGCGGGCGAACGCCGGACGCCCGGTGAGCATCTCGTAGAGGACTGTTCCGCAATTGAAGATGTCGGAGCGGGAATCCACGGGTTCGCCGCGGACCTGTTCCGGCGACATGTAGCCCACCGTGCCCACCACCATCCCCGGAGCCGTGTCCGTCGGCGAGCCGGTGCGGCCAGGCTCCTCGTCGGCGCCTGTGAGCTTGGCGATGCCGAAGTCCAGGATCTTCACTCTGCCTTCGTGAGTGATGAACAGGTTGTCCGGTTTCACATCACGGTGGACGATTGCCTTGTCGTGCGCGGCCGCGAGACCTTCGGCCGTCTGCCGCGCGTAGTCGACCGCCCTACGCGGCGTCAACGCGCCCGCCGAGAGCAGGTTCCGGAGCGGCGCCCCTTCGAGCAGCTCTGAGACGATGTAGGGCGCGCCGCTGTGCGTGCCCACGTCGTAGACGGCCAGGATGTTCGGGTGACTGAGTTGGCCCGCGGCGCGTGCTTCCTGTTCGAAGCGATGGACCCGACCGGGGTCTATGGCGGCCGCCTCGGGGATCAGCTTAATCGCAACTTCGCGTGCCAGCCGCGAATCACGCGCACGATAGACCACCCCCATGCCGCCGGCGCCGAGCCAGCCGAGGATCTCATACGGACCAATGAAGTCCCCGTTCGCTATCGGCATCGGAGTCAGCTGGCTTGCGGTGCCGCCTCGACTGTCTGGGTGTCCGTCAACCCAGCGGGAGCGCGCATGCGGAACGTCAGAAGCAACGATCCGATGCGGATGACATCGCCATCAGCGAGCAGAACCGGCGAGGTGACCCGTTCGCCAGCTCGAAAGGTGCCATTCTTGCTGGCAACATCCTCCAGCACCGTTCCACTCCCAGTCACGACGAACCGCGCGTGACGGCGTGAGACCGTTGAGTGATCGAGTCTCACCTGCACGTCGGGATCGCGGCCGACGACGTGTTCCCCGACTGACATCGGAAAACGGCGCTGGCCCCATTCGATCCAGCACCTTGGCTGGTCTACAGCCGATTCCGCGGACCTGTGCTGAACCGTGGCATCCGCGAAGAAGGCGTAGCCAAACCCATGAGCAGTGCGAATGAATCGTGGCGCTCGGGGTGGATCCCCAAGGGCCGCGCGAATCTCGCCGACGAGATTCGACAGATTGGCCTCGGCAACGAACGTCTCGGGCCACAGTCGACCTTGCAGAACCGACTTGGCAATCACCTTTGGACGACCAACGACGAGCGCCAACAGCAACTCGAACGCCTTGGGCGAGAGGTGAATCTCGCGGTCTTCCTCGGTGAGCTGTCTGGTGTCGAGGTCGAGCACAAAGGGGCCGAAGCGAATCCTCACCACGGCCCTCCTTGGGAAATTCCTGGGAAGTCCCTGACTGTCCCCTGAGACTTCCGAGTGGTGTGGTGCCTATCTTAACTGAGACTTCCCCGGTCGGCGCCCCGCCGGCTCTGCTCGCTTCACCGAGAGGCAGGAAACAACACAATGCGCCGAGTATGGATCGTCGTGGCTCTCGTGTTGGCGGTGTCCGGTTGCGGCCGCAGCAACAGTGTGCCGAGTCCAACGTCCCCGAGCGTTGTGCGGGCTGCGTATCCGACCTTCACCGTGTCTGGCGTGGTCACCGCGGAGGGCGGTGCACGGGTCGAAGGGGCGGAGGTGCGGGTGGCCGGCACGCACGGAACCAGCGATGGCAGCGGCAACTACGAACTTTCCGGAGTGCCAGCTTCGTACGGCGGCGTCTCAGCCGTCAAGGCGGGCTACGCTGCCGCAAGGGAAGTCCTGACGGTCAGCGGCGACACGCGATTCGATTTTCAACTTGGTCCGCGCGTCGCGATCTACACGCTCTCCGGCGTGGTCTTGGAGGAGACGCCGACCGGACTCGTACCTGTTGAAGGCGCGGTGGTGCACGAGTCGTCCTGCGAGGATGCGCCGCCCTTGCCACCCTTCTTCCCCAAGTCATGTCCGGTCTCTATCTACCAGACCACGAGCACGGACAAAAGGGGCGTGTACAGCTTTTCCGGACTGTATTCGGGACGGGAGAACAACATCGGGGTGAACAAAGACGGCTTCGACGATCCGCGCGTGGACCCCAATGGCCCAGAGGGTAACGGTCAAGAAGTGACGATCAACGGCGACACGTGGCTTGAACTTCGACTCGTCCGGCGGTGATTCGCCTCCTCGTGTCCCTCGGGCCCGCGGTGACGGAAGCACAGCTGCGGGGTCGTGAGAACCAAGTCTCAGAAGTCGGTGGCATTTTCCGGGCGGGAGCATCCCGCCTCGCGGCGTTGCTCGTCGCTCTTACAGCAGTCGGCCCGCGTCCAGTTGCTCTCCGTCGCTTTGTTGGCGCCGTGCCACGTGTTCGCAACCCGCAGGATTTCCGGAGCTATCTGATGAGTCGCAGCAATCGGTCAGGATTGGCAACGCTCGCGTGCGTCGGCGTCATCGGCGTTATTGCCTCACTCAGCGCCTGCAATAGAAACGATGCCACGTCGCCCATATCGCCGAGCCCAACGGTGTTTTCAATCAGTGGGAAGGTGTTCGGCAACGGCATGCCATTAGCCGGCGCCTCGGTGACGATCAAAGACGGTGCCTACGCCGGCCGGGTACGAGACACCACTAACGATGGGTTCTATGACTTCCGGGATTTGGCGGCATCTACCATGACGCTGGAAGCGACCTATCCAGGCTACGTTCCGCAGAGCAAGACCGTGACCGTGTCCAATGCGAATCAGTCGGTGGACTTTGCCATATCGGATCACTGATCGCTGTTGTTGAACGGCGATCCCGCGATAGCAAGTGGGCCGACAAGCGGTTGCATCCCGTGCGTCACTCTGGGAGGGTGCGGCTGCTGCCTCCCGTTGGGGTAGACCGCACGCGACCATCCAGGGGCGCCATGGCCCCGCATGACATGAGGAGATGGCAATGAGAGACAGAACCATGCTTCCAGGGAGCGTCCTGGTGCTGGCGCTCGGACTGGCTGGCTGCGGCGGTCCTGATTCTTCGCCCACGCCGTTATCTCCTTCCTCGCTGCTTCCACCGGCGTTGGCTCCGGCGCCTCCGGGCTCCGGGTTTCCCCCCGGCACCCTCACGGGCGTCAGCCTCTCAGGCGCCGTGTACGAACTGACACCGACAGGGCGGAAACCAATCGCGCGTGCCCTCGTATATTGCGAGCTGTGCAGTAAAGAGACTCACGCATTTGCCACCGCGGACGACGAAGGGTTCTACCAGTTCTCGGGAGACCTCGCGATGGGCGGCGGGGTGTGGCTGACCCCGGGCGTTCCAACGCCCATTATCGTGGGCTCCTACAACCCAGACTTCAAAGATCCGCCGGGCCTTCCGGCGACCCAGGGCCCCGGATGGAGGAATGTCCTGATCAACGGGGACACGCGGTTCGACATCGAGCTGGTCCGACGCGCAGCAGCTACTCCCTGAGCGGGCGGCTGGAGCAACGCCGCGAAACTGGGTGCCTACCCGCCACGCCGAGCTGAGCAAGGCCCCTGCGCTCGCCGCTGAGTCATGCTACTTGCCGAAGGGCTGCAATCGACCGCAGCCACCTCGTCAACCGGTTCCAACTCGCACTGTTCTGGTCCACCATCTCCAAGCCGTTGAGTCTAAACGGCTGAAATCGCCCACCCACTTCGTAGATCGAACCGCTGTGTCTTTGTTGTCGTGGCGGCTTATTTTCGAGGTCGTTCGTCGGGGAGCGTAGGATTACCTTCCAGTGGGTCGCCTCTGATCGTACGAGCGCCGCGCGTCTCAACGTCTTCTTCTGTCAGGGACCTTGTCCGCATTGGGGGCACTGTCACGGGCGGATGCTCGCGGATAGTGGGCGTTCCACCACGCCGCCGCGACGTCTGGTGTCCACGACCGGCCGGTATCGATGGCCCGTAGCTGCTGCGCCAGGACGGCCGCGGTGGCGGGCCGCCTGTCCGGACGCTTCTCCAAGCACCCCAGGATGACGCGATCGAACGCCTCGGGAATCTCGAGCTCCGTGCGCCGCGACGGCGGCACGGGCGCACTATGTGTGTGCTGCGTGATGGTCTCCATCGCTGTTCGGCCCGTGAAAACCATCTGACGTGTGACCAGCCAGTACGCCAGGCAGCCGAGGGCGTAGATGTCGGAACGGCCATCGACTGGCTGCGTGCCCAGCACCTGCTCGGGCGACATGAAGGCCGGTGTGCCGCGCACCGTGTGGTCGGCGGTGACGGCGACATCGGCGTTCGCGTCCACGGTCTTGACAAGGCCGAAGTCCAGCACCTTCACGAAGTCCACGTCCCGTCCGTACCGGCAGACGAAGACGTTCGACGGCTTGATGTCCCGATGCACGAGCCCCTCTGCGTGTGCTTCGGCCAGCGAGTGACACACTTGCGTGAGCACGTGTACGGCGCGTTCGACCGGCATCGGCCCAAATGCATCGACCAGGGCCTCGAGATCGAAGCCGTCGAGCAGTTCCATCACGTAGTAGAACGTGCCCTCGGCAACCCCGAAGTCGTAGAGCTGAATGGTGTGGGGTGACCGCAGCGACGCCGTGGCTTGTGCTTCGCGTTCGAACCGCGCCTGCAGTTCCGCCCGTTGGTGTGAGTGGGCTTGCCGCACGTCAAGCCGAATCAACTTGACCGCCGCCGGTCGCACGAGGAATCGATGACGGGCACGCCATACTTCGCCCATCCCTCCCTCTCCGAGGCGCTCGACGAGCCGGTACGCGCCAAGCTGGCGAGCGCGCGTCAGCTCAGCGCCCAGCCGATAGACCACTTGCGCGCCAACGAAAGCGATGAGGACGACCAGCCAGTACGGCACGACGATCAGCAGAAAGAACCGCAGCGGCGTGATCGCGACGGGCGCCGGTGCGGTGGCCATCGCGACAGCTGCCACCACGGGCACGGCCGAGGCCGAACCCAGCGCGGCCAGCAAGGCCCAACGTGGCGGACTTGGAATGATCACGGTAAAGCCCAGCATCCACACGGCCACCCAGGACAAGCCCGCCCACGGCGGTGCGGTCGCATACACCGCGACGTCGAGGTACTGGGCGGCTGCGATCCCGTAACTGCCGATCACTTCGAAGACCAGACCGACAGCGAGGACCGTGCCTGCGGTGATACGTCGGCTCCACGTGAGCGCGGCGACGAGGAGCGCCGCGCCGATCGAAATGGCCGACGGCCCCCATCGCAGGGCGCTCGAGAAGAACTCGCGGCGGTCGTCAGGCGAGAGGATGGCGGTGATCGGGCTGCTGACGACGAAGGCGAAGGCATATAGCGCCATCACGATACGCAGTCGCCGCGCGGCCTGTGCCTGCAGGTCGTCCGGCAATCCGGTGACGGCCGAATTGCCCACTCGCTCGAGCGGCAGGAGGGCGTCCGGCAAGACGGGTTCGTCGCGCTCCTTCGCCATTGTGATGTGACTGATAGTGATGTCGTCCGTCGCAGGCGCGGTGCCAGCGGGCCACCGCGCCTGAGCTGTCGGTCCGCTTCGTATGTACGAATGAACCACGATTCCTCACTTCCGGGCCTCGAGGCTGGCGGCGTTATCTCGCCTCGCGCTTCATCTCTCTCCGTGTCATCTACCCACCACACGGCCCTCGGTCGCACTATGCTCAATGCTTGCGGTCTCCAGGGCCGAGCGGCTATCACCCGTTTCCGTTCGGGGTATGCTGCGGAGACTGCCGACGGGCCGAAAATTTTCGATAGCCGCACCTGCCCGCCTCGCCAGAGGATCCGGTGATGGAGTACTCACGTTGACGTCCGTGGCGACCAGCGCTCGTCCGGAGCTCGTCTCCGCAGGACGACAGCCAACGAGTCAGTGCCTTCCGTCCTCGTTTACCCCTGCCGACACACCCACCGTCTCGCGCACCACCTTGCTGCAGAACGGCTTCGGCCTGGTGGAAAGCCTGCGCGTGGTGGGTCCACGCACGCCAAAGCCGACGGCAGAACACTACTCACCAGACTTCCAGGTGTGCCTGCCGTACCACGGGGCGTTCGTGTGGCATGTCGGCGGCGATGACGTCGTGGCCGACCCCAACCGCGTGTTGTTCGTCGCAGGCGGTGAAGGATTTCGTCTCAGTCAACCGGTGCATGGGGGGTACGCAGAGCTCATTGTCACCATGCACCTACCGCTGCTGGGAGAGATTCTGGGTGTCGCTGAGCAACACCTGACCACGCATCCGCTCTTTCGTGAACGGAGCCGGTCCGCGGACCTGCGGTTGCAGCGGCTCGGCGCCGAGTGTTTTCACCGCAGTGCCCGCGAGGGTTGGGAGGGCCTCGCGGGCGAGGAGTGGCTCGTCGCGTTCCTGCGCTCGTCGCTCGCGGCTCCCCCGGTGGACGCCACGATCAGCTCGGCCACGACTCGACTCCTTGGGCGCGCGAAGGAATATCTCGCGGCGCATGTCTCCGCGCCGATCCGGTTGAGCCACGTCGCGCGGGCGGTCGGGACCTCGCCCGCGTACTTGACCACGATCTTCAGCCGCGTCGAGGGCGCGCCCCTGCATCGCTATCTCGTGCAGCTCCGCCTCGCGAGAGCCCTCATCGAGGTCCCGCATGCGGCCGACCTCACGGCGCTCGCGCTCGACCTCGGATTCTCCAGTCATAGCCACTTCACGGCCGCATTCCGGCGGGCGTTCGGCTGCACGCCTTCACGCTTTCGCGAATCCATGCGGAGTGATTCGCGGGATGTGACCGCTGTCCACCACGCCATTCACCGGCGCTAGCCGTCGAGAGCCCGCACGATGGCGTCCACGTGACGCCAGAACGCCTGCTCGATTCCGGACGACACAGGAAACACCAGTCGCTGCGTGATCAGCATAGCCGTGACCCCGGTCGCGGCGTTCGATGCCCACGACGTTCCGTAGCCGCCGTCCCAGCCGAAGCCCCGCCCGGGAATCACGGAGAGGCCGAACCCCCAGCCGCGCCCGCCATCAAGGAACACGCCGGCCGCTGATATCTGTGTCGTGGAAAGATGGTTCATCGTCATGCGATCGACCGCCTCGCGGGACAGGATCTGCCTCCGATCGTGTTGGCCGCCGCAGCGCAACATCTCCGCGAACGCCCAGTAGTCGCGCGCGGTCGAGACCAGGCCGCCGCTCGCGTCCGGAAAGATCGGCGGGCGTCGCCACTGGCTGTCGTCGATGCCATCGTGGACCACCAGGCGTCCTGGCGTGGTGCTCTCTGGGGCGTAGCACGCCGAGAACCGCGCGAGGCTGTCATCAGCGACGACGAATCCCGTGTCCTTCATCCCAAGGGGATCGAATAGACGATCGCGCAAGAGCGTCTCCAGCGAGACACCCGCCGCGCGGGCCAGCAGCACGCCGAGCACATGACCGGGCGTGTCGTATTGCCACGCGTCGCCGGGATGATGCATCCACGGCAGGCTCCCCAGTCGCCGCATCCACTCGTCCGGCGGATGCGGCGTCGCCGGCTTCGGCGGGCCGGGCGAGCGCAGTTCGAGCGCACGCATGGCGCGCTGAATCGGCGTCGAGTCCGGCTGCCGAAGCAGTGCGCCGCAGCCCATGCGATAGGTCAGCACGTCACGTACGGTGATCGGTCGACGAGCAGGCGCCGTATCGTCGAGCGGGCTCTCGACGCGTCTCAGGACGCGGCGGCGCCCGAGCTCCGGCAACCAGTGCTCGACTCTGTCGTCGAGGTGGAGCACGCCCTCGTCCACGAGGATCATGGCGGCCGCAGCCGCGATCGGCTTGGTCAGCGAGGAGAGGCGAACGATGGTGTCAGCGCCGATCGGTGCGCCGCCTTTCGCGGCGACGCCGACGGCGTACTCCTGTGGCTCGCCGCCACGGCCGACTACGGTGACCGCACCGGGTACGTCGCCCGAGGCGACGAAGGAGGTCGCAGCCTCATGAAGGTCCGCGAGCAGTGTGCTCCGCAAGCCTTGTGTGCGCATCGCAGTCGCTCGTCGCGGCGAGGTCCGCTGTATCGGTGGCATGGTGCCAGCCGCGCCATCGGGAGTGTTCGCCGCGAGAGGTCCCTCGCACTATCAGAACCTTTCGTTCGCACTGAAGCGTGATCGAGACACCCAGAGGCTTTCAGTCAGGCGAATGAGACGCAGTCGCCCTGCGTCGAAAGGATGCGATAGCCGCTCGTCGCGCGCGCGCGCCAAGCTGCGTGCATAGTGATGAAGGGGAGACCGGATGCGCGAGATCATCGCAGCGTTACAAGTCTCTGTTGATGGGTTCATCGAAGGGCCAGGCGGCGCGATCGACTGGATCGAGGCGTGGGAGGACCCGTTCGAGGTGATGCCCGAGGTCGACATGCTGGCGTTGGGCGGGCGGATGTATCCGGGCTACGAGGAATATTGGAGCGCGGTACACGGCGATCCGAATGGCATCCTGCCGTTCACGGGCAGAACGCCCACGCCTGCGGAAGTCGCCTACGCCGACTTCGCGGCGCAAACACCACATGTGGTGCTGTCTTCGACGCTCACGCAGGCGCGCTGGCCGCACACTCGCATCGTCTCGAGCCTCGACGCTATCAGACAGTTGAAAGAGCAGCCCGGCCGCTCGATTCATGCGGTGGGGGGCGCGTCATTCGTCTCGAGCCCGATCAACCACGCGCTCGTCGACGAGCTCCGACTGGTCGTCATCCCCATCGCGCTGGGACAGGGCAAGGCACTCTTCCAGGCTCTCCATCAACGGCAACAGTTGCATCACCTCGAGGTGAAGCGACTGGCTGGAGATGTCGTCAGACTGGTGTACCGATTGCGGAGATAACCGCGTCACTCTCGAGTCTCGCCATTGACGTCTCCCGGCGCCGTGAGTACTCCGGGAGAGACGCCGTGCGGATCGGTGAGAGCCGTCGTCCCGCGAACGAAGGGCAGGGGCTCTGAATGATGTTCGTGAACGATCGACCAAGCGCGTCCTTCTTCTCGAGGCCGACGGTGAGCCGCGGCGTGAAGGCCGCCGGCTGCCCGTTCTCGGTCCCCGCGCACTTGAGGAAGGTCAGATACGCCTTTCCGAAGAAAGCGGGACTGTACCATAGCCCCACACGACGAAGGCGGCCGCGGCGGCACCGAGCACGGCATAGAACTCACGACCATGGTGTCCTCCCACGACGCTCATCGGATCCGGTGTCGACACACGTCACCGATGACGAAATCCGCGGTGACGTCCGTGATCACGGGGTGCGGGTGTTCTCAGCGACGCGATACTTAACGATCTTCGCGATCAGTCTTAGTGGCAACGGGGCATCGAGCGGCAATCGGATGCGCCCTTGGAGGTCTTGTACCCGCGCAGTTCCTTGCTGAACGCGCGTATGGCACTCGGCGTCGGATACAGACCGATGTGACTGGCGTAGGCGGCGAAATGGACCAGATGGCCACGCTGGTAGAAGGTCGGCATTTGGTAGCTGACCTTCTCTATCGCATCCGGCGCCACCGCGCGGATGGTCGTGCGCAGCTCTGTGAGCCAGTTGCGCACTGCGGGCGGACACGCCTTGATGTAATCGTCAATCGTCTGAACACGTGGCCCTGCCTTCATCGATCGTGTCCTTTCGATCGGCCCGGCTACCAAGATTGTTGGCAGCCGCGGGCCGATACGACACGCGCCGCCGTGAACACCCAGACGAAGAAGCCGACGAACCATCCGCGGTTGAACAGGCCCACCCAGGTATCCAGAGGAAACGTCGCCGGGCCCGCGGCCATGATGCTGATGATGCTAACGTCCAAGGCAATGAGGCTCGCACATGAGAGTGCCGCAGCCAGCGCGAGGGATACCCTGGCTCGATGCCCGGCACGCCACGCGCCCCACGCCAGCAGCGCCGCGCCAATCGGCTGCGCCGGCATGCCGATCATTCCGGTAAACCCGTGAAGCTGGCCCTCGAGCGTCATCTGGTCGGCGGGCGTGGTCATCGGGTCCATCGAGAACCCACCGGCCGCTGTCATCACGGCGCCAGCCAGGTAGTGCAACCAGACGCCGATGCGCCAGGGCCGGTTCAATGTGCCTGCATGATACGCGCGACCCAGGCACAGCAAGGCGGCGCCACACGCGAAGAAGGTGACGCGCATCACGCTGCCGTACGGCCCGACCGCATACTCGCTGACGAAGCGCGAGAGCGGACTCAGGTCGGGTCTCAGCCCATGGAGGGCGATCAGCAGCCCGCCGCCGGTCGCCGCGAGCACCTGCGCGCCACGGCCGTACCTCATAGCCGCGGTATTTGCCCCTATCCGGGCTGTTCGCCGATCGGTCGGGTCCGTCGTCGTTGCTGCATTCATCGTTCGCTCTCCTCAGATCCCTCCGTGGTCGTCCGTGCCATCGCAGAAGCCTCGCGATTGGTGATCACGCGCGCCGCAGCACAACCTGAATCGCATGCCGTGGCCCACGCCGCTATCGAAAACTTTCCGGGCTTCACGCGACCCAGGAAGAGCACTTCGGCGTCGTTGCGTTCCTGCAGGGTCACGGCGCAGGCGACGAGCGGCGACGAACCGAAGTGGCGTGCGGGCCTCTGTGCCGCTCGCGAGAAAGCCCCTGACGGCGGCAGCGACGACTTCTGGTGTGGGCTCGTGCCGTTCTCCTTGGAGGATCTGGAGCCGTCCATCACGGAGAATGCCCGCGATCCGTGCAGCCGTGTCGCGGAAGAACGCGGGGCTGGCGTCTCCAGCAAGGACCAGGGTCGGCACCTCTATGGCAGGAGATCCTTGATCTGGCGCATCCAGCTGGTCAGTGGGTTCCATCTGGGACAAATCTGGGCCACCAACCTCCGCTCATGATCGCAGGCGGAGGTTGCCCGCCTCTGAACGAGCTACGGTTGGCAAGCCATCCTCGGGACAGGTCGCTATTGAGCTCTCAGACGAGCAACGAGCCGTCGCCTTCGAGCGCTATCTGAAGTCCGGTTCCGGCCGCGCCTTTGCGAAGCGGCATTTCGGATGAGCGACCGGCTGCCACAGAGCCCCGCGTCCACAAGGCTCGCAGCGCACGAAGGCGCGTAGGGGGAAGTCCGGGGGCGCGCGCTGCTTTGGGGTTGTGCTCGGTCGTCGCCCGGACAAGATCGCCTGCACGCGGTAGAACAGATCCTCTGAAATCGGCGGCTCGAAGTCACCACGCTTCGCGCGGAAGCCGTACTCGGGTACGTCCACGAGGATCCGACTGCGTGGACGCCTTGATGTCCGGTAACAGCTGCTGCTCGGATCGTGGTCCCGCTGGCTAGGAGCGTGGAGAAATCCGTCAAGTTCTCTCGCAGGTTGCCCGTCGAATTCGCCGCGGCTCCACCGGACTGACGGTGCTGGCACTGGGCGCCAACACGCAGTAAGCCCGACCGTGTCAACCTGCGATCAATCCGGCGTGTATCTACCGTGACAAGGGAGGCGCATATGGCTCGCGTGGTGGTTGGTCTTCTGGCTGTCCTCGTGCTGTTGATCACGATGCTCCTTGCCGTCCGCGCCGGGGCCAACACCCTCGTGGTGGTTGGTCTTCTGGTTGTGCTCGTGCTGGGCGTTCTGTTGGCACTCGTGGCGCTCGTGATGAGAGAGAATCGGAAGGCGCGCAGGGCCGGATACGCGTCGTTCTGGGCCTACCTGGCGGCGACGCCCATAACGGATGCGGAAAAGCGAGCTGCGGCAGACCTCGCGCTCAAAGGCGTCGTGATCTGTCTCCTCGGACTGCTCTTTCCGCCGCTCATTCTGGTCGGCCTCGTTCCCCTGTACTTCGGGGCGCGCAAGGTCATTCATGTCTCGATGGGTCTTGGACTCGTCGATGACATCGACCTGCCGGGCGCGTGACCTGGCAAGGGACGCCTGATCTGACGTGGACCGCCGACATCGTCCAGCGCGTGAGAGCCGGGGATGTGGATGCCTTTGGCCAGATTGTGAAGGGCTACGAACGCCGAGTGTTCGCTCTAGCCGTCATGATTCTCCGCAATCGAGAGGGTGCCGACGACGTGACGCAGGATGCGTTCGTTCGCGCGTTCGAACGTCTTGATCTGTACGACGTGCGACGCCCGTTCTACCCCTGGCTTGCGACCATCACCATGCGCCTTTCCAGGAACTGGCTCGCGCGCCATTCGCCCGGCGCGCGGCGCGAAACACCGATTCAGCCTGAGTCGAGCGCTTATGCATCGGCCGCTCCCGCCGCTCTCGACGTCCTGGTGGCCGAAGACGAGGGCCGGCACCTCTGGCGGCTCGTCGAGCGGCTGCCACTCGGCGAACGAACCGCCGTCGTCCTTCACTACCGCCAGGAGTTGTCGGTGAGCGAGGTCGCGTCGGCGATCGGTGTGACGGCTGGCACTGTGAAAACCCTGCTGTTCCGCGCGCGGCAGCATCTGCGCGCCTCGCTCGCTGGCGCGACGCCTTCGACGATCCGGAGTTCCCGATGACTTGTCAGGAGATCTACGAACGCATCTGGACCGACGCGCTGCGAGAATGCTCGCCGGCGGTTCGCAACGCGATCGACAGTCATGCGAGCCAGTGCCCTCGATGCCGTTCGGCGTTGCGGATCGTTGAGGACATGACCCTGGCGTTGAATCGTCTTGAAGAACCCGAGCCGGAGCGCGAGCTGTCCGCGGCGATTATGGCGCGAGTGGCACGTCTGCCATCGGCTCGCACATCATCTGCGGGCGCCGAAGAATCTCGCGCGACCTCATCCGGCGTGATGTCCTGGGTCTGGATTCTCGCGGGAGTCGCCATCGTGGCTGCCGAACGAACCACTGCCATGACCGTCAGCGCGTGGCCGTGGAGTCTGACGACCCCGCGTCTCGAAGGGGCAGGATTCGGCCCCTTGACGGGATCCGGCGGTTCGGCCCTCTGGCTGGCGGCCGGACTCCTGATGTTTCTCGTGGGTCTGCTGCCGCGCCAGCACAGGACACTCGGCGGACGATCGTAGGCGTCAGCGCGGCACGACCCACGTCCCCCATTCCGGCGGCGAACGGTCTGTCCATGAGGGAGGGCTTGAACGGGTCCCAGGACGGGCGTTTATGTGAACTTCGTCGGGATAAGATCGCGCATCTCAAAGACCGCCAGGGAGGGGACGATGCGGACATCAGTGTTCTGCTCGGCAATGCTGGCGTACGTGGTTATAGGCCATCCGCCGCCGGCGATGGCGCAGGATCGAGGGCTCGCGATCGAGTACACAGTCAAGGTGGCCGACATCCCGGGCCAGCTCTTTCACGTGACGACCGACATCAGGAACATCAACCAGCCGTCGCTCGACCTCTCGCTGCCGGTCTGGTCCCCCGGCTGGTACGTCATCGAGAACTACGCGAAGAACATCTCTCGCTTTCGAGTGTCCGAACCGGGCGGCCGCGAGCTGCGGCCTGCACAGGTGCGGAAGCAGACCTGGCGAATCGACACGAAGGGGATCTCGCGCGTCACCGTCGAGTTTGATTACCTGGCGAACGTGCTCTCCGCGAACCAGGCGCGCATCGCGCCCGACTACGCGTTCTTCACCGGCACACAGCTCTTCTTGCTGCCGGAGGGTCATCGATCCAGGCCGAGCGTGGTGCGGTTCCAGGTGCCGGGCGGCTGGAAAATCGCCAGCGGCCTTGACGAGACGGCCGACGCGATGGTGTTCACGGCGCCCGAGTACGACACGCTCGTCGATCAGCCCACGCTGATGGGGCAGTTCGACGTCACCCGGTTCATGCTCGACGGCAAGCCGCACGACGTCGTCGCCAATCCCCCCGGCGTGTTCTCAGCGGAGAAGACCCGCACGTTGATCGGCCACCTCACGAAGCTGGCGGAAACGCAAGGCAGGATCTTCGGCGGCCTCCCGTACAAGAAATTCGTCTACTTCTATTTCTTCCGGCCCGCCGAAGCGAGTGCCGGGGTGCTGGAGCACCAGAACTCGTTCGTCGCCCTCTGGAACCCCGACGCGCGCCGCTGCCCGACGACATGGTGGGCCAGGCCGCGCACGAGTTCTTTCACGTGTGGAACGTCAAGCGCATCCGTCCGGTGCAGATGTGGCCCTACGACTACTCGCGGGAGAACGAGACGCCGCTGCTGTGGGTGTCCGAGGGCTTCACGTCGTATTACACCGGCCTGACGTTGTATCGCGCCGGGCTGAGGGACGCCCAGACCTTCGTCGGCGAGGCCGCGAGGGGGATCGGGGAGGTTGAGGGCAACGAGGCACGGCGCTACATTTCCGCGTCGGACTCGTCCACGTCCACGTGGATTGGCTATGCCAGCCCGCCTCCGTTCAGCATTTCCTATTACTCACAAGGGCGGAACATCGCAACGCTCCTCGATCTCTCCATTCGTCACGACACCAACGGCGCACGAGGACTGGACGAGGTCATGCGGACGCTCTTCACCGACTTCTATCAGCGCGGCCGTGGATTCAGCATCGAGGATCTGATTAGAGTCGTCAACCGAATCACCAGGAACTCGTACGAAAGCTTCTTCACTCGGTACGTCTCCGGCACCGACGTGCCGCCCTACGAGACGATTCTCGGCTACGCCGGCTATGCGGTCGAACGCGTCACACGAAAGGTTCCCTTTCTCGGCGTGAACCTGGACACCATGGGCCGGGTCACCGGCGTGCCTCCCGGTTTCGATGCCCGAACGGCTCGTTTGCAGCAGGAGGACTTCATAGTGAGCGTCGATGGCCAGACTCTGGAAGGTCAGGGCGCTGGAACCGTTTTCCGTTTCCTCAACGAGAAGTTGGGCCGGAACGTCAGGCTCAGGATCCGGCGCGGTGGCGAGGAACGCGAACTGGACATCGCCGTCGGGTTCGTCGAGCTCGGCAACTATCGGATGGTCGAGAGCCAGTCGCCGACGGCGGAACAGTTGAAGATCAGGGAAAGCTGGCTCAAACGCTAGCCGCCCGCGCTACGCGTGAGGCCCATTGCGCCACCTCAAACAGCAGGTCGGGCCCGTCTAAACCCGTCACACCCCTGAGCCATTCGCGAGTGTGGTTCCAACTCGCGCCCTCCCTGATCCAAGACGGCGGCAACCTGCAGTTGGCACGTGTCGCGAGGCGAGGACCAATTGAGAGATTCACACCAGATATGAGGGGTCCCGTGGCGTGGCACTTTGCCTCGGCCGGCGCGAGCTGCGCCATTCGCCGTGGTTCTTAATTCACATCCGCGCGCCAGTTGTGAACGACGTTGATCGGCGCGTCGTCGGCCTCCAGGAGCATGTTCACGAGGAAGCGCTTTCCGTCGCGGCTGGGAATGTAACTGTTCCGCGAGTTGAAGACGTTCGCGCGCATGTCGAAGAGAAAGTGGGGAACGCCGTATTCGAACGATCCGGAGTTCGCAGAGGTGGATACGTCGACGGCGTAAAACTTCCGGTCATCGCTGACGAAGAAAAGCTCTTTGCCGTCGGCGCGCCAGAGCGGCTGACGTCCGCCGCTGTTCGAGATCTGCCAGCGCCGTCCGGTCGACGGAAACGCCTGCACGTAGATTTCGTTTCTCCCGTTTTCGCTCGAGGCGTACGCGAGCCAGCGCACGTCCGCGGAGAACTGCGGCTCGACGTCGGGAAACGGCGTCTGCACGACCAGTTGCGGCTTGCGCTCTCCGGCAGTCGGCAGCACGTATACGTCCTGATTTCCGCCGGGCGTGACGGCAAAGTACAGGATCCACTTACCGTCCGCGGAGATCTGAGCGGGCCCAGTCACGGGTTGGGCGAGCAGAACCCGCTCGGCGCCGGTGCCGGTGACATCCTTCTCGAACATGCCACGCTGGTCGGTCCGATAGGCGATCTTGGTGCCATCTGGAAACCACACCGGCGACGTCTCGGCGCCCGGACCGTTCGTGAATCGTGATGAAGTTTGTCGCGCCAGATCGAAGGTCCAGACGTCTCGCTGGTTGACGTCGCCGTAGGCGAGCCGCTGGCCATCGGGAGAAAGGTCCGGCGTGCGGTAATTGCCAGGAGGACCGACGGTTTCGAGTAACTTCCCGGCACGATCGAACCACGCGAACTGGTTGCCGCGATTGGAGCTGGATCTGAATGCCAGGACGCCACCGTTCGAGACCGTGAAGTCGGCGCGGCCCACGCCAGGGTTGTAGAACACGTCCTCGACCACCGGTGTGGCATCGCCGGAGACTTCCAGCCGATCCGGATCGAACCGCTGTTGCATCAGTCTCTCGCCTCGCATGAACAGCAGGGCGCCCGGCGCCGCAAACGCCGCGTTGCTATCGCTGGCAACAACGGATCGCGGTTCGAACCCAGGCTCGATTGAGCCGACGAGGACCCCGATCATGTCGACCTCGGACCGAAGCCTGCCAACGTACAGAAAGTGACGGCCATCGGGAAGGAAAGATGGCCAGCGGGCAAAAGCGGCGCCTGGCATGACGATGGGCGTAACTTCGCCGCCCCGCGCGGAGACCCGCGCCAGTATTGGCGGCGTGCCAACGCTGAGGACGATGACATCACGACTGCCCCATGAGGCTCCCCGCGGTACCCCCGCCACATCCGTGATGGTCTCGATGGAACCATCTGTCGTATCGATTCGTTTCAGCTTGCCAGCCGCAAAGAATCCAATCGACCGGCTGTCGGGCGACCAGAACGGCATCAACACATCACCGGTTCCCGACAGTGGTTGCGACGTGAACGAATCGAATCGACGCAGCCAGATCTCGGATCGTCCGTTCTTGTCTGTCGCCATGAACGCCAGTCGCGTCCCATCCGGTGACAATATCGCGCCGCTGGTGCCATCTGCTCGTCCGATACCGCTGGTCGAGCCGAACGAGCCCTCTTCTGGAGGCTCGATCTGAGAACGCACGACCGCCGGAGGCGGTGTCGTTCGTAGCTCGATGTACGCGAGCACGCCGGCCAGACTTGCGGCGAGGAGGACCCAAGCCACGCGCTCCACGGTCAGAAGACGCGGCTTGGTCGACACGAGCGTCGCCGCAACGGAATGGTCTTTCTCTTCCAGGTCGAGCCGCGCGTCAGAGATATCGTGAGTGCGGCGGTTCGGATCCTTTTCCAGACACCGCCGCAACGCGCGTACGATGGTCGATGGTGTCCCGGCCGGAAGCGCATTCCAGTCGGGCTCGGTCTTGAGAATATTCGCCAGCGTGTACGACACGTCGTCGCCAGCGAATGCCGGCTTCCCCGTGAGCATTTCGTAGAGCACCGCGCCAAATGCCCAGATGTCGCTGCGCTTGTCGGCCGGCTTGCCGCGCGCCTGCTCGGGACTCATGTATGCGGCGGTGCCGAGGATGATCCCCAGCTGCGTGAGCGCCGGACTGGTCATTGTTGGCGACATCGTCACGCTGGCCGACGCCATATCGCCGATCACGGCCTTCGCCAGCCCGAAGTCGAGCACCTTCACCGTGCCGTCCGGCCGGCACTTGATGTTCGCGGGTTTCAGATCTCGATGGACGATGCCCTGTGAATGGGCGGCGGCGAGCGCTTCAGCGATTTGCCGGGCAATCGGCATGGCCTCGTCTAACGACAGTTGCCCGTCCGCGATCCGATCGGCGAGCGTGGGACCCTCGACAAGCTCGAGGACCAACGCGTGAATGCCATCGGATTCTTCGAAGCCGAAAATTGAGCCGATATTGGGATGGTTCAGCGACGCGAGCACTTGCGCTTCGCGCCTGAAACGCCCGAGGCGGTCAGGATCCTGAGCAAACGTATCAGGGAGGATCTTGAGCGCGACACTCCGATTCAGTTTGATATCGTGGCCGCGATACACTTCCCCCATCCCGCCCGCGCCGATGAGCTCGCGAACTTCATAGACGCCGAGCCGACTACCGGGCGCAAGCGCCATCAAAGGTGCGTTCGATTATACGAGCGTCGTTCCGGTCAATCGCTCACGCCGGCTGATTTCGCAACGCTGCTGCAGTCCTGAGGTCGACATCACCGAAACCACCGGCCGTCGGCCGCTCGAACGGGAGCGATTCTCGCAAGCGTCCCCAGAGCGGACTTCGCCTTGGCCTCGCGCAAGGCCTTCCAGTCGCCGTCGGCGCGCTGGTGGCGGAGGTCGGTCAGGTAGGCGTACTCCGGCGTGAGCAGCCGGTGCTCCTCGGCCTTGGCTTTCGTCCACGATCGGGCGAACTCCTCGAACGTGGGCGCTTCTCCGCGCGTCCAGAACTCCATCGCGAGCACGCGTGCAACAGCGCCATCCCGGAACCGGCCGGCGGTCAGGTCGCGGAGCAATCGCATGACACCCTCGAACTCCTTCGCGTACCAACGATAGTAGAGACGGTCGCGAGGTCCGAGCCGTGCTGGTGGATTCTCCTCGCGGACGATCTGCGCGGAGATGCGGGTGGGCTGACCGACCTGGCCTGTCCTGAGATAGTGGCGGACACGGGCCAGCACGATCGGTTTTCGATCGGTGTCCTTCGTGGCCTTCACCTTCCCGTTCGAGTACTCGGCCACGATCCTGTAAGGAATCGCGCGCTCCGAACAGAAGCCACGAATCTCCTCGAGGTTCATGTAGTTCAGCTCTTCAAGGAGCCGCTCCCGTTCGCTTATCGTGAGCTGCGACAGGAAGTTCGCTATCAAAGTCCTTTCAGTGTCCGACGGCGCGTCGCCCGGTTTCACGATTGCCGCCGCTCTAATGGCGCTGCCGGGAGGCCGTGAGGGGCTTGATCTGTTCGTCGCGATCAATCTCTACAACACCTACGACAACCGGCCACCGAACCCGGAGGCCAAATACCAACGATGTTGGAATCGTGCTGTCGATCGGCTGGACCTATTAAGGAGTGCCGGGCTGTATACCAGCACACCAGTGACGCTGCGCCCACTCGTCGCCTATAATCGCCCGGTCGAATCTGCCAGGTTATCCCATGCTCCACAACTCCGGCGTCGCGACACTCGTCGCCGTTTTCCTCTTGAGTCTCGTATCGACCACCTCTGCTCAGTGGCTGACGCAACCGACGGCAGCGATTCCTCGCCTCCCTGACGGTAAACCGAACCTATCTGCGGCCGCTCCGCGATCGGTTGACGGCAGACCTGATCTCTCGGGACTGTGGCACGCCGGGCCGAAGTGGGATACCGATCTCAAGGAGATCGACGTTCAGCCGTGGGCGCAGGAACAGGCACGACAACGACTCGCAAATCCCGCGTCGCTCGGATGGAGTGTGCTGTGCCTGCCGCCGGGACCGATGGTCACGTTCAGCGGACCGTTGAAGATCATTCATACGCCGCAGATCGTCGCCGTGCTCTACGAAGTGCCAAACAATTTCCGTCAAATCTTCCTTGATGGCCGGAGTCTTCCGAAGGACCCCAACCCAACATGGCAGGGCTACTCGGTCGGACGCTGGGAAGGCGAGACGCTGGTCGTCGAGAGCAATGGCTTCAACGACAAATCGTGGGTCGGGCGGCCTGGTTTTCCGCACACGGAAGCGCTGCGTGTGACAGAGCGCTACAGCAGACGTGACTTCGGGCACATGGACGTGCAGGTGACGTTCGATGACCCGAAGACGTTCATGCGACCGTGGACCGCAACGAGCGAGCTCCTTTACGACCCTGACACCGAAATGCTGGAGTACGTCTGCAACGAGAACGAGAAGAGCGTTCAGCATTTCGTCCAGCCGCAGGATGCACCAGCGATCAACGTCGACTCGGCCGCCTTGGCGAAGTTCGCGGGTGTCTACCAGATGATGACGCCGAGCGGCATGGCAAACGCGACCATCACGCTGGACGCCGGCCAACTGATGATTGACGTGCCCGGGTTCGGCAGCGGCCGCATGGTCCCGCAATCGGCGACGATGTTTCAATTCCGCGGCGCCGTGCTGGAATTCGTTTCGAACGACAAGGGCGATGTGACACATCTCATCGCGCACGTGGTGGAAGGCGATTTCAAGGGACCGCGGATCAAATAGTGCCCCAGCGAGGCGGCCCTAGAGGTTATTTACCGAGGTAACGCTATGGCGAGAGACAGAAAGCTCGCAGAAGTCGCGAGAAGCATACACAGAGCTTCTGAGCGACTCTGGGCTCGTGTGGTGGAGCGTGACAAATACGACGTGGCTCCGGCGGATGTCGAGACTCTTCAACGACTGACCACCGAGTTGAGCAGGGCGATCACGAAGCTCAAGCTAAAACGAAAGAAATAGAGGTGTGGGTAGCGTTGGGAAATGTCTGTCAGGTTCCGTGAACATGATCGGCCGGAGCCGCGTTGGCTACAGCCGCGATGCAGCCGACTTCAGGAGCGCAATTGCTTGATCCTTCTGCTCCCGCGCGACCGAGCCATCGAGGTGGACCTCCAGGATGCGGCCCTTCAGAAACGCGGTCGCAGTGGCGTAATAGGGCGAGTCGGACTTGAACACGGCGGCTTCGCCTAAGTCCGAGATGACCTCCTCGGTCGTTCCTGGTTTGACTGACTGCAGGAGCCGCTGCTTGATCTGGTCGGGAGTCATCCCAGGAAACGTCCGGGACGCGTCGTGGACGATGACGCCGAGTTTGAAACGGCCAGTGCCGACACCCCACGCATATCGACAGGTCGCGTAGTTGAAGGACGGTATTGAGCTCGAGACACCCTCGCCCACGCTCTCGTTCGCCGCGAGTGGCTCAATCTCGTCGGTCGTGAGCAGCGCGCACGGGTTCAGCGCCTGAGCCGAGACCGTGATGTCGACACCGCCGGAGCCGAACACCCCGGTGGCGACCACTACGAGCGCCAGGACGAATGCGGAGGCGAAACCGTATCCGGCCCGTGGACGACGAGGAAGCCGTGTCGTGTTCATCATGTCCATATTGTGAGGCACGATGTCCGGTGCCGCACGTCCTTCGGCAGAATAGGGGCTACAGGCACCAACGGCACCCAGCAGAGCCACATCAGAAAAACCACTTCCGAACAGCCCCGTCCTTGATAAGAATGGTCTCCCCGTCGCATTTCGTGGGTCTTGGTTTTTGGCGCGTTATCAACGGCGATGAGAGCACTCCTGTTGGCTATCTCGCTCGTCGTCATCCCCACGGCAGTGCTCGCACAGGCCGCGATCGCTGGAGTTGTGCTCGACTCATCTGGCGCCGCGGTCGCAGGCGTCGTCGTCGAGGCCAGCAGCCCTGAGCTCATAGAAAAACTCCGTACGACCATCAGCGACGAGAGCGTCCTGACTCCGCGCTTTTTCAAGATCACTGCGGAGATCGAACTGTGACCATCCGCTCACGATACTGGTCGTTCTCGCAAGTGATGCTGGTCCTCGTGGTCGTCCTGTGTGAACTGGCGCCTGCGAGCTTCGCGTGGGCCGCCGACGAACACAAGCGGATTCTGGTCCTATATTCCACCAGGCGGGACGCCGAATTCTCCATCGTTGGCGAAGACGTGCTGCCGAAGATTCTGGACGCTGGCCTCGGAAGGGATCTCGACTACTACTCGGAATTCATCGACGTCACGAGATTCCCCGATCCGTCCTACCGCGTGGCGTTCGGTGATTTCATCCGGCTGAAATACCAGGGCATCCCGTTCGATCTGGTCATCGCGATGGGTGATGTCGCCGCTGCGTTTGTCGCTACGGACCGCGTCAGGCTGTTTCAGGAAGCCCCGGTCGTGTTCCTGGCGAACAATCGCGACACTCGAATCGCCGGCAACTCGAGTGGGTTCATTCTCGAACGCAGCTTCAGTGGGACACTCCGCGTGATCGAGCAGCTGCAGCCTGATGTGAAGAATGTCTTCGTCGTAACCGGTGCCGCGCCGGCCGATCGCGCGTTCGAGCGGCTGGCACGAGAGCAGTTCAGGCCGTTCGAGTCCCGTTTTGCCTTCACGTATCTGAGTGCGTTGAGAGCGAGCGATCTGGAACAGCGGTTGGCGGGCCTCCCCGAACACTCGATTGTGTACTACGTGCTCGTCACCGAGGACGGGGCCGGCAACAAGTTTCATCCGCTCGAGTTCGTCGATCGAATCACCGCAGCCGCGAATCGCCCTACCTATAGCTGGGTGGACTCGGTCGTGGATCACGGTGTCCTTGGAGGCGATCTTTACATTCAGAAAGCGGCGGTCGAGAGCATCGGCCGCCTCGCGCTCCGCGTCCTTCACGGAGAACGAGCCGACGGCATCGGGACGTCCGCCATCAATCTGAATGCCGTCCAGATCGACTGGCGCCAGCTGCAGCGGTGGGGCATTAACGAAGCACGCGTACCCTCCGGCGCGCTCGTCTTGTTCCGAGAGGCCAGCCTCTGGGACCGCTACAACATCTACATTCTCGGGGCAGTCGGCATTCTGCTCATCCAATCCGGCCTCATCGCGGGACTACTCGTGCAGCGCGTGCGGCGACGCCGCGCCGAGCGCGAACTTCGCGCGAGCCAGGAGGCGCTTCGAGCGAGTTACGAGCGACTGCGCGACCTGAGCGGCCGGCTGCTGCATGCGCAGGAAAGCGAGCGCGCGCGAATCGCCAGGGAGTTGCACGATGACATCAGCCAGCAGATCTCGCTCCTCGTGATCGATCTCGGGTTGATGCGGGGCGACGTCGCACCGCAGACACAAAGACTGACGAACGAGGCCTTGAGCCGTGCGGAAGGGATCGTCAGAAGCGTCCACGACCTCTCGCATCGTCTGCATCCGCCCAAGCTGCGGCTGATTGGCCTGGTCGCAGCGCTACGCGATCTTCAACATGAAATGTCGCAGCTGGGCGTGCCGGTGACGTTCACTCACGAGAACGTCCCGATGCCGCTGCCGCTCGAACTGACGCTGTGTCTCTTCCGGGTGGTGCAAGAGGCCCTGCAAAACGCACATAAGTACAGCCACGCGCGCCTCGTCTCTGTCCATCTACACGGCGAAAGCGAAGGACTGACGCTGACCGTGTCCGACGACGGCGTGGGATTCGATGTCGATGAGGCGTGGGGCAAAGGCCTGGGACTGATCAGCATGGGCGAGCGGCTCGAGGCCGTCGGCGGCACGTTCGGGATTTCATCCAGGCCAGAGCAAGGAACAAAGGTCAATGTGTTTGTACCTTTGTCCGCCCTGCGGGCCCCAGAGAGTGTCTCGGTCTGACAGACGAACCTCTGTAACACTGGAATAGTGGCAACTCATGTGATGGCACGATGACTGCACCCGCGTTGTTGAGGGTTTCATTGCCAACCACTTCGCCCGAGCCGGTTCGCGTCCTCCTGGTCGACGACAACGACTCCATGATTGCGCGAGCAGCGGCGGCTTTGACGCCCAGATGTGTCGTGGTCGGCACCGCACACAACGGCGCAGAGGCGCTCGATGCCGTGGGTACGCTGCGGCCGGACGTGGTCGTCCTCGACATCTCCATGCCTGGGATGACCGGCCTTGAAGTGGCGTCGACGCTCCGTCAACAGGGTTCGACGGCCGCCGTCGTGTTTCTCACGGTCCACGACGACAAGGACTTCCTTGACGCCGCGCAGGCAGCGGGCGGCACGGGCTATGTGGTGAAGCGGCGTCTCGTATCTGACTTGATCGTTGCGGTCCAGGAAGCACGGGCCGGACGTTCGTTTGTGTCTGCCCTTTCCTGAGCCTCGATCTCACGCGGAAATTCGGAACGAACTCAGCTGTCCTCTGAGGGAATCGGATCGGACTCGGCACGTTCGCGCCGAGCCAGCCATATCAGAGGGACCGCTACCGCCTGAATCGCGGCGCTACAGAGATAGGACGCGGGGTACCCCCAGGCGTCGGCCGCTCGTCCCAGCGCAGGCTGAAAGACCACGCCACCAGCCGATCCCATCAACGAGTCGAACGACAAAACCGTCGCGCGCTGTTCGGACGGAATCAGGCCGTTGACGAACGCCTGACGCACGGGCATCACCGTCGCGAAGACGAGCCCCCACAACATCAGCAGCACGATGGCCAGCC
>DATLLJ010000103.1:0-98890 GCA_035537875.1 Vicinamibacterales bacterium | reverse complement strand
GACAGGCCGCCGCCACCGCCGCCCGTCCGTGTCGGCGGACAGATCAAGGCGCCGGTTCGCGTCAAGAACGTCAACCCGGTCTATCCGCCGATCGCGCAGTCGGCTCGCGTTCAGGGGGTCGTCATCATCGAGGCGACGATCGGTCCGGACGGGCGCGTCACCGACACCAAGGTGCTTCGATCGATTCCGCTGCTCGATCAGGCGGCGGTCGACGCCGTGCGTCAGTGGACGTATACGCCGACATTGCTCAACGGCGTGCCGGTGCCGGTCATCATGACGGTGACCGTCAACTTCACGCTTCGATAGAAACGCGGCCCGTCAAAGCACCGAGGGCAGGCACGACGACCGACCGACCGATTCGACCGAAGAGAAGGACAGGACTCTAAACTCGTCTCGATGGAGGATGGACTGTGGATTTAATTGAAATGTGGAACACGATGGGATGGGTCGCCAAAGGCGTGGCGGTCGTTCTCTTCATCATGTCGATGTGGTCGTTCGGCGTGGCGTTCGAGCGGATCTTCACCTTTACGCAGGCGAAGAACCAGTCGAAGTTGTTCGCGCCGCAAGTGGCCAAACAGTTGAAGGATGGCCGGCTCAAGGAGGCCATCGCGCTCGCCTCCTCGAAGAATTATCGCTACAGCCACCTCGCCAAAGTCGTGCTGGCTGGGCTCCAGGAGTACCAGTTCCAACAGGAAAGTGGCCAAGGCATGGCGCGCGAAGACGTGATGGACACCGTGCGTCGATCGATTCAGCGCGCGGCGGCGCTCACCGCGAACGACATGAAGAAGGGCGTCTCGGCCCTTGCGACGATCGGTTCGACGGCCCCGTTCGTCGGGCTGCTCGGCACGGTCATCGGCGTCATCAACGCGTTCCAGGGTATCGGCGCCAGCGGGTCGGCCGGTATCGGCGCCGTGTCGGTCGGAATTTCCGAAGCGCTCGTCGAGACCGCGCTCGGGCTCGTCGTCGCGATTCCGGCGGTGTGGTTCTACAACTACCTCACCGGTCGCGTCGAGTACTTCAACGTGGAGATGGACAACTCCTCGTCTGAGCTCGTCGACTTCTTCATCCGGAAGACGGCGTAGAACGTTCAAGGGTTCGGGCTCAAGGTTCATGGTTGGACCTTGAGCCTTTGAAGCTTGAATCGTCAAGGAGATTGATCTATGTCAATGGATCTCGGCGGCGCCAAAGGGGGAGTCAAGTCCGACATCAACGTGACGCCGCTCGTCGACGTGATGCTGGTGCTCCTCATCATCATCATGCTCATCGCACCGATGTTGCAGGAAGGCATCAGCGTCAAGCTGCCTCGCGCCGAGTACTCGAGCGACAAGCCCGAGACGGCAGGGCAGACGTCGATCGCGATCGCTCCCAACGGCGTCGTCTACGTGAATGCGAAGGAAGTCAAGCCTGAAGAGCTCGGCGAGCGCGTTAAAACTCTCATCGAGGACAAGGCGCCGGACGAGCGGATCGTCCTCATCAAGGCGGATGAGGCCGTGGACTACAAGATTGTGATGGACGCCATGGACCAGCTCCGCGAGGCGGGAATCGAGGACATCGGGCTCATCACCGAGAAGCCCTCAGGCAGCTCGGCGGGAGGGCAGCAGTAATGGCTCATCATCATAAACACTTCGGCGCCGACAAGGTCATCAGCGGCGAAATCCCGAAGGCCAGTTGTGACATGAACGTCACACCGCTGATTGACGTTCTCCTGGTCCTCCTCGTCATCTTCATGGCAACCCTGCCGCTCGGAACACAGGGTCTGGACATCAATCTGCCCGCTGAAGCCAAACGGTCGACCCAGCAGGTTCAGACCGACGTGAACCAGATCGTGGTCGAGTACACCGCCGACCGGCGGATAGCCGTGAACAAGCAGGATGTCACGATCGTCCAGCTTCAGACCAGATTGCGGAACATCTTCGAGCAGCGCAGCGACAAGACGATGTTCATCGTGGGCGACGGTTCGCTCAAGTACAAGGATATCGTCGAGGTCATCGATGCCGCCAAGGGCGCCGGCGTTGAGAAGGTCGGGATCGTGACCGACGGCATGCGGAAGGCCGCTGGCGCCGTCACCGGCAACTAGTCTCTCGCGCGTTTCTCTCGCTCAAAGCGGCCGCTTCGGTTGTCCGGGGCGGCCGTTTTCTTTTTGGTTCTCGGAGCCCTCTCAGAAGTCTCACCCGGGTTTGATTCATCCCGGAGTCTCACATGAGGCGCCCGGGATTCCACGACAGGAACAAAAAAAGGCCGCCGGGCTCGAAGCCCGACGGCCTGACGTGATGGTCGCCCCAGCGGGAGGCCCGCTGCTCAGTTGCCGACGCCGGTGGCCTTCTTCTTCCGAATCTCCTCGGCCTGGTCGCGGTACTGGTCGGCCTGCTTGATGAGAGCCTGCTGACGGGCCGGGTTGGTCTCGAGGTTTGCCTGGAGGCGAAGCAACAGATTCTTGTAGACGAGCGCCTCCACGTAATCCGGCCGGATCTGGATCGCCTTGTCGATAGCCGCGATCCCTTTGTCTACGTAACTCTTTTTGTCCTCGTCTCGAACGCCGGCGCCCCGGTAAGCCTGGTCCCAGTACTGCGTGGCGATGGTGTAAAAGGCCTCGGGGTTGTTGGGTTCCTGTTCGGCGCGCTGCTCGAAGGCCTGAATCGTCTTGGGGAAGTCTCCCATGCGTCCATAGAAGCCCGCCAGCTGCATGTAGACAATGGGATCGGTCGGCTTGGCCTCACGGGCTGCCACATACACCTTTTCGGCGGCGTCGTATTCAGCTGCGTCTTCGTAGAGCTTGGCCAGCTGGTGGTAGTACGTGGGATCGGTCGGGTTGGCCTCGATCAAGTTGATGATGACCGGTTCGGCCCTCACCGGATCGTCGAGCCGCTCCGAGCCATAGGCAGCCATGAGGTACTGGAGCGCGAGGGTCTTGATATTGGCCTCGACGGGGTCGGTAGCGGACAGCTTTTCGACCGCCTTCGTGTAATTCTCCACGGCCTTCTGAATAAGCGCGTCGTTGGCCGCCTGTCCTCTCTCGCTCGGCTTGTAGAGATTGTCGTAACTGTTACCCAGATAGAAATACACCGTGTTCATTTCCGGATTGGCCGCGATGGTTTCCTCGTAGAGCTCAGCAGCCCGCGTGTAGTTCTGAACCTGATACGCCTGGTTGGCCTGCTTGAACTTGAAGAGGGCCTGGACGCCGGCAATCTGCGAACAGGCCGCCAACGACGACGTGGCCAGAATCAATCCGAGTCGAGCTACTGTTTTCGATCCCCGCCGCAGGTGCATCGCCCTGCCCGTCTCGCCCTTAATCGACATGTTCCTGTTCCTTGTGGCAAAAAGCGGCGACGATCTTGGCTACAGACCCACAGCCGATGCCGCATGTTTCGGAAACCGAGGAGAATAACCGGAGTCGAGCCGCGACAGTATAGTGAACACAAAAAAGCCAAGTCAAGGCGCGGATCAGCTGGAACCGGCTCCCCCGCCCGCTATCTGGCGCCACGCCTGGCTGGGCCTCAAGTGGCCATTTCACAAAGGGTTAGGCGCCCCCACAGCATACGAGCTTTACACTAGAGGGGGGCGGCCGTCCGAATGCCCTGACAATAGAGTTAGACACCGAGACTCATGATTCGCTTCGAGGACCTTCTCGAAAAAGTGCGGGCGTACAGCCCCGACGCCGACGTCGAGCTGCTGCGGCGGGCCTACGTCTTCTCCGCCTTCGAACACCGCGGGCAGGTCCGCCATTCCGGCGAGCCTTACCTGATCCACCCGCTTGCCGTCGCCGACTTCCTCGCCGACATGAAGCTGGACGCCGTGGCCATTGCCGCCGGGCTGCTGCACGACGTCGTCGAGGACACGCTGACGACGATCGATCGCATTCGGGAGCTGTTCGGCCCGGAGGTGGCTCACGTTGTGGAGGGGGTGACGAAGATCAGCGCCATCCCCTTTTCGTCGAGCGAGCAGCGTCAGGCGGAGAACTTCCGGAAGATGCTGCTGGCGATGGTCGACGACATCCGCGTGATCCTGGTGAAGCTGGCCGATCGACTCCACAACATGCGGACGCTCAGCCACCTGCCCGAGGAACGGCGCATCAAGATCGCCCAGGAAACGCGCGACATCTACGCGCCCATCGCCAACCGGCTCGGAATGAGCAAGGTGAAGAACGAGCTGGAAGAGCTGTCGTTCAGGTATCTGGAGCCGCAGGCGTACGAATCGCTGCGCGTCCGGGTGGACGCGAAACGGCGGACCACCGAAGGGCTCGTGGAGCAGCTGAAAAGAACCATCGCCGGCAAGCTCGCCGAAGCCCAGATTCCGGTCGTGGAGATCGACGGCCGCATCAAGCGCCTCTGGAGCATTCATCAGAAGCTCGCGCGCCAGAAGATCGATCTGGAGCAGGTGTACGACTTCATCGCGCTCCGCATCGTCACCGAGGGGGTCAAAGACTGCTATGCGGCGCTCGGCATCATCCATCAGACGTGGTCGCCGGTGCCGGGGCGCATCAAGGACTTCATCGCGATGCCCAGGCCCAATGGCTATCAGTCGCTCCACACGTCGGTGATCAGCCACGAAGGTATGCCCTTCGAGGTGCAAATCCGCACGGTGGAGATGCACCGGAGGGCGGAGGAGGGCATCGCCGCGCACTGGAAGTACAAGGAGGGTCGCGTCGGCGATCAGCGCGACGAGCGTTACTTCCAGTGGATGCGGGAACTGCTCGAATATCAGCAGGAGGTGCGCGATCCACAGGAGTTCATTCAGAACCTCAAGGTCGACCTGTACCCGGAGGAGGTGTACACCTTCACGCCGAAGGGCCAGGTGAAAGCCTTTCCGCGCGGCGCCACGCCTATCGACTTCGCCTACGCCATTCATACCGACGTGGGCCGTCAGTGCGTGGGCGCCCGCATCAACGGCAAGATGGTCCCTCTCCGGTCAAGGCTCAAGAACGGCGACATCGTCGAAATCATCACGTCGGCCGGTCACAAGCCGAGCCGCGACTGGCTCAACTTCGTGATGACGTCGCACGCGCGGTACGAAATCAAGCACTTCATCCGCGTCGAGGAAAAAGCGCGCGCGCGCGACCTGGGCCGCAAGGTGTTTGAAAAGGAGGCGCGACGCTACGATCTCAATCCCAAAACGCTGGTGGAGGGGGAAGCCTTCAAGGCCGTGATGGGCGATTTCGGTGGCCAGAGGCCCGACGACGTGTTTGCGGCTATCGGATACGGCAAGTTGTCGCCCAAGCAGGTGTTGGCGAAACTGGTGCCGGCCGACAGCCTTCAGGAAAAAGCGCCCGACGGGCCGGTCCGCGCAGCGGTCAGGCGGGTGCTCGGCACCGGCGAGGAAAAGATCAAGGTCCGGGGTTTCGATGACCTGATGGTCTTCCGCGCGCGTTGCTGCAATCCAATCCGCGGCGAGAAGATCGTGGGCTACATCACCCGCGGCAAGGGGGTGTCGGTCCATTCGGCGACCTGCTCCAACGTCGTGAACCTGCTGTACGACCCGGAGCGGCGCATCGAAGTCGAGTGGGACAAGGGAGACGCTGTCGCGCGCTACACGGTCAAGCTGACGATGGAAGTCGAGGACCGGAAGGGTTTGTTGGCTGCCGTCAGCGCCCGAATCGCCGGAATCAACACCAACATCAAGAACATGGAAGCCCACACCGACGAGGATCAGCGGGCACGAATCGACATGACCGTCGAGATCAGCGACTTGAAGCACCTTGAAAAGGTCATGAAATCGTTGCGTGCGGTGGAGGGCGTTCTCGACGTCGAACGATCCGGGAGGGCGGGCTGACGTCGCGGCGGCTATGTGGTGTCGTAGGACGCGATGACGTCGATCTCGATGCGGGCGTCTCGCGGCAACCTTGCGACCTGGACGGTCGCCCGCGCCGGATAGGGCTCGCCGAAGTACGCCCCGTACACCGCATTCATGGCCGCAAAGTCGTTCATGTCCGCCAGGAACACCGTCGTCCGGACAACCGCGGAGAAATCGAGCCCGCCCGCTCGCAGCAGCGTGCCGATGTTCTCGAGCACCTGACGTGTTTCGGCCGCAATGTCCCCGGTCACCAGATTGCCGGTCGCGCCGTCCACGGGAACCTGGCCCGACACGAACAAGAGGCCCCCGGAGCGGATCGCCGGCGAATAGGGGCCGATGGGTTTGGGAGCGCCTGGGGCCGAGACTGGCTGCTTCATTCAGGTTCGAGCATGACTCACGCGGCCTTGGTGACGCGGCCCGAACGCAGGCACCGCGTGCACACTTTGATGCGCCTGATCCCGCCGTTGATCATCGCCCGCACTGTTTGAATATTCGGCTCGAACCGGCGGGCGCTGACGTTGTGCGCATGGCTCACCTGCCGCCCGACCACCGGTGTCTTCCCGCAGATTTCACACTTCTTGGCCATTCCCATCCCCTGGAGTGAACAGTAACGAAGTAACCCCCAAGTATATCGCGCTCTCCTAGATGATCAATCGCGGCGCCGGCGTGGCGTCAGCGTCTCCCGTCGTCTCGGGCATCTCGTGCCGTCCCTTCAACGTCCGCCCGATCAAATCGAAGTAGGCGCGAGGCTGCTCGGGCTCCGCGGCGCCCGCCGCCCGCGCACCTTCTTCAAGACGACGCAGCACCACGGCGATGTCTCGATCGTTGACCGCGCCGGCGTGCTGACAGGCTTCGGCGATCACCGGTCGCAGTGCCGTCGCGAGGCGATCCGCGGGCAGCCCTGCAGGCCGGTGCTCGTAGATGACTCCTCGAGAAGCGGTTTCGAATGTCCCCGCAAGCGCCGCAGCGGCCTCGGCGACGTCCGCGTCGATCAGAGGATGCAGCTCCAGCGGTTCGTAACGCAGCAGAAAGGCGTTGATGAGAAAGAACAGCTCTGTCTGCTGCCGACTCAGGTCGCGCACGGAGTGGAGAAGAAGCCCGGCGTCACGTTGCTGTTGACGGACGGTTGAGGCTGACGGGTGTTCGCGCGCCGTCGCCAGGTACGAGCAATCATCGGGACAGCGAATCTCAACGAGTCGCTTGGTGCCGCAGCAGATTGCGCAAATCTGCTGGCCGAGTGCCGGGCATCCGCGGCGCGCCCGTCGGAGTCCACAAAGAGGGCACAACACGTGGGCAATATTGTATAATCGGCGCAAATCCGCCAGTAATTTTCGGAACGCCCCTTGCAGCGGCTGCGCGTGTGCCTGGCGGTTGCTCGCCGGACCGAATCGCATCAAAGCAGGCCGTTCGCCTATGAGTGATTCAGTCGTTCGAAACGAATCGGCGGCCGAATACTTCAAGCAGCTGGTCGACGACGTGCTCGCGCGTCAGCGCATTCCCGCCGGCGAACTGACGGCTTTTTACGTCGTGAATCTCCTGACCGGTTTCTTGCGACAACCCGCCCAGGAAGACGACGCCCCCCTTGCGCTTCGGCTGTGCGAAGCGCTCGACGCAGCCGACGTGCGGCGCCGGGAGATCCTGAAGCAGATTGGGGATCAGTCGCTGTTCATCTCGGGGTTTTTTGGCGACTCGCTTCAGCGGAAACGCATCGACGTCGACTATTACGTGAGCATCGGCGGCACCGCCTATACGGCGCTGAGTCGCTGCGAGCTGGATACATTTTCGACGGTCTTTGCGGAGCTGGCCGACAACTTCGTCGTCTACGTCGACGTGCTCTCGGAAGTGAGCGAGCGCGCGTCCTGCAGTTCGAACATCGATCTCCTCCGCCTGTACGAGCGGTGGCGCCGCACCGGCAGCCGGCGCAGCGGCGAGCTGTTGGTCGAGCATGGCGTCGTGATCCAGTCCCCCCGCCAGGGCCGCGTTCAATAAGCCGCGTCGATTTCGGTAAATTCCGACCGCCACAGAGTGGCACACCTCTGCCATTTCTTGACACCTCCCTCGTCTACTTGAGAGGACACTCCCTCGACGTCTCAAGAGAACCGTCTTGGCGCTCGCGGCGTCTAACTGATTACCAGATTTGAACGGTTGGTCGACAGAGAACCGGTTGATCTGGCCAAGAGACTGCAAATGAACGGTTTAATTGTCAGGCTCTTGTGTCGTTTGATGCGGCAGAAACACAAAGGTCGAGCTGGAGGGCGGACCGTGACGCATTTTGCCTCGGACCGTCGTAGTTACTGATAAGACTCTGGCCACTGATGCAACTGGCAATTGATTTGCATAACGGTCGGCAATTCTACTGGGCGGTGCCCCCGGACGGGTCCCGCAAGGAGCGGCGGTCATGAAGGACAAGCAACATACAAGTCGAGAGCGGATGAACCGTTCTCGCTATGCCGAACTGAAAGAGATGCTCGAAGCGCGGCAGCAAGAGATTCAGGCCGAGGTGCAGGGCCGGATGCGGGACGTGCGCGAAGAGGGCGCGTGGGGGGGCGGAAAGCTCAACGAGGTGCTCGACGCCGTCGAGAGCTCCGAGGCGGACATTCAGGACGACATCGAGTTCGCGCTGATTCAGATGAAGTCCGAAACCCTCAACAAAATCAACGATGCTCTCGTCCGCCTGGAGCACGGCACCTACGGGTACTGCTTCGATTGCGCCGAGGAGATCGCGGAGAAGCGGCTGCGGGCGCTGCCGTTTGCCGTCCGATGCAAGGACTGCGAGGAGGCGCGGGAGGTTGCCGAGCAACGCCAGCGGCAGCTCGCGGCCCGGCGCGGCACCAGCTCGCTGTTCCTCGACATGTAGGGCCCGGCTTCCTCATCCAAGGGGCTTCGCCGGTGGCGGAGCCCATCACTCCTCCACCGGCGTCCCCCGCGAAATTTTCCGCACCCGTCCAGGTCAACTGGACAGAAAATGAGGTCGCGATGAGCGATCACGCTGAAAACGTCAAACCGGAGGACGTCTCGCTCGGCGAGCGGCTGTTCTCGATTCCGCCCGAGCTTCCCGTCCTTCCGTTGCGCGATACGGTTCTTTTTCCGAATTCCTTCATGCCGCTGGCCGTGGCGCGGGAAACGTCGGTGCGCCTTATCGACGAGGCCATCGCGAACGGGAAGCTGATCGCGGTGTTCACCCAGCGCGACGCCTCGATCGACGAGCCCAAGAAAGAGGATCTGTTTCAGGTCGGGACGGCGACTCACATCCACAAGATGTTCAAGCTGCCCGACGGCAGCCTCCGCCTCATCGTGCAGGGGCTCGCGCGGCTGTCGCTCGACGAAGTCGTGTCATCGGACCCCTATCTCCGTGCGCGTGTGAGCACCGCCGCTGAGGAACTGAAGGAGGCCGACCGGCTCGAGGTCGACGCCCTCGCGCGCAACATCAAGACGAACTTCCAGCAGGTCGTGTCGCTGTCGCCGCTGTTGTCGGACGATCTCCAGACCTTGGCGATGAACATCACCGAGCCGGGCCGCCTCGCGGACTTCATTGCCTCGTCGCTCACGACCATCAGCACCGCGGTGAAGCAGGAAGTGCTCGAGACGCTCGACATTCGCGCGCGGCTCGACACGCTCAACCGCATACTCATCAAGGAGCTCGAGGTCCTCGAGCTCGGCTCGAAGATCCAGTCGCAGGTGCAGTCGGAGGTCGGCAAGAACCAGCGTGAATACTTCCTGCGCGAGCAGATGAAAGCGATTCAGAAGGAGCTCGGCGAAGGAGACGAGCAGGGGAAGGACATCGAGGAGCTGACCGAGAAGATCGAGGCCGCTGGCATGCCGGAGGCGGTGAAGAAAGAGGCGCTGCGCGAACTCGACCGCCTGTCGAAGATGCCGGCTGCCGCCGCGGAATACACCGTGTCGCGGACGTATCTCGACTGGCTCGTCGCCCTGCCCTGGAGCAAGCGAAGCGAAGAAATCATCGATCTCGCCAGAACCAAGAGCATCCTCGACGCCGATCATTCGGGTCTCGAGAAGGCCAAGGACCGCATCCTCGAGTACCTCGCGGTGCGGAAGCTCAACCCGGACGTGAAAGGCCCGATCCTCTGCTTCGTCGGGCCGCCTGGCGTCGGCAAGACGTCGCTCGCGAAATCGATCGCCCGATCGCTCGATCGCAACTTCGTCCGGGTCTCGCTCGGCGGCATGCGCGACGAGGCGGAAATCCGCGGGCACCGGCGCACGTACATCGGCGCCTTGCCGGGACAGATCATCCAGGGACTTCGTCGCGCCGAGACCAAGAACCCGGTCTTCATCCTCGACGAGGTCGACAAGCTCGGCTCCGACTTCCGGGGTGATCCGTCGTCGGCGTTGCTCGAGGTGCTCGACCCCGAACAGAACAACACCTTCCGAGATCATTATCTGGATGTGCCCTTCGATCTGTCGGAGGTGCTCTTCATCACGACGGCAAACATCCTGGACCCGGTGCCGGCGCCTCTGAAAGACCGAATGGAGGTGCTGGAGATCGCCGGGTACACCGAAGAAGAGAAGCTCAAGATCGCGACCGATCACCTCGTGGACAAGCAGGTCAAGAACCACGGGCTGACCGCGGAATACATCCGTTTCACGCCGGATGCGGTTCGCCAGATCATCCGCGGCTATACCCGCGAGGCCGGGGTCCGGAATCTCGAACGCGAAATCGGCGCGGTCTGCCGCAAGGTGGCCCGCCGACGGGCCGAAGGCAATGAGACGCCTATCGAAATCACCGGCGACGCCGTGATTGAGATGCTCGGCGCACCGAGGTTTCTCGACGAGGAAATGGAGGAGCGCACCAAGGAACCCGGAGTCGCAATCGGCCTCGCCTGGACGCCGGCGGGGGGCGAGGTTCTATTCGTCGAAGCGTCGCGGATGGCCGGCACCGGTTCGCTGACCCTCACCGGCCAGCTCGGCGATGTCATGAAAGAGTCGGCGCGCGCGGCCCTGTCGTGGCTGCGCACGCACGCGAGGGAGTACGGCATCGATCCCGACTTCTTCAAGGGCGCCGAACTGCACGTCCACGTGCCGTCAGGCGCCATCCCGAAAGACGGCCCCTCCGCGGGTGTGACGATGGCCACCGCGATGGCGTCGCAGCTGACCGGTCGGCCGGTTCGTGGCGACCTCGCGATGACAGGAGAGATCACGCTCTCGGGTCGCGTCCTTCCCATCGGAGGCGTGAAGGAGAAGGTGCTGGCGGCCCGTCGCGTCGGCATTCGCGAGGTCATCCTGCCGAAAGCCAACGGCAAGAACATCGACGAGGACCTGACGCCGGAGCTTCGACGGGAAATGACCGTCCATCTCGTCTCGACCATCGACGAAGTGCTGGCGCTTGCGCTTCAGCCGGTCTCGTCGGACGTCAGGCCACTCAAGAAGGAACCGAAAGAGCCGAAGCCGACCTCCCCGATTGCCGCGAGGCACTGACTCCTCGCGGCAGCGGCGGGACGGCGACAGCTTCGAGGCGGTGAACGACTCGAGCCGCCGCCCTCAGATCAGCGTCAGGGCGTAGGCCGTCTTCAGGTCGACGATCTGGCCGCGCGCCACCATGGCCTTCGCCTCCGCCGGTGACATCGGATGTGTGGTGATTGCCTCGTCCTCGTCTGGCTTGTGCGGCGAGTCCGGCGAGGGCGGCCGCAATTCTGAAACGCGGAAGAAGATCATTTCCTCGTCGCAGTAGCCGGGCGTAGGGTAGAAAGCGCCGAGACGCTCGATTCGTGCCGGGACCTCGCCGATCTCTTCTTCACACTCCCGCGCCGCAGCAGCCTCCGCTGATTCACCAGCGTCGACGTTGCCAGCAGGCAGCTCCCAGAGATCCTTCATGAGCGCATGTCGATACTGACGGATCATCACAATCCGGCCATCGTCCCGGACAGGCACCAGCACAACCGACGGCCGGTGCCGGACGATGGCGAGCTCGGTCTGGCGTCCGTCGGGAAGAACCACCTGGTCCACTTCAACTGAAAATACGCGGCCTTTGTAGATGACCATGGGAGAACAGAATATTGCAGAATTGCAGGATTGCAGGATTGCAGAAGTACGGAAAGTAATCTCAGGACGTATCTCTGAGCTCGTCCAGTACGGACTGCAAATCGTCGGGGAGCTCGCTCGTGAACTCCATGCGTCGGCCGTCCCGCGGGTGTTTGAAGACGAGCCGCGCGGCATGCAGGAACGGACGCTCGAGATGTGTGACGGGGCGCAGGTCGCCTGGCACGCGTCGGCGCGTTCCACCGTACAAGGAGTCTCCGACGATTGGGTGCCCAATCGCGCTCAAGTGCACACGGATTTGATGTGTGCGGCCGGTGTGGATGGCGACCTGGACGAGCGTCAGGGCGCGCATCGTCTCGGCGCGGACGATTCTCGTTACTGCCTCCCGGCTTCGACGCTCGCGTGCCCGCGTCGCATCGCGGTTGGGCTGCCGGAGGGAGCGCGCTGACATCTTCTTCCGGTTGACCGGATCGCGGCCGATAGGCAGGTCGATCCGGCGGCCAGCCTGGACGATGCCCCACACGAGCGCCAGGTATTCTTTTTCGACTTCCCGATCGTGGAACTGGCGGGACAGCGCCTCATGCGCCGCATCGTTCTTCGCCACAACCATCAGGCCAGACGTGCCGCGATCGAGCCGATGCACGATGCCTGGCCGCTTTTCGCCACCAATTCCGCTCAGATCGGCGACGTGGTGCAGCAGGGCGTTCACCACGGTGCCGCCTGCGTGGCCAGCCGCCGGATGGACCACCATGCCGGCTGGCTTGTCGACCACGACGATGTCGTGATCCTGATAGAGGATGGGCAGCTCCAGGGCCTCCGGCCCCGGCGCTGCGGCGATGGGCTCGGGCAGCTCGATACTGACAACCTGGGCGGTGCGCGCGAGCTGGTTGACCTTTGCCGTCTGTCCGGCAACCCGCACGTGTCCTGCCTTGATCAGCCGTTGTATCTGAGATCGGGAATGCTCTGGGAGAACCGACGCCAGAAAGCGGTCGAGCCGGATGCCGTTGCCTTCATCCGTTACCGTGACAGTGTGGCTCGCCATCGGGCCGCGCTTGCGGGGGTCATGCCGCCTTTCTGACGCGCTTGGGCTCGGGGTCCGTCCGCCGGCTGAGGTAGACGAGCATGCCGATGGCCAGCGGCGCCAGGATGAGCGAGATGAACTGCGACGTCGAGAACATGCCCACGGCCCCGCGTGGATCGCCACGATAGAACTCGATGATGAATCGTGAGATCGCGTAGAGCAGCAGGTAGAGCCAGAAAGTCCGGCCCGGAAACGGACGACCCTTGCGTTCGGTTGTCAGCAGCACGACCAGGATGAGGAATTCGGCGCCCGCTTCGTAGAGCTGCGTCGGGTGCAGCGGGATCCCGAGTGGCGTCCCGACGTTGGCGGCCGCAAACGGATCGGTGAAGGTGATGCCCCACGGCTGGCTGGTCGGCTTGCCGTAGCAGCAGCCCGCGAACAGACAGCCGAATCGACCGACGACGTGTCCCAGCGCGATGCCGGGCGCGAACATGTCGCACGTGGTCCACAGCGGCAGCCCTGCGCGGCGGATATACCAGAGCGCAACCGTCACCGCCATGATGAGCCCGCCGTAGAACACGCCTCCGGATCGGGCGAGCGTCAGCAACTCCCGGGGGTTGGCCTGAAACGTACCGAACTCGGTGATCAGCAGCAGCAGCTTTGCGCCGATCAGAGCGCTGATGATGATGTAGATGCCGAGATCCAGCACCTTTGCGCCGTCCAGCCCGCGCGCGTGGGCCCGGCTCATCGCCAGCTTCAGGCCGAACAGATACGCGGCGGCAAGGAGAAGGCCGTAGGTGTAGACCGTGAGCGGTCCCAGCTCAAACAGTCGTGGATACATGGGCCTCCGGCCTGAACATGTCGAAGATCATGATGGCGGCGCCGACCGTAATGGCCGAGTCGGCCACGTTGAACGCCCAGAAATGATACGTGCGCCAGTAGACGTCGACGAAATCGACCACCGACCCGACGGTCGCCCGGTCGATCAGATTTCCCGCGGCTCCTCCGGTGATGAGCGCCAGGCCCGTCCGGGCGAGCAGCTGGCCGTGGCCAAGACCCGAGGCGTACATGCCGATGCCGACGAGGGCGGCCACCGCGATGAGGGCAATCAAAGGGGTCTTGAAGGGAAAATCGGCCGAATTGAGGAGTCCGAACGCCGCGCCCGTATTCCGGACGTGCGTGAAATCCATCAAACCGGGAATGACGGTCATGCTGTCGTGCAACGGGAGCGTCGCTCTCACGATGGCTTTCGTCAACTGATCCACGGCGATGATGACAACGGGCAGCCAGACCTCCAGTCGGCGACCTGCGAGCCGCTCACGCATGTGCCGTTTGCGCCAAGGCGTCCTGACATCGCTCGCATAGCCCGGCCCATGACGGTTCGCTGGAGATCTTGCTCACGTACCGCCAGCATCTCTCGCACCGTACCCCGCCCGCCCGCTCGATGCCGATCCGCGGCCTCGCCTCCTCGTTGGCTTCGACGTCGGTCGGTGCGGCCCGCAGCTCCACGTCGGAGACGATGAAGAGCATCGGGAGATCCTTTTCGTATGGCTCGAGCAGGACCAGTTCGGCTGGAGTCGCGGTCAGCACCACCTTCGCCTGGAGCGAACTGCCAATCTGCTTGCTCTTCCTCAACGGCTCGATTTCGGCCAGGACCTGGTCCCTCACAGCCAGCAGCGTGGTCCACCGTTTCACCAGATCGGAGTCGTCGAATGCCGCGAGCTCCGAGGCGGTCGGGAAGAGGGCCAGGTGAACCGACTCCTCGCGCGTCAGGCCCTTGCCGGCCCCTGGCAGATACCGCCACAACTCATCGGCCGTGAACGGAAGGATGGGCGCCATCAGCCGTGTCAGGCCATCGGCCATGACGTGCATCGCGGTCTGCGCCGACCTGCGCTGAGGCGACCGTACCGCGAACGTGTAGAGCCGATCCTTCGAGACATCCGCGTAGAAGGCGCTCAGATCGACGTTCGTGAACGTGTTCAGCGCCTGGAAGACCGCCGGGTAATCATACTGATCGTACGCCTTGACGATCCGATCGGCCAGCTCGCCGTATCGAGCGAGGATATAGCGGTCGATTTCCTCGAGCGTGTCGAGCGGCACGCGATCGACGGCCGGATCGAAGTCGTACAAGTTGGCGAGGAGATACCGCATCGTGTTCCTGATCTTCCGGTACACATCGACGGCGCGCGCGAGAATCTCCTTGCTGATGCGGATCTCCTGCGTGAAATCGCTCATCGCCACCCAGAGGCGCAGGATATCGGCGCCGCTCGTCTTGATGATGGCCTCGGGTTCGATCGAGTTCCCGAGCGACTTCGACATCTTGCGCCCGTCTTCGGCCACGATGAAGCCATGGGTCACGACCTGGCGGAACGGTGGCCGGCCGCGCGTGCCCAAGCCGACCAGCAACGAGCTCTGGAACCACCCTCGATGCTGATCGCTGCCTTCGAGGTACAGGTCGGCCGGCCACGACAGCTCGGGTCGTACCGAGAGCACCGCCTCATGGCTCGATCCCGAGTCGAACCAGACGTCGAGGATGTTCATCTCGCGCTCGAAGGTCGAGCCACCGCATGACGGGCAGGACAACCCGGGAGGCAGAAAATCCTCGATCGGGCGCTCGTACCAGGCGTCGGCGCCGTGCGCCGCGAACACCGACGCCGCCCGCTCCACGAGCGCGGTGTTCAGGAGCGCCTCGCCGCACTTGGCGCAGTCGACGGCTGGAATCGGCACCCCCCAGACCCGTTGCCGCGAAATGCACCAGTCGGGCCTGTTGGCCACCATGTTGTAGATGCGATCGTGGCCCCACGAGGGTATCCACCGAACGCGATGGTCGATCGCGTCGATGGCCGCCTCGCGCAGCGTCCTCGCGGCGCTGTCCGGCGGTTGCGTGCCGTCCGCCGGGACACGACGATCGTGACCGTTCGCGCCGGCGTTCGCCGTCGGCTTCAGCCGGACGTTATCGAGGCTGATGAACCACTGCGCCGTGGCAAGGAAGATGACCGGGTTGTGGCAGCGCCAGCAGTGCGGATACTGGTGTGAGAAGGACTCGCGGTGCCAGAGGCGTCCGCGCTCCTTCAACGCTTCTTCCACCCGCGGATTGGCATCGAACACTCGCTGGCCGCCGAAGAGCTCGACGGTATCGAGAAAGTGTCCGGTGGGCCCGACCGGGGCGTAGATTTCAAGTCCGTACTTCACACCCGTGGTGAAATCGTCGGCCCCGTGGCCGGGAGCGGTATGCACGGCACCCGTCCCGGCCTCGAGCGTGACGTAGTCGCCCAGAACGCCAAGCGAGTCCCGCTCGTAGATGGGATGGCGGAAGCGGAGACCTTCGAGAACCTCTCCCTTGAAGCGCGCCAAGGGATGCTCGAATGCGCGACCGACCACGGTCCCGACGGTGGCTGCCAGGCCCTCGGCGACGACCACCGCCCTGCCGTCGACGTCGTAGGCCGCGTAGTCGAGCTCGGGATGAAACGCGACGGCGAGGTTCGACGGAATGGTCCACGGTGTCGTGGTCCAGATAAGGGCGGAGAGCGTGCGCCCAGCCAGCGCAGGGACTCGAGTCGCGAGATCGGCCTGACCGGACGGGGTCATCGGGAATTCGACGTAGATGGACGGCGACGTATGATCTTCGTACTCGACCTCGGCCTCGGCGAGCGCCGTCCGGCAGTGGATGCACCAGTGAACCGGCTTCTTGCCCTTATAGACGAAGCCTTGCTCGACGAACGCGCCGAGCGCTCGAACGATGGCTGCCTGATAGCGGAAGTCCATCGTGAGATAGGGGTCGCCCCAGTTGCCCAGAATGCCGAGGCGCTGGAACTGCGCGCTCATCGTGCCGACGTAGCGCTCCGCGTAGGCGCGGCACGCACGGCAGAACTCGGCCACCGACATGTCGCGCTTCTTGGGGCCGAGTTCGCGATCGACCTGCAGCTCGATCGGCAGACCGTGGCAGTCGTATCCCGGCTCGTACGGCGCGCAGTATCCGGCCATCGATCGCGACTTGACCACGAAGTCCTTGAGCGTCTTGTTGAGCGCCGTGCCGATGTGGATGTTGCCGTTGGCGTACGGCGGACCGTCGTGGAGCACGAAGCGGGGGGCGTCCTTCCGTCGCGACTGAATCCTTCCGTACAAGTCGATGGCCGTCCAACGAGCCAACGCCTCGGGCTCGCTCGTCGGCAGGCTCGCCTTCATCGGGAAGTCGGTCCGCGGCAGGTTGACGGTGTCTTTCCACTCGGGCATGGGGTATCCGACGATTCTATAATGAACCGATGGCCAGCTCGGCAGAAGTGCGGCAGCTCGATAACGGCCTGAGGGTGATCGTCCGCGAAGAGCACGCGGCGCCGCTCGTCTCCGTCTGGTGCTGGTACAAGGTCGGCTCGAGGGACGAACGGCCCGGTCTGACCGGCGCGTCGCACTGGGTCGAGCACATGAACTTCAAGGGGACGACCAATATTCCCCGCGATCGGGTGAAGGGCATCATCGAACAGTTCGGCGGCAGCTGGAACGGCTACACGTTCATCGATCAGACGACCTATCTCGAGACCGCTTCGCGCGACGCGCTCGACCGGATGCTGTTCATCGAAGCCGAGCGCATGGTCAACTGCCTGTACGATCCCGATGACTGCGAGTCTGAACGGTCGGTGATTATCTCCGAGCTCCAGGGAGGCGAGAACGATCCCGATCAGCTGCTCGACCAGGAGCTCACGGCTACCGCGTTCAAGGCGCATCCGTATCGCCATCCGACGATTGGGTGGATCTCGGATCTCGAGGCGATGAGCCGGGACGACCTCTACGATTACTACCGCCGCCACTACGCACCGAACAACGCCACGCTGGTCGTGGTCGGGGACGTGGATGCCGACGCGGCCTTCGGCCGCGTCGATCACCACTTTGGGACGATTCCCGCCCGACAGCTGGACTCACGGCTCCGGACCGTCGAGCCGGCGCAGACCGGCGAACGGCGGCTGACGATTCGTCGCCCCGGCACGACCGGCTACCTGAAAGTCGGCTATCACGCCCCCTCCGTCGTCGATCCCGATTTCTTCCCGCTGCTCGTGCTGGACGCGGCGTTGACTGGCGCCAAAGGCCTGAACCTCTGGTCCAGTTTCCGGGTGCCGCCGCCTCAACGGAGCGCCCGGCTTTATCGCGCGCTCGTCGACCGCGGCCTGGCCTCGGCGGTGTCAGGAGCCCTTCTACCGACCGAGCAGCCGTTCCTGTACACGATCTCGGTCACCGCGAACGAGGGGAGCGGCCTTGGAGCCGCGGAGTCCGTTCTTCTCGACGAGCTCGACAAGGTGTGCGTGGAAGGAATCACAGAAGCCGAGGTCGCACGCTCGCAGGCTCAGCTGAGAGCGCGGCTGGTGTTCGAGAGCGACAGCGTGACGAACATCGCTCACCAGCTTGGCTACTTCGACACGATTGCGGACGTCGACCTCTTGATGTCGCTGCCTGCCCGCATTGCGGCAGTCACCGCCGAGTCCGTCGGCCGCGCCGCTCGGAAAGTTCTCACCGATACGAACCGGACAGTAGGGTGGTTCGAGCCGCTTGCCGAGGGCGAAGGGTCGAAGCGTCGGCCTTGAAAGCTGTGTCCGGCCTCTCGCCCACCCGTACGGTGTTCGACAACGGCGCGGTGTTCATCGGGAAACAGACCCGAACCACGCCGGCCGTTGCCATCAGCCTGGCCATGCGCGCCGGCTCGATCTGCGATCCGCCGGACAATATCGGTGCGACCTGGCTCCTGTCTCGAGTCATCGATCGGGGAACGCTCCGGCGCTCTGCCGGCGAGATCGCCGACGAGCTCGACCGCCGCGGGATCAGCGTGGCGATCACCGTCACGAGACATGTCATGTCGCTCACCTGCACCTGTCTTTCCGAGGATTTCGACGCAGTACTCTCGCTGCTCGGCGAAATGGTCATGCAGCCGTCACTGCCAGCCGACGAGATCGCCCTGCGCAAAGGCGAAGTCATCACCGCGATCCGGCAGGACGAGGACAACCCAGCGGTTCGCGCGACCGAAGCGCTGATGGCGCTGCTCTATCCCGATGGCCACCCGTACGGACGGCGGACGAAAGGCAGCCGGGAGGCAGTCGAGAGTCTCACGAGAGACCGCCTTCTCCGTCTGCACTCTGAGCGATTTGCTCCATGCGAGCTGTCCACGGTGGTGGTGGGGGACGTAGACATGTCCCGCGCATCCGACCTCGCGGCCGGCGTCTTTGGAAGATGGAGCGCTCCACGCCCTGCAGCCATTGCGCTGAGCTCGCCGGCTGCCGCGACCAGCCGCCGGCGGGTGATCATCCCCATGATGAACAAGGCGCAGGCCGATATCGCCTACGGCTTCACCACCATCCGGAGGCGCGACCCTGATTTCGAGCCGCTGCGGTTGATGAACAACATCCTCGGCCAGTACGCGCTCGGCGGCCGGCTTGGAGACAGCATTCGGGAACGGCAGGGAATGGCGTACTACGTCTCGAGCTCGGTCGATCCGAACGTGGTGGAGGGGCCGCTGGTCATCCGGGCCGGCGTGAGTCGGGCGAATGTCGATCGCGCGGTCGCGTCAATCGATGAGGAGCTGACCCGCCTGGCCGACCAGGGTGTCAGCGAGAAAGAGCTGGACGACTCGCGCACGTACCTGATCGGGTCGATGCCGCGCGCGCTCGAAACAAACGCGAGCATCGCGACGTTTCTCCAGACTTCGCAGTTCTTCGAGCTGGGGCTCGACTACGACCTCCGATTGCCAGGGCTGTTGCGGGCCGTCACGCTCGATCAGGTCAACCTGATCGCCCGTCGCCTCATCGATCCCGCCCGGGCCGCGCTGGCCATCGCGGGGCCTTACGGAGAGGCGTGAATTCGCTATCCAGGGGGCCAGCCCATCGGCCGTCCGCCCAGCAGGTGCATGTGCACGTGAAAAACCGTTTGGCCCGCATCCCGGTTCGTATTGAACACGGTGCGATATCCGCCGTCCGCGATCCCTCGTTCCTTCGCAATGACCCCAGCCCGTCTCGCCAGCTCGCCCACGACGCCGTCGTCGTCTGGCGTCAGCTCGTTCAGCGAGGCAATGTGCCGCTTGGGAACCAGCAGCACGTGAGTCGGGGCCTGCGGATTGATGTCGTTGAAGGCGAGCACGCGATCGTCCTCGTAGACAATCGATCCTGGGATCTCACGGTTGATGATCTTGCAGAAGAGGCAGTCACTCATGCCTTCACTCCAGGGGCGGAACGATTCATACGCGCTCGACAACGGCCGTCCGGGCGATGCCTTGCAGGTCGCATCGTAGCTCGACGAGTCTGAGTCGGTCGGTCCGCTCAACCAGCGATTCGACCCGTTCGTCCTGGCCGAGGCCGAACTCGAACAGAAGGTGGCCGCCGGGTCGCAGGTACGCCGCGGCGCCACCGACGAGCCGTTCGAGGATGTGGAAACCGTCTGCGCCTCCGAACAAAGCAACGCCCGGCTCGTAATCGCGGACTTCAGGCTGGAGTCCCCGTTTGTCTCGGTCTGCCACGTAAGGCGGGTTGCAGGCGATGAGGTCGAACGGCCCCGGCAGCCCAGCCAGCAGATCCGCGCAGCAGAACTCGATTCGGTCGGCGACGCCGTGCCTTGCGGCGTTCCTTCGCGCCACTTCGAGCGCCGCCTCCGAAATGTCCGTGGCAATGAGTGAGACTCCGGTGATCGCCGTGGCGAGCGCGACCGCGACACATCCGCTGCCCGTGCACAGGTCGGCGACGTCGGAAGCGTTGGCGTTGCTGGGAAGCAGCTCGAGCGCGAGTTCGACGATGAGTTCGGTTTCAGAACGGGGGATCAAAACGGCAGGCGAGACCTCGAACGACAGGCCCCAGAATTCCTGGCGTCCGAGGATGTACGCGAGCGGCTCGCGACCGACGCGGCGCCGCACCAGCTCCTCGTATCTCGGGGCAAAATCCGGCGGCTCAGGCTCCGTGGCGCTGGTCACGAATCGCTCGGCCGACCACCCCAGCACGAACTGCGCGAGCAAACGTGCGTCGAGCTCGGCGCCTTTTGGCGACAGTCCGGCCTCACGGAATCGCCCGCGGGCGTCCGCGACGTGCTGATGAATGGAGTTAGGAGACAGTGGTGGCGTCTTTCAGCTTCTCGGATTGATCGTGGGTACTCAGGTTCTCGATGAGCTCGGCCAGATCGCCGTTGAGGACTTCTACCAAACGGTGGGTCGTGAAATTGACCCGGTGGTCGGTGATTCGATTCTGCGGAAAGTTGTACGTCCGGATTTTCTCCGAGCGTTCTCCCGTACCCACCTGACTACGCCGATCCTTGGCGATGGCTTCCTGCTGTTTTCGCAGCTCGATCTCGTAAAGACGCGACCGCAGCACTTTCATGGCCTTGGCCCGGTTCTTCACCTGTGACTTCTCGTCCTGTTGCGAGACGACGACGCCTGTTGGGATGTGGGTGATGCGCACGGCCGAGTACGTCGTGTTCACGCTTTGTCCGCCCGGTCCACTCGAGCAGAACGTATCGATGCGGAGATCTTTCGCGTCGATCTGAACGTCCACGTCTTCGGCTTCGGGAAGGACGGCGACAGTGGCCGTCGAGGTGTGAATGCGTCCGCTGGCCTCGGTCGCCGGCACGCGTTGCACCCGATGGACGCCGCTCTCGTACTTCAGCTTGCTGTACGCGCCCCGTCCCTCGATGGTGGCGATGGCTTCCTTGAGTCCCCCGACGCCGGTGTCGCTTGAGGACATCATCTCGAGCCGCCACCCCTGGCGCTCGGCGTACTTGCTGTACATGCGGAACAGCTCGCCGGCGAAAAGCGCGGCCTCGTCGCCGCCCGTCCCGGCGCGAATTTCGAGAACGACGTTCCGCTCGTCGTTGGGGTCTTTGGGGATCAACAGGATCTTCAGATCGGCGAGCAACGCGTCGCGCCGGGCGGTCAGAGACTTGAGCTCCTCTTGTGCGAGCTCGTGCATGTCCGTATCACCTGACAGCGCCAGCTCCTCGGTCTGTGCCAGGTCACGGACAACCGTCTTGTACTCGCGGAAGCGTTCGACGAGCTCCTCGATTTCCGAGGCAGCCTTGGCGTGTTTCCGGTACTCGGTAGGGCTGTTCTGCACCTCCGCCGTGCCCAGCAACTGCACCAGCTGGTCGTAATGCTGTTCGATCGATGTCAATTTGTCGATCATAAGAACGCTGAGCCGCCGTACGGGTTATCCGCCGGAGACTGGTGGCAGGAAGGCCACTTCGTCGCCCTCCCGCAACACCTGATCCATGCGGGCGTAGTCCGCGTTGACGGCGGATGAAATCGACCGTTCGTACTGTCCGAGCTCGGGATACTCGACCGCGAGCTGGCGCCATACGGTCCCGATGGTTCCGCCGGAGGCGATGTCTCGAGTCAGTTCGTCCGCCCCCGCGATGTCGCGCAGACGAGCGAACAACCGAACCGTCACGCGCATGCTACCCGCTCCGCTTCCGCGCGCGCCAGCTCGTCGTCGGGATCGGCCGTGGCCCCCTCTATCCACATGTCGCCGCCATCGAAGAACTCGCGCTTCCAGATGGGAGCAATCTGCTTCACGCGCTCGATGGCATATCGGCAGGCGGCGTAGGCCTCCGAGCGGTGGGCGGATGCTGCGGCAATGGCCACGCTGGCTTCGCCAATCTGCAACCGACCGACACGGTGATGAAGCGCGAGCCTCGCTCCAGGCCACCGTTCACTCGCCTCGTCGATAATCCGGGCGAACGTCTTGAGAGCGAGAGGCTCGAACGCCTCGTACTCGAGATACCGGACGCGTCGCCCCTTGTTGTGGTTCCGCACCAGTCCCAGGAAAGTCACCACCGCCCCGTCAGCGTCCTGCCGACCGAGCGCTTCCACGACCAGATTCAGCTCGAGGGGCGCCGGACCGATGGCGAAAGGTGCCATACCCCAGTATACCGTCCGGCTGAAGGGGGCGCAGGGGCGCAGGGGAACAGGGCAATCAGGCGCGGCGGTGCTCTCCGATACCCTGCCAAAAATGATCGAGAAGAGTCGTGCCTTCGCCAACGGCCACGCCGTGCGCGATCGCTCCGGCGACGTATTGCTGGGCGCGTAAGGCGGCGGCGGTAAGAGTCTCTCCGAGCGCCAGACCAGCTGCCAGCGCCGACGCGTAGGTGCAGCCGGTGCCATGGGTGCCACGTGCCGTCGCGACGCGCGCTGTCTTGAGCTCCACGAACGACGTTCCGTCGAAAAGCAGATCAACGACGACATCGTCATGTGAGCGGGCGTGACCACCGGTGATGATGACGGCGCCCGCACCCATCGAATGAAGCCGTTCGGCGGCGCCTCGCATGTCGTCATCCGACGCGATTCGCCGGCCGCTCAGAGCCTCGGCTTCCGCGACGTTGGGGGTGACGACCCTCACCCGTGGCAACAGCTCCAGAAGGAGTGTTTGCACGCCGTCCTCCTCCAGCAGACGCTCTCCGCTCGACGAAACCAGGACCGGATCGAGGACGACCGAAGGCAGGTCGAGCTCCTGAATCGACGCGGCGACCGCTTCGACGATCGCCGCCGTGGCGAGCATGCCGATCTTCGTCGCATCGAGGCGGATATCGCTGGAGACGGCCTCGATCTGAGCGATAACCAGATCGGCCGGCAGCGCGTGCATCGTGGTGATGCCGAGGGTGTTCTGGGCCGTGATCGCAGTGATCGCGCTGGCGCCGTACAGGCCGAACGCAGCGAAGGTCTTCAGATCGGCCTGAATCCCTGCGCCCCCGCCCGAATCGCTGCCGGCGATCGTGAGGGCTCGACGCATCCTACTTGGCGGCGCGCGGTGCGGCCACCACCTTGCCAAACACGAGCAGAAACTGAAACGGATTGACCTGCGGCTCGCGCGCAATCAGACGCAGCCCTGCGGCGGCGGCGGCTTCGATGACGGCGTCGGTATTGACGCGCTGATCGGGCGCGGGGCCCGGTCCGCCCGCACCCGGGTTGAAGCCGACGATGCCCACCCGGCCGTCGGGTTTGAGCGATTCCGCGACCCGCCTCAGAATCATCACAGGATCGCCGGGGGAAATCTCCATCTCGCAATAGGCGTCCACGATCAGCGCGGCGTCGATTCCGGGCGGCAGCCGGGGGTCGTTCGGAGTGCCGAGCACGGTGCGGACGTTCCTCAGGCTTTCGCGAGCCTTCCGGCGTTCGATGACTTCGATCATTGCCGGTTGAATGTCTTCCGCGTACACGAGGCCGTTGGGTCCGACGCGCGAGGAGAGCTTCGCGGTGAACCAGCCGCCGCCCGCCCCGAGATCGGCGACCACCGAGCCCTCGGCGATCTGGAGCAGGTCCATGATCTGATCCGGCCGCTGCCACTGATCGCGATCGGGCGGCTCGAGCAGCCCGAGATCTTGCGGGGCAAACAGTGCCGGCGCGCGGGGAGAAGCAGGAGACGGCGCGCAGGCAGAGGGAAGCGATTGGGTGGCGAGGCCGAGCCCAGTGGCAGTGGAGGCGCCCCGGTCGACCCGGTCGAGCGGCGCGAGCGGAAGGAGGGCGGAGGCGAGGACCAGCGCAAGGGGCGCATTCATCGGGACGGCTTTCGAGACTTGTGCGCCCTTCTTTTTGGGGCCGTCCGGCTCGCAGGGGCTCTTTCAGGCGCCGGTCTCTTCTTCTTGTCGCTGCGGGCGCTGGTCCCGGTGATGCCTCCACGGGTCATGGCGCCCGCCGACAGGATCTCGTTGAGCTGCCTGGCATCAAGCAGTCCTCGGGCGAGGACGAGCTCCTTGATGGAACGGTTCGTGGCAACAGATTCCTTGGCAATCTCGGCTGTTGCGGCGTACCCGATGTGAGGACTGAGGGCTGTGGCGGTCGCGGTACTTCGATCGAGCAGCTCACGCGCCCGCCCCTCGTTGGCCGTGAGTCCATCGACTGTGCGGGCGCTGAGCGCGCGCATCGCCTCCCTCAGGATGGTCGAGGAGTGCAGGCTGTTCCAGGCGATGACCGGCATCATGACGTTCAGTTCCAGCTGGCCCGCTTCCGCCGCCATCACCACCGTCGTGTCGCAGCCGATCACCTGGAAGCAGACCTGATTGACCATTTCGGGCACTGACGGATTGACCTTGCCCGGCATGATCGACGATCCCGGTTGAACGGCGGGGAGCGTGATTTCAGCCAGGCCCGCTCGCGGCCCCATGCTGAGGAGCCGAAGGTCGCTGGCCACTTTTCCCAACTCGACCGCGAGTCTGCGCAACGCGCCCGAGTAAGCCACGACGTCGCCCATGCTCTGCGTCACGCGAAACAGATTCACCGCCGGCCTGACAGGGAGCCGGGAATCGCGGGCAATGTTGTCGACGACCAGACGCCTGAACTCCTCGCCGGCGTTCAGGCCGGTTCCGACTGCCGTCGCGCCCATGTTCAGCTCCAGCAGTTGTCCGGCGGCGACGGCGACGTCCTGGCCGCCACGTTCGATGCAGGCGGCGTATCCACCGAACTCCTGCCCGAGCGTCATGGGAACCGCATCCTGCAGGTGCGTGCGGCCGGTCTTCAGAATCGACGTGAACGCTTCCGCCTTGCGGGAGAGGCTGCCCGAGAGCGCGGTCGCGGCGCCCACCAGCGGTTCGGTCCCCATCAAGAGGGCGAGTCGGACAGCCGTGGGAAACACGTCGTTCGTCGACTGGCCCATGTTGACGTGGTCGTTCGGATGCACCCTTCGATAGGTTCCGCGAGGCTCACCCAGGATCTCGGACGCGCGATTGGCGATCACCTCGTTCGCGTTCATGTTGTGCGAGGTGCCGGCGCCAGCCTGATAGACGTCTACGACGAACTGATCGTGAAGCCGGCCTGCGAGAATCCCGTCTGCGGCTGCGACAATCGCGCGCGCCAGATCGCGATCGAGGCGCCCGAGCGAGGCGTTCGCCTCGGCCGCGGCCTTCTTGATGAGGACGGTCGCCGCAATGAGGTCGGCGTGCGCCCGCAGGCCGCTGATCGGGAAATTCTGGACGGCGCGCATCGTCTGCGCGCCGTAATAGGCATCGGAAGGCACCTGAAGCTCGCCGAGTGGATCACGTTCGGTGCGGAACTTCATCACTCCCTTGATCCCGGGCCCCGAGTCCCGATGCAGTGGCATTGACGCACTGCGTCGCGAACCCCGGCTTCGGTGGCCGGACCCGCGCTGCGAGGGTTGCTCCGGGCCGGGCGCCGCCAGGTCCGTGACCTCTAACCCTAGCCTCTAGCCCCTAGTCCCTACCCCCCAGTCCGTGATTATACTGACCCCTGTGTTGCCACATTTCTTCGACAGCGTCCTTCAGCTCGTGATTCGCACCTCGACCGATCTGCCGCCCGACGTGCGGGCGGCGATGAAGACGTCGCTTTCGACGGAGCCGGTCGCCACGCGCGCCTCCCAGGCGCTCACGATCATCGCGCAGAACATCGATCAGGCTGCCGACGGCGAGGGCACCATCTGCCAGGACACCGGCATGCCCACCTTCGAAGTGCGGGTGCCCGTCGGGGCCGATCAGATCTGGATGCGGGCGCAGATTCGTCAGGCCGTGGCTGAAGCCACGCGACGGGGCAAGCTCCGGCCGAACTCGGTGGATTCGATCACCGGAGAGAATTCGGGCGACAACCTGGGACCGGGAACGCCGATCATCCATTTCGATCAGTGGGAGCGCGACGAGATCGAGATCAAGCTGATTCTCAAAGGCGGTGGCTGCGAGAACACCAACGCTCAGTACGCGCTGCCGGTCGAACTCGCGCATCTCGGTCGCGCCGACAGGACGCTGGAAGGCGTGAGAAAGTGCGTCCTTCACGCCGTCTGGCAGGCGCAGGGCAAGGGGTGCAGTCCAGGCGCCGTCGGAGTCTGCGTGGGCGGCGACCGGACGTCCGGCTACGCGCACGCCAAGGAGCAGCTCTTCCGCACGCTGGACGATGTGAATCCGGACGCGCGGCTCGCCGAGCTGGAAGCGTCGATCATGTCAACGGTCAATGCCCTCGAGATCGGCGCGATGGGCTTCGGCGGCAAGGCGACGCTGATCGGGTGCAAGATCGGCGCGCTCAACCGACTGCCTGCCAGCTTCTTCGTGTCGGTGGCGTACGACTGCTGGGCGTTTCGCCGCCTCGGTGTGGTCCTCGATCCGGCGAGCGGGGCCATCGTGCGATGGCTGTATCGTGATCCAGCGAATCCGATCGTTCGCATGCTGGATCAGGCCGGCTTCACGCCGACCGGGCGCGAGGTCAGGTTGACCACGCCTCTGAGCGCCGACGCTGTCCGATCGCTCAAAGTCGGCGACGTCGTGCTGATCTCCGGACGGATGTTCACCGGCCGCGACGCGGTCCACTCGCATCTCATGAAACACGATCCGCCGGTCGACCTGAACGGGTCGATCCTGTACCACTGCGGGCCCGTGGTGGTGAAGGACGGAGACGTCTGGCGCGTGACGGCGGCCGGACCGACGACCAGCATTCGCGAAGAACCGTATCAGGGAGAGATCATCAAGCGCTACGGCGTCCGCGCGGTCATCGGCAAGGGCGGGATGGGCGCGAAGACCCTGGCCGCGTTGAAGGAACATGGCGCCGTCTATCTGAACGCGATCGGCGGCGCGGCGCAGTTCTACGCGCGAACGATCAGCAGCGTGGACGGCGTGTCGCTGCTCGAATTCGGCACGCCCGAAGCCATGTGGCACCTCACCGTCAAGGACTTCCCGGCGATTGTGACGATGGATGCGCACGGCAACAGCCTGCACAGCAAGATCGAGCAGGAGTCCGGACGGCATCTGGCCGCGCTTGCGTGAATCTCTCTAATCCCTGAATGCACTTGTATTGACGCACTGCGTCGGCGAAGCCCGGCTTCGGTGGCCGGACCGCGCTGCGAGGGTTGCCGCGGGCCGCGCGACGCCAGGTCCGTGACCTGGCGTGGTTCCCACAACCTTCTCGCGCGGTCAAGCGACGGGTATCGGCCTGACCTGCGCAGGGCTTCGCGACGCGGTGCGTCAATACAACCGCCTTTCGAAATAGCAGTGGCTTCGGATCACATCCAGTCATGGTGACCACATCGGTCGACTGACCTACGGCAGAAAGTTTTCTTCCTGTTTCATTGCAACGCGCGTCCAGGATCTGTTCATATTTCACACGCCAGGAAGCCTTAAGAAAGAGACTGCGGTGCCGACTCTCATGCCGACTCCCCTCGGTTCGTTCATCGATCACTGGCAGGTGGTCGCGGGTCAGATGAGTGCGCTCCATCCGTTGAAAGTCAAAGGGGAATTGGAGGCGCTGCTCAGTCGGATACCGAGACTGGAAACGCCGACCGAACAGATACTCGCTCGTGCCGTCCTGTCGGGGGTGCTTTCGTCGTTGGTATCGTTACCCAGGGTCTCGAAGGACCACCAACTCCTGCGCAGCGTGGTCCGAGTGTTTACGACGATCTCTTCCCCGGAGCCCGATTGGCGAGCCGCATACGGGCAGGTTACCGATCGCTACCTCATCCTGAATGATTGGGAGATGTCTTCGACGCAAGCGTCGGATTGTTCGAAGGTCGAGCGTGCGCTCCAGTATCTCGAATCATCCTTCGCTGACGCGCAGATCGCGCTAACGCGGGTCGCCGACCATGTCGGGCTTTCTCCGTGGCACCTGGCGCGCATGCTCAAACGCAAGACCGGTCACGGATTTGTGGCACATCTGCGACGCTGTCGCGTCGAGGCGGCGCAGAGGCTGCTCACCGGAGAACCCCGTTCCAGTCTGAAAGAAATTGCCGCGGCGGTTGGGTTCCGCGAGCAAGGTCAGCTCACGCACGCCTTCCGGCAGCACTGCGGCATGACTCCAATCGCGTTTCGTTCAGCCCTGCGATCGCGGCACTGCACGTCTCGCGCGTAACGATCCGTCAACACCGCAAGAATTCGCAAAAGAGATCGCAAGAATTCGCAAGCAATCGCGCTTGTCTTGCCGGACGAGTGAACCGATCATCGGGCGCGACACGCTCCACTCCTGATTCCATAACTATTTTCACCGGGAAGAGTCATGAGCCGCCCCACCATTCCATCCTGCGTGGTGTTCTTGCTGATCGCGAGTCTTCCCGGTCGCGCGGAGAGCGCCGACGCGGTACAGACCATTCTGACCGTGGGGTCGACCCTCGGTAGCAACAACGGGCGACACTCTCTCCTGACCGGTCGCTCGAACACGCTCAGCCAGGAAGTCGCGGTCCCCATGCCGGCGGCAGGCGTCATCCGGAACTGGACGTTCCGGCAGTTGACGGCGCCGGGATCCGGGAAGAGCTGGACCTGGAAGATCCAGAAGAACGGGACGGACACCGACCTGGCCATCACGATCAGCGACACGAACACCGAGGGGTTCGACGCGGACGGTGTGTACTTCGACGCGGGCGACACCATCCGCATCACCTCGACGAAGAGCGGCACCGCGGCCGAAAGCGAATGGCAAAGCTCGATCGAGTTCGATGCGGATGCGGACGGCGTCTCCATCTACGGATTCGGCGCCAACAACGCCAGCAGCACGGCGCTCAACTACGACAGCGCGCTGTATGGGACGAATTTCGGCGCGGTGAGCGGCGAGCAGTTCTCGATCGTGGCGGTCGCCGGCACGGTCACGACGTGGCGCATAGCGATCAACGGCACGCCGGGCACGGGCAAGAGCCGGACGTTCACGTTCGTGAAGAACGGCGTCGCACAGGACGGCACCGGAGGGACGCCGGATACGCGAATCACGATTGCCGATTCGGCCTCGTCGGGCAGTGGGTCGTTTTCGTTGTCGCTGGCGGTCAACGATCAGCTCCAGGTCCGCCACACGCCGACGAACACCCCGGGTGGCACCTGGATTGTCGGCGCGCTGGCGTTCACGGCAACCACAACGTCACAGTGGACGATTGGCAACGCCTGGACGACGGCGATGAACACCTCGGGTACACCGACGTATCACTGGCCGGTCGGAGGTGACCAGACCGGGAGTGCCACCGAGAGCAGTCGGGAAGCGATCGTCGGCGCCTCCCGGTTCGTCGTGTCCGCGATGCGCGCGAGGGTGGCGTCGGCCCCGGGCGCGGGCAAGAGCTGGACGTTGACGCTCCGCAGAAATCAGACAGACACCCCGTTCTCAGTGACGATCAGCGGGACCAACGTCGAGGGCAGCGTCACCGGGTCGTTTCTGGTGTCCCCAGGCGACCGCCTGTCCATCAAAGCGGTCGCCGCCGGCGTCCCCTCTTCAATCACCGCGCGATCGTGGGTGTCTCTCCTCGTGGACGGCGATGAAGTCATCGAGCCACCCATCGTCACCATGCTGAACCCGTCGGTCGGTATCGTCGGACAAACCGTGACCATCCAAGGGTTCAACTTCGGCTCGACCCAGGGCACGAGCGCGGTCACGTTCAACGGCACGACTGCCGCCGTGACGAGTTGGAGCGACACGAGCATCAGCGTGACCGTGCCAACGGGCGCCACGACAGGCGTCGTCGTGGTGTCGGTCTCGGCACACGGCGTCTCGAGCGAAGGTGTCATGTTCACGGTCCTCGACGCGGCCCCCGTCATCACCGCGCTGAGCCCCACAAGCGGCACGCCGGCGCAGGCGATCACGATTGACGGGACGAGTTTCGGCGCCACCCAAGGGACGACGACGGTCACGTTCAATGGGACGGGGGCGACGGCGACCAGCTGGAGCAACACCCGGATCGGGGTAACCGTACCTGCTGGCGCGACGACCGGGCCGGTCGTTGTGACCAGGGCCGGGCTATCGAGCAACGGCGTGACTTTTACCCTGCTGCAGTCGCCGGCGACTTCCGTTCGGTACTCCTATGACGAAGCCGGTCGTCTGGTTGGTGTGATCGACCCGGCGGGCGAGGCGGCCAATTACAGGTATGACCTCGTCGGGAACCTCACCTCCATCGCCCGGTTTTCGGCCGGCCAGGTCTCGATTCTCGAGTTCAGTCCCAACCAGGGACCGATCGGCGCCACGGTGACGATCGAGGGCACCGGGTTCAGCGCGACGCCTGCTCAAAACACGGTCCAGTTCAACGGCGTCACGGCCTCGGTGATCAGCGCGTCGACGAACCAACTGGTCGTCACGGTACCGGCAACAGCGACATCCGGAACGATTTCCATCACGACCCCGTCCGGCTCGGCAGTCAGTGCCGAGCCATTTGTCGTCACGCCCTGATCCGCAGCAGGCAGCCTGGAGACCAAGACGAGGAGTCCCAATGAATGCTCGGTCATCGCGAATTCGCATCTGGGTAGCGGCTCTAGCCGTCGTCGCGCCGCTGGTGATGGTGTTTCACCAACGGGGCGCCGTCGGCCAACAGTCGTTGCCCGCGTCGGGCGCGGGGCAAACTCGCACGTTGCTGCCAGATGGCCGCTGGCTCGTGATTGGCCCAGGGGCTGCCCTCGTCGATTCTGCGCGAGGCACCACGACGCTCGTACCCGGACTCGCCGAGTCGCGAGTCTGGCACACGGCGACATTGCTGCCGGACGGGCAAGTGCTCGTGCTGGGCGGGCAAGATGCGAGCGGGCGACTGGTCCGACGGGCCGATCGGTTCAATCCGGCGACGGGGACGTTTGCGACGGTGACGGTCCCAGGGTGGAACGGAGCGGCCGGCCATTCCGCCACGCTGCTGAACGACCACGAGGTCCTCCTGGCGGGAGGTGTGCGCGGCGACGGCGTCAGTGACGAGGTCCAGCGTCTCGATCTGATGACACTCGCCGTGACGACCGTGGCCGGGCTCGACGCGGTGCGCGCGTACCACACCGCGTCGCTGATGGGCGATGGGCGCGTGGCGCTGTGGGGTGGACTGAACGCCGAGCGGGCCGAGGTCAACGCGGGAGTGTTGGTCGATCCGACCACGGGAAATGTCGTGGAGGTCTTTATGCCGCCGGCCGACGACCCGACGTTCTATGTGGCAGCCTCGACCCCGCCCCGATGGCGCCGCCGCGGTTGGGATCCGTCAGGCGGTGACCATTCGGTTCTCCCGTCCGATCGCAACCAATTCTCTCCTGGACTCGGTGACGCTCGTTGGCCCCGCGGCTGATGTCCCCGTGACGCGCGTCATCGCGGAGGCCGGGCGGCTGCTCTTCGTCACGCCCCGCGAGCCACTGCAGCCAGATACGCCCTACGTCGTGAGCATGGCCGGGCTTCGCGAGGCGGTGGGCGGGTTGACGCTCGGGTCAGTAGGCCTGACGTTTCGGACGGCACCTTCGACGTCGGAGGGCGACTGGCGCGACGCGTCATCGCCACCGGATCCCGAAGGCGAAGTCTGGAATCCCAGCGCCATGGAGGAGTGGCGCACGGGCCGCACGGACTCGCCCTGGCGCGACATGCCCCCGCTTCGGGCCAGCGCCGGCGTCACAGCCGTGTCGGGACAGATGCTGCGGCTCAACGGCCAGCCACTAGCCGGAGCGCTAGTCGAGATGGACGGCCGCACCTCCTACACCGACCGTGCGGGCCGGTTTGTGATCGCACCACTGGACGGGCCGTCCGGCTGGCGTGAGCTGTGGATCGACGGCCGGCCCGCGAGCCGGCCCAACCGTACCTACGGAACCTTCGAGACGGGCGTCCATGTCACGGCCGGCCGCACGATCGTCCTGCCGTATGCGATCTGGATGCCCGTGATCGACACGGCGCACGCCGTCACGATTGCCTCGCCGACGACGACCGAGACCGTCATCACTACGCCGACGATGCCGGGTCTGGAGCTGCGCCTGCCGCCAGGTGCGGTGATTCGCGATCACGATGGCCGGGCGGTGACGAGCGTGAGCCTGACGCCGATTCCGCTCGACCGGCCGCCCTTTCCGCTGCCCGAACACGTGGACGTGCCGATCTACTTCACGATCCAACCCGGCGGCGCGTATGTCTCCGTGTATGGCCAGACGAAGGGTACGGGCAGGGCGCCCGAATCATTTATCCGAATGAACTCCGGCGCTCGCCGGGCAGCCCGATGGAGTTCTGGCACTACGACCCCGAGGACGGGCGTGGCTGGTACGTGTACGGCAGCGGGAGCGTCACGCCCGATGGAAGACAGATCGCGCCCGATCCGGGTGTGTCGATTCACGAATTCACGGGCGCCATGGTATCGCCGTCCTCCCTGGCGGCCCTGCTCGCGCGGCTGCTGGCGAACTTCTTCGGGTGGGGTGGCGACCCGGTGGATCTCGGCACCGGGCTCTTCATCCTCAACAAGACGGACCTGGAGCTCCCGGATACGTTGCCGCTCACGCTCCAGCGCTGGTATCGCCCGAACGACACGCGCTCGCGCGCGTTCGGGATCGGCGCGAGCCACCTGTATGACATGTTTCTCGTGGGCGATACCTTTCCATACACCTACGTGGACCTGATTCTGCCGGACGGCGCGCGGGTGCACTACACCCGGACCTCGGTGGGCACGAACTACTGGGACGCGGTGTACGAGCACACCTCGAGCCCCTCGGCGTGGTTCAAATCCCAGGTCCGGTGGAACGGCCGGGGCTGGAATCTCACGACCCGGGACGGGACGTTGTACGTGTTCCCCGAGGCGTACGCAGCGAACCGGCCTCAGCAAGCGGCCCTCCTCAAAATCCAGGATCGCCGCGGGAATGTGCTGACGGTGATGCGCAACAATCACCGGGACATCACCCGCGTGATCGCCCCGCACGGTCGCTGGCTGGAGTTCACGTACGACAGCAGCTTTCGGGTCACGCGCGTGGCCGACAATCTCGGTCGAGAAGTCCTCTACCAGTACGATGCGAGCGGCCGGCTGTGGAAGGTCACCGATGCCGTGGGCGGCGTCACCGAATACACCTACGATACGAACCACCGCATGCTCACGCTGAAGGATGCCCGCGGCATCGTTTACCTGACGAACGAATACGACGCGAACGGCCGGGTCAGCCGGCAGACGCAGGCTGACGACACGACGTACGAGTTCGCGTACACGCTCGACGGGGCGGGGAAGGTCACGGAGGCCGAGGTCACCGACCCTCGCGGGCACGTCCGCCGCGTGACCTTCAATGCCGCGGGCTACAGCACGTCGCAGACCGAGGCCTTGGGCACGGCGCTGGCCCGCACGACGAACCTGACCAGGCAGGCCAATACGAATCTGTTGCTGTCGCTGACGGATCCCCTCAGTCGAAAGACGGCCTACACCTACGATTCGATGGGCAACCCGACCAGCGTGACCCGGCTGGCGGATACGAGCGAAGCGGTGACGACCTCGCTGACCTACGAATCGACGTTCAATCAGGTGGCGTCGATCACTGATGCGCTCAATCACACGACGACGTTCGGGTACGACGCGGAGGGCAATCTGACCAGCGTTACGGCACCGCTCAACCGGCAAACAACGGCGACGTATGACGGGCTGGGGCTGCCGCTGTCGGTGACGAACGCGCTGGGGCACACACCACCTCGCTCGGCTACGTCAACGGCGATCTGGCAACCGTGACGGACCCGTTGGGCCAGACCGCCGGCCAGGTCACCGACGGGGGAGGGCGCGTCGTCGCCACCACGACCGCCGTGGGACGCACGACGCAGTACGAATACAACGATGTGAATCAGGTGACACGCCTGATCGATCCACTTGGGGCGCAGACCACCCTGACCTACGACCCGAACGGCAATCTCCTGTCGCTCACCGACGCGTTGAACCACGTGACGAGCTATGCGTACGACACCCAGGACCGGGTGGCGAGCAGGACCGACCCGCTCACGCACGCGGAGACGTACGACTACGACGAGCACGGGAACCTGACGGGGCGGGTGGAACGTTCGTCTGGGTGGCGGGCCTAAATATCGGTGTTCGCGCAGGCGCACTTATGGAAACATCCATGACCTTCATGACACCGGCTTGCTCATGATTTGTTCGATGTCTAAGACATTTCTTAGCAGCACTGGCCAGCTTCACAAGGTCTGGTTCTGGTTCGCGCTGGCGGGTTTGGGTATGTGGCTGTACTACTCCCTATCGGACGTTGCCCACTCTGTGAACGTCTATGTCTGGGGCGGGCTTGCTAGTCTAGCTTTGTGGGTATTCGCTCTGGTGATGGTCTGTCTCACAATACGATGTCCACAGTGCAGGACCTATCTCGTGTGGCGAGCGATGCGTACTCAAGCTTTCTATTCATGGGCGATGGAACTCATGACAACAGAGACCTGTCCTGCGTGCCACTTTCGCCCAGGGCACTCGACTCGCAAGCATTAATCGGGACTACCTCCTTTGATCGACTTTTCCGAAAGTTGACGTGGGCTTCTGTAACCGGCGTTGATATCCGCGCTCAGACTTCGTGATGGACGCGTCCCGAATATTGTGGAAACCGGGATGGCGCACGCAGCCTGCTGAACGGTTGACGACTCTACCTCCTCACGCGACTTTCTTCATTCCTTGCCGACGAACGATGGCAGCTGGTGATGGCCGCGCGATGACACCAACGGCCAGCAGATGGTTCGAATCGAGCCTGAAGGAGCCAGTCTCAACCGTTCCGGTTCTCAGGGCAATTCCAAGCGAGGCGCGTGATGCGCCCGTTGGCCCGAGCCCGAAAGTCGTGTATTGACACAATTAATTTGCTGTCAATACACTTGGATATGCCCAATGCCTCCCGTCGAAAGCGCGCGCCCCGTCGGGAAGAGCGAGTGTCCCGCACCTATCGGTTACGGCTGTCCAAGTTGCGTGCCGCCAAGCGCGCGCTCGGCGCCGCGACCGCGACGGAAACGATTGAGCGGGCGCTCGATCTCGCTGTGTTTCAGCGCGAGCTCATCGACGGAACGCAGGCGATGCTTGGGATCGACATCGCGTCGCCAGACGCTGAACGGTGACTCGAGCCCCGCGCAAGTACGTTCTCGATACTCAACTCTTCATCAATGCTTGTCGAGATCCGGTTGTCAATGAGGAGCTCCAGCAGTTCCATCGTGCGTTCTCGCCGTTTGAGCATCTCAGCGTGATCGTTGCCCAGGAGCTGCGGGCCGGTGTGCGGCGTCCCCGAGACAGGAAGGCATTGGAACGCAACGTCCTCAAGGTCTTTCAGCGAGCGAATCGTACAATCACGCCATCAGCCGAGGCCTGGCATCGATCCGGCGATTTGATCGCAGAAATGGCGAGACAGGAAGGATTGGAAACAGTCCGCGTCTCGAAAGCGTTCGCCAATGATGTCCTGCTCGCGCTCTCGTGCCGAGAAGCCGGCTGTGTGCTCGTGACGGATAACGAACGGGACTTTCAACGGATTCGACGTTTGGTTCAGTTCGACTTCGTGAAGCCGTGGCCCGGCATCCACGTGTCCTGATCGTGCCAGCCGCAACATGAAATGTTGCGCAACAGATTCTGTTGCGTTATAGTCGAACCCATGCCCGTCGCGGTGGCTCAGAAAGTCCGGACGCTCAGCGTCGATTTCCGGTCGTCGGCGCGGCTCGCCGACCTGCTCGGCGTGAGCCGCTCGCAGGTGACGCGCTGGCTGCGCGGCGCCGGCATCGACCCGCTCAACGCCGAGAAAGTCGACCTCCTCGAGCTCGTCTGGTCGAACGTCCTCCGGATCTACGATCGGGACGCCGCGCTCGCCTGGCTCTTCGGCGTGAACCCGCTGCTTGGCGATCGCCGCCCCGTGGATCTGATCCGCCTCGGGCGGACCGAGGAGCTGATGCGGGCGATTCGAGCCGAGCGGTCCGATGTCTTTGCATGACGCCGGCGTCCGGGTGTGATCCTCTATCGCTGCTTTGCCTGGGACGAGCGTGCCGGCGACGCCGGACCCGACGGCCCGCTCTGGGTTCCCCGCGTCTACCAGGGAGAGGGGCGCCACGACAACCCCGATCGTTACGGCTGCTTCTATCTCTCCGTCTCTCCGCTCTCGACGCTTGTCGAACAGCTGGCCCGGTTCCGAGGCCAGCGGCTCCTGCCGTCGCTGCTTCGCCGGCGCGGGCTGCCGCTGGCGCTTGCCGATCTCGATCTGGACGACGATGTCGAGCTCGTGGATCTGGACGATCCCGCGGTGTTGCGGCGCGAGCGCCTGCGTCCGTCGCGTGTCGCGACGCGCGACCGGGGCATCACGCAGCCGCAGGCCCTGGCCTGGCACGATCGGCACCGCAACGTGGGTGGCTTGCGCTGGTGGTCCACGTACGAAGCCCTCTGGATCAACGTGACCCTGTTCGACCGCGCGGCCTCGCGCGCGCGCGTGCGGTCCGTGCGAGCGCTGAGCCTCGAGGATCCCGCCGTCGTGGAAGCGGCAGATTTCTTCGGCCTGCGCGCGCTGGCGTGACCAGAGCCACGCAGGCAAATCAGTCTGCGGATCCTTTACGCCTGACGACCTGACATCATCGCCGCCCTGACAACAGCGAGTCCAGCCGATGTGGTATGTGTTACCTCACCAGCAGCAAGTTTCTCTCGCGCAGGCGCGTCGTTGGGTCGTCAATCGTTGCCATCAGCTACGACAGTGGGGATCGGCGGAGCACGCTGACGATTGCCAGCGAGATAACTCCGTATTCCTAATCTCGAGGCTGATTCGATTTCTGTGTAGCATTCGCGGCTGAACCGCCTGCGAGCGGCGCGATTCGCCCGATGCTCGCCTGCCACGATGGGATGGCCGGGATCCGACAGGCATCCCCGGAAGAGCGAATCGGGTATAGAGTGTCACCGTACGCGGCCCGCGATGAAACGCTGCGAGGAGCAAATATGTGCGATCAGGACCATTTCGAAAAAGATCGGCAGGAATACGATGCGCGCGGATTGGTGACACGCCGGCAGTTCGGCGTCCTCCTGGGCGCCGGCATGGCCATGATGCTGCCGCAGGTCGCGAACGCCGTCGCCGTGACCGAAGCGGACGTCAACGTCATGACGCCCGACGGGACCGCAGACTGCTACTTCGTCCACCCATCGAGCGGCACGGCGCCAGGCGTCCTGATATGGCCGGACATCTTCGGGCTGCGGCCATCCTTCCGGCAGATGGGCAAGCGGCTCGCCGAAACGGGCTATTCGGTGCTCGTCGTGAACCCGTTCTATCGCGTCAAGAAAGCGCCGACCGCTGACGCCGGCGCCGCCACGCCCATCCCGCAACTGCTGCCGCTCGCGCAGGCGCTGAACGAGACGACGCAGATGACCGATGCGAGGGCGTTCATCGGATGGCTCGACCGGCAGTCGTCAGTGGCCACAAACCGGAAAGTCGGCACGCAGGGCTATTGCATGGGCGGCCCGATTGCGTTGCGCACGGCGGCCGCGGTGCCCGATCGCGTCGGCGCGGTCGCGTCATTCCACGGCGGCGGGCTCGTGACCGACATGCCAAACAGTCCGCATCTTCAGGCCTCGAAGACCAAGGCGCAGTTCCTCATCGCCATCGCCGAGAACGACGATATGCGGGCGCCCAACGAGAAGAACGTGCTGAAAGACACGTTCGCTAAGGTGAAGCTGCCGGCGGAAATCGAAGTGTACGCCGGCGCCGCGCACGGCTGGTGTCCTCCGGACTCGGGGGTCTACAACCAGCCGCAGGCCGAGAAGGCGTGGAGTCGCCTGCTCGCGCTGTACGAAAAAGCGCTGGCCTGAACGGCGGTCCCCTTCGTCGACGGCTGGGGTGAGTCGGCCACCAGCCCGTCGCGGGGCGCACTGCGGATACCTTTGCCGGTGCGATCGATGAGACGTGCAGCGAACAGCCGATGCGGGTCCCTCATGGGACGAGCGGCGGAAACCACCCGGACAGATACGCCTTCAGGTACGGGTCCGTCGATGCGAGCAGTTCCTCGGCCTGTCCGACGAAGTAGATCTGTCCGTCCCTGAGCATGATGAACTCGGTGTCTTCGCTCTTGCGCCCACCTGCCGGGACGATGGCGAGGCGGCCGTTCTGTCGCTGCACCTCATGGGTCGCGACGTAGAAGGCATCCGGGAGCTGATGGGTCACCAGGATCGGGGTGATGTGCTCGAGATCTCTCAGCTTGAGGATTTCAGCGTCAACCGTCTTGGCCGTAATCGGGTCGAGGCCCGTGATCGGATCGTCCAATAAGAGGAGGCGTGGCCGCGCGGCCATGGCGCGGGCGATCGCGACCCGCCGCCGCTGTCCGCCCGATAGTTCCGAGGGCATGCGATCGATGTACTCTTCGAGGCCGATGAACCCAAGCACCTCCTCGATGCGGGCGCGTACCTGGTCCGCAGGCATGTCGGTTTCCTCGTAGAGCTTGTACCCGACGTTGTCTGCTACGGTCAGCGAGTCGAAGAGGGCGCTTTCCTGGAACAGCATGCCGATGTCATCCCGCACCCTCATCATCTCGACTTCCGTCATGTCGTCGATGCGCTCGCCGTTGATGCGGATGACGCCGGAATCAGGTTTCAGCAACCCGAGAATCAGCTTCAGGATGACGGACTTCCCTGCCCCGCTCGCGCCCATCACGATTGTCAGGCGCCCGACGCGCACCCTGAAGGTCACCCCGCGCAGAACGACATGGTCATCGAAGGCCAGCGATACATCCTCGAACGCCACGGCCGGGGCTTCAGGGCCGACGCGTTGCTCCTGGCCGGACACCGCGGCGGGCTCCTTCGGATGTTCGAAGCCGCGATCGCGCGTCATCCGCCTCAGTGTCCAGGCGGAGGGGAATCGAAAGCGAGGCAGACGCCAGAGAGGTCGTCTCAATGTTTCTTGCAGTCGCGCGTCGGAGGCCGCGCGTGGCCGCCAGTTCCAGCCGGCCTGCGCGGCGCTGCGGCGATTACAGCAGTCCCCAGACCGGCGGAAACGTCCCGAGAACGCCCAACCCTATCAGTATCAAGGTCGCCGTATAGATCGGGCGCGGTGCGATCTCGTGTGACTTCCAGCGGCTGTGCAACACTCCCCACGCGACCAGCCATACGATCGTGGCCAATGTTGTACGACCCGTGACGCCACCGGCAGGGCCGTACAAGGTTGGGGCCACAAGGACGCTCGCCTCGTTGAGGAGGACGAACACCCCCATCGCGAATGCGCCGATCCCCGCGGCCATGAAGGACGCCATCGCGCTACCGTTGGCCTCAGGTGAATCGGCCGTTTGAACTGGAACCGTACGGGTTGCCATCATGAAACTCCCAACATCTCTGTCTACTGCAGCGGGGCCACCTTGTTCACGAACACGCCCAGCAAAGACATGAACGCGGCCAGTGCGAAAGAGATCGCCAGCAGAGTGGTGGCCATGTTCCGAAGCGCCGCATCGTCGAGCACTCTGGATCGATAGCGCGCGGAGACGAACGCGACGGCGGTCGCCAGCATCGAGGCGATCCACGGCATGTGTTCCTTGCTCTCCATCGCGAAGGCGTGCAGCCACTCCGTGCCCGGGCTCGCCAGCACCAGCGCGCGAGGAAACTGGGTCAGGTCGGTCACGCCGTCCGGCGGCGTGGCACGGTAGGGCGGGAAGATGACGTACGTCCCCACGAGCACGGTGAGCCAGAGCATTGCGGCCGTAAAGATCGTCACGCCCGCGAGCGCTCGGGATGCCGTCGGCGCATCGCCAGACCGCTCCGAGTTGGGTGCGGCGTACAGGTAGAACATCGCTGCGGCGAGCCCCATGAGCGCCGCTCCACCAAGCCCGATCCCGTGGACCATCGTCCAGATACTGCGGTCTGTGAACAGCATGTGAATCCTCGCTCGGCGCACATCAGGCGCGATCCTCAACGTCCATCATCCTTCACCATCGCGGCGCGCGTGCTCTGTTTTCGAAGGTGGACCCGTGAATCGCGCATGACATCGACACGGCGCGCCCACCTGCCGCCGCGGGTGTTGCCGACGCTCTGTGGCACCGCGCATCTTGCGCTCGCCGTCGCATTCGGCGTCGTCGCCGCGGATCCGCGTGGCGTCGCCGGTTTCTCTTATCACCCCCGGATGCTTGCCATCGTCCACCTCGTGACGCTCGGCTGGCTCACGGCGTCGATCCTCGGCTCGCTCTACCTGGTCGGGCCGATCGCATTACGCATGTGGATCCCGGTGACACGACTTGATTACACCGCGTTTGCCCTCGTCCTCATCGGGATCGTCGGCATGGTCGCGCACTTTTGGACTCGAGGCTACGGGGGCAATGGCGTGGTCGGCCCGGGTCCGAAACCGAAGCCTGTTCCTGGTGCCGGGCACAGCGTGCTGCCAGCGGCGAATTGCGTCCTCGTGTCCATACCGATGGTTCAAATGCCCGAGGGGTAGAGAGGTTGAGACGAGTACACTTTCAGCTCTGGAGCAAGTGCTGTGCCCGATGGAGCAGGTGCGGCGCGCGCCTTGAGCTCACGAGGGCGACCGCTGAAGCGAACCGGTCAGAGACTATGGCGAGACGGTGCGAGCCGCGCGCGTCAGCATCAGCGCTGACTCTGAAGCCATCTTGTCGTAGTAGGAGACGAAGCGCTGCGGTTCGGCCGCACGATAGCCCCTCAAGTTCTCAGCCCAGCGATACGCGATCGACTGGTACCACATCTGGACCTCAATCGTGAAAGGGCCTCCAGCGCCGGCGGCCTCTATCGAGTAGCGCACCCGATCCTCGCCCGCGCCGAAGTCCGGATCGTCGAGCGCGTCACCGTGCACGGCAACATCGCCCGATGCCGTCCGCTTGTCGAACCCGCGAGGAAGCACTCGATTATCTTTCAGATACGACACCGCGGACAGCAGGCCTGTCGTGACAGCCCGGGTCTCCGTGCCCATGATGGCTTCATAGATCTGGACTTCGTCCCGCGAGCGTATCTCGCGATAGTGCGGCTCGAAACGGCCGGCGTCCTCGTCGTTGTCGTTGCCGGCGATCGCACCGGTCGGCTCCACCTCGCCTGACGAGAACACGAGTCGACCCTGGCCGTCGTGCACCGTAACACGCAACCAGGCCCGTCGAGACGGATACGCTGTTGGCAGCTTGTGACCCGCCAGGTTGCGCACCACGATGTCTGCCTCGAGGCGGCCTCGCACGAGCTCCGCTCGCTCCACCGAAACCGTGGCCGTACGGGACTGCAGAAACGCTTTCGTCCGCGCGATGGCCGCATCCAGCTCCGCTGGTCGGGCGACGACGCCCAGATCCGCGCGAAATCTGTTCAGCACACCGAGCATCAGGAAGTTGGCGCCCCGGAAATCGTGGCGCGACACGCCCTCCCGCGGCTCTCCAAGGACCGAGGTGATGGGGGTTGGCTGCGTGACCACCGGCATGTGACACGCCTGGCAACTCTCGGTGGCGCGAAATTCGCTGTGGAGCCACTCCTGATAGGGCATCTGTTCCGGGAACTCGCTGGTCGCTTCGCCAGCCGCGTTCAGAGCATGCGTGTAAAGCGTGTGGCAGGTGGCACACACCTCGGACTGTTGAATGTGCGGAGCCTCGGTGGGCAGCAGGCCGGTCGCCGAGCGCATGATCGACGTTCGGCCCTTGTCCACCTGGTACGGCCCGAACATCTGCCGCGCCTCCAGCGGCGTCGTGGTGTCGACGACGAAGCCACCGGTGAAGCTGGCCTTCGAGCCGAGCGCGTCACTCTTGATCTGATGACAGAGGGCACACGAGACGCCCTCGACTGCGAGCGGATCGGCGGCCGCGTTCCCGCCGGCCGGCAGGTTGGCAAACACGGACAGCTGTCGCCCCAGTGCCTGCTGCTGCACGTGCGCCATTGGCATATGGCAGCGGGAGCATTCGTTTTCGATCGCCGCCTGGGCACGCGGGTGATCCGTGACCTCCCGGCGAACGCCGGCCTGCCAGTACGGATCGCGGGCCGCGTGCGCCATCATCGATGCACGCCACAGCGTGCCGAATGAGATGTCTTCACCGCTCGGTGTGGTCACGCCGTTATGACAGGTCATGCACTGGCCCGAGGGCTGGAAGAGTGCGTTGGTCTGCGCGGGTGGAGTGGGGCCCGGCGTCTGCGCCGTGGTGACCGGGGCGATGGACGCCACGACCATGGCCGTCCCACTCAGGAGAAGAAACGATGTAAGCACCTTCGGCATGAGCATCCTTGTCTCGGTCGTCACCAGCCGGTCAGCAGCCCGCCGCCGAACCATTCCCACAGGAAGTACCCGAGGTACTGTGTCGAGCGTCCGGTGCGCTCGTTGACCGGAATTCTGGCGCCCACATTGGCCCTGATGTGCTGGCGCGTGCTCAACGTGATGTGTACTTGCGGCACGACGTCCCAGTGCGCCGCGGCGTCCGACGTCAATTCGCGCGACCCGAGAATCTCGACCATCGGTGCCCAGAGACGTCCGAACTCGCCCTGCCTGAATTGCTGGCCGACTGCAGTGCGCCAGAACAACTCGTCGGAATGGTCGCGGTTGAACGGGACGCTTCCGCCCACCTGCACCTGGAGAAAGGTGCGAGCAGGAAGACGCTGCCCGAAGGTTGCAAACGGTTCCGCCACCGTCGTTCCACCGCCAATGTCCCGCTCCGTGCTGCCGGTCGGGACAACGAGCTCGGCGCCAGCGCTGAAGATGTTGCCGCGCGAAAGGCTGTGAGCGACCACACGCTTGAACGCAAAGGCCAGATCGCCCACGCCTCCTGTCCAATCGCCAGGCGTGCGCTCGGAAAACGCCAGCGGCACGATCACTTCGTACTGGTTACGAGGGCCGAGCCGCTGCTCGAACACGAACTTGTTGATGACGGCGCCGCCATCGGCGGTGACCGTAACCACCGCCTCGTCTTCCGGAAATGCCTTGGTCGTGACGAGCGCGCGCGGCAGATTGAGCTCCCCCCGCGGCCAGGCGTCGTCCTCGCAGAAACTTCGGGCGTGCGAGACAGCGAGCTCTATTTCCGCCCTCGAGAGCGCCTCGCCAAACGCCGGCATCAAGCGGTTGAAGGCACGCGCCGGACCGCCCGCATGGCTCACGGCCACCCAGTCGGCCGACGGCTCTCTGGTAGCAAAGCTGCAACCGGAGAAGTCGGGTGGCACCAGAGGGTAGTCAGACGCGGCCGCCGGCGTCCCGCGGCCGTCGCTGCCATGGCACGCTGCACACGCCGACTCATAGATCTGAGGACCAGTCCGAGTCGTCTGCGCCAGGGCGTCAGCCGCCGGACCGAGCGTTACGATTCCAAGGATGAGACAGGCTACGCGGAGGTACGTCGGCGTCCTCCACCCCGCGCTCACCCCTTCGATGCGATGGGTCAATGCACGGGCTGATAGCAAGCGGCATACCGCGATCAGCCGCTGAACCGCGACACCCAGGGGCGGTTTCTGAAGGACGTGCCGGGATTCCGGCAGCGATCGCGATCCTGAATTTCCGCGGGTGTTGGGGAATTTCTCGCGCGCTGAAGTTCCGACTGACGTCACCGGCAAGTCATGGCGAGTCAAGTGCCACGTACACGGCGTCGCACGCGGTGAGATTCTTACGCCGTTGCCACACCCGCTCGAGGAGCAGCTCGTGAACAATGTGCCAGCCGCACTTCATGACGACTCCCTGCGAGGAGTGTCAGGGAGATGGCGTTTCCTCGTTGGCGTCCCTTCTTCGCGCCGTCCGGCGCGGCGTGGGGACCGCTCACGTCGGCACACCCAGCCGCGGAAGCAGCCACGTCTGAACGACGGTCCACACGACGAGCACAACGAGCAGTCCAATCCAGTCGTCCATACGCGGTTCCCTCTGTCTACTTGCTCGCTGACAATTGAACCAGCCCCACGCCGAGATCAACCAAGCAATATTCCGGCCGCGGAGACCGTGGGGGCCGTTCGATCACGCCCGTCACCCCACCGCGGCCAAAGCCCGCTGGCACAGGAAAGGGTTCGCAGCGGGATTAAGTCAGTCGAACCTTCGAGCCGACCCTGAAGTCCCTGAGCGGTGGCCGCCCGTACTGATGGTCCATGGCCGCCACGTCGAGATCCATGGTTTCCATGTCGGCGATGGCGATGAGAGGAAACGGCGAGGTCTCCTCTGAATCGGTCGCCTTGAGGTACGCGCCGCAGCCGCGGCAGACCTCGAGCCGGCGATCGGGCCGCTCGACGTCGGGAGCCACCGTCGCGAACGCCTCGCCGCCTTCGTTGCAGTACACGCACGCGTACTGGGTGCGTTCCCAGGCCGCTGCGCAGAATGAGCAGCGCAGCAGGCGATGGTGGTCGACGACCTCGGCCAGCGCCGGCCACGAACCGCACGCCGGACAATACCCCTCGTCCCATGCCGCCAGCGCTTCGGCCAGAGGCCCGGGCTGGCCGGAGAATATCGTCCGCTGCAGCGAGTGCGCGACCGGCCCCACGGCCAGCTCGGCCACGAGCCAGGCGAGATCCGGTGCGAGCCCCAGATGGTTGGCCCCGGACCGGACCGTTTCCTGGTCCCGTGCAAGGCAGGCGGCCAGGAGCGAGCCGCCGTCGACGCGGCCAGCTTCGATGGCAGCCGCGAGGTTGGTCGCTGCCTCGCCCGCGCCGCCAGCGGCGAGGTCGGCGCAGAACTCGACCAGCGAGGCCGTCAGCAACGGTCCCGGCACCGGGATCGGTTCCCCCGAAAGAGCCGGGATCCGGCGCGCCAGTTTGGCGGCGAGGTATTTGCCCGGCAGCGAGAGCCGCGGAAGGCGGCCGCTGTCGATGGCCCGGCTGAGGTCCAAAACCCGCAAGAGCAGACCTCGCTGGAGATCGACGGCCTCCCGGAGCTGGGGATTGGCTTCCCGGAGCGCGCCCCAGCGGCGCTCGGCTGAGCGGAGGATCTCGGCTTGCGGGAGGTAGGCGACCGGGACGTACGGCACGGTACTGCTATAATAGAAGGCAATTCCGAGGGATTTGAGAGGTATCCATGATCAACGTCTCTGAAGCCGCGGCGTCCAAAATCAACGAGCTCCTGAGCGAAGAAAACAAGGCTGGCAGCGGGCTCCGGGTGTTCGTGCAGGGTGGCGGTTGCTCAGGCTTTCAGTACGGGTTGATGATCGAAGAGAACGGGCAGGGCGCCGGCGACATGGTGTTCGAGTCGCACGGGGTCAAGCTCTTCGTCGATCCTATCAGCGTACGCTATCTGACCGGCGCGGAAGTCGACTTCGTTGACACCATCACGGGAGGCGGCTTCACGATCAAGAACCCGCACGCGACCTCGACGTGCGGGTGCGGCCAGTCGTTCTCGGTTGAATAAACGCCACGTCGGGCGTAAACAGCGCCACATCAGGCGGGTCCATACGGATCTGCCAGGGTAGCGGCCCCCCCGGAAGGGTCCGCTGTGCGGAGCCGCGTGGACCGACCACTCCCCGATTACTCCAAACTCCGTCCAGCCGGCGGCAAGCGGTCCGGCAAGCGCGAACGGATCCTCGACATTTTCCTGCAGCAGAAGGGACATGTCAGCGCCGACGATCTGTTCGATCTGGTCCGTCAGGCCGGTCCCGGGATCGGGCGCGCGACGGTGTACCGCACCCTTCAGTGGATGGTCGACGCCAACATCGCCCGCAAGGTCGATTTTGGCGAAGGCCGGTCGCGGTACGAGCCGGCCTATCGGCATCCCCGGCATTTCCACCTCGTCTGCGATCAGTGTCGCCGCTCGTCCGAATTCCTGAGCTCCGATATCGAAGTGCTGATGGAGGAAGTGGCCAGCGCGCGCGGGTTCACGGCGGCGCGCTCGGTCCTCCAGATCTTCGGCGTCTGCGAGGATTGCCGGACCGGCAGGCGGACGGCCCCGATGGACGGGGCGACCACGGAGCTCGTCTTTGCGCGCGACGCGCTGCGGATGGCGATTGCGACGGAACGAAGCGGGCTGGAGTTTTACAATCGAGCCGCATCGCTCACCAGAGATCAGCGGGGTCGCACGGTCTTTCAGGAGCTGGCCGCCGAAGAGCGCCACCACCTGGGCGTCCTCGAGGAACGCTACCGCGAGCTCATGAAGAAGGACCCGCAGCTCGAAGCGCGTCCCACGTTCCTGTTCTTCAAAGGGGCGGCGCACGGCCTGTTCGACGCCGGCACCGAGCAGCTGCGCCGCGGGGTGAACGACGCCGAGGCGCTGCTCATCGGCATCAAGTGCGAGCGGGGATCCCACAAGTTCTTCAAGCGCTACGGGGAACGCTTCGAGGACTCCGAGGGCAAGCAGGTCTTTCTCGAGTTCGCCGACGAAGAGCGCGCGCATCTCGATCTGCTGATCCGCGAGTATCGTTCGCTCCGCCAGCGCCAGGCGCGACGTCGGCCTCGGCGAGGAACGCTGCCGGCCAAGCCCGCGAAACTGGCGCCGTCCGCCAAACTCGCACGTTGATCGATCTCCATACGCACACGATCGAATCCGACGGTCGCTGTACGCCGGCCGAACTCGTCGCGCGCGCCCGAGCGTCCGGCGTGGACGTGCTCGCTGTGACCGATCACGACACGGTGAGCGGGTGCGAGGCGACCGCCGCCGCGTGCACCGCGAACGGGATTGAATTCGTTCCGGGAATCGAAATCACCGCGGCACATGGCAGACGCGACGTGCACATCCTCGGTTACTTCTTCGACGTGACCTCTCCCTCACTCAACGAGTTCCTGAGGACGCAGCGCCAGGCGCGGGTGGACCGTGTCCGCCAGATCGTCGCGCGTCTCGCCGATCTCGGGATTCCGCTGGACGAGGAGGAGCTTCTACGCCCTGCCATCGACGATCCGCGAAAGGCAGCCGGTCGCCCCTGGATCGCGCGCGCGCTCGTCGCCGGCGGTTACGTCGGTAGCGCAAGCGAAGCGTTCGATCGATGGCTCGGCCACGGGAAGCCGGCTTTCATTCCGCGGTGTGGCGCGTCGCCCGCGGAAGTGTTCACGCGGATTCACGGCGCCGGAGGGGTCGCAGCGCTTGCCCACCCGGCGCTCGTTCGACATGACGAGTGGATCGAAGGGTTCGTCGCCGATGGCCTCGACGCTCTCGAGGCCTACCACAGCGAGCACGACGCCGCTGCCACGTCGCGCTATCTGACGATCGCTCAGTCGATGGGCATTGCCGTGAGCGGGGGGTCCGATTTCCACGGCGACGATTCGCACGGCCCGCCGCATCCGGGCGCGGTGAGCCTGCCGCTCGAAGCGTACGAGCAACTCGTCCGACGGAGAAATTGCAGATTGTAGATGTCAGGCTGCCGATTCACCGCGGGCGCCGCGCGACGATGCGCGCCACGGCTTCGGGCGACTCGGTCTCCTCGTACATCAGGACCTCGAAGCCCTCGAGGCGCCGGAGAAGTTCGCCGGGCTCGAGGAGATGCTGGGGCGACGTCGGCCCGAATCCCAGGCGCCGTTGGGCAACCGTGAACGTCTCGTAGAGCAGGATCCCGCCAGACTTCAGCGTGGTCCGGATCGATGCAAACAGGTCACGCTCCAGAAAGCGGGTGACGACCACGACGTCGAATCGCTCGCGGGGCAGCGGGACCTGCGTCAGGTCCCCGCACCACGCACGCACGACCAGGCCCTCTGCGCGAGCGCGAGCGGCGGCTTTCCGCACCGCGTCCAGCCGGATATCGACTCCGAAGGTTCGAAAGCCGGACCGTGCGAGCAGATACGCATGGCGCCCCGAGCCCATCGCGACATCGATCGCCGCGGCCGAGCCGCCGACGAGCCTTGACACGGGGTCGAGCCAGGCCAGCACAAACGGCGAAGGCAAATCGCTTATGATCGGCTCCTGGCTCAGGCGCTGCTCACGGCGGTCGCAATCGGCCTGGTCGGGCTGATCGGCGCGGCGGTCATCGGTGTTCAAGGCCGCGACCTTGCCGTTCACCTCTCCTTCGGGTTTTTCTCTACGCTCGTGCTGCTCCTCGCCCACTCGATGATGATGTTCTATCTCATCGGGAAGGGAAAGGCCGTCAAGGATGCCATGCTGGAGGGCAGCCTGAGCGGCGACCAGTATCGTCGAATCGCGCTGGCGCGAAAGCCGGTCTTCACGTTTGGAACGCTGGCCATGGGCGTCACGATGACGGCGGCCATCGTCGGGGCCAGCGTCGATACGGGAGCTCTTCCGCCGATCGTCCACCAGCTGTTCGCATATGCGGCCATTCTCGCGAATGTCGTTGCATTGAAGGTCGAGATTTCCGCCCTCTCCGAATCGTCCCGCATCGTCGACGAAGTCAACCGGCTCCTCGGATCGTGAACGTGCCGTCCGACACCCCAGAGCCGCTCGTCGAGATCGCGGACATGTCCAAGAACTACCAGGGATTGCGTCCGCTTCGAATCGAGAAGCTGCTCGTTCGCCCAGCGGAACGTGTCGCGCTGCTGGGACTGGACCAGGCCATGGCGGAGACGTTCGTCAACCTGGTGACCGGTGCCACGCTTCCGGATCGCGGCACCGTCACGGTCTTCGGCAGAACGACAGCGTCCATCGACGAAAGTGCAGACTGGCTGGCGATGGTCGATCGGTTCGGCATCGTCAGCGAGCGCGCGGTTCTGCTCGAGGCCTTCTCGGTCATCCAGAACCTGGCCATGCCCTTGACGCTCGACATCGATCCGCCGTCTGACGAGTTGCGCCGGCGTGCTGGGCTTCTGGCCGAGGAAGTGCGGATTCCCGATGCACTCTGGTCACGTCCCGTCTCCGAACTCGACGCTGACGGCCGCCTGAGGCTGCGTGTTGCGCGAGCGCTCGCGCTCGATCCGTCGGTGCTGATACTCGAGCATGCCAGCGCCCGGCTGACGGCTGGCGCCGCCGAGGCCATCGGCACGGAGATTCGGCGAGTTGCCGAACGTCGGAAATGCGCGGTCCTCGCAGCGACGTCGGACCGGCGGTTCGCCCGAGCCGTGGCCACGAGGGTGCTAACCCACGAGCCGGCGACGGGCAGGATGGCCGAGCCTCCGAGTACGCTCCTCCATCGCCTCTTTCACAATTAGTCATTTCATACACGTCCGGACAGGCTTTTTGCCATTTGGGACGGTCGAGCCTCCGAAACTCCGCCATATTGGGCCAAAACTCCAATCGGCCCAACTGGAACGAAACTTGATAATCCTCACCCTTTGGGCGCCGTGTGCCCAAGGAGACTCGGATGCCGACCGGCACGATCAAACGACTCGTTCGGGACAGAGGATTTGGGTTCATTCGCGACGACGGCGGGCAGGAATGGTTTTTCCATCGTAGTTCCGTCGAGGGAAGCTTCGACCAGTTGAACGAGGGGCAGCGCGTCAGCTTCGAGGAGGAGCCGTCTGCCAAGGGCCCCCGCGCCGGCAACGTCCGCAGCGAAGGCTGAGTTCGCTGTCAGCCGTCGGCGTACAATCACGCGCGGCGTGGCTACGATTCTTCTGTTCGATATCGACGGGACGCTCGTACTGACCGGCGGAGCGGGCCAACGTGCGATGGCTCGCGCGTTCGAAGATCTGTTCGACATCGCCGACGGGTTCCGCGACATCCCGATGGCCGGGCGCACCGACACGTGGATTCTCGCCGCCGCGGCCGAACGTCACGGGATTGCTCCAGCCGACCTCGCGCGCTTTCGCGACGCCTATCTCCAGCACCTCGAACGCGAGCTGGAACCTCCACATCCACGCAAAGCGATCATGCCGGGGGTCCGCGCGTTACTCGAGGCGCTCACAGAGCGCGACGACGCCTATCTCGCCCTTCTGACCGGCAACTACGAGCGGGCCGCGCGGTTGAAGCTCGAGCACTTTGACTTGTGGCGCTATTTCCGATGCGGCGCATTCGCAGACGATGCCGAAGACAGAAACCATCTTGTGCCGAAGGCGCTCGAACGTGTGCGATCTCGCGGCGGTCCGGCCGTCGATCCTGACGACGTGATCGTCGTCGGCGACACACCGCACGACATGGCGTGCGCGCTGGCCAGCGGCGCACGTGCCATCGGAGTGGCCACGGGCCCGTTCAGCGCGCAACAGCTCCAAGACAGCGGAGCCGCTGTGGTTTTCCACGACTTGTCTGATACCGAGGCGTTTCTAGCGCTGCTGGACGCTCGGCCCGACGGTCACCGTCGAGCCGAGTCGTGAAGTGTGGTTGTCAGCCTTCGACGAGCCGGACATCGCCGGCGCGCGGGCCTTTTTGAGACTCTTCCGGGGTGAATTCCACCCTCTGCCCCTCTCGCAACAATTCAAACACCGCACCCCGTACTGAACTGCGATGGAAGAAGTGTTCGATTCCACCTTCGTCGCGAATGAATCCAAACCCCTTGTCGATGAGGAGCCGAGCGATAGTCCCGGTTGGCATGACGGAAGCCCTCCGTTCGGAACCCCCCCGGCCTACCCGGGGGGACTCAGCCGGTGACGGGCGACCGCGAGAAGGGTGCCACGCTGTCGAGACGCGCGCCGGCCGAGGCGTCCCAGCATCTGATGAGCTGGGCAAATTCGCGCCAGTCTAGCAGGTAAGCGGGGGAAGTCAAGCCGGGGCTGAGCTTTAGCAGAATTCAGGTGAAATGCCCACCTGCCAGGTCTCGACGTCGTCTTCCTCGTCCTCGTCTTCCTCCTCGTCGCTCCCCTCGTCCTCGTCTTCGTCGAAGTCGTCATCTTCATCGAAATCGTCCTCGACGTCGTCAGCGAGTTGCATGGGAAACATGAGATGTGACTCAGGAGGGCGATTCGGCGGGCTTGGGTTTGGCGGCCGGCGTCGGATACGTCGACCAGAAATGGCGACCGCACCGCGGGCACACCCAGAATTGATCGGGCGGCCACGGCATGCCGGGGGCCGGGTCCCGCAGCTCCATTTCTGTACCGCACCGCTGACATCGGATGTGAAGATCCACGGGGGAGATCTTACCAAAATTGCAGAATTGCAGAATTGCAGGATTGCAGGAAGGAAAGGCAGGATTGCAGAATTACAGAAAGGGGTTAGGAAGTTAAGCAGCGGCACTTCGCCAGCTCCTCCCTTTTCCTCCCTTTTCCTTCCTTCCTTCCTTCCTTCCTTTCCTTCCTGCAATCCTGCAATTCTGCAATCCTGCAATCGTATGATTCTCGTTGTGATTCCGGGGATTGTCTTGGCAGCGGGGCTTTCGGTGCGCATGGGCCGGCCGAAACCGAATTTGCCGATTGGCTCGGCGGGTGACACCTTCCTCACTCATCTGGTAAAAACGCTGCTCGAGGCCGGAGTTGACGACGTGGTGATCGTCGTGGGCCACGAGCAGGAGTCGGTCATGAGGAGCTTTGCGGCGCGGGGAGTGCCTGCCCGCTTCGTGCAGAACGCCGACTACGCGAGTGGTCAACTGTCCTCGCTGCTCGCCGGCATGAGCGTTGTGGATCGGCCCGGTGTGACCGCCATGCTGGTATCCCTCGTGGACGTGCCGTTCGTCTCGGCGGGGACGGTTCGCGCTGTTGTCGATCGATATCACCAAACACGAGCGCGGATCGTCCGGCCTACGCGTGGTGCAGAGCACGGTCACCCGCTACTCATCGATCGATCGCTTTTCGATTTGCTGCGCCAAAGCGATCCGCACCTCGGAGCCAAGCCGGTGGTCAGAGCCCACGCCACGCCGCAAGGCGACGTCGAGCTGGACGACGAGGGCGCGTTCTTCGATATTGATACGCCCGAGGACTACACCCGTGCGCTCCAGATCTTCCAGCCCCTCTCCGCACAACGCGGGGAACACGAGGCATGATCTTGGTGCGAGGCCGCGATCAGTTGTGCGGCCACGCAATCAGGGATATTTCGACTGGGACTTGAGCCTCGGGGTGGAACGGGACGACACGCGGCGTGAAGTGTGACGCGGGACGCGTCGTCTCGAATGTCGCGCGGTAGAGCAATTCTGATGCGTCCCGGCCTGGGACCGGTGTCATCTCTTCGACAACAGGTTCATGAGTCTGGAGCGGGTCGGCATAGAGTTCGACCCGCACGGAGCCTGGATCGATTTTGCCCAACTGAACCGGGATCGACACGGAAAGCCACCCGCCGTTAGCAGTACTGGTGACACTGCCGAGCCGGATATCCGACCAGTGCTGCTCGAGGTGCCGCGCCCAGGCCTCGAGTTCGCGTGCGACGAGACTCGAACGATCGCTACGTCGCTGCGAGGCCGACGCGCCCGGTATGTAGGCACGAACGATGTATTCCTGAAGCATTCGCACGCTGCTGAAGCGAGGCGCGAGCGACGCCATGCTGGTACGCATCCGTGCGATCCATTGGCGCGGCAGCCCTTGGCCGTCACGGTCGTAGAAGCAGGGAACGACTTCTTCTTCGAGGAGCGTATAGAGCTGAATCGCTTCGCGCGCGTCGCCGTCGCTGTTTCCAGGCCCGACTGAATCACCGACGGCCCAGCCACAGTCTGGACGATAAGCCTCGGCCCACCAGCCATCGAGGGTCGACAGATTGAGCCCGCCGTTCACGAGGACCTTCATCCCACTGGTTCCGCTCGCCTCCCAGGGACGCCGCGGCGTGTTGATCCAGACATCGACGCCCTGTACGAGCTCCATCGCGAGGCGCATGTCGTAGTCGTCGAGGAAGACGACGTGGGGCCGGGCTTCGGGTCGAGCCGCGAATCGCGTCCACTCCTGGATCAGTCGCTTGCCCTCGGCGTCCTCGGGATGCGCCTTGCCCGCGACTATGAGTTGCACCGGTCGTTTGGTGCTGGTCAGCAGACGGAGCAGCCGTTCCGGGTCGGCAAGCAGGAGATTCGGGCGCTTGTAGCTGGCGAATCGCCTGGCAAACCCCAACGTCAGCACGTCGTTGCGCAGCGCTTCCTGCGCGGTGCGCTCGGCGCTCTCGAGGCCGCCATGTCTCGCCAGCTTGCGCAGCAGCCGCTCACGTGCGTACTGCACCAGATCGCGGCGCTCGCGGACAAGAACCTGCCACAACTCCTCGTCCGACAGGCGCAGCACGTTCGCCGCGAGCGCCGAGACGTCGCCCCGCCACCGCTCTTTGCCGGCCGCTCGGGTCCACAGTTCATCGGTCCACGGAGAGTCCCAGGACGGCACATGGACGCCGTTGGTCACGTGCGTCACCGGAATCTGAGACTCGGGCCAGCCAGGAAACACCCCGGCAAAAAGACGACGGCTCACCTCGCCGTGCAGACGACTCACGCCGTTGACCCAGCAAGACCCGCGCATGGCCAGCCAGGCCATGTTGAACGGCTCCTCGGAATCATCGGGATTCCGCCGTCCGAGCGAGAGCAGGTCGGTCCAAGACAGCCCCAGGCCGGTCACGTACTCATTGAGGTACGCCCGATAATTCTCGGCCTCTGCGGCCGGAAACGTGTCGAACCCGGCGGGTACGGCGGTATGAGTCGTGAAGATGTTGCTCGGACGTGTGGCCCAGATAGCCTCTTTGAACGTCACGCCATGCCGCTCCATGAAGTGACGGGCCCGTTCGATGACCGCGAACGCGGCATGCCCTTCGTTCAGATGACAAACCTCGACGTCCAGCTCCAACGCTTCGACGAGCCGCCATCCGCAGACGCCCAAAATGATCTCCTGCATGAGACGGACGTCGGACGTCCCGCCGTAGAGAGCGCTCGTCAGCCCGCGATCGGCCGGCGCGTTGAACGGGTCGTTGCTGTCGAGCAGGTACAGCATCGTTCGACCAACGGTCACCTGCCAGGCGCGCAGCAGGATCGTGCGTCCTGGGAAGTTCAACGAGATGCGGAGGCGTTCTCCGTTCGAGCCGATGACCGATTGCACCGGCAGGCTGGCAGGTTCGTTGAACGGGTAGAGCTCGGTCTGGCGCCCGTTCGCGTCGAGCACCTGTCGAAAATAGCCTTGCTGCCAGAGGATTCCGATGCCGATCACGGGAACGTCCAGATCGCTGGCGGTCTTGAGGTAGTCACCCGCGAGGACGCCCAGCCCGCCCGCATAGAGAGGCAGCGCTTCGTGCAGGCCGAACTCCATGCTGAAGTAGGCCACGCGTGGCAGCCTCGATGAACCCGGCGGACGCCAGGCCGGAGCGGAACGATAGCGTTCCCGCGACTCCTCGAGCGCCTTCAGATCGCTCAGGAACTCGGGATCGGTGGCGAGACGCTCGAGTCGTTCGGTTGGGACGTATTGGAGCAGAAGCCACGGATTCAGCGTTTGCTCCCAGAGCTTGGGGTCGAGCTTCCTCCAGACCGCATCGCCCGCGTGATTCCACGCCCAGTGCAGGTCGAGCGCGAGGGTGGATAAACGCTCCAGCGGTTCCGGGAAATGGCGGACAGTTCTGTCAGCGAGCATGCATTCCACCCAGCAGCCTGTCGGTTCGTCTCTCAGTCAGTCCAGCGGCAGACGTCGTCGTGCCCCAGATTGCGAGCGCGACCGCCGCCTGATTCGAGGCCTCTTCCTGCGCGGAGCGCCACTGGAACCAGCCAGGTATGTCGTTCCAGTTCACACTGCTACCACGAACGGTGCGATCACCGCGGTGAGGGTGGAGGATGTCGAAATCGGCAACCGGGCGGGCCAAATCGACAAGAATGTAGGCGGATGACTGTTGCTCGTCGCGGCCGAAGGAGATAGCACGTGAAGGATGGCGGACAACGGATGCCGGTGGCTTCCGCGCCGGATCGATTTGTAGCGCAGACGTCACGGCACGTCAAGAGCTCGGCCGTGGATTTGCGTACGTTTCGAGAAGACTCGACGGCGCGCCGATTGCTACAGCTCAGCAAGGTCGTGAGACTGTCTGCCTCGCTGCTGTGCTCATGGATGCTCGTCGTCACCGTATCCGCGGCGCCGTCTGAATCCTCGTTTCTCGCGGGGTGCCATCGCTTCTGTCAGCCCTTTGCGATACCTGCGACAGCCGTGCTCACGACTCCAGCTGACAGCGTTCAGGAAGGCTTCAACTGGCAAGGTGCGCTGGGGCAGTCGGGCCTGCTCCTCGTCACACAGCACACCCTGAGGATGTTGCAGGCGAAAACGCGCATGCACCTCGAGGGGCCGTTCTGGAGGGACTATGCCGAGTCGCTGTCCGGTTTGAGCGGATGGAATGACGGCAATCCAATCATCACGAATTATGTCGGCCACCCGATGATGGGGGGCATTACAGGCTACATCCAGATTCAGAACGATCCGAGCGGTGCCGCGCTCGAGTGGGATCCGGAAAACGCGCGATACTGGAAAAGCCGCTTCAAGGCGCTCGGTTGGGCGGCGATGTACAGCACCAGTTACGAGCTCGCTCCCTGGGGTGAAGCGGGAATTGGTAATGTGGGGTACGACCCCGGAACGATGGGTTACATCGACCTGGTCGTCACGCCGCTCGCCGGTTTCGGCATGATCCTCCTGGAAGACTACCTTGACAAGACGGTCATCAAGCAGCTGGAGGGAAGCGGAGGCCCTACCCGCGCGCGCGTGCTCCGGGTCCTCCTGAATCCGCACCGCAGCATCGCCAACCTGTTTCGTTTCGAGCGCCCCTCGTCGAGAGATACGCGCGAGGCGGTCAGATGAAACCTCCTTTCGCGACGGGCTTGACATGGCAGTTAACTTTATATTACAAAGTTTAACGCGCCCGCGATGCGATCTCTACACGTCAAGTTCATTCTGCCTGCACTGACCGAGGCGACGAGCCCGCATTGGCGTCCCATCAAGTACTCCCTCTTTCCCCCGCTCGGGCTGGCGACGCTCGCCGCCTACCTTCGACCGGACGACCAGGCGGTCATCGAGGACGAACATGTCGGCCCGATCGATGTCCACGACCAACCTGATCTGGTGGTCATTCAGGTCTACATCACCAGCGCGCGACGCGCGTACGCGCTGGCGGATCACTATCGCGCCCGAGGCGCGTTCGTCGCGTTGGGCGGACTGCACGTCACGTCCCTCCCCGACGAGGCCGTCGAGCACGCCGATGCTGTGTTTCTCGGCCCGGGGGAGCAGACGTTTCCGCGTTTTCTCCAGGAGTTCCGCGCTGGTCGGCCGGCTCGCCGCTACGCGTCCACGTCGGACCGCTCGCTCGATCGACTGCCGCCGATCCGCCGGGACCTCATCAATCGACGTGCGTACCTGGTGCCGAACTCGTTGGTCGTCACGCGGGGCTGTCCGCAGCACTGCGACTTCTGCTACAAGGACGCGTTCTTCGAGGGCGGCCGGTCTTTCTACACGCAGCGCGTTGACGACGCGCTTGGCGAAATCGCGCGGTTGCCGGGTCGTCATCTGTATTTCCTCGACGATCACCTGCTCGGCGACCGGCGCTTCGCAGCGGCCTTGTTCGACGGGATGCGCGGCATGAATCGGCTCTTCCAGGGCGCCGCCACCGTCGATTCCATCCTGCACGGCAACCTGATCGAGCGGGCGGCAGCGGCCGGCTTGCGGAGCCTCTTCGTCGGGTTCGAGACGCTGACACCAGGGAATCTCGCAAGGGCGAACAAGCGCCAGAACCTCGGGCGCGACTACACGGCCGTGACCGACCGGCTTCACGATCTCGGCATCATGATCAACGGCAGCTTCGTGTTCGGCATGGACGATGACGAGGGAGACGTGTTTCAACGGACGGTCGACTGGGCGATCGAGCACGGCATCACCACCGCGACGTTCCACATCCAGACACCCTATCCGGGCACGAAACTGTTCGCCCGCCTCGAGTCCCAGGGGCGGATCGTCACGCGCAACTGGGATCTGTATGACACGCGGCACGTCGTCTATCGCCCGGCCCACCTGACGCCTCGAGCCTTGAAGGAGGGCTATGACTGGGCGTACCGGGCATTCTATCGATGGTCCTCGATCGTCCGCGGTGCGCTGGCTCACGGAACGATGAAGCATCAGGCGAAGCACTTTTTCTACGCAGCAGGGTGGAAAAAATTCGAACGTCTGTGGGACGGCGTGATTCGCGCGAGGCGGCTCCCCGCGATGACCCCAATGCTCGAGGGCGTCCTCTCGCAGATCACGGGCGTACGTCTGCCGCAGGCTGTCGCGTCGCACGACGCTCGACTCGAGACGACGAAGATGCCGGGGACGGAGAACTGGTCTAGTTGCTCCCCCAGTTCTGCTGCTCTTCGACAACCAGAGTGGCTTTTCCGATGGCTGCCATTGTCTGGGCGTCCGTGTAGCCATCAAGCGTACCCGCAGGGCAGGGTATGACTGTTGCGTTGGAGCGGCATTCGATCAAGCCCCGCGCCTTCACGGTGACGCGGTGGAGCACTGGATTGAGCGGTCCGGCAAAGAATGTAAATGCCTGAGCGCTCTTCGTGCGCTGGAAGAGCTCGAGCAGAATGTTGCCGGTGACCGTGCAGGTCTCGCCAGGCTCGCTGGTCTGGCAAGCCAGCATTGACCGTGAGCCCCGTCGCCTGCAACCGGTCTGCGTAGACGACAGTCGGCACAGAGCCCGGCATCGAACAAGGCATTCTTTGCCAAGAGCGTGAATCAGGTGACGCTCGGCGCCATCAGCGGTAGCGGCTATGGCTCCGTCGTGACGCTCTTCGATATTCCTGCCGCGCTGAAAACGTCGAACGGCAGAGCCATTTCTGCGACCCTCTCGATGGAAGCCGCGCTGTGGACCTACAACTTGACGAATGCCATCGTCAATGGCGGCAAAGCCTCCAGCAGTTCGCGCGCCGCTATCAAGGCGTGGATTGAAGTCGATGGTGTGGCGATGGAGCCAGGCAACAAAGCCGAAGGACTGTGCAGAAACGACCGTTCAGCTCTGCTGTTTGATAAGCTCAACAGCCCAGATTTCGGGCACGACGATTCTTCTTTCGGCTGCGGGATCGTTCGGATCACTGCCCGCTGTCGTTTATACATCGTGAGTTTCTGAAGGCCGTTTTTCAAGCGGTGCACTGGAAGTCAGGTCAGGCACGGCCCTGGGGCTACAATCGAGGGTCTTGATGAGCATACGAAATCGCGCGCAGGCCCAAGGCCAGAGCAGCATGGGCGATCCGCTCGCGATCCTCGAATCTGCGCTGCAAGTCGATCGCGCGCCCACGGTGATGTGGCTGGTCTTGGTACCCATGGTGTCCTGGCTGTGGATCGTCGTGATGGCCAACGACATGTACGGATCGATGAGCGGCGCGAGCGCCTGGATGATGTCGGCCGTCTGGGACGTACAGCATCTGTTGCTGCTCTGGGCGATGTGGGCCGTCATGATGACGGCGATGATGCTTCCCTCAGCCACACCTCTTGTCGTCTTGTACGGTGTCGCCGCACGATCGCAAGGAACGGCAGGACGCCAGACTTGGGCGCTGGTGGCGGGCTATCTGCTTGTGTGGATGGCGTTCAGCCTTGGGGCCACCGCGCTTCAGCGTGTGCTGGCGTCGCTTCTGCTGATCTCCCCGATGATGGCGATCATCAGTTCACCGGTTGCAGCGACACTCTTGTTCATCGCCGGTGTGTATCAGCTGACGCCGGTCAAACAGGCCTGCCTGCGCGCGTGCCAGTCGCCCCTGGGATTTTTGACGAGCCGCTGGCGCGCGGGGGCGTCTGGTGCGTTCACTATCGGCCTCGAGCACGGCGTCTATTGCGTGGGCTGCTGCTGGGCCATGATGTTGCTGTTGTTTGCCGGGGGCGTGATGAACTTGACGGTCATCGCGGCGTTGACGGCCTTCGTCGCGTTCGAGAGACTGGCGCCGTTTGGCCTGTACGGCGCGCGGGTCAGCGGCGTGCTCCTGATGGGCGTTGGAGTCTGGATGCTCGCGCGCTGAACAATCTGCCTCCAGGGTTCGTGAGCTGGATTCCTTGCGCATGGCGCGCCAAGTGCCGTTCAGCGAACCGCGAAACGTTGCTCGTGCAACAGGTCACCGTCCGCGCTCCGTACTTCTACTCGCCAGCTTCCGACTCCGTCAACCCTCTGCCGGCTGTAGGTGCGATAACCCTCCGAGGGGTTGGCACGGATCGGCAGCTTCACGGCCTGCTGCAGCATGTCTTCGCGATACCAGCGATGCACGACCGCGGCATCGCGCGAGGATCTGACCCGCGTATAGAAGACGATCGACCCAGGAGCCACCGTGTCGCCCGGCGGATCGCATCGCCACGTGGCGCCGCTCGTAGAAAAGGTCTTGCACAGCTGGGCAGCGGTCAGGCTGACACCGCCCGATGTGGGCGCTGAAGAAGCGGGCTTGTCGGAGACGACCTTTCGATCGTCGCCAGACGCGACGATCGGTGGTGGCGATTGTTCGATCGGAGCGGGGATGGCCGGAGACGGTGGCGCAGGCTCCGTGGCCGACGCTGCCGTGTCTCCCGTCGGCGGCTCCTCGTCCGACGACCACGGCCCCCTTACGAGGAAGGCGACCGTTATCAGGACGATCGCGCCCGTTGCCGCCCACACGAGCGGGCGCGATGAACGGCGGGGAGCAGTCAGCGGCTGAGAAGCAGCCTGCACAGCAGCAACCGTCGCGGCCGGACCTGCTGCGACTTCGGGAACGGGGCCATCCAGACGTCGCACCGTGTCCTGCGCCGGGGGAGTCATGATCGCGGCGGGTCCGATCGGCAAGCCGCGCTCACGGCAGAAGTCTTCGAGGTTCAGTCGGCTCTCCGCGACCACCGGATCGTCCGCAGGAAGCGACGCGGACGCAACTGCCGCCGCCCGTCGATAGAATGTCTCGGCATCGCCCAGCCGCCCTGTCTTCTCGGCGACGATGGCGAGGTTGGTCAACGTGCTCGCCAGATCCGGGTGAAGCGGACCCAGTTCGGCTTCCTGAATCCGAGCGGCGTCCCTCAGCAGCTGGTCTGCAGAGGAGAAATCGCCATCGATGGCGGCGCGGTCTGCCATCTCGAGCAGGTGTCGAACATCGCGCGGTTCCGTCATCGGCCTCCGGCGCGTCGCGCGATCTGACGCGCGCGCCATGTCATTGTAGACCGCCGGAGTCGGCCGGCAGCGATACTGTACTCTTATGAAGAACCTGGCGGACAATCGACGCGGCTGTGCTCGCGTAGCTGCTGACACCTGATTCGACGATGAACCGAAGAACGCTGCTCGCCGCGGCGGTGTACTGTGTCGCGGCGTGCCTGTTCACCTGGCCGCTCGTGCTGCATTCGCGCACGCTGCTCGGCGCCGCGGGCGCGGCCGGCGACGCCTCCCTGAACCTGTGGGCACTCGGGTGGGACCTCCAGGTCATCTCAGAACACCCGTCCTGGCTGTTCACCGGGCGCGTGTTCGACGCGAACATCTTCTTCCCCGCCCCGCGTACGCTCGCCTACTCCGACAACCTGCTGCCGCAGGCTGTGGCGCTCTGGCCCGTCTACGTCATCACCGGCGATCTGGTCCTCTGCTATAACGTGCTGTTCGTCGGTTCGCTCGTGGCAGCGGCCCTGGCGATGCACATGTTGGCGCGGGAACTGACCGGCAGCGACCGTGCGGCGTACATTTCGGGGTTGATCTTCGGATTCGCCCCCTACCATTTCGCGCATCTCGCGCACGTCCAGCTCCAGGCGCTGTACTTCATGCCGCTGTCGTTCTTGTGGCTGCATCGCCTCTTCCAGCGCGAGCGGCGCACCGACACGGTGATGCTTGGAGTCGTGCTGGGGCTCCAGGCCGTCAGCTCGATGTACTACGGAATCATCGGTGGCATCGGGATCGCGTTCGCGACGGTCGCACTCGTCCTGCTTACCGACCGCGTGCGTGTCTGGCGACTCCTGCGGCGCGCCGCCACTGCCGCCCTGGTCGCGGTGCTGGTGGCCCTGCCGTGGGCCCTGCCCTACCTGCTGGTGCACCGCGAGACCGGCGCCGGCCGCACGATCGGCGATGCCGCGATGGGTGGAGCCATGCTCGCCAACTACCTGCAGGCGCCGGCGACGAACCTGCTGTACGGCCGCACAGGCGTCTTGCGGCCAGGACCTGGCGCGTGGCTGCAGTACAGCGAAGGCGTTGAACAGGAACTCTTCCCCGGGTTCTGTGCGCTGCTGTTGGCCCTGCTCGGGTGTGTACTCGCCGGGAAGGAGAGCCGGAGAGTCGCCGTGGTGTTCGCTGTCGTCACAGTGGCGGGTGTCATCCTGTCGATGGGACCCGAAGGCCCGACGCCGCTTTACTCGTTGCTGTACCGCGGACTCTTCGGCATGGCGGCCATTCGCGCCGTGCCCCGTTTCAGCGTCCTCGCCCTCCTCGGTATCGCGGTCCTGGCGGCCCTCGCCATTCGTTCGCTGGAAGCGCGGCAACCACGACTGGCGCGCGGCCTCGTCGTCGCCGCGCTGCTCGCGATCGCGGTCGAGTACAGCAACGGCGCCATTGCCTACCCGTCTCCTCCGTCTTTGCGCACCAGCGTCGGCGGGTGGCTCCGCGACCAGTCCGGATCCGGGGCTGTCTTGTGCGTGCCCATGCGCGTGTGGCTTGCCAACACGCCGTGCATGCTGCAGTCGCTCGAGCATCGCCGTCCGGTCGTCAACGGCTACAGCGGCATCATGCCGCCGTTCTTCGAGGCGATGGTGGGGACGGCAAACCGTCTGCCCGCCGCGGATGCCCTGCTGGCGATGCACAACATCGGGGTCGAGTACGTCGTCAGCGACGAGGCGCTGGCGGTGGAGCCGGCGTTCGGCGAGGTGCTGGTCGAGCGGGCCCGATTCGACCAGCAGCGGGTGTACCAGTTGCACTGGTCGCCCGAGATCGACGCGAGCGCGCGGGCGACGGGGGAGGTGCCTCCTCCCGATCCCGGCCCCATTCCGTTCACCGCCGGCGAGGCGGCGACCTACCGCCTGCGGTGGACGAGCGGGCCGGTCGATGTGGCGGCTGGGCAGGCTACGATCTCGGTGGTGCCGCCGAAGGCGGGTGCAGTCTATACGTTTCGTGTGGACGCATCGACGGCCCCGTGGATGTCGCGCTTCTACGAGGCGATCGTCAGGCTCGAATCGGCCACGACTGGCGGCCTGCTGCCGCTGGAGTACACCGAAGCCATCGACGAGGGCACGCGAGGTATCGAGCGCCAGCTGACGTTCGACCCCGAGCGTCACGAGGTGCGGATTGTGAGCGGCGGGACGTCGATCGTGCTCCCTGTCGGTATTGGGGCGCGCGACCCGATCAGCGCGTTCTTCTATCTGCGCACGCTGCCGCTGACGGAAGGCGCGCGGTACCGCATTCCGATCAGCGACAACGGCCGCCCGCTGCGACTCGATGTCAGCGTGGGGCCGCGTGAGTCGATCATGCTGGACGGGCGCACATGGGAAGCCTGGAAAGTGCAGCCGACGGTGAGTGAACGGATCGATCGCGATCCACTACGCATGACGGCCTGGCTCAGCGCCGACGAGCGTCGCGTACCGCTGGTGGTTGATGTGAGCGCGCAGTTCTGGACGGTGCGGGTCGAGATGACGGGGTACCGCCGCGACTGACGGTGACGGGAGAATTCCCGAGCGCTGGCGGGTGTGCACGTCTGCGCGTCCGCCAGACCGCCGAGCGTCATCAGCGGGCTCAGGCTCGCGGCTGCCAGGTGCTCACATAGGACCTTGGTCCAATGGAGTACCTGGAGCAGGGAGCCTAGCATCGTGCTCGCACGCGTGGGGCTCCGCCGCATGGACCATCCACCTCAACGGAAACGAAAGGGGAGCAATCGAATGGCGACGAAGAAACCGAACGTGTTGGTTATGTGGGGAGACGACATCGGTCAGTCAAATCTCAGCTGCTACACCAGGGGCTTGATGGGCTACAGGACGCCCAATATCGACCGCATCGCCAAAGAAGGCATGATTTTCACCGACTCGTACGCGGAGCAAAGCTGCACCGCCGGCCGCGCGTCGTTCATCACTGGACAGTGCGGTCTCCGCACCGGTCTTACGAAGGTGGGCCTTCCCGGCGCGGAGCTGGGCCTCAAGGCCGAGGACATCACCATCGCCGAGGCGCTCAACCGCTCGGCTATCGCACCGGCCAGTTCGGCAAGAACCACCTCGGTGATCGCGACGAGCACCTGCCGACGATGCACGGCTTCGACGAGTTCTTCGGCAACCTGTATCACCTGAACGCCGAGGAGGAACCGGAGGAAGTGGACTATCCGAACGCGAAGGACTTCCCCCAGTTCAGGAAGAAGTTCGGGCCGCGCGGCGTGTTGCACTGCTGGGCGGACGGCAAGGGTGGCCAGAAGATCGAGAACACCGGTCCTCTGACCAGGAAGCGCATGGAGACCTGTGACGAAGAATTCCTCGCGGCGGCCAAGAAGTTCATCCAGGCTGCCCACGACGCCGGCGAGCCATTCTTCGTGTGGTTCAACACGTCGCACATGCACGCGTGGACCCATGTGAAACCGGAGAGCCGTGGCCAATCCGGCCGCTGGCAATCCGAGTACCACGACGTGATGATCGACCACGACAAGCACATCGGCGAGATGCTCGACTTCCTCGACAAGCTCGGCATCGCCGACAACACGTTCGTGCAGTACAGCACCGACAACGGGCCGCACATGAATACCTGGCCGGACGCTGGCAACACCCCATTCCGGAACGAGAAGAACTCGAGCTGGGAGGGCGCGTATCGCGTGCCCTGCCTGGTGCGCTTCCCAGGCAGGATAGCCGCCGGATCCGAATCGAACGAGATCGTGAGTCACCAGGACTGGTTCCCCACGATTCTAGCGGTGGCCGGCGAGCCCGACATCGCCGCGAAGCTGAAGGCGGGCCACACGATCGGAAACAAGACGTTCAAGGTCCACCTCGACGGCTACAACCTGCTCCCGTACCTCACCGGTAAGGAGCCCAACAGCCCGCGTCAAGCTTTCATCTATTTCACCGACGACGGCGACGTCGCGGCCCTCCGCTACGACAACTGGAAGATGCTGTTTCTGGAGCAGCGGGTCCAGGGGACGCTCAAGATCTGGCAGGAACCCTTCGTGGCGCTGCGGACGCCGTACATTTTCAATCTGCGGATGGATCCGTACGAGCACGCGCAGATTACATCGAACACCTTCTACGACTGGATGTTTCGTCACATCTACCTGCTCGTGCCCGCGCAGGCCTACGTCGGCGAGTTCCTGGCGACCTTCAAGGATTTCCCGCCGCGGCAGAAGGCGGCGAGTTTCAGCCTCGACCAGGTGATCGCGAACATGACCGAGGCGTCGACCGGCGCCTAGCCTGGAAGGGATGTGCGTCAGACGGCGGGGGCGACCCGGGGAAGATCCCGGGCCGCCTCCTTCGGAAACCCCGTCGGACTGGCTCCGAGTCTGGACGACAGTAGGGGCCGCTTGCGACGAGGCTGCTGGAGGTGGCAGTTTCTACCGACGATCGGACCAAGAGCGTTCGCTGTTTCTGATTCGTACGAGGGGTTGAGCGTGTGGAGCTGAGACTCGATCGACGGAGGAATCAGGCCCCGCGAGTCGTGCCGTCCGGCGACCATGCGAAATTATCCGCTCGTCGAACGCGATCGCGTCGGCGCGGCTCGCAGCGAGTGTCACTGTGGGTATCATCTTTCCGCAGAAATCGGGAAGCCTCGGCGAACGGAGGCGGGCGGCGGTAAAGCCGGGCGCGCCGCTAGTCACTTCGTTTTGTTTTTTTCGTCCCACGGCATGGGCTCCCAAAGTTCGACTTTGTTTCCGTCGGGATCGAGGATCCATGCGAATTTTCCGTTCTCGTGGGATTCAGGGCCCTTCCAGATTTCGACGCCGTTTCGCTTCAGATCCGCCACCATTTCGGACATGTTGTCGATTCGGTAGTTGATCATGAAGCTGGTGGGGCTGGGGCTGAACCATTCGGTGGTCTTCTCCGCGACATGCCACACGGTGAGGCCCTGGTCCTCGGCCTTGTCGTCGGTCCATTTGAGGATCGCGCCGCCCCAGGGCTCGAGCTGAATTCCCAAGTTTTGGCTGTACCACTCCGCGAGCTTCTTGTGATCGTTGGTGGATTTGAAAAATACACCGCCGATTCCTGTGACCTTCGCCATCCGATCCTCCATTGATTGAACGCCAATTCTAGGACCAGTCGCCGTCCGCCAGAATGGTGGCATCGCGCAGGGCGCTAACGAACCCGCCACCGGTTGGGACGGTGCTGGACGCCGCTGCCGTGCTCAGATTGCGGAGTCCTGAGACCCCGCTCAACCCTGTCCCGGGATTTCACAAACAAAGGATGGTGGACCAGACGGGAGTCGGCCCGCTCGCGCTGCCGAAGGCGTCGCGGCGCGCCCCGACGACGGGGATCGCCAGTTGGAACCTATTGGCGAACTGGCTGGAGATCGTCGATGGACTGCAGCGTGCCGCATAGTCACGATAGGACGGCATCAGGACGGTCTCGCGGATCAGCGCCCGTCCCAAACCTCACCACGACCAGGTCGGGGCTGATCCCTGTTGGCATCGATTGGCCCGGGGAAACGTGAGGGACGAGGGCGAGCCGGCTGCAGCCCTACACTGTCAGCGCTCGCTGGAGGCCTCGGAGCTCCGAGCTAGTCCACGCTGACAATCAGCCCCGGTCCGACAAGGGCGTCAACGTCGCCAAGCTTCTCGATGACGGCAAGAATGTCTTCGTCGGATCGGCCAGCCACTATCAGGTGATAGCCGCCGCGCCCGCGCTGCGACGCGAAGGCGAAGCCGCGGTGAGTGTCGCGAAGCTGGACGAGCTGTGGCTCCGGGATGACGCCGAGCTCGGCGTAAGCGGAAAACTGCAAAAGGTTCGCGTCGGGAAACGCCTCGGCCTTCGCCAGATCAGTGAACCGCACGGTGCCGACTGGAAACAGCGTGCGTTGGAATGCGTCCGCGAATTCGCGGTTTCCACTCGTCGTCACCAATACCGCCTGTGCAAAGACAAAAGGCAACTCGTTGCGGCGGCCTCCGAGCTTGGACAGGGCGCCGGCAATGTACGACCGCGAGAACCCGCCGACCAGGTGTTCGTTCCGTGCCACGGCGGCCTTCACGAGTGGCGCGGCCGCACTGGCGAGCACCGGGATATACGGATGCTTGTATCCGGTGTCGCCATCGTCGTCACGGTCAGACCCGCCGTTTTCGAGCGCGTCACCGTAGAGTTCCTGCGCCGAAATCGCCATCGCTTCGTGGAGGTACGAGTAGATCCCGGCGACCGACGGAGCGCCAGACGCGATGAACTCGTTCACAAGCGCGAGGTGCTTGTCTGGAGGGATGTAGTCGTAGAGATAGTGCGCGATCTCGTGTACGGCACCTTCGACAATCTCGTTCGGATCGTTTGCGGCAGTGACCGCTTCAATCGGCAGGTGATTCAGAATGGCGGTCGCATTGTAATCTTTCGACTCCGGTTCCGGCGGCGCGATGGCGTGAACGTAGGCATCACGACTTGGCGGTACGGATTCCAGGAACTGAGCCATCCGTCCCAGTGCCTGCATCATGTGGTTCCGCCGCGCCGTTTCAGTCACGCCTCGGATCCGCGCCTTGGCCGCTCGTTCGCCCTCGGCCCGCCACCACGGACGGAGGCGCCGCTCGACGCGGTCGACGAGTCCGATCAATTCGCTTGCGTCAGCGCGGCTCAACCCGGGCGCACGGCGCTGGAGGGCGGGAGCCGACCGCGTTTCGATGAGACCGGCAATCACCTGACGTCGCGTCAGACCGTCCGGGTGCATCGGGACCGCATTGATCAGAAGTGGCGAGGGCTTCATTTCTGGCGCGCGCTCGACTGCGCTCGCGAGGAGCCGCTGCCACGCGGCCACGGTCTGACGGTCGTCGACCGATTCGTGCAGACGGTCTTTCCAGAACCGCTCGAAGATATCGCGCGAGCAGGAAATGGAGCCGCCGAGGCAAGCAAGGTGGTAGACGGCGTTGGTACGGAGCGACGCGTCGATGTGCAGCCGCATATCCAGCGGCGCGCCTGCTGGTCTGACGGCCATGAGCGGAATCGCAAGCACGGCGCAGGCGACGGCATTGCGAATCCGTACACGACGGTTCGACGAATCGAGCGCCCCTTGCGCGTGCATCAGATCCCCCAGCGTGCTAAGCATAGCGCCAACCGGCGATCGGCATGCTGCTGCGCAATCAGCTGTACGCCGGCATCGTGGACGTGCCCGGCGTGCGCGGCAAGCGCGCGCATCCCGATTTTCCGCTGGGCGGCTTCGTTCGCTGCGAATCCTGCGGACGCGGTCTGACGGGCAGCTCGAAGGGCCGCGCTGTGTCTCGGTTCGAAGTGACGTTTCGCAAAGGCTCGGCCCGAGCCGGACTTCAGGTAGCTTTCGAAGCGGATGGCACGCTTTTCATCCGGGAACTGGATGACGACGTGCGGATGTGGATTCGCGTTTCTGAGCACGTACAGGAATCGCTCTTCATGCGCCATGCCCCTTTAACGGCACACACCGAATGCCGGCTGGCTGAATCGAAACTGACCCGGATCCGTCGAGACGCTGGGGGAGCGTGGTAGCTTCTGCGAGCGATCGACGCGGCCCGCGCAGCACTGTCTGCCAAGTGGCCGGCCTGGCCTCGTGAACAGAGGCGCGGATTCGCGGGCCCGCCTTCGCGGCCTCGCGCAGCCGCTCCGGCGCGGCATGCTTCGTCTGTCAATAACTCGCCTGGTTTACCGAGCCGAAGCTCGCCGCAGGCGAGCGAAGGATGGTGGACCAGAACAGCGCCAGTTGGAACCGAGTCAACAGCTGGCTGGACCAGATCGATCGCTTAAGACAAGCAGCCTGACTTCGAATCCCCAACTGCCAGCCATGCTCAGCCGCAAGGCAAATTCAGTCCATCATGCCTCTGCCGTGTGATGTCCGCGGTCAGGCGTACACCTTTCGAAAGGCGTCCTTTCGACGAATCAGATCGCCTTCGAATTCAAAGACATCGCAGCCGCGAATCGCCGTCACCGTGCCGTCGGCTGCTGTGAACTCGTAGGACCATTCGGCAACGCCGCGCTCATCGGCGACGAACGCTGCACCGGCCTTGGACCTCCCGCCTCGGTCATACGACAGCATGTCGATCACACCCTGTCGCACCGCCTCCCGCCCCTCCTACGTCCGTCCAGGTTCAGGTCCGACCGACGCGTGATATGTGCACTCCACAGCGAAGTAGCTCATGATGTTGTCGACGTCGCCGCGGTTCCAGGCATCGCCGAAGGCCAGCAGTCGTTCAATCGTCATCGCGTCTCCCTTGGAATCGCTGGAGATGCGCTGCCAGGCGTTCACCAAACATGCATCTGAATAGCGACACGCGTCCTGCGGTTTGCCTGGTGCGCCCGCGCGTCATCGGGTTCGGGTCCGCCGTCACGAGACGGAAGCCTTCGTCCTTCCACCCCTCGACGCCGCCAATCATCTTCTTGACCGGCCGGCCAAGGCGCGCCAGGCGTGCGGCAGCGCGATCGGCGCCGTTACAGTGCGGTCCGTTGCAGTAGACGACGAAGAGCGTGTCGGCGGGGTACGCGGTCAGGTTCTGCTCGTTGATCTTTCCATGCGGCAGACTGACGGCACCCGGCACGTGCCCCTGCTCGAACGACTGTGGCGCACGCACGTCGAGCAAAACGAAGCCTTGCGCGTCGCCGAGCGAGGGCGTGGACATCCCAGCAGTCGGTCTCGTAGGCGCCAGCAAGCCCTCGAAGTGTGTGCGCGCGGCGGTGGGATCGGCGGCGGGTAGTTCGGTGACTCGTGACATGCCCGACAGTATGGCGGTCGCCGCCCGGCCGATCGAGCGGCAGAAATGACAATATTCGCTAGAATCCTGCCATGTCGACAATCGATCGCCGCAACGTCGCGGCACTGGCATACGACGGCCTCGGCACTCTTTGAGCTCGGCATCGTCACCGAAGTGTTCGGGCTGCCGCGTCCAGAAATGGGAGAAAGCTGGTATCGGTTCCGCGTCTGCTCGCACGAACGCGGTCCGCTTCGAGCCACCGGCGGATTGTTCCTGCAGACGCGCAGCGGTCTTGCGGAACTGGCTCGCGCCGGCACGATCATCATCCCAGGATGGCGTGTCCACGATACGCCGCCCGCACCCCTTATCGCGGCGCTGCGTCGGGCCCACGCGCGCGGTGCACGGCTCGTGTCGATCTGCTCGGGCGTATTCGTGCTTGCCGCCACAGGCCTGCTCGACGGTCGGCAGGCGACGACGCACTGGCGCTATGTCGAGACGCTGCGGTCACGCTACCCGAAGATCTGGGTAGAGCCGGACGTCCTTTACATCGACGAAGGTGCCATCCTCACGTCGGCAGGCAGCGCTGCGGGAATTGATCTCTGCCTGCATCTCGTCCGCCGAGACTTCGGAGCGGAGATCGCGAATCAAGTGGCACGCCGGCTCGTGGTCCCACCGGTTCGCGAAGGAGGCCAGGCGCAATTCGCGGTTCGGCCCATTGTGTCCGAAGGATCGCCGGGGCTCGCACGCCTCCTCGAATGGGCCCAGGCGCACCTCGATCGCACGCTGACCGTCGACGACCTCGCGGATCGAGCGAACATGTCGGCGCGGACGTTCGCGCGACGATTCAAGCAGGAGACAGGCACCACACCGCATCGCTGGCTGATGCACCAGCGGATTCTGAGCGCGCAGCAACTGCTCGAAAAGAGCGACCGGCCGATCGACTGGATCGCGGAGTCGGCGGGCTTGCAGACAGCAGCAACGCTGCGCGAACACTTTCGACGGATGCTCAAGACGACGCCGACCGCCTACCGTCGCGCGTTCTTCGTGGCGGCGCAACCGGGCCGGACTACCAAGGCAGCATCGTCGTCCCGATCTTCGCGACTACGGTGAAACTGTGATCGACAGGATTGCGACTGCGGCCGTCGAAACGGAAAGACCATCAGTGGCCCGAACGATGGACGCGTTCACGGCCTGAAGGCGCGAAATCTGCAATGAACCAGGGCGAAGACGGTCGGCCTGGTCAGGGTGTGCAAGGCTCGATGATCGCGCGGAGCGCTTTCGGCCTATGCGGCCCGCGCGGGCCTGTAATCCTGCTCCGCGAGTGGCGGCTCACCAATCTCCGCGAGGAGCCGGTTGAGGCGATCGAGAGGAACCGCTTGCGGCGCGGTGATCTCGACGCCCAACGGCCGGCCCGACGCGGCGTAATCGACGATGAGCAGCCCGTCAGGCGATGCCACGGTCCTCGCGCTCTTCTCCCCCGTTGGATGCGGGAGGTGCAGGTAAGCCGCAAATGTCCTGCCCTTCCGATAGGTTACCTGCAGCGAGCGCTCCGTCATTGGGACACCTCGTAAACGGTCACGACGACGAGCAACCTGGCTTCGGCGTCTGGCTCGACGATCACGACCCAGGGGCTCTGCTCGCGTTGGGTGTGGATCATGAATCTGCCCTCCACGACGCTGGCGTCGAACCCGTGGCTCTCTCCAGCATAGCGCGGACCTCCACCTCGGTCACGCCTCGTTGCTCCATGCGCAGTTCGGCGTGGCCAGTGAACGAAAGATCCCAACTCCACCACTCCGGGAAGGTCGGCATCGAGCCTCTGGACGGGCCGATCGTAGCACCCGGTCACGCGTCAGAGGTGCCGTCAGATCTCGTTCGTTACGGCAGGCACATCTTGACCGACCGCTGCTCAATCAGCGCTTCAAGAGGGGAACACGGTGGGGGAACACCCCCTCCGCGCGAGGTGTTCCCCCTGGATTGGTCTGCGTTGAGGATCCGTTGTGGTCGACGAACATGACTGGCGCGCGGCGAGCCCGCGGGACAACCGCAGGTCGTCGTGCAGCTTGAGGCCGTCGTCGTCGGGCGGCGCTCTGTGCCGTCCGCCTCGTGACGCCACTGCCTGAGCGGTCGCCAACGGCAATCCCGTGGCGTGAGCGACCACGCGAAATGGCCGCTTGGCCTGCCAAGCCTGCGGCCACGGACGTGGTCGCTCACGCCACGCTGAAAGAGTGTTGGCGCCCCGTGTCAGCGGCGGTCGGTCCGCTGGAAGCGGCGAAGAACCCGGTCCGTGATCTGAGCAAGAACTTGATGAACTGTGCGGCTGTCTTTTCACAGTGGTCCCAGCATCTGAATCGGAATGGCTGACGCCGCGAGCGGAGCCGCGACAAAATGCGGTGGTTGGCGTGGAGACCGATGCCACCTGGACCACTGATCCGAAGACAGCCGCTGCCGGACACAAAGACGTCCACGCAGTCGGATCCGTTATGGCGCCAGCACCGTCCGCCGAACACGAGGACCCTTCGGCGGACGGTGCGTTGTGCCGTTTGCTGCTCGGCGCTCGCAGCCCGCACTGTCATTGGGGGCGTGAGCAACCCCCCGGTTTGGACAGGGTGTCGACCCCGGCCCCGGCCCGGAGGGTTGCTCACGCCCCGATGTCCGCGCCGGAATGCTCGCGGGTTCTCGCTGTGATCTGCGCGCCGAATGCACGCGTGTTGTCACGCGCGAACGCGTCGCAGATCCCTTGCGAAACGCGCTGTGCTTTTCAACGTACTTCTCAACGTTCATTCTCGCCAGAAGTCGGCCATCACCACGATCAGGATCGAGCTGTGCTCGGCGGCGTCAAGGCTCTCGCTGCGCTCGACCTTGCGGGCTCCGGCCTTGACGCCGCCTCCGCGCAGCTCGAAGGTCGCACTTGCGTGATGGCCCGACGAAGCCTCGTCCTCATTTCTGCGTTGACGCGGCGCACCGGCGGTCGTATCGTGAAGATCTCGTCGGTGCATCGCGCACCCCTCCGCAGTCCCGGCAGACGCGGAGCGCTGTAGCCAACGCTCTCAGAGCAAAGCTCTCAGCCCCTGCAACAACCAGTCGATTGATCGCGCACATCTCGCGCGATCAGCGCGTTCGACTTCAAGTCAGCGCTTCGCTGTCGGCGTCACGCCACATCCACGCTCATCGTCTCGGCGCGCCGGCACAAAGTCGGCGCGCTTCGAGCGCACTCCAACGCATCACGAACGTATGCATCGAGCTCGCAGGGGTGCCCATGGAGTTCGTCGAACATGCGGATCCGAGGCCGGAACCGATTTCGATCGCGCGCTGTCGGGAACTGCTCGGCGAGGACGCGGAATCGATGACCGATCAGGACATCGAGGACATCCGCCGACACGCAGAGACGATGGCGTGCATCGTGGTCGAGATGTATCAGGCGCAGCGCCGCGCTTCCGAGTAGAAACTGTGCCTCGCAAACGCAGCTTGCCCGACGAGGCGAATGGATCTACGCTGCCAACCATGGTCGGCGCGGTGATCTACGTTCGCGTCAGCACGAAGGAGCAAACCGAGAATCTCAGCCTGCCGACCCAGCTTCGCGCCTGCGAGGAGTACTGCCGCCGCCAGGGATACGAAGTCATCGAACGGTTTCACGAAGAAGGCGAGAGCGCCAAGTCCACAGATCGCAGCCAGCTTCAGAAACTGCTCACGTTCTGCCGGCTGAACAAGGGCCGTGTGCACTTCGTGGTTGTGTTCAACCTGACGCGTTTCGCGCGGGACAAGTACGACCACTTCGCGCTCCGGTCACATCTGCAATCGCTGGGGATCTCTCTTCGCTCCGCGACCGAGCCGATCGACGACACGTCCACCGGCAAGCTCATGGAAGGCGTGCTGGCCGCGTTCGCGCAGTTCGACAACGACTGTCGCTCGGACCGGACGCGGGCTGGCATGAAGGCCGCACTGGAGCTTGGCCGCTGGGTGTTCCTGGCGCCGATCGGGTACTTGAACGCCCCGCGCGCGATGGGCAAGAGCCTGATGGCCGACCCCGAGCGGGCGCCGCTCGTGCGACGGGCGTTCGAGGAGTACGCGACCGGACGCTACACGAAGGAACAACTGCTCAAGCAAGCGAGAGCGTCGGGCTTGACCAACCGGCGCGGCCGGCCGCTCACGTCGCAGAGCGTCGGCATGCTGCTGCGAAATCAGCTGTACGCCGGAATCGTGGACGTCCCGGAGTACGGCGTTCGTGGAAAGCGTGGCGATTTCGAGCCGTTGATCTCCGAGGACCTGTTCTACCGCGTGCAAGCGGTCTTGTCCGGGCGACTTCCGAGCACCACGCCGAAGCAGCGGGCGCACCCGGACTTCCCGCTCCGCGCCTTCGTGCGCTGCGACTCCTATGGTCGCGGCCTCACCGGCAGTTGGTCAAAGGGGCGTGGCGCTTTACGGTTCGAAGTGCCGCTTGGCGAAGGCGCGGCCCGAGCCGGATTTCAGGTAGCGCTCGAAGTGGATGGCACGCTGCTCATCCGAGAACTCGATGACCACGTGAATCTGCCACGGTCGTCGGGAGACCGTGTGGGGGCAGCGCCAGGGTTGTGGTCGGCTAGCCTCCCATTCACATCGGACGTGAGGCCGACGGAGAAGTGTGGCTCGGGATCTGCGTTCCTGAGTACGTAGACGAAGCGCTTGTCTCGGGCCATGGCCGCGCACTGGCAATCGAGATGCCTAGACCAGGGCCATTCAAAGTGAAGAGATTCTTGCCGCGAGGTGCGGGCGGTGGCAATTTCTGCCAGGGATCGGAGCTAGCGCGTCGGTTGTTTCTGCGGCGTTCTCGCCCCGTGGCGGGGACGTCGAGTTGAAGAGCCCAAGCTCGCTTCACAGCAGGGTTTACCGAGCCGCAGCTCGTTCGCAGACAGGATCAGGCCCGCCTTCGCGTCGCTGCGCGCCGCTACGGCGCGGCATCCTTCGCCTGCATTCATGAGCTGCGAAGGATGGTGGACCAGACCGGGATCGAACCGGTGACCTCATGAATGCCATTCATGCGCGCTCCCAACTGCGCTACTGGCCCACGCGATGGAAAGATGGACGTTCAAATTGTAGCGCATCCGCACCCTGCGCGGTCGGTGCTCAAGTGACTCACGTCCCGAGAGCTCGGGCACGAGCGCTCGAGCCCATGGGCCGGCGCCCCTAAGCCCTGAGCCCGATATCACGCGGAAGCTCGGCGAGTCAGGACGGCGACGCCGCCCGAGCGTGAGCGCGGGTCAACCAGTCGCTCAGCTGGCGCGCCGCTTCCGCTGGCGTGCTGCCGTAGAACGGCATCAGGGCGGTCGGGACGCCGGGCACTCGCACGATGTAGGCGCGCCAGCGGTCGTCGGCGACCGGGGCCACCTCGATCAGGTAGGCGCGACCCGCAATGGATTCTTCGAAGCGATGGACGGCTGCCTTCACGTGTTCGTTCTGAGGAATGCTGCTGGGAGTCGCCGAGATTTTACGCTTCGCACCGACACAAACAAGCGAAGCGACCGACGAAGGCCCGTGCACAATCTCCCGTGGCGCCCTTTTCCCAAGCATCGTGCCCGAAAATCTTTTTCACATGTCGGTTCTTCCACAGGAAATTCACCGTTCGTCCACAGGATTTGCACAGCGCTGCAGACCTCTGCGATCTTGACCATCCCTGCGCGGCACACTACGCTTGAAACTTCATGCGCAGGCCGACGCTGACGGGCTGGCTGGCAGCCGCCATGCTTCATCTGGGCCTCCTTTCGGCACCAGCTGCCGACGATGTCACGCTGTCGCGAGTGTTTCTCACCGACGGGACGGCTCTGGCCAGTTACGGCGAGCCGGCTCGCATCGGCGATCGCATCGTGTTCTCGATGCCGACGGCGGCTGCGCCGAATCCGCCCCTGCAGCTCGTGAATCTGCCGGCATCCCGGGTGAACTGGGAGCGCACCGCCCGCTACACGGAGGCGACCCGCGCTGCGCGCTACTACGAAACGCAGGCCGAGCTCGACTACGCGGCGCTTTCCTCCCGGATGACCGAGGCGCTCAATCGGCTGATGGATACCTCCGACGTCGACAGGCGCCTGGCGATCGCCCAGAACGCGCGCAAGATGCTGGCCGCGTGGCCCAACGATCACTACCACTATCGCCTCGCAGAAGTCCGGCAGATGCTGTCACTCCTCGACGAAGCCATAGCGGATCTGCGGGCAGCCAGCGGCGAAGGCAGCTTCGCGCTGAGCCTGAGCGCATTCGCCGAGCCGCCGACTCCGGTCGAGCCGCTCGCCCCCTTGCCGACTCGCAAGGAGGCGATCGAACAGCTTCTCGCGGCCGCTGACGTCACCGACATCGCGACCGATCGGACGGCCTTCCTCGAAACGGTGCTGGTCGGCCTCGAGAGGGACGAGGAGGTGCTGCCGGCCGACTGGGTGACGACCACGAGGGCGGCGACACGAGCACGGTTCGACGAAGAGCGGGCCATCGATCGCGCGTATCAGTCGCTGACGACCCAGATCATGTCGCTGGCCGACCGACACGCGCGTGCGGCCGACGTCCGGAACCTGACACGACTGGTCGATCGCGTGCATTCGAGCAATCGAACGCTTGGTGAGCGGCGCCCCGACGCGGTCAGTGCCCTGGTCGCCGCCGTGGAGGTCAAGCTCGACGCAGCACGCCGGCTTCGTCTGGCGCGCGATCGCTGGGCGTTGCGACAGGCCGATTTCCGGAAGTACCGGCAAGCCATGGAGGGATCGCTCGGCCTCTTTGCGTCGCTGACGTCCTCGCTCGAGGAGATCAAGCTGCTCGCCGGCAGCTCGCCTTCCAGCCTGGATGCGCTGCAGGGTGCAGTTGCGGAAATCCTGAAACGGACCAGGTCGATTGCCCCTCCAGACGAATTCCGGGCGGCCCACGGAGTGCTCGTCAGCGCCGTTCAGATGGCCGGCAGCGCCGCCCGCATCCGATACGAAGCCACGCTCGCGGGAGATATCTCACGCGCCTGGGATGCCTCGTCCGCGGCCGCAGGCGCCCTTATGCTCGGCGTCCGCGCCAGAGAGGAAATGCAGTCGCTGTTGCGCCCTCCCCAACTCCGGTGATTACGCCTCGACGGACGCGGCTCATTCGCGTCCCCGACCTGCACACCTTTCGGCACGTCATCGTCAATCTGGCAGTCGGGGGGAACGCTGAACGGCGTGCCTCGCGCGTGGTCCTCGTGCCGACGGCGGGTGCCGCGCGCCAGCTGGCGCGGGCCATCGGCGAACGTCAAGGACCGCCGCTCTCGACGCGGGACGAGCTGTACGACCGCCTCCACGCGCGGATGGGAGCCCCCCCTGCGCGCCTGGACCAGTACGAGCGAATCGTCCTCATTCAGTCAGCAGCGCGCGACGCCGTGAGCGTCACCAGCCCGGTCGAGACCGGCGCGGCGTGGCGGCTGCGGCCCGGTCTTGTCGCCGAGGTGCTTCGTTTCTACGACCAGCTCCGTCGGCAGGCGCGGACCGTCGGCCGGTTCGAGGAGCTGGTCGTTGAAGCGCTCTTGACCGATGCTGAACACGACCGCGGAGCCGAGCGGATGCTCGCTCAGGCGCGCTGGCTGGCCGCGACGTTTCGAGCGTACGAGCGACGCGTCTCGCGGTCGGGCGCATGCGACGAGCATCTTCTTCGAGAGCAGCTGGTCTCGAACGGCCTGGCGGAGCCGATTCGCGAAATCGTCGTCACTCTGGGTGACTGGATTGGGGATCCGCACGGGCTCTTTCTTGCTGACTTCGACTTGTTGACCAGGTTGCCCGGCTTGGAGGCGATCGACGTGGTCGCCACGACGACTTCGCTGGCGTCGGGCTTCCATCAGCGCGTTCACGACTGGCTGCCGGGAATCGAAGAGGTCGAGGCCGACTCAATCGAGGCCGGTCTGCCGCGCGCGACAAGACCCGCGCTCGCCGCGCCCGCGTCGGATCCGGAGAAAGGCTACTTCGTATATCGCGATCGCGAGGAGGAGCTGATTGCCGTCGCCCGGAGATTGACCGAAGAGGTTGCTGCGGGCGTGTCGCTGGACCACACGGCAGTCGTGTTCAAACGGCCGTTGCCGTACCTGTATCTGGCCCGCGAGGTATTTGGCACGGCTCGCCTCCCGTATCAGGCGTTCGATGCGCTTCCTCTGGCTGCCGAGCCGTTCGCGGCCGCGCTCGACCTCGTCTTCGAGTTCGTCGAGTCCGACTTCACGCGGTCGACGCTTGTGGCCCTTCTCAAGTCACCTCATTTCGAGTTCCGATACGACGGCCAGCCTCTCACGATGCGCTCGATCGATGCGCTCGATCGTGCGCTGAGCGGCATGCAGTATCTGGGCACATACTACGCGTTGATGGCGGTCGATTCCGACGAGAAGCTTGGAGACGGATGGGCGGCACTTCATGCGGGAAGGGCCGCGGCCGAAGCTCTGGCTCCAATGCAGACCGCCGCTCTCGCCTCCTCGCAGTTTCGCCGCCTCATCGATTTCATCGATGCGCACGAGGTCGTGTTGACCGACGCCGATCCGCTGGCGCCGCGCCTGCGACTCCAGCGCGCCGCCGTCCGTGACGCGCTGGTCGCCCTGGGCGCGGCTCACGAAAGACACGACGATGTACCGATGAGCATCGGCGAAATGGCCACGAGCGCCCGGCTCTGGATCGAGGCGCAGACCTTCGTGGCCGAGTCGCAAGGCGCTGGCCTCCAGCTGGTTGACGATGAGGCGGCGCGCTACGGGCAGTTCGACGACGTGACCCTCGTCGGTCTTGTCGAAGGTGAATGGCCCGAACGGCCCATCCGGAACATTTTTTTCCCGCCATTCCTGCTGTCATCGCTCGGATGGCCAACGGAGAAGGATCGCCGTGGAGCGGCCGTGGCTCGATTCATCGAGCTGCTCCAGTCGCCGCGACGTCGTGTCGCGATATCCACCGTGACCCTCGACGAGGACGCGCTCGTCGAGCCCTCGCGCCTGGTCGACGAGATTCCCGCCGCCAGGTTGACTGCGATGGCCGTCGCTCCGCTCCCCGGAGTCACCGATTCGGACGGAGAAAACGTCCTGGACACCGGCAACGAATGGCTCGCGCTGCGCTCGAGCCGATCCTCGGGTGACGCATCCATGTTTCATGGACAGACGGGACCGCTGCCGAGCAAGGCGTGGTCGATCAGCGCGCTCGAAACGTATCTGGACTGCCCGTTCAAGTTCTTCGCCAAGCATGTCATGCAGCTGGAGGAAGAGCCGGACGATGAAGAGGTGATGGATCCGCGCCGGCGGGGACAGTTCGTGCACGAAGTGTTCGAGGCTTTCTTCGATCGATGGCAGCGCAACGGGCATCAGGCGATCACGCCGAGCACGATTGATAAAGCTCGGGTTGTCTTTCGCGAGGTCGTCGAGACGCTGATCGGGCAGTGGCGGCTGTCCAGCACTGAGGCGGCCCTGGAACGTACGCGGCTCCTCGGCTCTCCGGCCGCGGCCGGTCTTGGGGAAGCCGTCCTGCGCATGGAGGCAGAACGGCCAGTGCCGGTGGTCGCACGTCTGCTCGAACATCGTCTGACGGGGGAGTTCACGTTTGCCACCGCGGGTGGTTCTCGCCGTCTGGCAATCAAAGGCAAGGCCGATCGCATCGACCTGCTCGACGACGGGACCTTCAGGTTGATCGACTACAAGCTCGGATGGCCGCCCAACAGGGCCCGGGCGCTGCAGCTTCCGATCTACGCGCTCTGCGCCGAGCAGACCCTCGATCGCTACCGGGGGCGCCGCTGGACCCTGGGCGAGGCAGCATATCTTGCGTTCAAGGGTCCGAGGCGCGTGGTCTCGCTGTTCCCTGCGGACGCCGAACGAGGCCGGGTGCTCGACGAGGCGCAGGAGCGGCTCGTGGATACAGTGGACGCCATTGGCGCCGGACGGTTTCCACCTGCTCCAGACGACGTGTATCGCTGTGAGACGTGCAGCTATTCGGCGGTCTGCCGCAAGGATTATGTCGGTGACGTCTGACACGGTCCGGGTGTTGCCAGACGGCATCGACGCCTCCGCCCGCCAGGCGGCAGTCGATCCGACGCAGAACGTCGTTCTCGAGGCGTCCGCCGGAACCGGCAAAACCCGAGTGCTGGTTGAACGCTACGTCAACCTGCTCCTGGCCGGCGTCGACCCCGACAACATTCTCGCGATTACGTTCACCAGGAAAGCGGCCGCCGAAATGCGCAGTCGCATCGTCGAGCGATTGAAGGAAGCGTCCCGCTTGTCGCAGCTCGACGCGGCACGGTGGCGCGACCTCTGCGAGCGGTCGGGCGATATTGCCATCTCCACCATCGATGCCTTTTGCCTGTCGCTGCTTCGGGAGTTTCCGCTCGAAGCCGATGTCGACCCCGGGTTCTCCCTCGCTGACGACACGGAAGTCGCCCGTCTGACGGAAGAGTCTCTCGATCGCGCTCTTCGCATCTGCCGCTCGCAAGCCGGGTCGGACGATGACGTGGCGCTGGTCTTCGCTCAGCTGGGCGAACAGAAGCTTCGTGCGGGGCTCTCGCTGCTGTTGGATCGCCGCCTGGTGGCTCCAGCGGTGCTTCGGCGCTTTCTGCAGCAGGGGCCGCGTGAGCTGACGGCGTCAGGCTGCTGTAAGGACGCCACCGACCGTCTGGTGCGGTTATTCGCAGATCTGCCGGGGGGCGTTGACGCGTTCCTGAAGAACGGGCCGTTGCGACAGCCAGCGTACGCGATGCTGGCCGAAGACATCCGTGAGCTGTGCGGTCGCCCTGACGCTCCCCCGCGGCCCTCTGAGGTGCGGGCCCTGATCGATTGCCTCCGCGGCTATTTTCTGACCCAGCAGGGAGAGCCGCGAAAGGCCGGATTCGCCGGCACGGGATATCGCGCCGAGGACTGCGCCTCCGCGGCGTCCTGGAAGCGACATCGCCAGACAGCCGCCGAGCTCGCACCGGCGCTGGCCGACGTATTCCGCGCCTTTCGGCGCGACCTCAACGTGGTGATGTCACGCGGCGTGTGGCGTATCTTCGCGGTCGCGCTCACGACCTACCGGCAGACCCTCGACGCACACGCGTTGCTCGATTTCTCCGGCGTGCTCGAGCGAGCCGTCGATCTCTTGAAGCAGATGGACGAGTTCGCACGCAGCCGGTACCGTCTGGAGGCGCGCTATCACCATGTGCTCGTAGACGAGTTCCAGGACACGAGCCGAGCGCAGTGGGAGCTCGTCTCCCTGTTGATTCGAAGCTGGGGCGAGGGCTTGGGGGTTGCCGCTGGCGCGCTTGCTCCGTCGATCTTCGTCGTCGGAGATCGCAAGCAGTCGATCTACGGCTTTCGCGACGCCGACGTGGCGGTGCTCGACGACGCGGCGGCGTTCGTTCAGACGCTGCGCCCCGACAGCCAGCCCAGGCGCGCCATCACGGTCAGCTTTCGTGCCGTTCCGCAACTGCTCGCGTTCGTGAACGATGTCTTCGACGAAGTGGAGAAGGCGGATGGGCGGCGCGACGCGTTCAGGTACGACGAGCGCGATCGATTTCCAGCCGAGATGGAGCTGGAACAGCCGGACGCGGAATCACCGCTTGGTCTGATCGTCGCGGGAACGGTCCGTGCCACGGCGGACCTTGCCGCCGATGAAATCGTCAGGCTGCTTTCATCGGCGACGGTCCGCGATCGACGGAGCGGCGTCCGGCGTCTGGCCACCCCGGCCGACATCGGGATCCTCTTTCGCTCCCGTGAGAGCCATCGCGAGTTCGAGTCGGCGCTGGAGCGCCGCGGCGTATCGACATGCGTCTACAAGGGACTCGGCTTCTTCGATGCGCCGGAGATTCAGGATGCCGTCGCGCTGCTCAGGTTCCTGGCGAGGCCGACTTCGGATTTGAGAGCTGCGGCCTTTCTGCGGTCCCGGCTCGTGCGGATTTCTGATGACGGCGTGAGACGGCTGTCACCAGCGCTCGCCGGCGCGGTCATCGCCCTGGACCCTCCGGAGGTGTTCGAGAGACTGTGCGACGAAGATCGACGCGTCCTTTCGTGCGCGCGAGCGGCTGTCGCCGGGTGGTTGAAGCGGGTGGATCGCGTCACGCCAGCTGAGCTGTTGGCAGAGGCGCTTCGAGAGACGGCCTACCCCTACGAGCTGCGGGGTCCGCGCCGCTTGCAGGCGCGCGAGAATCTCAAGAAGCTTGGCGGCCTGGTCAGGCGCATCCAGAATCGAGGATATGCCACGCTCGAGCGCATCGCCGAGCATCTCGATCGGCTGGCCGTTGGCGACGAGTCGAACGCGGCAATCGATGCCGTCGATGCCGTCAGCCTCATGACGGTTCATGCGGCGAAGGGACTCGAGTTTCCCATCGTCTTTGTGGTCAATATGGGTCGCGGAACTGGGACCACGCGACCGCCGATCCGCGTCGGTGTGGACGGCCCGAATGGCGCGTCGATTGCGATCGCCGATTACCAGTCCGAGAGCGACGAAGACGCACAGGTCCGCGAGCGGGAGGAGACCAAGCGCCTGCTGTACGTCGCGCTCACGCGGGCGCGAGACCGACTGTACCTTTCGGCGACGCTCTCGAACGGTGTCTGTCGAATGGGCCGAGGAAGTCTGGGCGAAGTGCTTCCGCGATCGCTCGCCGCGTTGTTCACGCGGGTGGGTGTCGGAGGGGACGCGGTCTGGACGACGTCGAGCGGACGGCAGCACCGGCTTCAGGGGTCGATCAGCGCGGCAACTGGCGGCTCGTGACGATCTACACCGTTGGTCATTCCACGCGGCCGCTCGCTGGCTTCTTGGAGATCCTCGCGGCGCACGGTATCGGACAGCTGGTGGACATTCGTTCAATCCCACGGTCGCGCCGCCATCCGCACTTCTCGGGGGATGCTCTTGCGGCGTCGCTCGAGTCGGCCGGCATCGTGTACCGGCACCTCAGGGCACTCGGAGGCATGCGAAAACCGCGCGCCGACTCCCGCAACACGGCGTGGAGGGTCGAGGGCTTCCGGGGATATGCCGACTACATGGAAACGCCCCCGTTCCATGCGGGACTTGATGAGCTGGTCGTTCTGGCGGGCGCCACGCCCACTGCCGTCATGTGCGCGGAAGCCGTTCCGTGGCAGTGCCACCGACAGCTCGTGGCCGACGCGCTGGTCGCGCGGGGGGTCGAGGTGCGGCACATCCTGTCAATCACGGGAGCGCCGTTGCACACTTTGACCGATTTCGCGCTGGTCGAGCAGGGGCGGGTCGCCTATCGGCGGCTAATCTGAGGCTCTGGCGGCCCAGGCTTTCCCGCGAGCTTCGGCCTCTTCCTGCGTGCGGGCGATGAGAATCACCGATTGATAAGGCTTTTCGTCCCCTTCGCGTGTGATCCAGGAGACCCAATGGGGGCCACGGGCTTCGGTGTGCACCTGATAAGCGGGCATAATCGGCTCGATTTTACATTGCGCTAGGGCCGGGCCATTACATAGAATCGACGGCTCGGAGCTGTTGTCGCCTCTGGCTTACAGGGGCGGGGGAGTGGTTCGTGACGTTGACCTGTCCGAATTGCGGCAACGACCGAAATTTTCTGGTCAAAACGCTGCAAATGCATGTCGTGAACGTTGAGGGTAGTCGAGTCGAGGTAACCGAGGAAAGCCGTCCTGCCGTGCTCGAAGTGCTGTGCGACGAGTGCGAGTCCGCGCTGAACTTCGCGGAATTCGAGGATACCCTGCGCAAAGAAGTTCTGTTGACAATCGGCGCGCGTTGATCCGGGCGCCGGTTCCCTTACTTTAGTCGCCCTCGGCCTCTTCAAAGTTATCGCATTCGGGACAGAACCATTCCCGATGGGGGCGCGTTGTCGGGTTCGGATTCCCGGGAATGCGCACGACGGTCTCCGTTTCCCTGATATGCATCGTGCCGCCGCAGAGCGGGCATTCCCTTTGCTGACGATCATCAGGCATGACGATTGTGCAGTTAAGCGTCGCGCGACCCAAATTAGCACTGCTTCCTTGCCTTGACAAGGCAGGGAACGCTTTCTATCGTTAGCGGAACGACCGATGCCTCACGAATGTTTTGCGGACGAGATCGCCATCGACTTTCCGAGCCTCGAGCCGGCGGTCGAGCGCATGCGCGATTCGTTCCTCGGCGAGCGCGCCGACGCCGAACCCGACGATGTCGTGCGGCTCGAGCTGCACGTGACCCGGCGTGATATGTGGGAAGGTGCGTCGGTTCCAATCGAGGTGCCGATTCGTGGCGTGTGCCGGCGATGCGGGGGCCGTGGAGAAGTGTGGACGGAACCGTGCGAGGCGTGCGCAAGCACCGGAGTGACCTTGGAGCGGCGATTGGTTCGGATCCCTCTGCCGCGCGGCCTGGCGGACGGCGGCCGGTTTCGGGTTCGCGTCTCGGTGCCGGGTGGCGAGTCGGTCCGGTTCGAGATACGGATCACATCGTCGAATCGGGTAATCGAGTAATCGGGTAATTGGGTAATTGATTGGGTAATTGGGTAATCAGGAAGTCGATCGAGTAATCGCCATCAAATCAATCCCGTCAATCCCGTCAATCCCGCAATCCCCAAATCAATTACCCGATTACCCGATTACCCGATTACCCAATTGCCATGTCCACCTGGTGGGCCTGCTCTTCGTCATCTGGGGTCTGCTGACGACGCTGATCGGCCTGTCGACCCTGGCGCTGGGCATTGGTGCGGTCGCTCTGATCACCTCTGGCGCGGTCGACCGCGGCGGACAATTCGCGGCAGGCCTCACGGCGGCCGCCTTCACCACGCTTGCCTTGATCGCGATTTTGTGGGGGGCGGCCCACGTTGCCGTCGGCCTTCCGCTACGGCGGCGCCGTCCCTGGTCGCGTGTCCTCGCGTTGACGCTTGGTTCAGTGGATCTCGTCCTGCTGCCGTACGGCACGGCTCTCGGCTGCTACGCGTTGTGGACCCTGCTGAGGGAGGAAGGGAAGAGGAGTTTTGAAATGGCAGACTGACGATTTCTTACGCGGTTCTGCTGAGGCCCGGAATCACCAAACGTCCGCCGCCGATGCCTTTCAGGATCGCGACCAGATGCAGGCCCAGGATCCCAATCCACGCGAACACCAGCAGGAACCCCAGCACGAACCCGAGGCCGAGGGCCGCGACGCTGACGAGGCTCATGATCACGAGGTACACGAACAACAAGAGCACCTCGGCGATAGCGAGCGCGAGGCCATTTCTCGCGTGCCATTGAATCTCCGGGTCGTCTTTCTCAACGATTAACGGGATGAGTGCGAACGGCCAGAGATAGGCCAGCACAATCATCACACCGCGATTGGGAGACTCGGGAAATTGGGTCATCGGGTCATCTGATCATTGGATTGGCGATGGATTTCCCCAATCCCTAGATTAACAAATCAATCCTACAATCAAATGACCCGATGACTAGATGACCCAATGTCCAGATGATGTTCGAGTGTACGATATTCTTGACTGTATGCAAGTTGAGCAGGCCAGCGTTCTCGAGGCATTGAGGGTGGTCAGAGATCCCGACCTGAACCGGGACATCGTCAGTCTCGGGTTCGTGAAGGACTTGAAGATCTCCAGTGGCCAGGTCGCGTTCACGATTGAGCTGACGACGCCGGCGTGTCCCGTCAAGGACCAGATGCGGGACCAGGCCCGCGCTGCCGTCATGCAGCTGCCCGGGGTGACCGGGGTGGACGTGCAGATGAGCGCCCGGGTGAGGGAAGCCGTCGATCCGGCGGCCGGCCGCGCGGCTGTCCCGGGCGTCAAGAACGTCATCGCGGTTGGCGCTGGCAAGGGCGGCGTCGGCAAGACGACGGTCGCTGTGAACGTCGCGGTCGCTCTCGCCCAGGCCGGCAGCAAAGTGGGAATCATCGACGGCGATATCTACGGGCCCAACGTTCCGATGATGCTCGGTCTGAGAACCGAACTGACGACCGACGGCCAGAAGATCGTCCCGGCTGAACAGTACGGAATGCAGGTCATCTCGATGGCGTTCCTCACGAAGGACGACGCGCCGATCATCTGGCGAGGACCGATGCTGCACGGCGCGCTGCAGCAGTTCTTTCGCGAGGTCCGTTGGGAGAACCTCGACTACCTGATCGTCGATCTGCCGCCGGGAACAGGCGATGTCGTGCTGAGTCTCAGCCAGACGGTCTCGGTGGCCGGCGCAATCGTGGTCACGACACCGCAGGAGGTGTCGCTGGCCGACAGCCGGCGGGCGCTGGCCATGTACAAGAAGCTCAACATCCCGCCCCTCGGTATCGTCGAGAACATGAGCTACTTCGTCTGCCCGAACTGCGCCCACGAGGCCGATATCTTCGGGCACGGAGGCGGCGAAAGCATGGCCCGCGAGGCCGGCGTGCCGTTTCTCGGCCGGGTGCCGATCTACCAGCCGATTCGGGAAGGGAGCGACAAGGGCGTGCCGCTTCTGATTGCCGAGCCGGACTCGCCGGCCGCTCGAGCCATCCGGGAAGTCGCGGAACGGGCGGCGGCGCAAGTGTCCATCGCGAGCTACAAACGATCGACGATTCCGTTGACGGTGGTGCGATGAGGTTCGCGGCGACCGCTCGGTCCGCCGGGTGGACGAAGGTCTCCCTGGACACCGGGCTTTCTGTCGCGATAGGCCTGATGGTCGGATGTATGCCGGCGCCCGCCACCTCGAACACGCCGGAAGCCGGCTCGGCGATGCCGTCCTCGATTGTGGGTCCCTATCTCGAGATTCAGACGGCGCTTTACGGTGGTACCCTCGACACGGTGAAGGCGAACGCCGGCAACATCGCGACGGCAGCGACTCCTCTCGGCGCGCCGGCCTTCAAGATCGGAACAGCCGCCCTGCAGCTCTCGGCCACCACCGAGCTGGCGGACGCGCGTGCGAAGTTCGGCGCGCTGAGCGATGCGATCATCACGTATATGGACGGTCTCAACCTGACTCCTCCCGAGGGCGTCGAGGTCGCCGAGTGCGATCAGACTCGGAGCCGATGGCTGCAGGAAGGATCTTCGATCGCGAATCCTTACGACGGGTCGTCCACCTGCGGCAGCCTTCGGTGAACCTGCCCTACTCTCGTCACAGGCTCGCAAACGGTCTCGACGTGATTCTGCACGAGGACCACGGCTGCCCGGTCGTGGCCATCAATGTGTGGTATCACGTCGGGTCCAAGAACGAGCGGCCGGGTCAGACCGGCTTCGCGCACCTCTTCGAGCACCTGATGTTCGAAGGATCTGCGCACCACGACCACGGGTACTTTCAGCCGCTGCAGGGCGCAGGGGCGTCGCTCAATGGATCCACGAACGCGGATCGGACGAATTACTGGGAGGTTGTTCCCTCCAATGCCCTCGAGCTCGGGCTCTGGATGGAGTCCGACCGGATGGGCTACCTGTTGCCCGCGCTCACCGAGGCCAAGTTCTCGAACCAGCGGGCGGTCGTCTTGAACGAACGGCGGCAGAACTACGAGAACCGACCGTACGGTCTGAGCGCTCTTGCCATTCTGGCGGCGCTCTTTCCTCCCGACCACCCGTATCACTGGGCGACGATTGGCGAAATCGACGATCTCAACGTCGTGCGCCTCGACGAAGCCCACGAGTTCTTTCGACGCTACTACCATCCTGCGAATGCATCCCTGGCACTGGCGGGGGACATCGAGCCCGACCAGGCGCTGGCGCTTGCGCGCGCCTACTTCCAAGAAATCCCCCCCGGCGAACCGGTGGCCCCAGTTCGCGTGGAGGCGTCGCTCGATCGAGACGTCCGGATTCTGCTGGAGGATCGCGTCGAGCTGCCCCGGCTGTATCTCGCGTGGCTGTCACCCGCAATGTTTGCGGAGGGTGACGCCGATCTCGATTTGGCCGCGGACATCCTGGCCAACGGGAAGACTTCCCGCTTGTACCGCCGCCTCGTGTTCGAGGAGCGCATTGCCACGGACGTCTCGGCTCTGCAGAATTCGCGAGAGATGGCCGGATACCTGCAAATCACGGCGACCGCCGCTCCTGGCCACACGCTTGGCGAGCTCGAGAGCGCCGTGCTCGAAGAAGTGGGCCGGCTCGGCTCCGAGGGACCGAGCGACGACGAGATCGAGCGAGGTCGTGTTCAGGCAGAAGCGCAGTTCATGTTCCGGCTCCAGACAGTTGGCGGGTTCGGCGGCAAGTCGGACCAGCTGAACGCCTACAACGTCTTTCTCAAGGATCCTTCCTATTTCGACCGCGATCTGGCGCGTTACTTGTCGGTCACGCCCCGGTCGCTGCAGGACACGGTCAGCCGGCATCTCGATCCCGCACGACGGGTGACACTCAGCATCGTGCCGCGCGGCCGCGGGGAGCTCGCGGCCGCTGATTCGGTACCGACGGCCGTCTCGTGACCGTGGACCGCTCGCGGCTCCCCGAACCGGGGCCGCCCCGTTCCGTCGGTTTCCCGGCGATCCAGAAATCGGCATTGCCCAACGGGCTGCGCGTGTGGACCGTTCGCCACCCGCGCATTCCGGTGGTCGCGTTCGCGTTGCTCATCCGCCGCGGCGCTGCGAGCGACCCCGTCGGCAAGCACGGGCTGGCCGCGATGACCGCGGACATGCTGGACGAGGGCAGCGGTGATCGATCGGCGATCGAGATGCACGAGGCCATCGCGCAACTCGGCACTCAGCTCGAGACCGACATCGGCGCAGACGCCACGATCGCTGGCTTCACGGTGCTTGCCCGATTCGCCGACCGCGCCCTGAACCTGCTCGCCGAGATTGTCGTCCGCCCGGCGCTGAGGGACCGGGACGTGGCACGGGTGCGGCAGCTGCGCCTTCATCGTCTCACGCAGCTTCGCGACGTGCCGAGCGCGATCGCCGACCGTGCGTTCCTGAGCCTGTTGTACGGGGAGCACCCCTATGGCCACTCACCGATCGGCAACGAACAGGCGCTCGCGTCGATGACGGTCGAGGACGTCCGGGCGTTTCACGCGGGTGCGATCCGGCCGTCGGAGGCCACGCTGATCGCCGTTGGCGATTGCGATCACGACACGATTCATCGCTACGCCGGCAAGGCGTTCGAGGCGTGGGACGCGAGAGGCATCGTCTCCGACCCGGCCGACGGGATGCTTCCTCACCCAGTCAGGCTGAGCATCGTTCCACGCCCGAAGGCCCCTCAGTCGGAACTGCGCATCGGACAGGTGGCCGCAGCCCGTGGCACGCCCGACTATCATGCGCTCGTGACGGCCAACATGGTGCTGGGCGGGCAGTTCTCCAGTCGCTTGAACATGAACCTGCGGGAGAGCAAGGGGTTCACCTACGGTGTGCGGACCGCCTTCGAGTTTCGGCGGCGCCCGGGGCCGTTCGTGCTGCAGGCTGGGGTGCAGACGAGCGGCACAGCCGAGTCGATCGCGGAATCAATCGCCGAGATCGGCGCCATGGCGACCACCCGCCCGATATCTGCGGAGGAGCTCCAGCTGGCCGCCGCTGCGTTGACGCGAGGCTACGCGCGCAACTTCGAGACCGCCGATCAGATCGCCCGGGCGATCACGCAACTCGCACTGTACGACTTGCCGGACACGTACTTTGCCGAATTCGTTCCGCGAATCGAAGGTCTGACGACCGATCAGGTCACCGACGCCCTGGCTCGCCATCTTCACGCTTCGCAGCTCGCGACGGTCGTTGTTGGCGACCTCGATGCGATTGGTCCGGACCTCACAAAGCTGGGCCTCGGCGATCCGGTGGTGCTGTCCCCGGAAGCGTTCTGAACAGGGAATGAAGTGCATCAGATTCCATGAACACGGTGGCCCCGAGGTTCTTCGGTACGAGGACGTACCGGAGCCCGAACCCCGGCAGGGCGACGTCCTTGTTCGTGTGCGCGCGTGCGCACTCAACCACCTGGATCTATGGGAACGGCGCGGGCTCGAGCGCGTCACGTTCCCGATGCCCCACATCTCGGGCAGCGACGTCTCTGGCGAGGTCGCCGCGGCTGCCCCGGGCCTGCCGGTCGGTCGGCGCGTCATGCTGCAGCCTGGCATCAGCTGCGGCCGCTGCGCGGCCTGTCTGTCGGGGCGGGACAATCAGTGTCCCACCTACGAAATATTGGGATACCGGAACTTTCCGGGCGGCTACGCTGAATACGTCAGCGTGCCCGTGCAGAACCTCGTCGAAATCCCCGACGAGCTCGGCTTCGTCGAGGCCGCGGCGTTTCCGCTGACGTTCCTGACGGCCTGGCACATGCTGATCACGCGCGCCCGGCTGAAACGCGGCGAAGACGTGCTGGTCGTGGCCGCAGGGAGCGGCGTCGGGCAGGCCGCGATTCAGATCGCCGGGTTATTTGGCGCGCGCGTCTTTGCGACCGCGGGGTCCGATCCCAAGCTCGAGCGGGCCCGATTGCTCGGCGCGCATGAAGTCATACATCATCACAAGCAGGACATCGCGGCAGAAGTGCTGCGACTGACAGGCCGACGCGGAGTCGACGTCGTCGTCGAGCACGTCGGCCAGGCCACGTGGGCCAGGAGCCTGCGATCGCTCGCGCGTGGCGGCCGTCTGGTCACGTGCGGCGCGACGACCGGCCCCCAGGTCACCGTCGACGTCCAGGGGCTGTTCGCCAAGCAGTTGTCGATCCTCGGTTCGTACATGGGAACGAAAGGCGAGCTGCTGCGTGTCGCGCGATTCCTGTTCGAGGGGCGGCTCAAACCGGTGATCGATCGAACGTATCCGCTCGCGCACGCCGCCGAGGCGCAGCGGCGGCTCGAGGCCTCGGAGCACTTCGGGAAGATTGTTCTCGAGATGTAATACAGATGGAGCGGTTCGGCGTCGGCGTGTTCGGCTTGATCGCGATCGTCAGCCTGGTCCTGGCGGGTGCGACGATCTGGCTGGTGCTGACCGAGCCGGTCACGGTCGCGACCGCAGTGGACGCCGGGGAGATTACTCCCCTGGTCCGCGAGCTCGCGCGTGTGTTGCTCGAAGCCTTGAGCGGGTTGCTGAAGTACCTGTAGGGTCAGGTCGATCGCAGGAGAGCTCTCTTCAAGAACCGCGTCAGGATCCAGCCGTCCACGTACTTGAACGGTGTCTTGCCCGTGCTGTAGTGACCGCAGCTGAGGACCGCAACCTCGTGTGGAATGCCGCTATCCCGGAAGCCTCGCACGAGCGTCTGCGAGAGGTCCACCGGAAACGTCAGATCGTACCGCGCGTAAACCAATAGGGTCCTGAGCGATGGCCGCTGCCGCAGGCGATCGAGATACCACTGAGGGCTGATGGGCCGCCAGAGCGTGCGGAGCAACTCGAGCTCGATGTGCCCTTCGAGTCCCTCGCGCACGTGGCGCGTGGACAGTCCCCGCCAGACGACGTCCGCAAACTGCGGCGAGATGTGATTGAGCGCCTCGGCCTGAACGAGCGGTTCGTGCGCGGCGGTCAGCAGCGCGAGACACGAGCCAAGACTCGTGCCGAGAATGCCGATCCGATCGTAGCCCCTCGACGCCAGCCACGCGATCGCGCGCCGGGCGTCGAGGACGGCCTGTCGACAGACCTGGACCGTCCGGGCCACGTTCGAGCTGACGATGTAATCGGCGCGGTGCAACTCCGGCGGCATGCGGTCGTCGTGGTAGGGCAGGCTCAGTCGCAGGGCGCTCATACCGTTCCACGCCAGAAGCCGGCACAAACCGACATGGCCGCCCGGGTCGGCGTTCCACTGGGGCATCACGAGGACGGCCGCTCGAGACCGCGCGCTTCGCGCACGGAAGTATCGACAGCAGACGGTGTTGTTGGCGGGATGCGGAGTGACCAGGGCGCTCGGAAATCGCAGCTGCGCTCCACCGTCTCCTGTGGGCTCGAACTCGTACTCGGTCGTGGTCGGCGGCGTGAAGAACGCATCGGTATCGGCCATGACCCGAGCGACCCAATCATGAATGACGTGGGCCGGCGCTGCCCCGCTCGGGTGTCCGTTGTGCGGAATCCAGTCGAGGCCCCAGTCGAACGGACGGACGACGCGATCGGTGGTTACGGAAGCGAGCCTGCGTTCCCAGGCGTGGAAGAAAGCTTGAAGCATCGATTCTCCATGCTATACTGAACCGCTCATGCGGACTATTGCCGACACGCGAAAGCGGAGCTGCTTCAAGCGGGCCAGCCGTGTCGCCGCATGTGCGCTCGATCATTAGTTCCGAATCACACTCGAGCCCACGTCGCCGACACGGTGGTCCACACCGCGTCGGCTTTTTTTTTGGATCACGAAGGATACCAAGATGGCTCAGATCGACGTAGGCGTTCTCGGAGCGACCGGCATGGTCGGTCAACAGTTCATCGCACTGCTTGCCCACCACCCCTGGTTCAGGGTGAGATGGCTCGGCGCCAGCAGCCGCTCGGAGGGGAAGACCTATCAGGACGCCGCAGCATGGCGTCTGTCGGCGCCCCTGCCCACCGAGGTAGCCCGGATGCCCGTTGACGCGGCGACGCCGGGCCGTGCGCCCAAGCTCGTTTTCTCAGGACTCGACTCGTCCGTGGCTGGAGAAATCGAAGGCGCATTCGCCAGGGCCGGGCACTTCATCATCAGCAATTCCCGTAACTACCGGATGGAGCCGGATGTGCCGTTGCTCATTCCCGAGATCAACGCGGAGCATCTGGCGCTGCTCGACGTCCAGGCTGCCGAGCGCGGGTGGAGCGGGCGCATCGTCACCAACCCAAACTGCTCGACGGTCGTTCTGTCGATGGCTCTGGCCCCCCTCAGGCAGTTCGGTCTGAAAAGCGTCATGCTCACGACTCTTCAAGCGATTTCCGGCGCAGGTTACCCGGGGGTCGCGTCGTGGGACATTCTTGGCAACGTGATCCCGTTCATCGACGGCGAAGAGCAGAAGATCGAGACCGAGACGAAGAAGATTCTCGGTTGCTATGGGGCGAAACGGGTCGAGCCGCACCCGGTCACCGTCAGCGCTTCGACGACGCGCGTGGCCGTACACGACGGACATACTGAATCGGTCGCCGTCGGGCTCGAGCATCGTCCGGGCGCGGAAGACATCATCGCGGCGTTCAACTCATTCAAAGGCAAGCCGCAGCAGTTGGGTTTGCCGTCGGCTCCAGCCCAGCCTGTGGTGTATCTGCCGGAACGCAATCGACCGCAGCCTGCGCTCGATGTCGATCGGGACGGCGGGATGACCGTGACCGTGGGTCGCCTCCGGCCTTGTCCCTTGTTCGACTACAAGTTCATCGCGCTCGGCCACAACACGATTCGGGGCGCCGCCGGCGCCGCGATCCTCAACGCCGAGCTGATGCACAGCGAGGGCCTGCTGTAATCCTCTGACTGGTGTCGCAGACGGGGCGGCCGTCAATGCCATGATATGGACTGAATGAGCCCGATACCAATCCTCCTGGTCGGCTACGGGAAGATGGGCAAGATGGTCGAAAGCCTCGCCAGCGAATACGGATGCGAGGTCGGTGGGATCGTCGACCCGCTGGTCGGCAGCGAGACCGTCGATTCGAGCCGCTGGAACGGGATCGACGTGGCCGTCGATTTCTCGTCGCCCGACGCGGTCGTGAAGAACGTGGCCGCGCTGGCGCGCCGCCGCGTCAATGTGGTCGTCGGCACCACAGGATGGGGAGCCCGAGAAGCCGAGCTCCGCGAGATGGTTGACGGCGCCGAAGTCGGCATCGTGGCTGCGCCGAATTTCTCGACGGGTGTGGTGATCTTCGAGGCGATGGTGGCGCACGCGGCCACGCTGCTCGCCCGGCAGAACGAGTTCGCTGCGTTTCTCCACGAAGCGCACCATCAGGCCAAGAAGGACGCGCCGTCCGGCACCGCGCTGTTGTTGAGGGATGGGATGGTTCGCGCGGGCTTTCCGCGGCCGATCGACGTCTCTTCCACGCGCGCCGGATATATCCCGGGCACCCACACGGTCGGCTTCGACGGCCCGGCGGAAACAATCACGCTCACGCACACGGCCCGGGATCGGACGGCGTTCGCGCGCGGCGCCCTGGCAGCCGCGAAGTGGGTCCGCGGCCGGCGCGGATGGTTCACGATGCGCGACGTGCTGGGACTCTGACGGAAGATTGCAGAATTGCAGGATTGCAGGATTGCAGAGCAAAAACAGATGGCAGACTTGGGGGAACCGATGAGAACTTCTTTTACAGGCGCTGGAACGGCCCTGATTACCCCCTTCACTCGGAGCGGCGCGCTCGACGAGGACGCCGTGCGGCGGCTGGGGCGGCGTCAGATCGACGCCGGCATCCACTTCCTGGCCCCCTGCGGCACGACCGGCGAGAATCCAACCCTCGAGCAGTCCGAGCGCATCCGGATCGTGGAGATTCTCGCCAACGAGGCCGGTGGCAAGGTGCCGATCCTGGCCGGCGCGGGCGGCTACAACACGAAGGAAGTTGTCGAGCTGGTTCAGGTGCTCACACAGGCCGGCGCCGACGGCTTTCTGTCGGTCACGCCGTACTACAACAAGCCGACGCAGGAAGGCCTGTACCAGCATTACCGGACGATCGCCGAAAGCACGCCATTGCCCGTCGTGGTCTACAACGTGCCGAGCCGGACGGGAGTCAACGTCGAGGTCTCGACGCTTGTCCGCCTTTCGGCCATCCCGAACATCATCGGCGTCAAGGAGGCCTCAGGCAACATGCAGCAGATGTGTGAGGTCTGCCGCGCGGTGCCGCCGGACTTCATCGTATTGTCCGGCGACGATGCGATGGCGCTGCCGTTGATGGCGGTCGGTGGCCGTGGCGTCATTTCGGTCGTGTCGAACGAGGCGCCGGCCGAAATGGTCCGGATGATCGAAGCGGCCGAACGGAACGACTTCCCCGCCGCGCGCGAGCTGCACCATCGTCTTCTGCCGCTCATGCTCGTGAACTTCGTTGAGTCCAATCCAGGGCCGGTCAAGGCCGCGATGGCAGCGATGAACCTGATCGAAGAGGCGTACCGGTTGCCCATTGTTGGACCGAGGCCGGAATCGCGGGAGAAGATCCTGAAGGCGCTCAAGGACATCGATCTGGATCGCGGTGACAGCGTCGGCAAGGTCAGGAGGGGAGCTTACGCGTGAGCCTCGAATCGGAGATCGTCCAGCTGACTGCCGCCGGATCGTCGGCCGATCGGGCGGCGGCGCGCGACGCCTTCGCGCGCCTGCGCGACGCGATGTCGTCGGGCGCCGTGCGCGCGGCCGAACCGGATGCCTCCAGCCCGATTGGCTGGCGCGTCAACACGTGGGTCAAGCAGGGCATTCTGCTCGGCTTCAGGTTCGGCGACATCGTCGACGTCTCGATGGATCACGGCGGGCTTCCGTTCTATGACAAAGACACGCTGCCGCTGAAGCGCCCGGGCGCGGCCGCCGGCATCCGCATCGTGCCGGGTGGATCGTCGATCCGCGATGGGGCGTACATCGCCGCGGGTGTCATCTGCATGCCGCCGATGTACGTGAACATCGGCGCCTGGGTCGGCGAGCAATCACTCATCGACTCACATGCCCTGATCGGATCGTGCGCGCAGGTCGGCGCTCGCGTGCACGTGAGCGCTGGCGCCCAGATCGGCGGCGTCATCGAGCCCGTCGGCGCGCTTCCCGTCATCATCGAAGACGAGGTTCTCGTCGGCGGCAATACCGGCGTCTACGAGGGCGCTGTCATCAAAACGAGGGCTGTCGTCGCTGCCGGAACGGTGCTGACCGGATCGACTCCGGTGTACGACCTGGTCCGGGGGGAAGTGATTCGGCCTACTGCGGAGCACCCGCTCGTGATTCCGGCGGGCGCCGTCGTCGTTCCGGGAGCTCGTGCGGTGACGGTGGGCAAGGGGCCCGAGTGGGGGCTGTCACTCGCGACGCCGGTCATCGTGAAGTACCGCGATTCCCGAACCGACACGCGGACGGAGCTCGAGGCGTGGATTCGATAGACGTCGTCCAGCTGACCCGATCGCTCGTCGACATCGATTCCACGACGGGCCAGGAAGGCGAAGTCGGGCGATGGCTCGCGAACCACCTGCGGCAGACCGGCTACTTCGTCACCGAGCAGCCCGTCGACGGGTCTCGCTTCAACATCATGGCCACGCCAAATCGGGCCGTGACGCCGACGGTGGTGTTCTCGACGCACGTCGACTGCGTGCCGCCATTCTTCCCTAGTCGTCTCGAGGGCGAACGGCTGTACGGTCGCGGTGCGTGCGATGCCAAAGGTATCGTATCGGCGCAGGTGGCAGCGGCGGACGTGTTGCGCCGTTCGGGCGAAGCGCGCGTCGGACTGCTGTTCGTCGTGGGTGAAGAGCGGGGCAGCGACGGGGCCCGCATGGCGAACCAGGCGGCCCGTGGATCACGCTTTCTGATAAACGGCGAACCGACGGACAACCGGCTGGGGCTCGCCACCCGGGGCATTCTCCGTCTCAAGCTTCACGCGGCCGGCCGGGCCGCACATTCGTCGTTTCCTGAGCTGGGTGAGTCGGCGATCGACAAGCTCATCGATGCGCTCATCGCGCTCAGGAGCATCGAGTTTCCCGAGGATGCCACGCTCGGCAGGACGCATTACACCGTCGGGCTCATCAGCGGTGGTGTAGCCCCCAATGTCGTCTCGCCGTCCGCGGACGCCGAGGTGATGTTTCGAACGGTCAGCGACGGGATGCTGGTCAGGCGAGCGATGGGCTCGCTGGAGCAGCGCGTCCGAATCGAGCACGTCCTCGAAGTGCCGCCGGTTCGACTGAGAACCGTTCCGGGTTTCGCGAGCGCCGTGTTTCCCTACACCACCGACATCCCGTTTCTCGCGGGGTGGGGCGAGCCGCTGCTGTTCGGTCCCGGCTCGATTCACGTGGCGCACGCGGCTGACGAGTTCGTCGTGGTCACCGAATTGCGCGCTGCCGTTGACCACTACGTCGCGATCGCCCGCACGCTGCTGGACCGGTGAACGATCCGAAAGCCGAATACGAACGTCGTCTCGCCCTCGGGCGCGATCGTGTCGAGCAGCTCGACCGTCGCCATCTTGTCATCTCCAATCTGCGGTTGGCGCTGTTCGTCACCTTTACGGTCATCCTCTGGCTCGCGCTCGCCCGGTCGGTGTTGTCGGCCGCCTGGGTTCTCGCTCCGGCTCTCGCCTTCGGCATGCTGCTCGTTGTCCACGCGCGTCTGTTGAACCGAACGGAGCGTTCGCGTCGGGCATATCGGCTGTACGAACGGGGTCTGGCCCGGTTGGAGGGGCGGTGGGCGGGAGTCGGCAGTGACGGGCAGCGCTTTCTGGCGGATCACCCGTACGCCCGGGATCTGGATCTGTTTGGTCGCGGATCCCTGTTCGAGCTCGTGAACAGCGCCCGCACGGAAGCGGGCGAAGCGACCCTTGCCGACTGGCTGAAGCAAGGTTCCGGCGTCGACGAAGTTAGAGCACGCCAGGCTGCTGTCGACGAGCTCAGACACAGACTCGATTTTCGTGAAGATCTCGCCGTGCTCGCCGCCGAAGGTGTTGTGAGCCGTACCGGCACGGTGGCGGCCTGGGCGGCTTCGGCGCCCGTCGGGGTGCCGTTGGCTGTTTCATTGCTCCTGGCTGCCTGCGCCGCCGTGCTGATTGTGGTGACGGGCCTCGCCTATGACGACAGGGTGCCGTGGTCTCTCGTGATCGGCTGGCTGCTGGTGGAGGCGGCCGTCGCCCGATGGACCCGCCGCCTGACCGACGTCGTCGCGAGGCGCGTTGGCCGGCCGGCCGAGGACCTCGCGATCATGGCGGAACTGCTCGCGCGGATAGAAGGCGAACCGGTGGAAGCCGCGCGCCTGCAAGCCGTCCGGGCATCGCTCGAAGCGGGAGGCGTGCGCGCCTCGTTGGCGATCGGGCGATTGACGCGGATGGTCTCGCTGCGTGAGTCATCGATGCACAACCTGCTCTTCATGCCGTTGACAACGGCGCTGTTCGTCCCCGATCAGCTGGCGGTCGCCATCGACCGCTGGCACCGCCGACACGGACCCGCGGTGGCCGAATGGCTGCGTGCCGTCGGGGAGCTGGAAGCCCTGGCCTCGATTGCCACGTATGCGTATGAGCATCCGGCCGATCCCTTTCCGATCCTCGAAAATGAAGGGCCGGTGTTCCATGCCGATGCGCTCGGCCACCCGTTGATGATGGACGCCGCCTCTGTCCCTAACGACGTGCGGCTGGGCGGTGACGCGGCTCGCGTCATCGTGGTCTCCGGGTCGAACATGTCGGGCAAGAGCACGTTTCTGCGGTCGATTGGCACCAATGTGGTCCTGGCGCTCGCGGGGGCGCCAGTCCGTGCCAGAGCGCTCCGGTTGTCGCCGCTGGCGCTTGGCGCGACGCTACGAATCGAGGATTCGCTTCAAGCGGGGCACTCCCGCTTCTTCGCCGAGATTCTGCGAATCCGTGCCATCGTGGATCTCGCGCGTCAGCCGGTTCCGCTGCTGTTCCTGCTCGACGAGATTCTCCACGGCACCAATTCGTACGATCGACGGATCGGCGCCGAAGGCATCGTTCGCGCGCTGACCGGCTACGGCGCCATCGGCGTCATCACGACACACGACCTCGCGCTGACCGAACTGCCCTCACGGCTCGGTTCGGCGATCAACATGCATTTCGAGGATCGGCTCGAGAACGGCGCCATGGTGTTCGACTACCGGATCCGACCCGGAATCGTCGAACACAGCAACGCGCTCGCGCTGATGCGCGCGATTGGGTTGGACGTGTAGGAACGCTCAGCTGGACGGCTCGCCGTTGTGTCCGGCTTCAACCGGAACTGGTGGCCGGGCAGCGTTGTTGCACCGCAAATCAGCTATGGAACGACCAACATCGCCGGCAGACATCCCGCGACCACCCGATCCCATCGATAAACCGCCGCCCGACATCAAGCCGGTTCCGCCGCCCGACATCCCACCGCCGGCCGGTCGTCCGGACATTCATCCGCCGGGGCCTCCGGAAAGGGGCGAAAACCCGCCGGTGATGTAGGACTCGCCAGCCAGCGCGGCAGCTAGTAACGACTCGGTCTCCCGTCCGACGAGCTGCATCGAGCAGGGCAGTCCAGCCGCCGTGCGCCCCGCCGGCAGCGCGATCGCGGGATGGCCAGTCAGGTTGAAGAGCTGCGTCAGCCGGAGCATCAGGCTTCTGACCGGCTCCGTCGTCCCACCCAGCGATATCGTGGCGGCGCCCAGCGGCGGCGCTGGAATCGGCAGCGTGGGCAGGATGATCGCATCGTGATTGGCGAGCACGGCGTCGACCTCCCGACGAAGGATTTCCCGACCGTCGAGAGCCTGAACGTAGTCTTCGGCAAGAACGTACCGGCCGAGCTCGAGTCTGGTCCGGACTTGAGGCGTGTATCGATCAGGCATGCGCTCGAGCGTGGACGCGTGGTAAGCCGCCGCGTCGGCCAGGACGATGTGGAGATAGATGATCGGCGTCAGCTGCACGTGACGAATGGCGACGTCATCGATGCGTGCGCCTGCGGCACGGAGTCGATCGACAGCTTCGTCGAACCGACTCTTCACTTCATCGTCCAGAAGTTCGAAAAAGTACCCGCGTGGAACGGCGAAGTGAAGACTGCTCATTGGCTGGGGCGAGGGTAGAGCAGACCGTGGACCTCCCCGCAGCCCGCGATAGACAAGCCATGCGTCGCTGACGCTGCGAGCGAGCGGTCCAACATGGTCGAGACGCCCGGAAAGGGGTACGACCCCTTCCGTCGACACCTCGCCGAACCGCGGCTTCAGGCCCACGATGCCGCAGGCCGCCGCGGGAATGCGAATGGATCCGCCCGTATCGGTTCCGACCGTGGCCAGCGCCATGCCAGCGGCGACGCTTACAGCGGAACCTCCGCTCGAGCCGCCAGGCGAGCGACTCGCGTCGTGCGGATTGCGAGACGGCCCAAACGCCGATTCTTCGTTGGTGGTTCCGAAGGCGAACTCATGGAGGTTCGTCTTGCCGATCAGCACGGCGCCGGCGTCGCGGAGCGCGGCGACGACGGAGGCATCGTGGGTCGCGACGTGGCCCTCTCGGACGCGCGACGCGGCCGTCGTGGGCGTGCCGGCGATGTGCAGGAGATCCTTGATTGAGATCGGAACACCGTGCAGCATTCCCCGATCGTGTCCGGCACGGAGCTCGCGATCGGCCTGTCGCGCCGCCTGGCGCGCCTCATCGGCCATCACGAGAATGAACGCATTCAAACGCGGGTTGTGCTGGTCAATCTTTTGAAGACAAGCCTCAGTCAGCTCCTCGGCGGTCAGCTCGCCGGATCGCAGACGCCGCGCGACTTCTTCGATAGTGAGCCTGTCGAGGTCAACCATCTTCGGCGTCGCCTGACGCGTCATCCCGGAAATCGGCTTCGCGAAGCAGTCGCGTCGAGCGCGCCAACGCTTCGAGCTGCGGCTTGAGTTCCGGCAGCCCGCGACGCTCCGCATCCGCAATCGCGGC
>DATLLJ010000102.1:0-18050 GCA_035537875.1 Vicinamibacterales bacterium | reverse complement strand
GGACCGGCGGCTAAAACGGATCACTGAATGTTCGCTGTCTTTGCTCTGTTGTCGGCGCTGTGCTACGGCGCCGCGGACTTCCTTGGCGGTTTCACGGCGAAGCGAGCCAGCACGCTCGCGGTCGTCGTCGTCTCACAGCTGGCCGGGCTGCTGCTCCTGTTGATGATGCTTCCGTTTTTCCCGCACGCCACTCCCGGCAGGTCGGATGTCCTGTGGGGCGCGCTGGCGGGAGTCACCGGTGGGGGAGGTGTGGCACTTCTATATCGTGCGCTGGCGATAGGTGTGATGGCAGTGGTCGCTCCGACCACGGCTGTGTGCGCTGTCGTGATTCCCGTCTTCGTCTCGGTGGCGCTCGGCGAACGGCCAGCAGCGACGACGTTCGGAGGAATAGCGCTCGCGATCGTCGCCATCGTCCTGGTCTCGCAATCCAGTGATGGCGGGTCTGGCACTCGCGGTGAGGCGGATGAGCGCCGGACGAAGGCCTTCTTCCTCGCGGTGCTCTCCGGCGTGGTCATCGGGTTCTTCTTCGTTGCGCTGTCGCGGACCAGCAGTCAGGCGGGGCTGTGGCCGCTGGTGGCCGCCAGAACCGTGTCGGTCGGCCTGTTCGCTGTGATGGCCGTTCTTGCCTCGAAGTCGCTTCGCATCCCGGCAGCGATTCTGGGAATTGTTGTCGCTGCCGGCGCCCTGGACATGCTGGCGAACTTCCTGTACCTGGTCGCCAGCAGGGCCGGTCCGCTCAGCGTGGTCGTTACGCTGGCTTCACTTTATCCGGCAAGCACGGTGCTTCTCGCGCGACTCGTTCTTCACGAGCGACTCAGCGCACGCCAATGGGCGGGCGTGGCGTGTGCTCTGGTCGCGGTCGCCGTCATCGTCCGATGAACTAGCGCCTTGGGGTTACTTGGCCCTGGTCGCGGTAAACGGCGTCGGTGCCCCCGCCGGGACTCCGGCGCCTTCCGCAAACTTGACGTCGCCGGTGCCCTTCAGCGCGCCTTCGACCAGCTTGGCCGTGTAGACGACGCTCCCCGCCAGTCCCTGCACCGAAATCTCACGCGTGATGGTGATCGTGTCGCCCTTGATGACGACCTCTTTGGCGACACTCTCTCCGCCCTGCATTGTCGACACCACCACCTTGGGCGTACCGTCGGGATTCTTCGAGAACGTGAAGGTTCCCGTCTGGCCGTCCTCGTACGTCAGATTCCAGACGCCGACCAGATCATTGAAGTTGAGCGGGGCCTGAGCCACCACCGACGCCGTCGTCACAGCCAATACGGCCGAGAGCAGCCATCGCATTGCAGGCTTCATCGGGCACTCCTTGCCGAAGACACTAAGGCGAAAGGAAGAGACAGCCCGCATGGTACCATTTCGCGGAATTGTCATCATTGTCGTGGGGTTACTGGCTATGAGAATCCGTTCCGCGTGCGGCGTCGGCGCGCTATTCGTGTCCACAATGCTTGCAGTGGTGCTGTTCGCCTTTCAGGCGCCGGCGTCGGGACAAGCAGGCGCGGCTCCAGCTCAGCCTCCCGCCGGTCCTGGCGGACGCGGCGGAGCACCCGTAGGAGTGCTTGGCGGGCGTGGCGGGCCACGAATCCCCGACGGTGCACTCAAGCCGGGCGCCCCTCATCCAGACCCGCTCCCGGTGGACCTCTTCACCACGAAGAACTTCTATCAGGACAGGGCGCTCTGGAGCGATCCGAAGTACTTCCGCTGCAACATCTCCCGCAACATCACGGAAATGTGGGCGGATCAGCGGATGGGGGACAAGCCTCCCTCCACGGCCGGGTGGGGAGACTGTTCGCGCGACTACCCGGCAGTGAACATCAGGAGCCCGTATCCGTACAAGACGGCCAAGGAGCACTACGAGGCGTTGATGGCCGACGCCGCCAAACGAGGCGGGCCGACCGTTCACACGCGTGCCACGCTGCCGGAATGGGATGGATTCTACGTACGAAACAACCAGGACGGCGCGACGCAGTGGCTGTGGGGCCTCAGTCAGCCGAGCACAATGCTGTCGCTGCTGACGCCTGAGTACCAGAAGCGCATGGTGCAGGGGATTTACCACGAATCGGTGACGAACGCGCCGCAGTGGAGCGCGGCGTTCTGCCGTCCCGAGGGACTGGTCCGGTTCTACACGCAGTTTGCCGTTCAGCAGCCGATGGAAGTGATGATGAACCAGTATCAGGTTCAGTTCCTGAGCGGCATCGCCGACAACTTCCTGTTCAAGGTCCTGATCGGACGAAAGCACGTCCAGCAGACGCCGCAATGGTACGGAGAAACAGTCGGTTTCTGGGACGGGGAGAAACTGATCTCATGGACCGCGAACGTCCAGGGATGGACGATCACCCACGCGTTGTTCGAGTACAGCAGCAAGTTGGAGACCGTCGAGATCATCACGCCGCGCCAGGATGCCAACGGGACGTTCGCCGGCCTGACGATCGAGACCATCTTCTACGACCCCGACGCCTTTGTCGCCCCGTTGCGGTCCACGATGCGGTGGAACAGAACGCAGAAGCACGACACCCCCAACCTTCGTCATACGTTCATCGAATGTCTGAGCAACGTGGTGAACGTCGACGGCAGGCCGACCCAGCTGACGCCGAGCGATCCGCGCTACGTTGACTACTACGGCCGCCCGTGGGCAAAGAACTGGGAGAAGTACTTCGAGCAGGGACTCGACAAGCCGGACTCGGATCTGCCGCCGGAAATTCTCAACATCTTCAAATAGCCATCGACGTTCCGATCGCGACACACCGAGGCACCGGAAGGCCGACGCTTACGACGTCGCCCGCACGGGGACCATCGGCATGTTCGGCAGCGCGCACACTTCGCTGCCGCCCACCGACACGTTGATAGTCGCGATGGCGGTCGCGATCGCTGGACCGTTCCACTTGAAATAGACGTAGTACGTCCTCGACTCCGTGCTGGGCAGCGGCTGTCGATCCACCGGTTCGAGCGCGTACCGGCCGGTTGTGAACACGGTCGAGTAGCTGCTGTTCGTGTAAAACGTCGCGGGGATCCCGATTTCGAAACGGAGGTCGGTCAGGTAGTTGACATGGCATCGCGTGGCCATGCCCCCATAGTTGGGAGGCGGGTAGAAGTTCGTGAGGCGAACCGTCAGTCGATATTCCGGGCCTGGCATGTAGGTGGCGGCGTCCACCCAGCTCGTTCCAGACCGTTGATCGACGGCCAGCCGGGTCAGCGCCAGTCCGTTACCGTTCGTTACTAGCTTCGGATAGGACTGCGCCTCGGCGAGAGACGAGACGGCGAGAAGAGCGAACACGACACAGCACACACGGGCAGCCCTGCGATTCATAACGTCCTCCTTTTTCAAACAGCAGCTCTTACGGCTCGCGAGTCGCAAGATCGAGACTTCGCCATTCGCTCGAGCGCATCGTGCGTCCCGTCGCCGACAACGCGACGACGCGCCAGCGCACGGGACCGCCACCAGTGCGGTCGGCGAGCCACGACGGCGCGCGATACGTCGCGGCTTCCCCATGGACCAGCGCGGCGAATACGATCTGCCCGCTGCCGCCTTCGACCTCGAGGCGATAGAGCGCTGCCGGTCCTGAACCGATCCACGCGAACTCCAGCTCACTGCCGCTGCCTAACCCGCTTCCTGCCAGCGGGCGGACGAGCTCGAACCGTCCTGGCGACGCGGCCGCCGTCGCTTCGCTGGTCGACCGTCCGACGACGTAGCGCAGCGGCGGCAACGGAAAACCAGCCACAGCGCCACCCCTCACCACACCGAGACCGGCGCCCGAGGCCGCGAGACTCGAGTCGCCTTCCTTGTCCGCCGACGTCTCAATGCGCAGCAGGACCATGTATTGGCCTTCCGCCGACGTTGGGATCACGCGTGGACTTGGACCGGAGAGCTGGATGCGGCCGGTTGGCGGCAGCAGCACGTTGAATCGCTCGAGCTCGGTGTACCGGCGCTGCGTGCCCCGCTGTTCGATCGGCAGCGTGGCCTCTGTCAGAAGATCGGTGGGCGCGGGCAATTCCTCGCCGGGAAGCACGACCTCCCAGCGTCCCTGCAGACGACCAGTGCCGGTGTAGGTGATGTCCGCCTTCAGCGCCGGCAGTTCGTCGCCGCTGTTGACGAAGAGCACCGGCGTCTCGACGGCGAAGGCGAGCTTGACGTCAACGAGCGAGAGCGGCACCCGCGCGCCGCCGCCCGCCAACCGGCACGTGACAAAGACGTACTGGTCGGGGAGGCCGCCGCTGCCGACGAAGTGTCGTACGTAGAAAAACCCGGCGGTCTCCCCGGCCTCGGCGGCCTGGTAGGCACGGCGTGTCACCGAGGGCGGAATCGACATGATGTCCGCCAGTCCGGTCACGCCTGTCGGCCGGGTCTGAAGAAATCTTGCCGGCAGCCGCCCGTACACGGTCGTCGGATCACACTTCAGGCCCACGGCCGGCGCGGCGGAGATCAACCTGCCGCACCACTCGCTCTCTGCAGCGGTGTGATTCGAGAGCCCGCCGAACGTCAGGAACACCGTCGTCGCGCCCTGCGCGTTGACGTTCACGCCGGTGGGATGCACGCGGATTTGCGCGAGCGCGACGCCTGGCGCAAGAAGCGTCACGAAGAGTGCGAGCGCACGTTTCGTCATGGTCATATCGCTCAGAAGATGCGGAACGTCAGGCCCGTGTTGAGCACCCACGACTGGTCCTGGCTGCTGGCGCCGAATTCCAGATCCGTGAGGCGGTTGGTGCGTCGCGCGAATCGAACGAATCCCTGACCTTGCAACCGGTTCGGGCTGCGAGGCGCGAACGCTACATCCTGGGTGAGCTGGAGCGTGAAGTCCGACGACCGGCCCTTACGCGTGCGAGGGTCATTACCCGAGAACGTCCGGCTCACCGTCGCGCCGATGGAGGTCGTGCGGCCCGGCCGCCAGGTCGCGTTGATGCCAGCCCGCCGTGTCACATCGTGCGTGCCCTGCTCGAGCGCGTCGATTCCCTCGAGGCCAATCTCCGCCCCGACCTCGAACGCCGTCGTCGGCGCCAGCCCCGCGCCGATCGTGTGCATCACCGTGCGAAAGTCCGAGGTTGCCCGGCCGGCCTGACGGTTGTCCTGCAGCGATCGGTTCCACTCGTAGACGACACGACCATTGCGCGCCTGCCACTCCGCTCCCAGCGTTTGACTTGTCGTGAGCTGGTCGGGCACCTGCGACGCCGAGTCGAAGAGACTGTTCGCGGGCAGCCCGTCGCCGAACTGGCGCATCCGGTTGAGCGAGAAGCTCACGACGGGCAGGGCCGCCGGCGTGCCCCTGGTGAATGCCGCCAGAGGCACGGCCGATCGCCACGTGGCGACGCGGGTCGAGGTCCGCATGATCGACGGCAGGTCATCGAGATCGTCGTGGGACACGGTCCACGCGAACTCCGACGTCGCTTCGCGCATACCGCCGGTGATCGCGACCACGTTTTCCATCAGATCCGCTTGCGCCTGGGCGGCAATGCTCCGGTAGAGCGGATCGACGCGGCTGTGGCGGAACGCGGCGGAGAGCGTGCCAATGGCGGGAGGCAGGATCGCGTAGCTCAGATCGAGGTAGCGGGCGTTCTGGGAATCCGCACGCGTCGGCACGAGGGACGCGCCCTGCGCGAGCAGCGGGTCGTCGGGATTGCTGAACCGGCTGCGCGAGAAACCGCCGTCGATTGCGAGACGCGGCGCCACACCAGCGCCAATAAACCGAAGTCCGATCCCCCGGCTCTTCTCGGCGTCGTTGACGAGCGCCTCAGTAAAGCCCGAAAGCGGCAGAACCGACGCATCGACGAATGTGGCGCTGAACCGGGCGGCGCCGGGCCGCGCGGGCACAAGCTCGACTCCTACGTCGGCGCCGACGATCTGATGCACGCGCCGACTCAGGCCCGTGGGATTGCCCCACCCCACCAGGCTGGAGCCGTTCATCGCATGCCACGAGACGTCGACCGCCGGGCCAAACTGTGCCTTTGCGGCAATTCCGCGCGTGGCGAACTGGTTCACCAGGTGCCGCTGCGCGTCCCACGACACATGGCCGGCTGCGATACGACCGCGCCCGCGCTCGAACGCGACAACGTAGTCACTGAGGTCGAGAAGGGGTGCTTCGGCGGCGAGCGTGTTGAACCGCAGCGCCTGCTCCCGGCGGCCGACCCCTACCGTGTTGATCTGCGCGGTCGTCGTCCAACCGCGCCGCACGAGCGTCGACAGCCATCCGAGCGTGTAGGTCACATCCTGATACCGCTCGCGGGCGGTGTCCGCGGGTGCTGGGTCGATCGCGGCCTGTCCTGTCAGGTTGATTGACGCCGACGGCCCGAGCGCGGCGCTTTCGAGTCCGGCGGCGTTCAGCACCTGCAGCGTGAAGCGCCCGATCTCGTTCCAATCGCCGTCCTCGTCGATCTGATAGACGACGACGGACGACGCGCCGGACGGTAGCGGCAGGCCAGCCGGCTGATAACGCATGACCGTGCCGGCTGTTTCGAACAGATCCGTCCAGTCCGTATTTCCTATGACCACCGCGGTTCGACCGCGGAGCGGTGTCGGGCTCTCCGAGAACCTGAGCTCGATCGTCTCGCGCCGTGTCAGCCAGCGCCCGTCGTCGAAGCTGGCCGTCACCGTCCGGCCGACTGGCACGTCCGGCTGTGCTATCGCAGGGACGGCTACGAGCGTCATCGCCGCGGCGGCGAGAAGACGTGCGAACAACGGCTTTTGTCGTGTCATGTGGGTGTTCCCCGAATCGAGGCTCCGTCGGGCACGGGTTGCATGCGCTACAGCCGGCGCGTCGTATCAGCTGGTCGGGCGGACAGGGGCTTGGGGGTTATTGGGAAGAGGGATCTCTTCCCAGCCGTCGATAGTCGCGCCAATCGTCACCAGAGGCATCGGCACAGGGTTAAGGTTGTCCCACCGGAAATAGACGTAGTAAGACTTTGACGTCGTGGGCTCGAGCGGGTCCTGGTCCGCGTTGCTCGCGTACCGATTGGGCGTTCCACTGCCGGAATACTGGTCGCTGGGGAAGAACTTCGCGCCGTTCAGAAACAGTTCGAACCTGGTCTTGTTCAAGTTCACCGTGCGGGGATGGTAGTTGGTCAGCCGGACCGTCGACCTGTAGTCGACGCCCTGCCGAAGCGATGGAGACGCCACCCACATCCCAGCCAGGCGTTCCTCTACCAGAAGACGGGTCAACGCCAGGCCGTTGCCGTTGGCGAGGAGCTTTGGATAGGACTGGGCGGAAATGATCTGGATCAACGGGACCACGAGCATGATTCCGCACACCGTTGCCAGTACCCAGGACTTCGAGCGTCGGTTCATGGCTGCACTCCTTCGTGTCGCACGGGTCTGTCCTCATTCACAGACGCGACAAATCGGAGAAAACCAGCTCATGGAGCCTTGACGGCGCCGTGGGTCAGGTCCCAGAATCAGCCGGCAAAAGGGACAGGTGAGTACCCCCCCTCACGACGTCACGGAACTCCTCCACGCGTGGGGCGGCGGAGACCTCGATGCACGCGAGCGCGTCGTCGCGCTCGTGTACGAAGAGCTCCGGCGCCGTGCGGCCGCACACCTGCGCCGGGAGCGCCAGGGGCACACCATGCAGCCGACGGCGCTCGTCCACGAGGCCTACCTTCGCCTGGTCGATCAACGGCGGGCGGTCTGGCAGAACCGGGCCCAGTTTCTGGCGGTCGCATCTCGAATGATGCGGCGCATCCTCATCGATCGCGCCCGGGCGCGAAAGCGCGTCAAGCGCCACGGCGAGCGGCAGCAGGTGTCGCTCGACCACATCGACATCGCCATCCAGCCAGTCGCGATCGACGTGCTCGATCTGGATGCTGCGCTCACGAAACTCGAGGCGTTCGACCCCCGCAAGAGCCAGATTGCGGAGTTGAGATTCTTCGGCGGACTGTCGCTGGAAGAGACCGGACGCGTGCTCGACATCTCGCTCGCGACGGTCGAGCGGGACTGGCAAGCCGCGCGCGCGTGGCTGTTCCGAACCCTGTCGGCGCCCTCGTCGTAGTCGATGACTCCAGAACGCTGGGCCGAGGTCAATCGCGTGTGGCATGCGGTGCTGGCACGGCCTGGCGCCGAGCGCGCAACGGCGATCGCGGAGCTGTGTGCGGGTGACGAGGAACTGCGGGCCGAGGTCGAATCGCTGCTCGCCAGCCTCGCCTACGCGAGCGCGGCCGGTTTCGCGGCGGCGCCGGGCCTCGCGACCGGCAGCGGCTCGCTCGTCGGCCGTCAGCTCGGCCCGTACGCGGTCCACGCGCTGCTCGGCGTCGGCGGCATGGGCGAGGTCTACCAGGCCCACGACTCGACGCTCGGCCGCGAGGTGGCGCTGAAGATTCTGCCCGACCTCTGGCTCGATGATACCGATCGCCGGGCGCGCTTCGATCGTGAGGCGCGGCTGCTTGCGTCGCTCAATCACCCGAACATCGGCGCCATCTACGGCGTGCACGAGAGCGACACGTCGGGATCGCCGGTCAAGGCGCTCGTCCTGGAACTGGTCGGCGGCGAGACGCTCGCCGATCACATCCGGCGGCGCGCCGGCCAGGCGTCGCGACGCGGCCTGCCGGTGGAGGAGGTCACGCCGATCGCCGCGCAGATCATCGACGCGCTCGAAGCCGCGCACGAGCGCGGCATCGTCCACCGCGATCTCAAGCCGGGCAACATCAAGATCACCGCAGACGGGCGCGTGAAGGTGCTCGACTTCGGCCTGGCGCGTGCGGTCAGCGACGGCAGCAGCCCGGCCCTGGCGCACTCACCCACGGCCACCGTGGCGACACAGGGCGGCGTGCTCCTCGGCACTGCGGCCTACATGAGCCCGGAACAAGCGCGCGGGCGGACGGTCGACAAACGGACCGACATCTGGGCCTTCGGCTGCGTGCTGTACGAGATGCTGACCGGCACCTCGGCATTCGCCGGTGAGGGCGTGAGCGACGTGCTCGCGAATGTGATCAAAGAGGAGCCGGACTGGCCGGCGCTGCCGAGTGATACCCCCCCCGGGATCCGTGTCTGCGTGGAGCGCTGTCTTCGCAAAGACCCGCGGCAACGCTTCCATGACATCGCCGACGTTCGACTCGCCATCGAGGGGGCCTTTGCGACCCAAACCGCCGTTCGCGACACGAGCCGTCGCCGGTTGTCTCCGTTGTGGGCCTCCGCCGGATGGGTGGCGGCGGCGCTGGTGGCAGTCGCCGCCGGAGCCGGCATCTGGCGGACGAGGGGCACGAGCGTCGCCGATGCGCCCGAAACGCGATTCGAGATCGGCACACCGCCCACATTCAGTGCCGGATCCGTAGCCATCTCTCCCGATGGCCGCAGCCTGGTCTATTCAGGCGGGTACGGGGAGAAGCTGTTGCTGCGACGGTTCGACTCGCAGGACGCCCAGCGCCTGGCTGGCACCGAGTTCGGCTGGATGCCCTTCTGGTCACCTGACAGCCAGTCGATCGCATTCTTCGCGCGAGGCGTGCTCAAGCGTATCGATCTCGCGGGCGGATTCGTCCGCACGTTGGCGAATGCGCCCCAGTCGCGGCGCGGCTCGTGGAATCGCGAGGGCACGATCATCTTTGGCGCCGGATCCGTCGGCCCGCTGTATCGCGTTCCTGCCGATGGCGGCGTGGTTCAGCAAGCCACCGATCTCCTGCCCGGCCAGACCAACCATCGTTGGCCGCACTTCCTGCCCGATGGGCGACGCTTTTTCTTCGTGTCTCTGGGATCCGCCGATGTGCGCGGCGTGTACCAGGGCTCGCTGGCGGACAGGAGTGTCCGGCGCGTGACCGATCGCGAATCCGGGTACGCGTACATGCCGCCGGATTATCTGCTGTTCGCGCGGCAGGGCGCATTGTGGGCCAGAAAGCTGAATCCCGATTACAGTTCGACGGCGGGTGATCTGGTGCCGGTCGCGCCCAAGGTGTTCGTCGACCCGGCCGCCCTTGGGTTCAGCGCGTTCTCCGCTTCGACAAACGGGTCGATAGCGTATCGGTCTTCTGCCGGCACCAGGCAGCTCGAGTGGGTCGACCGCACCGGACGCACGGTCGCGACGGTGGGAAGCGCTGACGACACGGAAATATTGCTCTACGATCTTTCGTCGGATGGGCGAACCGCCGCGATAACCCGCGTCGTCAATGGTAACCCTGATGTCTGGCTCGTCGATACCGATCGCGGAGTCACCAGGCGGTTGACGACGGAAGCGGGTGACGACGGGTCGCCTGTCTTCGCGCCGGATAGAAGCCGAGTCCTGTACGTCGCCGATGGACGAGACGACGTGTATCAGATGCGCGAGCGCCGCTCGGATGGCGCAGGCAGCGTCACTCCTGTATTCGACTCCGAAGAGAACAAGAACCCACAGGATTGGTCTGCGGATGGCCGTTACATGTCGTACGTGAGTCAGAGTCCCCGAACCGGTTTCGACGTGATGGCGCTGCCGTTGTTCGGCGATCGGAAGCCAGTCGATATCGGCCGGACCCAATTTTCGGAGGGGGGAGGGCGGTTCTCGCCGGACGGTCGTTGGGTGGCTTACTTCTCGGATGAGTCCGGGCGCCCTGAAGTCTATATCCAGACATTCCCCGTGCCGGGCGCGAAGATGCAGGTCTCGGTTGGCAGCGGGTTGTTCCCTCACTGGCGCAGCGACGGACGCGAGCTGTTCTTCACAAGCCTCGACAATCAGCTCATGGCCGTGCCCATCGTCGCGAGCGGAAATCGTATGGAAATCGGTACTCCTCGTCCGTTATTTACGGCGAGCGGGGCGTTGGGCTACGAGCCTTCTCCAGACGGGCAACGGTTTCTCATCGTTCGTCAGGTATCCGAGGCGAGTCCCATCAACGTCATCCTCAACTGGAAGCCGCCTGGGCGGTGATCGAAGCGTTGGCGTTCGACGTCAACGAGCCGACCTCATTGTTCCGGGTTGAACGCGGCGAGCGAGAAGCGGCTGCTGAATGATTCACGTGGCGGGAGCGGCGCGAACTCGAAGCGCTTGATCGCGTCCGTCCCCCACAACGTCCCGACGCTCACGAGCAACTGGAGGTCCGCGCGCACGGCGTCTGGAAGAACCGTCTCCGTGGTCACCCGCTTCAGCTCCTCGCAGGTCGCCTCACTCGCTCGAACGTCATGACGGCCGACGCGAACCACGTGATCCGGCAACGGAGAGGCCTCCAACAGCGTGTCCAGGATTCGGTCGCGCCAGTCCTGCGACAGTTGCGCAAACACCGAACGGAACCACACGGTGCCAAGAAGCTTTCGAACCTCGGCGCAATCGAGCGAAATTTCGGAGGCCGCGCCGTCACCCGCTATGGCCAGTGCCGCCGCATCGCGACGGTTGACTCCGAGGCAGAGCTCCCGAAAAGTCCGAAACGAGCTGAGAACTGGCGGAGGCTCGACGGCGACGACTACCTCGAGGGGTCCGGGTTCAGCGGCGTCTCCCTTGGCTGCCGCGGCGGCCACGACGCGCTCTCTGGCGGCGGGCTGGACCGTCGGAAGGGTTACTCGATTGTCCACGGGCCAATCCACGTCGAGCGGAGTGTGAATCCCGGTGTGCTCGGCGAAGAGCGCTGTGACGCCCCACGGCCGCGGGGCATGGGCGGGCCTCGCGTACAGCGGATTGTAAACGCTGTCCTCCGCGTCCACGGCGGCCAAGGTGCCAAGACGACGTTTGATCTTGCCGTCCGCGACGTTCGACCAGTCGCCCTGAATGCAGACGAGCGTCGTGCCGACCGGCTTCGTGAACGAGTAATACCTGTTGTTCCAGCACTGCCGGCTGGCCTCGTCGATCTGGGCGTCGCTCGGATCGCCGCCCGGCGCCGGATCGAGCTCACCAAAGCCGATGCGGAGCCGGCCGGGGCCCGCGCCCAGGGCGCAGAGATCGGAGGGGTCCACCTGCGACAGGTCCGACAACACGTAGAGCAGGCCGCGCAGCCCGCGCGCGATCGGCACGTTCATGCGTTCCCAGACGACGGACTGCGACGCCGGCGCGGCCGGCGAATACCCGCGGTCATTGAGAATCTCGATCAACCGGATCCGTGCGCCGTCAAACTGATCGATTACCTGCAGCGCATGGTCGTACCGCCGTTTGTCCACCTCATGCCATTCGAATGACGGCCTGACAAAAATCGGAATCACGAGCTTCCGCTGCTCGCGCGCGATTTGTGCGAGCGGAAACATCGTGCCCGCCCCGGTGCCTTTCCCGCCCGTGCCAATCAGCACGACGACGGAGTAGTCGCGGAAGAGCGCGGTGACGTCCGCCCGTGATTCCTCGAGCGCCTCGCGTGCCACGTCGGGGTTGTGCCGCGAACCGAGCCGCCGCGTCTTCTGCGCGCCGATCAGCAGGCGCTCCTCTGCCGGGACGTCGGCGACCGAGAACTCGTTGGTATCGAGGAACCGTGTCGTCAGCGCACGTCGCAGACGATCCGCGTATCGCGCGTCAGTTTTCTGGGCGATCGCGAGGTCCTGGCGAAACAGCGCCTTGATCGAACGCAGGATGTTGCCACCGCCACCGCCGGTGCTCGCAAGAAGTATCTTCACGTGTGACCTCCCCGTGTGGGGTTGACCTGCAGCTGCAGCGGCACAACGACCCACCGCCCCTGCGCATACAACGGTCCGCGCACGAACCGTTGATCCTTCAGCACCTGAAGTACTCGTTCGACGTCGTACTCCACGTTCTGCCTGTGGTCGACGAGATTGGGATACGGGCGTCCGCCACGCGGGGCCAGCAGCACGTCCACTTCGGCCCGATGCGGACGGACGCGCAGACGCGCCTCGACGACGGGTTCGGACGGATTGACACGCACCAGTGGCCGGGCAAATTCACGCACGAACCGCTCGCCAAAGCTCCGCAACGGCGCCGCGTCAGCGCTGACGTAGTCGTGGAGCCCCGAAACGATCAGCGCGACCGCCAGCACCAAACCAATCCACAGGACGACGTCGACGGCTCCATCTGTCATGACGCTCTGATACCTCTACCGTTACCAGCAGCGGGTGTTCCCGGTCAGTTGTAGTCGTGGGACGGTCGACGCGGAACTTAGCGATGAACCAAGGTGCGTGCCACGGCGGTGATCGATAACCTCGCCATGTTTGAGCCAAATTCGGGGTGAGCGCGACGCCGTGGGCGGACGCAATGTCCTGGCGGCAGGTCAGACTGCCGCCGTCACCGGCACCCTGCGGTTTATGATTTGACCCATGAAGAGCGTCCTGGCCGCCGTCTGTGCCACCGCATTGATTCTGTTCTGGGCCCCTGCAATCGAGGGCCAGAAACCGGTGCCCATCCCGCGCCTTGCCGAAGGGAAGCCCGACATGCAGGGCTACTGGACGAACCAGACCTTCACCCCGCTCGAACGGCCCGCGCAGTGGAAGGACAAGACGACGCTGACCGCCGAGGAAGCCATCGCATTCGCGAAGACGCGTCTCGATGACCTTGCGGACCAGCCGCGCGGGAGCGAAGTCCAGCGTGACGCCGACATCCACTACGACGACGCCATCTGGATGCTCGAGGGCTACCCGAAGGGGGCGATGCTGCGGACGTCGATCATCACGGACCCGCCCGACGGGCGCATCCCGCCGCTCAGCGCCGAAGGCGAGAAGCGGCAACAGCAACGCCAGGCGGCTCGCAAGGGCAGGGGCCAGTTCGACGACGCGGAGTCCCGCGGCCTGTCCGAGCGCTGCATCTACTGGGCGCACGAGGGTCCGCCGATTCTGCCGACGGGCTACAACTCGAACCTCCAGATCCATCAGGGGCCGCAGACGTTCGTGGTCATCCCGGAAATGATGCCGGTTGCCCGCATCGTCCCCCTCGACGGCAGGCCGAAGCTCGGTACGAACGTGCGCGGCTATCGCGGTGACTCGCGCGGCCGCTGGGACGGTGACACGATGGTCGTCGAGACGACCAACTACTTCGAGAAGACCGCGTGGCGCAATGCCGGCGCGAGCCTCAAGGTCACCGAGCGCTTCACGATGACAAGCCCGAAGACCATCCGCTACCAATTCACCGTCGATGACCCGACGACGTGGACGCGGCCATGGAGTGGCGAGTACGAGATGACGCGCATCGACGGCCCGATCTACGAGTACGCGTGCCACGAAGGAAATTACGGCCTGCCGTCGATCCTCAAGGGCGCGCGCCTCGCCGAGGAAGCGGCGGCCAAGACACGCGGTCGCAAGTAGCGCAGTGGCGTGCGACGTGGTGTCCGACGGCACTGCGAGGCGCCGATTCACGCTCGACTTCTCCGCGCTTCTCGACGCGCTGATCGTCGCCGGTCTGATCGCGGTCGCCATCCGGGAGTCGCTGCACGCCACGGCGGGGCTGCAGCTGCCGCCTGATCCGGATCTGTATCGCAGCGCCGCCCTGACGCAAACCATCGCCGACGGTGCGTGGATTGCGGATCCCTTCTTCGCCGGGGAGTGGAACTGGTACAACCCGCTGGTGCCTGCGGTGGTGGCCGCGTTCCATGTGGTGACGGGGACCCCGATCCTCGAGCTCTATGCACGCGCCGGCGTCGTGCTCAACCTGCTCGGACCGCTCGCGTTCTGGGCTCTGGTGCGTAGGTGCTTCGGATCCGGCGCCGCTGTTGCCGCCGTGTTCAGCTTTCTATTCCTGCCCCCACGCGAGGTCCCGGGCTATGCCACCGCCGGTTACTGGCCGTGGCTCTTCTCGAGCGCGTTCACGCAGGGAGTGTTTTATCTCGGTCTGCTCGCTGTCGACAGCGCCGGACGGTCAACGAGGCTCAGCCGGTGGCTGCTTGCTGGCGTGGCGCTTGGCGCGGTATTCCTGGGCCACACGGCGCCCGCATTGATCTTCGGCGGCGTAGTGGTCTTTACCGCTGTGCGCATCTGGCGGAAGGGCTGCCCGGCCGGTCGGTCGGCGCTGCTGCTCGCGGCATGCCTGCTCGTTGCGAGTCTCGTGTCGCTTCCCCTCGTGATGTCGGTAGCCGTTCGGTACGGCTTTGCCGTCCAGAACGACATTCTGGCGTTGTACGCGCTTCCGTTGACGGAACCGGCCAACTTCGCGGAATTCATCGGGCTTCACGCGAATGCGGGCGGCGCGCTGGCGCTCCTCGGAGCGGCGCTGCTGGCCTTCGACCGCGAGCGATTACGTCAGGGATGGGTGATCAGGTATTGGGGCGCGGTGAACGGTCTCCTGCTGCTCCTGCACTACGGCCGGAGCACGCTCGACTCGTTCGGCGTGCGTCTCCCGCAGCTCGTGACGGCGTTTCACTTCGTGTTGTATGGCGAGGCGATCCTGATGATTCTCAGCGGCTACGCGCTGTGGCGGATCGTTGACGCTGCGGCCCGGCCGGTGCCGCGCCTCGCCACGTGGTTGACCCATGCGGCGGTTGCACGTCTGCTGCTCCTGGTCATCGTCGTGCTCAGCGTGCAGCCGGCGCTCGCCAGTCGCCGCGCGCGGGAAGACTTCGACGAGTCACACCAGCGCGCGGTGCGCTATCAAGCCTTGCGCGGCGATCAAGGCACCCGTGACTGGATTCGCACGCACACGACGCCAGGCACCGTGTTTCTCACCTCGGGCGAAATGGCGCTCTACGTGGTCGCGCCTGCCGGGGGCAAGGTCGTCGCCCTGGACCCTGTGTTCGCGAATCCTTATGTCGACCTCGCGGAGCGTGAACGCGATCAATTCACGATGAACGACCGAATTCACGAGAACGACCGCACGGGGTATTGCGCAGCGGCGCAACGGTACCACGTGAGGTACGTGATCACCGACACGAAGCGAGGCGAGGAGCGGCTGGTCCCGGAGGGGACGTTTCTCGAAGAGGTGCGCGCATCAGAGGGGATCCGGATCTTTCGCGCTCCCGACTGCGGCTAGGCGGTACGCGTGGCGGCTTCTTAAGGGGGATCAGGCCACTGACGCTGCGTGCGAATCATGAATTCGAAGTCCCCGATCGTCCGAACCGTACGGAATGACGTCCGGATGTACTGGACGAGCGGGCCGCCCTCGATGTCACGCCCCTGAACCCATTCCTCGCTGACGAGTCGGTTGTAGATGACACATGCCGACTTGTGCCCGGCAAGGCGATCGATAACCTGCTGCTGGAGCCGGCCGTCGAACAGTGTCATCCAGGGGCCCGTATTCAATCCTGTCGGTGGATCCTGTCGCGTCCAGAAATACAGACTGTTGAATCCTGGCATCGAGATGAATGTGTCGCAGTTCCGCTCGATGGTGTCGGCGATGTCCCGATAGACGCGTACGTGCGGCTCCTCCAGCCGGAGGCGAGTAGCTCCCGGAAGACCGAGTGGCGTGAGCGCATGATATTTCCGGAGCGAGGCATCCAACTGGGCCATCCCAAACCGTGGGTAGTAAAACCACACGATCAGCGCGAGCGCCACCGCCTCGGCCACGCGACGAACCGGAAGACGGAGTCGACTCGTCAGGATCGTGCTCGCGTCCGCGAGATTGATGATCGCCGCTGGAATGAGCAGCAGCGTCGCCCAGTACTGCTGACTGCCGGCGACGGGATAACCGATGAGAAGCTGCGCAGTCGCCGACAGGCAGAGGACTGCTCGAGGGAAGAGGTCGTCGGCGCGCCACAGGTCGCGGCGAGGCGGCAACAATGTGACCCACAGGAGCGGTGCCGCCGCAACCATCCCGGTCGGCCCGCGGGTGATCATTAAGCCCGCCATCAGCATGGCGAACGCGATCTTCAACACCACACCCAGCCACGCTCTCTGCGCAGGGCCCAGAACAGCCGCAATCACCGCTGCTCCTACGGACACTTCTCCCATCAGCACGCCGTACTCCGGGAGGCGCCAGGGAACGCTGAACACAGTGGGAAACCGTATGGGACGCACGATGACGGAGGCGACGAGCCCCTCGACCGATGTGCCCGACAGGAGCACCAGCGAGAGGACGACGACGGCGGTGACGGTCACCGAGACGATGAAGATCCGAAGCGGGGATGCATTCAGGCGATTCCGGACATCCGCGCGCGCCATTGTCAGACAGCACGCCGCCGCAGCCATCGCAGCGATCCGGGCGTAATTCAGTGCCCAGTCGGCGCCGCGCATCAGGACGAATGGCAATGCTGCTGCGACTGTGCTCGCCGCAAGGAGACTCGATTGTACGAGTGTCCCGGAGCCCGTCAGGCCCAGGAAGGCAATCAGCAGCGCGCCGATCGCGTAGACGCCCACGTTGATTTTCGTGAGCAGCATGCACGCTGCCGCAACACCAAGGACCGCGGCACCTCGTCCCGTCGGCCCGAGCAGCGCCGCGATCATCGGCACCGACATCGACAGCAGAATCAGGATGGCCTGAGGATGTCCGGGTTCGTTGCAGACACTCCGGCAGTGCACGATCGTCTGGAGATAGGCAGCGAGCGCCCACGCGAACGACGCTGTCAGTTTGTAGATAAGAACAGCAGCGACGGCGGCCGTGGCCAGCCAGAGCGCGATTGTGGCCAGCCGCGTGACGTCGTGACTGACCGGAACACCTGTTAGCGTGTAGGCGAACCGGGCGAGGAGGTAATAGAAGGGGCCGTAGTGCGCATACGTTTCGTCATACAGAGGACGGCCGTCAAGAATCGATTTGACGGACGTCATGATGTCGCCTTCGTCGTCGTAGTACTGAAACTGGGAGTACATCTCGGCGTAGGCCGCGATGCCGGTCGCGACGACCGCGAGGCACGCGAGCACGATGCGACCGGCCCGCGCCGTGATTGTCACGTGCTCACGCTGTTCCGCCAAGTCAGCGCCCAACACCGTCGTAGTGTCCGCCTTCAGGCGGACCCCACGGCTACTTGCCGGGCACGAAGCGATCGAGGCACTCGTACGGGTGCACGCGGTTCTCGGGTTTCCACACGAAGTACCGTTTGAGTTCGAACGGTCGCGTGAAGTTCACGGGATCCGTCGTCGTCAGCGTGTAATCGAGACGGCTGTAATCGGCGTTGGGGATGAAGCGCTCGACGGTCTTGATCTGGTCGCTTTGCGGCGTGCCCTCGTGATCGAAATAGCCCGCCGCGATGTGATCGGTCTCGACCACGAGCGTCGTGCCTTCCCAGCGGCCGCGGGAAAAGCCGTACAGCGTATGCGCCCGGGGCGCCACGTCCTTCGGATTCATGTGGATCGTGCGCACGGTGTCGTACTCTTCGAGCCGCAT
>DATLLJ010000101.1:0-8451 GCA_035537875.1 Vicinamibacterales bacterium | reverse complement strand
GACGCCGTTCGCGGATTCATCGAAGATCTCAAGCGCATCGGACGCGCGGATGAAGTGGCCGTAGTGATCTTTACCGAGTTCGGACGCCGCGTCGAAGAGAACGGAAGCCTTGGAACCGATCACGGCACGGCGACGCCGATGTTCGTGATTGGCACGGGGGTCAAAGGGGGATTCTACGGGCCCCCCCCAAGCCTCACCGACCTCGACGATGGCAACTTGAAGATGACGACCGATTTCAGGCGCGTGTATGCGACGGCCATCGAGGAGTGGCTGGGTTGCGACGACACGCCGACGATCTTGAAAGGGCATTTCGTCCCGCTGGGCATATTCGCCTAGGAGGAGCATCGTCCAGGCATCCCCGCCGCGGTGAAAGAGCGCTTCGCTAGCCACGGTTGCTCTGGTCAGCCGGAGGCGCCCCGAATTATCGGAGGCGCGGCCATTCCGGAGCCAGGCGAAGCAAACCGCGCCGCGCATTTCGCCGGGTCCACGCCTCGAGTTCTTCGACTCGACTTCCCAGCCTGGCCGTGGCACGGGACGTGCGGTAGGAAGTGATATGCAGGTGGAAGGTCGTTCTGCGTCCCGCGATGCTCAGACGGATCCAGGGTTGGCGTCATTGTCCAGGTTCCGGCGTGTACTGGATCCGCTCGAGCGGACCTCGGAGATTCTGTTTGGCGTCATCATGGTCCTGACCTTCACGACCTCTATCAGCGTCGCCGAGGGAGGTGAGGCGGAGACGCGCACCATCCTCGCTGGCGCGATTGCCTGCAACCTGGCTTGGGGCGTGGTGGACGCGGCGATGTACCTGTTGGCCTCCTTCATGACGCGCGCCCGGAACCTGACGACGCTGCGAGCGGTGCGGGGGACATCCGACCAGGAGGTCGCGCATCGCCTGATTCTCGATGCGCTGCCTCTTGCCGTGGCTGCCGAGCTCGCCCCTCCCGAGGTCGAGACGCTGCGACGCCGACTGGTGGCACAGCCCGAACCGGACCCGGTCCGGTTGGAGATCCGCGAATTCCTGGCGGCCACGGCCATCTTCCTGCTGGTGTTTCTCTCGACGCTTCCGATCGTCGTCCCCTTCCTCATTCTCGACGACGTGCAAACGGCATTGCGCACGTCGAATGCGATTGCGGGAGTCATGCTTTTCTTGACTGGATGGTCGTTGGGCAACCACGCGGGACGACAGGGTTGGCGGACCGGACTCGGCATGGTGGTGGCAGGCGCGGTTCTCGTGGCCATCACGATCGCTCTGGGAGGATGACGGATAGGGGCCGTCAGGTGCCCGAGGCAGGAGTAGACATGGTCCTGGCAGCCCGGGGTTGGTTGAGCAACTACGACAAACCATGGTTGCGGCGAGACATCACGGCTGGCATCACGCTGGCTGCCTATCTGCTCCCGGCGGCGATTGGCGACGCGTCGCTCGCCGGTCTGCCGCCGCAGGCGGGTCTCTACGCGTGTCTGTTCGGCGGACTGGTGTTCTGGTTGTTCTGCAGTTCCCGGCAGACGGCCGTCAGCGTCACGTCGGCCATTTCACTCTTGGTCGGGGCGACGCTCGCTGACATCGCGGTCGGCGATCCGGTCCGCCACGCGGCCCTTGCGGCAACGACCGCGTTGCTCGTGGCTGTGCTCGCCTTTGCTGCTTACGCGATTCGTGCCGGGGCTATCGTCAACTTCTTTTCAGAGACGGTTCTCGCCGGCTTCAAGTGCGGTGTTGCGCTCTTCCTCGCCAGCACGCAGCTGCCGAAGCTGTTCGGCTTCGCCGGGAGTCACGGCGATTTCTGGGAGCGGATCGGACATTTCTTCAGGGGGCTCGGCGAAACCAATCCGACGTCGCTCGTACTCGGCATCGTCGCGCTTGGCCTGCTTCTCCTCGGCAAAACGACGCTGAAGAACAGGCCGGTGGCGTTGTTCGTGCTGATCCTGGGGATCGTTGCGGCGGGTGCGTTTCGCCTCGACGAGCGCGGCGTGGCGCTGCTCGGGGAGGTGCCGCAGGGCCTGCCGGTGCCGACGCTCCCCGCCGTCAGCCGAGCCGATCTCAACACGATCCTGCCGCTGGCCATGGCCTGCTTCGTCCTGGCGGCCGTCGAGACGACGGCAATCGGTCGCATGTTCGCCGCCAAGCACGGCTACCGGCTCGATGCCACGCAGGAATTCCTGGCCATAGGAGGGGCAAACCTTGCCGCCGGATTGGGCAGCGGCTTCCCTGTGAGCGGGGGGATGTCCCAATCTCTCGTCAATGAAACCGCCGGCGCTCGTACGCCTCTCTCCGGGCTGGTGGCGGGGCTCATCACGCTCATCGTGACGCTGTTCTTTACGGGTCTCCTGCGCAATCTGCCGCAACCGGTTCTCGCAGCCATCGTCCTCGTCGCCGTGACAGGCCTCATCCGCATCGATGCGCTTCGAACCCTCTGGCGATTCAGCCGCATGGAGTTCGCCATTGCGATGGTGGCGCTTCTTGGCGTCCTCGGCTCCGGGCTGCTCAATGGGGTGCTGCTCGGTGCGGGGCTCTCGATCATCCTGCTCCTCGGACGCGCTTCGCGCCCGCGCGTGATTGAACTGGGGCGCGTCCCAGGCACTTCGTACTTCGCTGATCTCATCCGTCATCCCGAGAACGAGCGCGCACCTGACATAATGGTCGCCCGAAGCGAAGGCTCGCTCCTCTATTTCAACGTCGATTACGTTCGCGATCAGCTGCTGGCCCTCGTACGCGAGCGTGCGACGCCCCCGCGGCTGGTCATCTTCTTTCTGGGCGGCGTGCCTTTCGTCGATCTCGCCGGAACCGAGCTGCTGCTGGAGTTGAAGGAGAAGTTCGGCCAGCTCGGGATAGAGTTCCGGCTGGCCGAAGTGCACGGCCCGGTGCGCCAGGCGTTGCGGCGTCTGGGCGATGGGCACGCGAGCGGCCTCGCCGAAGCCCACCAGACGGTGGACGACGTGCTGACCCGGTGGCGGGCTTCGACGCTGGCATCGACCGCGTCGTAGCCGCGTTCGATCTGAATCGTGTTCTCGCGGATCACATGGACCGAGGTTTTATGCAGAAAGCGATGGCAGCCGTCATTCTTCTGTCGTGTCTTGGCGCGGGCGTCTCTGTCGCAGCGCCGCTCACCGAATTGGAACGCCAGCGGCTGGTCGCCCATATGGAGATGACCGCGGGGTGGTTGATTGACGAGGTGTCTGGCCTCTCGGCAGACCAGCTCGCATTCCGCCGCGCTCCCGACGCCTGGACCATTCTGGAGGTGATCGATCACCTCGTCGTCGTCGCGCCGATCTACTGGCAGGACCTGCAGAATGCCTTGAAGGGAGCTGGCGGGCGGAAATCAGTCTCCACCGACATCGATATTCTCTGGTACGGCATCGATCGAACCAACCGCGAGCGAGCCATCCCCACCGAAGTGCCGAAGGGCCTGCCCGATCTGCGTGTCGGGTTGGAGGAGTACCGCAAGCTGCATGCGAGGTTGCTGCAGTACGTCAAGACCACCGAGGACGATCTTCGGGGCCATATCGTGGCACGTCAGGACTCCGACGCATATCAGTGGGCGCTGCTCATCTCAACCCACGAACAGCGGCATATCCTCCAGATTCGCGAGATCAAAGCCGATCCGAAGTTCCCGGCGAAGTAGCTCTATCGCTTTTCCACGCCTGTTGTTCCGTCAAGCCGCGTTCGTTCGGCGTGCGCGATCCACGACCTCGCGGATCGCGGCCACGACGAGGTCGGGCCGATCGAACTGAATCCAGTGGCCGCTGTGGGATGCGACGAGGTGGCGGCCCTGGGGTGACAGGCGCGCTAGCTGTCGGTGCGTCGAGATGGTATCCGGCGCCTGATCGTCAGCAGTGATAATGACGAGCGGCACGTCAGGCAGGGACGAGATGTTTCGGACAACGGCCGTTGTTTCCTCGAGCGCGGCGAGATAATCGGCCATCGCCCGAAAACATTTCGGCTGGCACCAGATGGCCTGCACCATCGGGTGCACGTCTGCCGGGAGTTTCCGGATCTCACCGACGAGCCTCTCCAGCGTGCGCGCCGCCGTCGGCCCGAAGACCCGCACGAAATTCCGGGGAGCCCCAGGCGCGCCACCGGTGAGCAGCGCGAGGCAGGCGCGCACCACGCCCAGTCGGGCAAGGCCGCTGCCAAGGCGAGAGAGTTGTATGCCTCCTCTGAGGAGACGTCTCCGCTCCGGGGTCATCTCGTGCCATTCGCTGGGAGGATCGAGCAGCACGAGCCCGGCGACGTTGTTCGAGTGCTGTGATGCGTAGGCGCAGACGAGAAGAGCGCCGAAGGAATGACCCACCAGTACGCAGGGCCCACCGCTGACGGAACCAGCCCGGACCCCGTCCATCTCGGCCAACATGCGAGCGACCGAGCGCCGGGCGCGAGGCGACGGGCTCCATCCGAGGCCGGCCCGGTCGTACGCACAGGCACGCGTGAATTCCGCCATCTGAGGCAGCAGACGGCTCCAGCTGAGCGAGGACGCCGCGATGCCTGACTCGAAAAGAACCGCCGGCGCACCGTCGCCGGCACAGATGACGTGCAGGCGCTGCCCGCCGACATCCAGCATGGTCCCCGGCGGGCCGTACCGCCGCGCGCTGAGTCGGATGCCGATGAGTTGATACAGCGAACCCGCCGCGACAAGCAGCGCGAGGACGGTCAGGATGACGGTCATCGTCGATGCCATGCGTCAATGATGGATCGACAATGCCCAATAGCCCAGACGGAGCAGGCTCCTGCTTAGGCCTGGGGCAGCGGATCGTTTTGAAGAGCTGGCGGAGAGACCGAAAACTCAGCGCAACGGGAGACGTCGGGAACACAGAATCGTTCCCGACGTCCCTTCGCCATCACGATCACTTTCCGGTCGGCGTTGGTGCTCTGTCGGCGTTCAGCGTGATGCGAACCTCCGTCGCCCGCATCTTCGGGGCTGCTCCCTCGTAGCTGACACTCACGGTATCTCCGACGCCAACGAGTTTCGAGAACGGAATCTTTCCACCCGCTGCCTGCGTGGCGGTCCCGGCACCTTTGGCCACCACCCTCGTCGTGGCATCGACCATGAAGGTCAGGTCTTTCCCGCTGTCGGTCACGACGAGAGACGTGTCGGTAACCGTCTTGACCCGGCCGTTGGCTGTCTGCGACGCCGGAGCGCCAGCTCCAGCTGCTGGGGCAGCGGTCGCTCCCGCCGCCGCCGCCGGAACGATCTGGACTTCCGTCGCCAACAAGGTGCCCTTGACCTCCCTGTACGTCACCACGACGCCGGCGCCCGGTTTCACCACCGAGGTGATCTTGATCCCGGGCTGGCCTTTCGACTGCGCGTCACGGGTTGCCCGGCCCGCGCCCTGGGCCTCCACGATGGTGGTGTTGTCGATGCTGAACTTCATCTCGTTGTTGCTGACCCTGACAGTCAGCGACGAATCGGTCACCGCCGTGACGGCACCGCTGGCTTGTTTGGTCTGAGCTTCTGCAGGGGGGGCGGGCCAGCCGAGCACGGCGGCTGCCAGAATCGGAACCCATAGAAATCTCACGTGTCCCATACTGCCTCCTTATAAATGACGCCAACCCCGAAACGCTTAACGGGGCGTTTGTTGCAGGCGTACCGAATGCTTGCAAGGGGCCGGGAAACTGTTCCGCGGCGCGACTATAGCGGATCGACGTGGCAGTGTCACGTACCGTTTGTCGAATGCGTCCGCGCAGCGTGAGGTGGATGAGGCTGTTGTCCTGCCGGACTCAGTTCTCCCGCCGAGCCATGTGAGCCCTGATACAGGTGGAAATGACGTCGAGAAACTTCTGATAACCTTCCGTCCCCACGACGAAGGGATGCGGCTCGCCCGGTTGACGTGTGGCCAGCCTCGATGCCTTCTCGAACGTGTTGTCGAACAGTGGATGATTCTGCACCTCCACCTCGACTTTCATCCTCGACGTCACGTCCTTGAATCTTTCAAGAGCTCTTGCGTATTGCTGCATCGTCGTCACCGAGAGACGCGGATTATCGAGCAGCAGCACAGTCGCCGCGTTCATCGCTGCCATTCGGGTCCTGCCTCCGTCTCTTACGGGAAACACAAAGCCAACGCCTCCGGGCGTGTGCCCGGGCAGATCCACGATCGTGACCTGCGTGTCTCCCAGACGAATTGTCTGGCCGTCGACTGCGGCGATATCCCGCTTGGGTGGCCTCGCGGCATTCGGCTGCGGCGCCACGGCCGCCTGATCGAGCGTCTCCCAGTCCGCCGCACCGAGGACGACCCTGGCGCCGAAACGCTCCTGAAAGTAGGTGGACCCGCCGAAGTGATCTGCGTGAGCGTGGCCGACCAACACGTACTTGACCTGCGCCGGCTCCAGTCCCAGCTTGTGCATACCGGGAAGAAGCACCGACTCCACCTTGTTCTGATAACCGGAATCGATCAGGATGATCCCTTCTGAGGTGGTGAGGACGTAGACGAGCGTACCCTCGTCCCCGATGAAGTACAGGTTGTCGAAGACTTTGGTGGGGGCGACGACGGGAGCCGTGGGCGAATTTGGCTGCTGGCCCGGTGTGCAGAAGTAGGTCGCCGCCGCTACCCACTCAGGCGACGCAATCTTTCTGGCCTCGGCCACGAGCGCCGTGACCTTCGCCGAATCGGGCTTGGCGGGAGGAGCCTGGGGCAGACCCGGCAGGGCCACTGCGAGCACCGATAACAACAGGAGCGACCCCGCCGGTCCGGTCGTCACCGCCACGTCGCCGCTCTCAACGCCCCGCCGTCGTGGCTGTCCTGTCGAGCGGCTCCAGCTTGACGATTGAGGCACCGTGGTTGTTGCCCACCCAGAAGGTGACCGGTGTCGTTGAATTCTGAACGAAGACTCTCCGGACGTTCGTCTGCCGGGGGAGCAAATATTCGATGAAGCGGCCGGTGCGGGGATCGAGACGGAGGATGCGATCGTTGTACTCTCCGCCGGACCATACGTCGCCATTTCGATCGGCCGTCACGTCGTAGGGCCAGGCGCCCGGTGTCGGAGCCGCCCATTCCTGGAAACTTCTGGTCCGCGTATCGAACATGCCGATTCGATCGGCGCGGTTCTCTCCGAACCAGAGACGTTCCATCGCGTCCATCATGCCGCGTCGAGGTCCCGATCCGCGTGTTGGGGTCTTGAAAGCGGTGATCGCTCCGGTCTTGGCGTCGATCCTGAAGATCTCCTCGCCCCCCAAAGGAAGCACGAACCCGTTGTTCATGGAGTCTGGGATGACGTCGTAGACGTTCGGACGCGGGATCTTGTAGGGCTCGAACACCTCGAATTTCCCAGACGCGACGTCGAGACGCAGGATGGTGTACGTCCCGGCGTCCTGAAACCACACCTTGCCGTCCACTTGGTGGCGATCCGGGCTCACTTGATTGATTTGAACGTGGTCGCCGTTCAGCTCGGGTGGAAGGCTCCACATCTGGAACTTTTCCGTCCGTCGGTCGAACTTCGCGATGCCGCCTTGAAACTGCAGTCCCAGCCAGAGGTTCTCATCCTCGTCGAACCGCAGGGCGAGTATGCCCTTCGGGGCCCGGGGCTTGAGCACGGGAACCTCGTACTCTGTGACTCTTCCAGTTTTCGGATCGAGCTTCCCGAGTATCTGTTCGCCGAAACTGGCGTACCAGACCATTCCCTCCGAGTCGACGATCACATCATGTGGCTGTCTGGTGCGCTGCGGCAGATCGTACTCCGTGTAGACGACGCGCGTCGCCTCTCCTTTCGGACGCGGCAGCGTCTTGAAGGCATAGTTCCAATGCGGAGTGGAGCTCAGATTCAGGCTGCTCAAGTACTCGGCCTGCCGGCGCCACGCCTGCTGCTGTCGCTCCGGGTCCACGGTGCCGCCGCCGACTCTCGGTGACGGAGTCCGCTGCGGCATCAGGGGAAACGCGAGAGGTGGGTATCCCGACATCCGCTCGACGACGGAGACGAGTGCCGGCACGTCGTGTTTCGAGCGGGCGACACGTTCGAGCGTGTGGCAATGCGCACATCCCCGAATCGACGCCTTCTGTTCATCGCTGCCCGGAAAGCTGTCGAGCCATTCGGCGTTCGACAGCTGGGCCGCCAGATCCCGCGCTTTTCGCAGTTTGAGATCGGCCGTCGTCGTCTTCTGCTCGACAATCGACACACTCGGATCCACATCCAGGTCGTACCCGGTTGCACGAATGCTGAGGATGTACTGTCCGGGGTCGAGCCTGGTCCTTGGGAACGCATACCGACCCTCTTCGTCGCTGACGATGGTGACCGTCAGCGTCGAACCCGACTTCTTCGCGCTGACAAGCACGCCTTCCATCGGCCCTTCTTCGGAAGACGAGACTTGTCCCTTCAGAGCCGTGGTGCTGTCAGATTGTGCGAGGGGAGAGCCGAGTGCGGAAATGACGAGGCTCGAGAAGAGGGCGATCCGTGTGAGCGCGCTGACTCGTGATCTCATGCAGCAGCTCTGGCAACCGTAACCTACCACTCGGCGAGACGCCGGTCAACGC
>DATLLJ010000100.1:0-7370 GCA_035537875.1 Vicinamibacterales bacterium | reverse complement strand
GCTTCCCGGCGACATCGGCGGCTGGCTCGAGGGCCGCAGCCGGTTCGCGCGCCTTGGCCTCATGATCCACGTCACCTCGGGCTTTGTGCAGCCGGGCGTCGCGACCCGCCAGGTGCTCGAGATGTCGAACGTGTCGGGCCGAACGCTGCTCATCCACGCCGGCGTGCGGCTCCTCCAGATCGTGCTCCAGCGCTGCGAGGGCAGCGCCGTCTACCGGGGACGCTTCGCGCGCCAGGACAATCTGTAGCCCGCGCCCGGGCCTTGTCTGATTGACGCGACTACGGGCTCGTTCTTTGATATGTGGTCGATCGCACAAACAGGCCATCGCCGGTGCGGGACAAGAAGTTCTCCATGACGAGCGCCCTGAGCATGGCGGCGCACACCGAGGGTGCCACCTCGAATAACCGAGTGGCCTGCGGCTTGGTTAATTTGAGCCCCGGCATTTCCCGGTATTCTTCGCGGACTCGCTGCAGCAGTGCGGCAAGCGGTGGGGAGCGAGGGGGCGATGTGATCGATGTGATCATGGAAGCCTGATTTCTTGGAAAGGCGAGTGGGAATCCGACGAGCGATGGAAAAAGATGCCCCTGACGCGCTGCTCAAGAAGCCCGCTTCGATGAGGGTCCGAAGCAATACCCGGCAGACCTGCTCATCGAGACCTGCCATCTCCGCGGCGTCAGCGGTAGTGAGCCTTGCACTGGGTGTCTCAACGAACAGATGCTGGACACGTGCGAGCGCCTCTTTGAAACGCCGTGTGTGGCGCGGCTGCGTCATATGCGATGTTCCTCACCGCTCCTGGCGATGTCGGCCTCGAGCGAACCAGAACGATCGCGGCTCGGGCAGGAGCTCTTGCAATCACATCATCTACGCGGCGATGTGGACCTTGATCTGCTTCGGCTTCGCTTCCTCGCGTAGCGGCAACCGGACGGTCAACACGCCGGCCTTGTACTCGGCGCTGACCTTACCAGCGTCGACCGTCGGCGGCAGCGTGAACGTCCGCGCGAAGGAACCATAACAGCGCTCAACACGATGGAACTGCTCTTCAGTGACTTCCGGGTCGAACTTCTTCTCGCCACGCAACGTAAGCATGTTGTCTTCAACCGTCAGTCCGATCTCGTCCTCCTTCATGTCGGGCAGCTCGGCCTTCAGCACCAGTTCGTGCTGGCCGTTACTGTAGATGTCGACGGCCGGCACCCACGCACCGCGCGCGAGGTCTTCCTGAGGCCGACCGTAGAAGCCCTCGAGCAACCGGCTCACGTGCTCCTGGTGCGCAGCGATGTCACGCGGCGAATTCCAACGAACGATAGTCATGATGATTCTCCTTTGCCGCAATCACGGTCGCGGAGGACTCTTCCGACGATCCTAGGGAACCGGGATATCAACACCCCTGGCGAGAGCGCTACGGCTGAAAAGGCTTTGGTGAGGGCTGTGGCTCGGGGTCGGGGAGGATTCCCCGGCGAAGTGCGGCAGTGCTCAGGAAAGCGACGCAGTCAGAGTATAGGCCCTTTGAGAGACATACACAAGGGACCGAGAGCGAAGTGGGGTGAGACGGCAACGATTCCGTCTCGACGTCAGTCGCTCGCCGACGCACGCGTTGCGGCTGCAGACGTGCCATTCCACTGTGCTCTCAGCGCCGCGCGGTCGACCTCGCCGCCCCGCAGGTACACGCGCGAGATCCGCCGCGTGTTGGCGATGTTGTCCAGCGGATTCGCGTCGAGCACAAGGAAATCGGCGTTCTTGCCAGGGGCCACCATGCCAACCTGATCGAGCCCGAGGACTCGAGCGGAGTTGCGCGTGGCCGCGGTGATGACCTCGCTCGGTGTCAGGCCGGCCTTGACCATGCTCTCCATCTCGACGTGCGAGCTCCATCCGAGATAGGCCGGGGTCGGGTCATGTTCCAGTGAAAAGCCTCCGCCCATGTCGGTCCCGAGCGCGAACCAGAGTCCCGCCGCCTTGAGCCTCTGCACACTCCGCGGCACGGGGCCGGTCGCCCACGTCTGAGGCGCATCGCGAGGCGTCGTTGGATTCTCCAACGCCTTGATCTCGGCCTGCGTGAACGTCTCGCGAAGCAGCGGATCGTCGATCCAGTAAGGCCGCGCGCCGTAGATGTCGTGGCGCGGGGGCCACATGGTCGTCATAACGGGCACGTTCGGATGCGCCTTGAACAGCGCGATCAGCTCATCGTCCACCGGTTCGACTTCTGTCTGGCGCCACGTGGGATGGGCGAACGCATCGACCCCGGATCGCAGCAGATGCTTGAAATCCGACAGCGCGTGCGTGTGGGCCACGACGCGGAGGTTGTTCCTGTGGGCTTCCGCGATGAGGAATTCAATCACAGGCCGGGGCATCAGCTGGCGCCGGCTGTCCTGCCAGACTTTGATGAAGTCGGCCTTCTTCGCAACCAGCTCCTGAATCTCTTTTCGCGCCTGCTCCTCGTTCGTGACCACGCGGACAGCCTCGCCGAGAGGCGGGAAGGGTCCGCCCTTCGGCATGGCGAACCCACCGGCCGAAAGAAACATCGCCGCATCGGGCCGCGGATGTGCCCGCAGCTCGTCGCGGAACGGCCAGGCGATCTCTCTTCGATCCGCCCCCATACTCAAGACCGCCGTGACGCCGTGGTACACGAGGCGCTGCAGATCCGACAGAAGGTTCTCGCGCGTGAAGTGCTCCGCCGACGGCTCCAGATCCTTCCAGTACCCTAGGTGGGCGTGCGCTTCGATGATGCCGGGTATGACCGTCTTGCCCGTCAGATCGACCCGAGCGGCCCCTTCCGGGGCCTGCACTTCACCGCGTCGGCCGACAGACGTGAACTTGCCATCCCGCACCACGAACGCGGAGTCTTCGATGGGCGGGGCCTCGTCACCGGTAATCAGCCGCGCGCCCTCGAATAAGGTGGCGCTTCCTGGTGCCGCTGGGGGCTGGCTGGCTGGCGGATCGGCACACGCTGCAACGAAGAGAATGAAGCCTGACAGGATCACGATCGACATTCGCCGCATACGTCCTCCTGCGGCCGGGCGGATCACCCCAATTCCGAATGGGAGTCTCCTGCCAGGCGAGACGGATCTCCTCGCCGTCGATACCACGTCGCCGTCGCCTAATACTACTTTGTCAGTACGTCGCAATGTCCGGCCGCAAACCGGCCGATCCCCGTGCACGAAGCGACAAAGCTCGCTCTTGCACAACTTGCTATATCGAACTGACCGAAGGCCTCGGCCCCGAGTGAGGCTTATTCTTCGGGTGGAGCCCTGTTGCGATGGAAAGGCGGGGAGCGGGCTACCGCTTCAGCCGACGCGCGGCTCGTCTCACACTCTTTCGGCCGCGCGTGACGGACTTCCTCGCGCGCTTCACCACTTTCCGCGCTGTGCGGGTCACACGGGCGACGGCGGACGTGCGCTTCGGGCGGGCCCGCATCGCCACTTTCTTCGTTCGGCGCGCCACCGCCTTCGCCTTCTTGATAATCGCGGTCGCGCCTGTCGCGGCTTTAGATGCCACGGCGGTCAGCGTCTGCTGCCCGGCGGCCAACGCTGCGCGCGCTTCTTCCACCGGATGAGGGTGCTGCGACTGTAACGATTCAATCGTGCCCGCGATGCTGCCGAGCGTGTTGCCGACAGCTTCGGCCGCCCGATCGACGGCGGCGCTGCTCTTGCTTTTGCGTTTGGCCATAAGTCCTCCGAGCATTGCCGAGTATATCTGGAAATGTTGCAGGGTCCCTCACCCCCGACTGCTCGTCTTCTTCGGCACTGAGGGCAGCTCAGAGGCAGGCATTCATCCAAGCAGTGTAAGCAGGGTTAACCTTCGCGCACCTATGAGTCTGCTCTCGTCGTCCAGGACAAGTTTGACCCGCCCGTACGTAACGATCGACGCCGCTGTGGCGACCGATTGCGTATGTGGGATATAGACAGCCGCAAGGCGACGAGTCAGGCGCTATCGTCGGCGTGCTATCAAGCGACGGCGTTGTCGTAAGTCGCTGGACCGAGCGCCGACGAATCGCCCCGTGTCGCCGGGTTCGCGCTACCAGTACGGCCACGGCTCGTCCAGCGGACTACCGCAAGAGCACACTCCGGTGGATTTCCCTCGATCCTGCATCTTGTTGCACGAGCCACAGCGTACCCACATCGTATTGATGCGAAGCGGCATCCATACGCTGGTGACGCCGCCGCCGCCCATATCCGTTTCGTCTCCTGAACTCTGGAAAAATCGGCGGACGGCGTCGGGGTGCGTGCCTGCCAGCATGAGCTGAGCCGGATGATCCGGCGATTCCCACGCAGTGATCGTCAGCATGCGATCGCCGATCGATGCGGTGACGAGGCTGATGAATCCAGGCGCTCCCAGCATTTCTTGGGCGATCTGGCGCGACGCGTCTGTCACGTTCTGCTGGTCGGCCGGCGAGCGCTTCTTTAACGCGGTGATGCTGAATGCACCCGGAGGCATAGTCTTGCCACTTGAGACACGGGTGGACATGCCGAACTGGAACGGACCCAGCGCCTCCGGCCCGACGTTGACCTTGAGGCCCAGTTGCTCCGGCACGGACTTCGTATCGAAGTATCCCTCGACCGACTGAATCTTCCCGTCGCGCGTGCGGATGAAGTCGGCGCCCATGGTCTGGATCGATTTGCCAGTCGGTGGCAGACCCATCATCGAGCCGAGATTCGTTCCTCGCATAATCCACTCGGCGGCCACTGAATCCGGACCAGTTGCGCCCACGCTGGCAATTTCAAACGACAGATCAGGGAACGCCGCCCACAGCCCGTTCATATAGCCCGCGAGCGCGTCCCCTCGCAGACCGCGCCCCCCGGCAGGATCGCTGTATGTGCCATCCCTGGTAAATGTGGCAAGCACTGCCGCGGCGTCGCGGCGGTTCCACGCATCGAAGTAGACGCGAGCGATGAGAAGCGGGTCCATGAGAGTCTCCTGGCAAATTCGCTGTGAATGATACGGGCGAGGCCGCGCTTGGGAGCGCTCCTGAGTAGCGTCGTAGTGTTTACCGAAAAAGGGCCTCAAGCCAACCCGGTACCAGTCGCGTCCTGCACTCCAGTCTCGTTTCCCTCTACGCGCGCGCTCACGGCCCGGACGATGAGGTCGACCGTCGCCTCGAAGCCGATGGCTGCCGTGTCCACCGCGAGATCGTAGCCGCGAACGTCCGTCCAGGAGACGCCGCCGATCGCCTGAATGAACTTGGCGCGGTCGCAATCGGAATCCCGCACCATCTGCTGCGCGGCCCGCTGGTCCGCGAGTCGATAGATCTGCTGCACGCGCCTGATCCGCCACGGTTCGGGGGCGTGCAGGAACACCGAGAGCACACCGGCTCGTCCCCGCAGCAATTGCGCCGCGCCATGGCCGACGATCACCGCCGTGTGCTCGGCCACGATCTCCTGTATGAGGCGCTCTTCGATCCCGAATCGATCTCCCTCGTAAACGGATTCGGGCGACGGCGGGACGTAGCCGGAGTCGGGACCAGCCATTGCGAAGGCCTGGCCGAGCCGCGACCACCACGACGACTCGGCCGTCGCAATCTGCACCGTCGAATCGCGGAGGCGAAGATATTCAGCCGCGTCGCGAAGCAGCTCACGGTCGATGCAGAGAAGGCCGAGCCGTTCAGCGACTTTTCGCCCGACGTACGATCCGCCGCTGCCTCGCTGTCTCGACAGGGCTACGGTCTTGCACGGAATCTGCATCGCTCACTCCTCATTGCCCGTCACCCCTTGAGGCGGAGGCGCTGGATGCGCCGGCCAACCTCACGCGATGTCCCGATTATAAGGATCTGGAGAACGACGTCTGGTAGAACTGGTCTCCGTGACGCTTCGGATTTCCCTGGCAAAGGGCGGTATCCTAGCCAGACGGCCCTCCGCATGCGCGCCGGAACCTGCCTCGGCCCGTACGAGATCACCGCGTCGCTCGGCGCCGGTGCTATGGGCGAGGTCTATCAAGCCCGCGACGGGCGCCTGGGACGAGACGTCGCGATCAAGGTTGTCGCCGCGCATTCGACTGATGCCCCGCAGGCTCGCGAGCGGTTCGAGCGCGAAGCCCGATCGGTGGCGGGACTGCAGCATCCCAACATCTGTACGGTCTACGACGTCGGCGACGCGGACGGCCGCGCGTTCATTGTCATGGAGTTGCTGCACGGCGAAACGCTGCAGCAGCGTTTGCGTCGCGGTCCGTTCGACCTTCCCGCGTTCCTCGACATTGCCATCGCACTCGCCGATGGCCTGCACGCCGCCCACGCGGCCGGCATCGTTCACCGTGACATCAAGCCGGCCAACATCTTTCTCACCGAGCGTGGGCCCAAGATTCTCGACTTTGGCCTCGCGAAGGCCTTCCGCGCCACCGAGCCGGTATCTGCCGTGGAAACCCGCGCGATGCTCACCGAATCGGGCACGACGGTAGGCACGATCGCGTACATGTCGCCGGAACAACTGCGCGGGGAAGCTGCCGACGCCAGATCCGATCTGTTCTCGTTAGGGCTGGTTCTCTACGAGATGGCGACCGGACGTTCGCCGCTCACGGGCGCCACGAGTGCGGCAATCGGCGGGGCGATTCTTCATGAGCAGCCGCCACCGCCGCGAAGGCTGCGAGCGGATTTGCCGGATGCACTCGACGAGCTTGTGCTCAAGGCGCTCGAGAAGGATAGAGATCGCCGCTATCAGAGTGCCGCGGACATGCGCGCCGATCTGCAACGGCAGAAGCGCTCCACCGATCAGAACGCCGCCGCGATCTCTGGAGTCGCTGCGCCGCCGCCGCGCCGATCGAAGCGTCTACGCTGGGCGGGGGGTGCGGCGGTGCTGGCTGCCGTTTCCGCCGCCGGGTATTGGTCGTACTTCACGCGCAGCACGCCGGCGTTGACCGAGACCGACACGATCGTCTTGAGCGACTTCACCAATACGACAGGTGACGCGGTGTTCGACGACGCCCTCCGGCAGGGTCTGATCGTCCAGCTTCAGCAGTCACCTTACCTGCACGTCCTTCCTGATCAGCGCGTTCGTCGAGCGCTCACGATGATGGGCCAGCCGCCCGATGCGACATTGACCTCGGCTGTCGCGTTGGAGGTCTGCCAGCGAAGCAGCAGCGCCGCCGTCATCGGCGGATCGATTGCCAGTCTCGGAAGCCAGTACGTCCTGGGACTCACGGCGACCGATTGCCGGTCTGGAGAGCTGCTTGACACGCAGCAATCACAAGTCCCAGGCAAGGAGCAGGTGCTCGGCGCGCTCAGTGAAATGGCACGTGCGTTCCGTATGCGGGCCGGCGAGTCGCTGGCGATGATCCGCACCCACGAAAAACCGCTTCAGGAAGCGACGACGGCCTCACTCGAAGCGCTGAAAGCGTACAGTGCCGCGGGGGGATTGGGTTGCGCCGGCAGGATTCCGTTCCTCAAACGC
>DATLLJ010000099.1:0-15385 GCA_035537875.1 Vicinamibacterales bacterium | reverse complement strand
GTCACGAGAATCTTCACGTGACGAGCTTCTGCTGCCACGCCTCGACGATTTGCGCGATCGTCTGCTCGAGGCTCACCGTGAGATCCCACCCGGGATAGTGGCTTCGCATCTTGCGGAGGTCGCTGTAATAGCAGATGTGGTCGCCGACGCGGTTCGTCTCGACATACGTGTGCCGTTGCCGCTGACCCGAGATCCGTTCCACCAGCGAAAAGGCCTCCAGGATGCTGCACGAATTCGCCTTGCCGCCACCGAGGTTGTACACCTCGCCACGACGCGGAGCATCGGCGAATGCATGAATGAACCTGGCGACATCCAGGCTGTGGATGTTGTCGCGAACCTGCTTGCCCTTGTAGCCGAAGACCTTGTATTCGCGGCCTTCGAGATTGCACCGCACCAGGTAACTGAGGAACCCGTGCAGCTCGACCCCACTGTGGTTGGGGCCTGTCAGGCAGCCCCCGCGCAAGCAGCAGGTGGGCATGCCGAAGTAACGTCCGTATTCCTGCACCAGGACATCGGAGGCCACCTTGCTCGCGCCAAAGAGGCTGTGGAGGTTCTGGTCGATGGAGAAACTTTCAGGGATGCCTTCGGCGTACTGCGGATCGGCATAATCCCAGCGCGTGGCCAGCTCGACGAGCGCGATCCGGTTCGGACCGTCCCCGTACACTTTGTTCGTGCTCATGTGTACGAACGGGCTCTCAGGGCAACTTCGGCGGGCGGCCTCGAGCAGATTCAACGTTCCCACGGCGTTCGTGTCGAAGTCGTCAAACGGAATCGCCGCCGCACGATCGTGAGAGGGCTGCGCGGCGGCGTGCACGACGAGCGCCGGCCGCAGCTCGGCCACGAGGTCGAGGACCCCTGGCCGGTCTCGGATGTCGAGCTCGTGGTGCCGAAAGGTGGGTAGCTCGCGCTCGAGGCGCTGCTGGTTCCAGCGCGTGTCCCCCTGCGGCCCGAAGAACACCGCGCGCTGGTTGTTGTCCACGCCATGCACCTCGCGCCCCTGGCCGGCGAAGTACGCGCACACTTCGCTGCCGATGAGGCCAGAGGATCCTGTAACGAGGACACGCGCAGGTGGCATAGGCTGACGGTCGCTATTCTAGCGGCAACTGGCAGGCCGGTCCCAGAAGTGGTGGTCTTACGTCACCTTCGGCCGTGAGCCGACGACGAGGAATTGTCTGCCGAAGAGAGGCCATACGAACGGCATCTTCAGATACACGCTCAGCAACTGAACCGGATACTGCGGGCCGGTCGCCATCGTGTACGGAAGAAATCGGCCGAGGCAGACATCGACGGAAAATCCTCTCGTCACGAGCGCCTCCCTCAGGGATGCTTCGCTGAGCGGCACGTGGTGATCCCAGAAGTCCCAGTACTCGCCCGGCAGATACTTGACATTCGGGCCCATCGCGACGAAGCGGCCTCCCGGTCGCAGACAACGGTGAACTTCGTCCAGCGTGCGACCGACGGCGGTCTTGTCCGGCAGATGTTCGAGAAAGTTGCTCGTGAAGACGACGTCAAGCGACGCGTCACCCAGGCGCCACCGCGCCGAGCAGTCCTGCTCGAGAAACGTCACCTCCTTGACGAGAAACCGGACGGCGTCCGGGTTGAGATCCATGGCGAACTTGAGACGGCACCTGACGGCGTTGATGAACTCGCCGTAGCCGCAGCCGAGATCGAGCACCGAATCGGTGGGTTGCACGTACCGCCCGAACCAGTGGTCGATCAACGCGGCCCACACCCGCTTTCGGTACTCGACGTTGCTCGAAAACCTGACGTCATAGATGCGCTGAAGATCGTCGGGGTGGTGAGCACTCATCGCTCGAGGTCTTTCGCGCTCGGGACACTGAGCAAGGCCGTCGAATAGTACCATGTTGAGTACAATCGCCAGGGCAGCTTTGACATCAGACTCGACGCCGGCGTCCAGCATGCTTGATCGGTTCGCGTCAGCCGTGTCGCGAGCGGGCAACGGGGCGAGACGATTGCGCTTCAGACGGTTCGAGCTTCGACGTCTTCCACCGGTCGAGATTCGCTCGGACGTTCGTCAGGCGGACACGCGCTCCGAATGGCTGCCGGCAGTCCGCATCGGCGCACGAACGCGCGCCGCCTTCAGCTGCGGCGTGGGCTCGCGCATCAGCTACGATGTGACTCTTCCACCCCATGCGAGCGTGCGAACCTGGTGCGCGTGTGTGGCCGACGGTTCGTCGACTGAGGACGTCGGCGGGGTCGAGTTCGAGATTCAGGTCCGCAGCCAGCAATCCGTGACGTCCAGCCGGTATGTCGTGCCTGCGGCGGGGCAACTCGGTCGTCAGTGGCAGCTGCTGCGCGTGGACGCTCCCGAGCCGGGACCCGCCCGGATCGTGCTCATCACGCGTCTTGTCGACCCATCGGCGCCAGGCCACGGGCGCGTGCTGTGGGGAGATCCCTGTGTCGAGGTGCCGCGAGGCGCGGCCGACTACCTGTCGGTCGCACGCACCGCGATCTCCGAATCAGGCCTTCGCGGGCTCTGGCAACAGGCCCTGCCGGCCAACAGCGAGCGGCTGTATCGATTGTGGGTACGCCAAAGCCAGCCCTCGCGTGAGACGCTGCAGCGGCAGCGCGAATGGTCGCTGAACCGGGCCCGATCCTTCTGCCTGATCACGTTCGTCGATGACGGCCCCGGCTGGCGCGCCGACCGGACGGCCGCGAGCCTGCGGGCGCAGAGTTATCCAGGTTGGGAATGGGTTCTCGTCGCCGCCGAGGCCGACGTCGCCCGTGTCGAGGCGCTTGTCGCCCGCACATCGTCCGATCAGCGTGTGCGGGTCGCAGGTGTGCCACGCGGCGCCTCGCGCGCGGAGGCCTGGAACAGGGCGCTCGACGAGGCACGGGCCGAGTTCGCCGGCGTGCTCGGCCCACACGACCTGCTCGCGCCGTCTGCGCTCTACGAGATGGCGGTCGCGCTCGAACGCCACCCGGATTGCGACCTGCTCTACTCCGACGAGGACCGCCTGTCGCGCCGCCACCGACGGTACCAGCCCTGTTTCAAACCGGACTGGTCACCAGAACATCTTCTTTCCTCGAACTACATCGGCCGACTGGCCATGGTACGCGTGGCGGCGGCGCGAGCCGTTGACGGATTCCGCCGCTGTGACCATGCGGAAGAATGGGACCTGTTTCTGCGCCTCTCCCGATCGGGGGCGCTCATCCGGCGGGTGCCCCGCTGCCTGTACCACAGGGCTGAAGCTGACGCGTTGGAGGGGCTGACGCGCCCCGAGGCCGTCGTTCGCGATCACTGCCGGGCGCTCGGCCTGTCGGTGACAGCAACCACCGCCGACGGATCGCGCGCGATCTGGGACATTCAGGGTGAGCCGACGGTCTCGATCGTCATTCCCAATCGCAATGCCGCTCGCATCATCAGGCAGTGCGTGACCGGGCTGCTCCACCGGACGAGCTACCGGCACGTCGAGATCGTCATCGTGGACAACAACAGCACCGATCCGGAGGTGCTCGAGTTCTACCGGTCGCTCGAGTCCGACCCTCGCGTGCGCGTGGTGCCATTCGATCGACCCTTCAATTTTTCGGCGGCGTGCAACCGGGGCGCCGCCGCCAGCCGCGGCGATTTGCTGCTCTTCCTGAACAACGACATCGAGGTCATCGATGCCGACTGGCTCGGAGAGCTGGTGCGCTGGGTGCAACTGCCGGCGATTGGCGTCGCTGGCGCCAAGCTTCTCTATCCGGATGGGACCATCCAGCATGCGGGCGTCGTGTTCGGCATCGGCCTCGTGGGCCATATCTTCGCCCGGGCGCCGGAAGGTTCAACGGGCCTGTTCGGCTCCTCCGAGTCGTGCCGGAACTACCTGGCGGTGACCGGCGCCTGTCAGATGATGCGCAGGGAAGTGTTCGATCGGCTGGGCGGGTTCGATGAACGGTTCCGCATATCGTTCAGCGATGTGGTGTTCTGTCTGGAAGCCTGGCGGGCCGGATATCGAGTGGTCTACGCTCCACATGCGCGGCTGGTGCACCACGAGTCGTACACGAGGAAGCGGGACGATTCGGCGCAAGACATGGAGCTGCTGGCTCGATACCTTCAGGAGCATGCCTTCGTCGAAGACCCGTTCCTCCATCCGGAGCTGAATCCGAAGTCGTTCGTGCCTTCCCTGCGGATGCCCTTCGACCCGGTGCCGCAGCAGGTCGTCCGCGACTACGTGGATCGCGTGCTGGCGGCAGCCGCACACTAGGACGAAAGCACAGAACGGTGCCACCCGAGGTCTCCATCGTCATCCCGGTCCTCAACAAGCTCGAATTCACCCGGCAGTGCCTCGATCGAATCTGGCGGCATAGCGGAGAGGCGATCCCGTACGAAGTTGTCGTCGTCGACAACGGCTCGACCGACGGCACAGCCGACTGGTTCGCCGACCTCACCCGCTTCCCGAAGCCGGTCCGCTACCTGCGCCATGCGACGAATCTCGGCTTCGCGAAAGGCAACAACGCCGGCGCGAGACTCGCGCAGGGAAGGTGGCTGCTTTTCCTGAACAACGACACCTTACCGCAGCCCGGCTGGCTTTCCGAGATGGTCCGCGTCGGCCAGTCAGACCCGGCGGTCGGCATCGTCGGCATCAAGCAGCTCTTTCCGTACACGAACACGATTTACCACACGGGCATTGTCTTCACGTCCGAGTCCAGGCCGGAGCATTTGTACCCCCATCTCGACGCGTCCCTCCCTCAGGTAAACCAGCAGCGCGAATATCAGGCGGTCACCGGGGCGTGTCTCCTCATCGATCGATCGCTCTTCGAAGACTGCGGCGGCTTCGACGAGGCCTATCTCAACGGGTACGAGGATATCGACCTGTGCCTGGCCGTAGGGCAACGCGGCAGGAAGATCGTCTGCTGCACCAGCGCCTACATCTACCACTACGGCCAGATCTCAGAAGGGCGCACGAACGACGACGATGCGAACGCCGCGCTGTTCGCACGAAAGTGGTCCGGGCAGGTTCGAGCCGATCGCGAAGAGTACCTGATCCGCGACAGAGCGCTGGGCGGCTCACCCGCACGCCAGGACGGTCCTCACGTCCGAACGCTCGCCAACGACTGCATCTATTTTGCGGACGATCTCGAGCCTGGAAGCGCGCTGACCTGGATCAACGCCGAACTGGCGCTCGCCTTGCACGAAAGAGGCGTACCGGTCTTCATCAACGACAGTGCCCTTCGCGAACCGACGCTGACGGCCGAGACCAAGCGCCGCCTGAGCCCTTCCGCGCTCGCTGGCAAGCCTGTCGGCGGCACGCAGTTGAAGTGGTCTCATTACCGGCCGGGGCATCTGCATCTCGAACTGACAGGCCGCGTCAACCTGGAATTCTTCGTCATCAACTATCTGTTCGGCGCTCCCGGTTCGGAGCCCTGGGATTTCTGGCTCCAGTGCCTTCGCCAGAATCATCACGGGAAGCTTCCCCTGAGCGAGTTCTGCAAGGCAGTGCTGGCGCAGATCGGGGTGCCCGAAGCCGACTGCCACGTCTGGCACCCTGGCTATTCACGAGAAATCGTTCGGATCGAGCGTCCGAAACGCAAGAACTCCCGGTTCCGCTTCCTGACGGTCACCAACTCCCACGATCTCGAGCGGTACAACACGCGGGCCATCATCCGAGCGTACCGACAGAGCTTCAACGAACGTGACGACGTGACGTTGATCATCAAGGACTACGGCGCCACATCGGGCGATGCGACGATCCGTCGCTGGCTCGCCGAGAACCCGACGGGAGCCCCCATCGAGTACCTCGCCGACTTCACGGACAAGAAGACGCTGATCGAGCTCTACAAGTCGTGCGACGCGTTTGTCTCAGCTCACCGCGGCGAGGGCTTCGGCATGAAGATCCTCGATGCCATGGCCTGCGGATTGCCCGTGGTCACCCCGCTGTTCGGTGGACCTACGGCGTACTGCAATTCCGAGAACAGTTTCGCTGTCGGCTTCTCGCTCATCCCGATGGGCGAGTGTCTCGACCACCGCTCGTTGCGCATCACGAATCAGCCGACGTGGGCCGAGGTGGATCTGCAAAGCCTGTCACAACAGATGCGGCGCGTCTACGAGGACCGAGACGCCGCGTCTACGATGGGCGAAGCCGGTCGATCGACGGTGAAGGAGCGCTTCTCGTGGGATGCCGCTGCCGCACGTCTCGTCGAGATCGCAGAAGCTGTGCGGCTCGAACCGACTTCGACCGCTCCGCCGCGGACGGCGCGGCCGCGAGGCTCGGCCGAACGATCGCCCTACTGGCTCGGTCTGCGCGTCAGCGTGATCGTGCCGACGCGCGATCGGAAAGAGAAGCTGCTGGCCTGTCTCGACGCGCTCGGACGGCAGTCCATCCTGCCCCAGGAATTCGAGGTCATCGTGGTCGATGACGGCTCGAGCGACGGGACAAAGGAAGCCATCGAGGCGCGCACCGTTCCATTCGCGCGGCGGTACCTGCGGCAGGAGCGCGCCGGCCCCGGTGCGGCACGCAACCTGGGGCTGCAGCACGCCGAGGGCGAGCTGGTGCTCTTCATCGGCGACGATATCGTCGCCGACGAGCGGCTCCTGGAGGAACATCTGCTCGCGCATGCCGTTTACGCAGAACCAGGCACGGCCGTGCTCGGTCGCATCGACTGGCCGGACAACATGCCGCGGAATGCCGTCATGGAGTACGTCTGCGGAGACGCGGCGTTGCAGTTCGCGTATACGGTCATCCCGCATCTGCCCTCACTCGACCATCGCTTCTTCTACACCAGCAACATCTCGCTCAGGCGCCAGTTCCTGCTCGACGCGGCGAACGCCGGAGTCCGTTTCGATCCGTGCTTCCGTCATGCGGCGTTCGAAGACTCCGAGTTCGCCTTCCGGTTGATGCCGCGCGGCCTTCGGATCCGCTACGCCGAGGGTGCGCGCGCGGCGCACGATCACCTGATGGATCTCGACAGCTTCGCCAGGCGGGAGTTCAGCGCCGGCGAGATGGCGGTGATTTTCTACCGGAAGCACCCCGGGCAGGACGATCAACTGCAGGTGCAGTGGATTGCCGACCTCGTGGAGCCCGCGGCGGCTTTGCGCGCCGAGCCCGAGCTGCTGCGCCATCTCGAAGCGTTCGACGTGCAGTCGGATGCCCTGCTGCGCGCGCTGGCAGGTTCGCTCGAAGCGTTGCTCGCCATGAGCCGGCAGCCCGGTTCATCGACCTCCGGCAGCCTCTCGACCGACCGCCTCCACGCCGCGCTGGGCAGAGTGTTGCGCGTCATCTTCGACGTGCAGCGCACCCGCGGAAAACTTCAGGAATGGTTCTCGTCGGTTGACGACGCGGAAAAGACACGGGCCGCACAGACGCTTGCCGGGGTGAGACGCAAGATCGAGTTTCTCAATCTCGACGCGGGCCCTCTGGGAACGCTGCCGACGATCGTGGCGCCTCCTGACGGCCGCGCCGCCGCCGACGCCCGCGCGAGCCTTCCGCTGACCCGACGTGCGCGCCAACGACTGCGTCAAGTGATCGTGAGCCCGTCGATCCTCCCCAGGCTGATTGCGGTAGACCGCCTCGTTGAGGCTCGGTTGCAGTCAGCGGCGACGCCGGACTGGGTCGCGAAGTACCGGAGTGTTCGGAGGCGGATACGTGCACTGCTGGCGTAGAGCGCTTTCCAGATCGATGTCGTGTTATCGGGCAGCCACGAAATCACGAGATCACGAAAACAGGAGGGCCCGATGTGTCGGCAGCGAGGTCGCACGGCGGCCGGCTATGCCGGCCGCCCGCCACTCGAGATCACGGTGCGACCTCCGGATTTGTGTCTTCGAGCTTTCGTGGCGGAATTGACTTCGTCGCGCTCCACACCCAAACGAACCAGCTCCTGGCGGCCCGTGGCGCGTTGGAATCGGCTATCCTTGAGACCGATATGCGACACGCGGCTGCACGGCACTCATGAGCGGCCGTCCGCGACTGCTGCTCGCTCTCCTGACGGTTCTCGCCCTCGGTCTCCTGCTTCTCCTCGTCTTCGGGGCCACGGACCGGTCGTCGCTTCTCGGGCTGGGGCGCTTCGCGTTGTGGACCGAGATCGCGCTGGTCAACTCGGCGTCATTTGCGATCGTTGCCGCTGTTTCGCTCGCCATCTTGTTTGCGTGCGTCTACGTGATCGCACGCGACGCGTGGTGGCCGCCCCCCCCGGCCGTCGATGCGCCCGGTGAGGCTTCGTCGGCGCGTCACCAGGCCGCATTCTGGCTGACGATGCTCTTCGCCGGCGTGTTTCTGGCCAAACTCCAGCTCATGCGGGACAACCCGGTCACCTCGCCGTTCTGGGATCAGTGGGACGCCGAGGCCGCCGTTCTTTTCGTCCCGTTCAACAACCACACCCTCGAATGGCGCACGATGTTCGATCTGCACAACGAACATCGCATCTTCTTCTCACGTCTGCTCGCGCTCGGTCTGTTCGCGGCGAACGGGCAATGGGATCCCAGGTTGGAACAGGTTGCGAACGCCCTCATGCACGCGCTCACCGTGACGATGCTCTCGGCTGTGCTGTGGATGGCGAGCCGACGTCGCCATCTCACCTTGTTCGTGCTCGTGGGCGCGACGATCGGCGCCCTGCCTTTCGGGTGGGAAAACACCCTGATCGGGTTTCAGTCTGCGTTCTACTTCCTGCTCCTGTTTTCCGTGCCGGCGCTATGGCTCACGATCACGTCTCATCCATGCACGTTGCCCTGGTGGCTGGGCTGGCTGTGCGCGACGTGTGGTCTGTTCACCGCGGCGGGCGGCGCTCTGACCCCGGTGGCCATCGGTGGCGTCGCGGCTCTGAAGCTGGCCGTCGACCGGCGATGGCGGGAAGCCATGGTCAACGGAGGAGCCGCCATACTCGTCGTTGGCTTGGGATTCGCGATGGCGTCGCCTCCCCTCGCCCATCACGCCGCTCTGAAAGCTCACTCGGCCGCGGAGTTCGGGCTCGCCCTTGCCCGGGGGCTCGCATGGCCGTGGATCGACCGTCCGCTGTTTGCTGTCGTCGCATGGCTGCCGCTCGCGGCGCTCCTGGTGAAGAGCGTGTTCCGCCCGGCGGGGACCACGCTTGAACAACTCGCCTTGGGGCTGGGTCTCTGGGTTGTGCTGAACGCCGCCGCGCTCGCGTACGGGAGAGGCGCCGGGGCTGCGCTGCCGGCGACGCGTTACCTCGATTTCCTGAGCCTCGGGTTTGCCGCCAACGTTGCCGCCCTGATCGAGCTGTTTGAGAGGGCGCAGAGCAAACCCTTGGCGAGACAGCTTGCCCTCGCCGCGCTCGTGGGCTGGACGCTCGTCGCCGTCGTGGGGATCGATCGTCTGGTCGTTCGGGCAACGACCGACCTCGCCGTCTGGCGGCAGTATTTTGCGGCGCAGGCCACCAGCGTACGCCGGTTCGTGATGACAGACGACGCAGCGACGCTGCTCTCACGTCCGCCGCTGGTCGAAGTCCCCTACCCCGATCCGAATCGGTTGGTGATGCTGTTGCAGGATCCCTATATTCGCCGCGTTCTCCCCGCGGCGGTTCGCAGCCCGCTTCGTGTGGAGCCACGAATCAGCACGAACGACGCCTTCGTCATGGACGGGCCGTTCATCGACAGCCTTCCGCGCGATCCGCTTCAACGCAGCTGGCTGTCTCTTTCCGGCGCAGGTCGAAGGGCCAAGGGCCGCTTCGTCAGCCAGCCCCTCGAATGCGAACTGAACCGCCGGCTCAAGATCACTGTTTCGGGATATCTCGGGTGGGTCGATCAGTACCTCGCACTGAGGGACCTGGCGTCCGGAAGGGAAGTGCCTGTCAGACCGGGCCGCCCGCCGCGCGAGGCGTGGGTCGACGTCGTCCTGCCCTGTCCGCAGGGTCCATTTGAAATCGTCGCCATCGACGACACCGACGGCTCATGGTTCGGATTTCGCGAGCCGGTCGAGATCGGATGGGCATCAGCGGGGGCCGAGTCTCTCATTCGGAATTCACGCCTGCCGTTCGTTGTTATGCTCACGGTTTCCGTGCTCGCTCTGGCCTACCGTTGGCCCCGGTCGCCCACGTGATCTCCTCGCCAGGCCGCTTCGTCACGACACGTCGATCACTATCACCTTCAGTTACGTAAGTGGCGATTGGGAACTGCTCAAACGTAGGACAGTCGACCCCATCGTTATCGACGTAAAGCCAACGTCTCGTGAGACATACAATCAATGTCCCATCTGGCTTGGTTCCTGCACATAGGACAAGAGATGACTCCAGCGCGCAGAAATTTCTCGATCCGCCTCGCTTTGATTGCCGCCGGAATTCTGGGCGGACCGTTCGCGGGGGTAAGCCGCGCCGCGACGGTACCGGGCGACTATCCCTCCATTCAAGCGGCGATCAACGCCGTCGAGAATGGGGGCCTTCCCAACGGCGCCGTGATCAACGTGCAGCCAGGCGTGTACGCGGAAGCGCTCGTCGTGAGCCCGTCAGGGAAGTCGTTCACGGTCGTGGGTGTGGCGGGGGCAAACTCCACGGTCATCGATGCCGCCGGCAAGCAGGCTGCGGCGCTGATGATCCATGCCGCGACTGGGAACGTCGTGTTCAGAGGGCTGACGTTCCGCCACGGCGCGCCTCCGGCAGCGGCCGGAGGTGGGTTCGTCATCATCCAGTCCTCGCCATCCCTGGTCGATGTCATTTTCGAGTCGAACACCGCGGTCGCCAACGGCGGCGGCGGCGGGGCGCTCCTGTCTTCGAGCGCCACCTTCGACGGCTGCATCATTCGCAACAACGCCGCGCGCAATTCCGGTGGGGGCGTTCTGATTCTCGACGGCTCGCGTCCGGTGTTCGCAAACTGCGAGATCACAGGCAACGTCTCGGGCACGAACGCGGTTGACGGGGTCGGCGGCGGCGTCGATTCGAGGAACTCGTCACCGACGTTTCGGGGCTCGCGCATCAGCAGCAACTGGTCGAAGTTCGCCGGCGGGGCCATCTATCACGGTGGGCAGTTCGGTTCCCCTTACGGGACGTCGATGCTCTTTCTCGAGGACACTGAAGTCGCCGACAATCTCTCGACGCCATTCAGCGGGGCGTATAACCCCGCCGAAGGCGGCGGCATCCACATCGAGGACAACGCGGTCGCCACGCTGCTGCGATCCCGCGTCCTTCGCAACGTCGCCAACACCGGGGGTGGACTCAACGCGTTCCGCGCCCGCTACGATATCGTCGATTCCATCATCGATGCGAACGAGGCGCGGGCTCGTGTCGATGGTGGCGTTCCGGGGGGGATCGGTGGGGGGATCAACGCCATGTCCCAGAATCCCCCTCCATCCACCGGGCCGGTCAGCACGGTCAACCTGACCGGCACGCTCGTCCGGAACAATGTGGGGATTATCGGGGGCGGCATCGTCGTCACCGGTGACGAGAACCTTCGCGCCACCCTGACGCTGACGAACTCCGTCGTTGACAGCAACCGCTCACAGGATCAGGGCGGCGGCATCCTCGTGAGCCATGCGGCCCTGACGGCCGGCAATTCGTTGATCATCCGCAACAGCGTTCTTGGCGGCTCCGGGCCTGTCGGCGGAGGGGTCGACGTGGCCTCGTCATCGACGGCGACGTTTGGCGGCACGACCATCGCGCACAACACCGCGGGCACCTTTGGCGGTGGGATCTTCGTGTTCGGCGGGTCGAACATCATCAACATGATCAGTTCGAACGTGTACGAGAACACGGCTGGTCTTCGTGGCGGCGGTCTCTTCCTCGGCGGCGCGAGCCAGTCTGGCACCATTCAGAGCAGCATCATCGCCGACAACAACGGAAGCGCCCAGATCAACGAGGAAGGCTGCACCGCGGTCGTCTATCAGAACAACACCATCACGCCGAAGTCGGGGCTGACAAGCGATCAGTTCTCCACGTGCACACCGTCTGGCGGCAGACAGACGGGCACGAACATGAACACGCCCAGATTTGGCGCGTTCCTGGCGGCACCGAGCGCCGGACTCTGGATGACGCTGGCCTGGAGCGTCGCGCGCGCCACGGTCGTCAACATCCCGGGCGTCGTCACCAACTCGGCTCAAAAGACCGGCTCGGCTGACGTCACGCCGACGATGACGACGGCGTATGCGCTGTCGGCGTCGACCGCAACCGGTCCCCTCGGGCCTCTCAACGCGACCGCCGTCGTCGGTACCGGATGGGGTTCTCCCGGCAACGGTGATATGCCGGTTCCGGCGGACTATGACGGCGACGGCAAGGACGACTTGGCAGTCTATCGGCGGACCAGCGGCGACTGGTTCGTGATCCGGTCGTCCAACAGCACGATGCTCCAGGTGAACTGGGGCGCGCCGCAACTCGGCGACATCCCCGTCGTCGCTGACTACGACGGCGACGGCAAAGCCGATGTCGCCGTCTACCGGCTGAGCACCGGCGATTGGTTCGTGATTCGCTCGTCCAACAGCACGATGCTCCAGGTGAACTGGGGCGCGCCGCAGCTTGGCGACGTCCCGGTCGTCGGCGACTACGACAACGACGGGAAAGCGGATGTGGCCGTGTATCGGTTGACCACCGGGCAATGGTTCGTGATTCGGTCGTCGAATAGCTCGATGCTTCAGGTGAGCTGGGGCGCGCCGCAGCTTGGCGACGTCCCGGTCGTGGGCGACTACGACGGCGACGGGAAGTCCGATGTGGGTGTCTACAGGAAGACGACGGGACAGTGGTTCATCATCCAATCGTCGAACGGTTCCGTTCTCCAGGTGACGTGGGGGGCCCCCTCACTCGGCGATGTGCCCGTACCCGCCGATTACGACGGGGACGGAAGGACCGACGTTGCCGTGGCTCGGGCGATGACGGGCGAATGGTTTCTCGCGCGGTCCTCGGCGGGCGGGCTGACAGTGCACCTTGGATTTGGCGACGCTCGAGTACCGGCAGACTATGACGGCAATGGCCGCGCTGAACCGACCATCTGGGGCGGGATGTCGGGGCGCTGGCTCTCACGCTGAAGTCCGACCCGCCTGGTGTGGCCTCCGGCTGGAGTGCACTAGAATGGCTGGCTGGTCTCGTCTGAGCGAATCTCCCGAGACCGTCAGACTCCGTGATCCATCTGTTCTATTCCCTGCTGTTCCTGGCGCTCTTTGTTTATCTGGGCGCAGGCCTGACACTGCTCCTGACCCCGCCAGCCTTTAAACGCTACAGTCTTCTGATCGCGCCGCTGGTCGGCTACTGCTACATGACCCTGGCCGGCTGGTACTTCTTCGTCAATGGATTTCGAGGGACCGACAGCTACGCGGTCTTTCTTTGCCTCCCACCGGTCGGCTTCCTCTGTCTCGGCATGTACCGCTTGCGCGGCCACGACGGCCTTCGGCCGCTTTTGAACAGGGACGTGGCCCTCGCCTCGTTGCTGGGCTTGTGTGCCCTGCTCGTCGTCGCGCTCCCGTGGCTCACGTCTGCACGGGGTTTGAGTGCGATCTCCCTGGGCAACGCCGACATCGCGTACTACGCGGTTCAGGCGCGATATCTGAAGGGCTTTCGCATGTACGAGCGCGTCGGGTTCTTCGATCAGGAGCCCGCCATCCTCAGCGAGGCCCATGCGAGATTCGGTCCGGTCCTGGCGTCTGCACTGCCAAGTTCAGTCTTCTCGCTCGAAACCTATCAGTTGCAGAACATCGTCATGCAGGGCTTCTTTGGCTGCACGGTGTTGATGATCTACGTCGTGGGTCGCGAGGTCTTTCGGTACAACCCTTCGCGCGCAGCGGTGGGATCGGCCCTGGCCGCCCTCAGTCCTCTCCTGTTCTACGCTGTCTACCACAACTTCGAAGGGCAGATGATCGCGATGCCACTTGCGTTCGCGCTGGTGGCGCTCCATGCGCAGGTCGTCCGCCTGGGGAAGGTCAGCGATTACCTGCGCTATTTCCCACTGACGGCGCTCCTGACGTTCGGGTTCAGCATCAGCTACGGTCACATGGTGCCGCTGTTGCTCGGGGCAATCGGAGTTCAGACAGCCCTCTTCGCGTGGCGGCGCCGCTCGGGCAGCGACATCAGGCGCTGGATAGTATTTTGTGTGGCTACGCTCCTGGCGACCGTCGCGGCTTCTCCCGAGCAGGCGCGCCTCGCCGTCGGACAGCTCTTGTTCTATGGTGGGGGCGTCGGCAGCGTCGCTCGAACGCCGCAGGGATGGTTCGTCCCCTGGCTGTTGCCCACGGGACTCTTCATGCTGCCGAACGCCTTCCCATGGAGCAACATCGATCCACCAGTCGTCCTGCGGGTGATGATCTTCATCTCTTTCGGGCTGCTCGTTACGCTCGGCATATTCGCCACCTACCGGACCGACCGGGATCGCTTCGGCACGATGCTCTGCTGGCTGGTGGTTACCGTGCTCGGCACAACGGCCCTCGCGTACCTCGACCGGTCGGCGCTTGGCTGGGGTGGGTACGCGAGCTACAAGTGGTTGTCCTTTTTCCTGCCGTTCGTCCTGTTTGCCCTGGTCGCGGCGATTCCGGATCCTCCCGGGGCTCGCCCCAGAACACTCGCATGTGGGGCGTGCCTCTTCTTGCTCCTGTCGGTCAGCGCGTATTACTCGTCACGAGAATCTCTGCACATGATGACGGTCGACTTCGTGGGATCTGAGATGGCCGATCTGCAGTCGATCGAAACCGATGCGAGGGTCGATTCGGTGAACATCCTGGACGATCCGGGCGACACGCTGAACACGATGTGGAAAGCCAACTTTCTCGCGCGGAAGCGACTGTACCTGGAGCAGCGAACCTACTATTCAGCGTCAGACCTGCTGGGCAACTGGACCCTCCAGTCTCGGGGCGAACCCGGCTACGGCGGCGTCCTACAAGTGGAAGGCCTCGATTCGAGCCGGTTGATACGTGTCAACCAACGATATGTTCTCGCCCCGGCACGGCGTGAACTGAACGTCCGTTTTGGCAGCGGTTGGTGGCCGAATGAACCGGCGAACCGATGGACGGGGAACGGTTCGTCTTCAGCCGATCTGCTCCTGCACGTTGCAGCCGAACGAATGCCTGTATCCTTCGCCGCGGAGTATTGGCCGCTCAATCCGAAAGATGCGCTCACGATCTATCTCGACCGGCAGTTATTGACCGAGTGCCGCGACAACACCAGGTGCGCTACCCCGCGGTTCGAGCTGTCGCCTGGCGAACACGTTCTCGAGCTCCGCGCTGGGTTGCCCCCTGCGCCGCCGGACAACGGCGACGTCCGGACGCTCGGTTACAACTTTTCCAGAATCCAGATCGACCGGCTCCGCTGACAGAGCGCACGAGAGCCTGACCTGACCGCCGCTTTACGCGGTTTGCGTGGAGCTCAGAGGCCGATTTTGGAAGGTTCGTCCGGACCGACCGGCCCACGTGCCACACCCTTGGGCGCCAGGTCAGGAGGGAAGCTCGCTTCCGGCACCGTCTCCCTTGTCGGCGTCATGAGCACCATCCACTGAAAGCCGTGAATCGTCGGAGGGATCACCTGG
>DATLLJ010000098.1:0-10646 GCA_035537875.1 Vicinamibacterales bacterium | reverse complement strand
GTGCAGGTCGCGCAGCCATTCGGCATCAGACACGTGGCTCTTCCGGCCGGGCAGGTTACGGACGTGCCGCGCGTTTACTAAATGGACTGACAGCCCGCGCGCTTCGAGGATCTCGTAGATGGGAATCCAGAAGACGCCGGTCGACTCCAGTGCCACGCTGGTAATGCGACACGCGACGAGCCAATCGGCGAGGCGTTGCAGGTCCGTGGTGAAGGTCCGAAATGATTGCACCGGTTCGTGGTCGCGATCCGGCGGCACCGCCACCACATGTGTCGTGGCACCGCAGTCAATGCCGGCCGCATCAGGATTGATGCGCTCTAACACAGAAGGCGACGTCCGTCGGGGACGCCGCGGACGAGGCGGGCGGGATTCGGCCATCGGACACCTCCAGCGAGTAGAGGCATCCGGGCACAGGGAGACGAGAACGACCAGACTTCCAAACGGGATCACCACCAACGTGGTGTCACCAACGATCAGTACGTCACTCCCCGGACCACGCTACTCGACGGGCACGACTCACGCACCAGTGTCGGCACGGCCTCGGCGCCCGGATGCGGCCAGCATCCTACGTCCGAAGCAGCCCGGATGCTCGCATCACCACCTGTTTCTCGGCCGATGAGCCGTGGCAAACGTCACATGGACCGCTACTCGGGACGAATCACGAATTGATGTGCGGTACTCCCGGGAACGCGCTTGGCGCAGTAACTCTCGCGAGATCTAATCCTCATCAGCCAGCCACACAAAATCACCTGCGTTATCAATGAGCTCGAGGTCAGGGTGAGTCAACTATCGCACCTCTGAACGGCGGTCGGCGGATTGAACGGCCGTTCCCGCCTCGGTCTATCGTGCGCTTGGCCGCCGGACCGGCGCCCATCCCGGCGTCGCTTCTTCGAACGGGTTGTCGGTGAGCGCCCGCACGTCGGTGCCGTCCGCACGCATCACGTACAAATCGCCCGAGGCCTGCGGGTTGCCGGGGTTGAGTGCCGCTTCGTCCTTGAAGCCACCGCGCACGCTCGAGAACGCCATCCACTGCCCGTCGGGGGACCAGGTGGCGTGCGCGTCGCTCCCGGGCGAGTCCGTGAGCCGCGCAATGCGCTTCGATTCCACCTCGATGGTGTAGAGCTCGTAGTTGCCGTCGCGATCGCTGGTGAACTGGACCAGGCGGCCATCCGGCGACCACCCGGGGAAGTTCACGCGGCCGAAGTCGCGCAAGAGCGTCGTGACGGCGCGCGACTCCACATTGATGATCCGCAGCGACGAGCTCGTGTCGTTCCACTCGCGGTAGACAATGTGCCGGCCGTCAGGCGACCAGCTCGGGAAGCCGACGTTCTCCTTGCCGTCGGTGAGCACGCGCAGGGCGCCGCTCTTAGCGTCGAGCACCGCCAGATCCGCGGGCCCGAAGCCCTGCACCATCGGAAAGAAGCGCCCGAGGCCGAATGCCAGCGACGATCCGTCCGGCGACCAGACTGGGGCAAGCACGTTGCGGACCGGGTCCGAGAACAGCACCGAGCGTGACGCGCCGTCCGCGTTCATGATCAGCACCGAGTTCTTCGCCAGCGCCACGGGCAAGTCGGCCATGGTGACGCGCGCCCCGTCGGGGGTGAACTGCGGAAACATGCCGGCCCGAATCAGGCGAAAGCCGGTGTCGCCGCTGAAGGCCGGCTGGAACGGAGGCCATGCCGTGCTGACGTCGCGCGAGAACACGACCCACGTGCCGTCGGCGGTCCACGACGGCGCATGGAACGGGCCGGTCACCCCGACGGCCTGGCCAGGCACCCGCAGCATCCCGTCACCGCGGCGATCCAGATACGCGACGCCGGCGCCAAGATAGCGCGGGAACAGCTTCGCGCCGGGCCCGTCAGCGATCACGCGCGACGCCCCTGTCTCCACATCCACTTCCACGATCCGCGTCGATCCGGCGGACGTCACGCGCTGCGCCAGCGGCCCGATCTCCTGCTGTGGCGCGGTGTAGCAGACGATGCGGCGGCCGTCGGGCGACCACGAGGGCGCGCCGGATGCCCCGTTGGCGTGCGTCAGCCGCCGGACACGTCCGCCGTCGAGCTCGACCACGTAGACCTCGGTGGAGTGCCCCTCGCCGAACTGAACGCGCGGGTGCGTGGAGTCCCGATCGCTCGAGAACGCCAAACGACGGCCGTCCGGCGACCACGCGGGGCGGAAGTCACCGGCCGGATGGCTGGTGACGTTGCGCATCTGCCGTGTCCGGAGATCGAGCAGCCAGATGTCCGCGTTGCCGCTCCGCGACGATACGAACGCGAGCGTCGTGCCGTCCGGTGAGAGCGTTGCCTGATCATCGAACGCCGGGGCGTCGGTCAACTGCTCGAGGCCGCTGCCGTCGGGATGCGCGCGGTAAATGTCGGCCGACCCGCCCCGTTCCGATGTGAACAAGACCCAGCGCCCGTCGGGTGAAAACGACGGGTTGTAGTCGAGGCCCGGGTGCGGCAGGAACGGCACCGCGCCCGCCCCGTCGCGATCGGCGATGAAGATGTCCGAGTTCAGCGGCCCGAAGCGGGCAAAGGCAATGGTGTAGTCCTGCGCTCCCGCAGCCGCGGGCATGACGGCAGCCGCCAGCGCGAGTGTCAGCAGACGGAGAGACATCGGTCAGATCCTCCTGGAACCTCACGCACGGGGGCCAGCCGCGCCTCCCTCGTCGTCGGGTGCTGCACGTAGCAGCCGTCGTGTGCTGTGAACAGGCGGCCATTTATACACCTTCACCTCTCGGATGTCCTGCGCATCTGCATCGTTGGTTCGACTGAGAGAATGCCGAGACTCGGCCAAAACTGCGGTCACTACGAATTCCGTCCCTGACACGCAGCCGAACACGATAGGTATCGAGTGACGGCGCAGTGTTTTCCGATCGACTGCGGAGCCGATAGAAATACACTTGCCGACTACACGAGAGTAATCCGGCGCTCATGTCAACGCCGTCCAGCAGCCCGACCGCCTGATTGCCTCAGTTCAGCGGCACGAGGCGTTACGGGTAACGCCGCAGGGATCCGCGATCCGCTGGCCGGCACACAATGGTTCGGGGACTTTGCCGCCCTTTGTCGACAAGGCTGGGCTAAGTCACAGACAGCGATGTATAGCAGCGCCGCTGGAAACGAGACGGCACCCCGGAGCTAAGAACTGACAGCCCTGAGCCACTTGAGGGCATTGAATCAGGGCCGATCAACCCGCTCTACAAGGAAGGGACGACGTGACGAGCGCGAGTGGCCTTCGTGTGCTGTCGATCGCGCTCGGTGTGTTCCTGATCTTCATGGGGCTCGACAAAGTGGATTGGCTGATGGACAGTAGCCTTCTGGTCAGGCGTCTGCAGGAGTGGCGCGAGTCGGCTCAGCCGATGGTCCGGTGGTATCTCGACACCATTGCGATTCCTGGCGCTCCCGTCTTTGCGCGCCTCGTACTCGTCGGCGAGTTCGCGGCAGGTGCGGCGCTCCTGTGCGGGATCAAAGTCCGCTGGGCCGCGAGCGTGGCGCTCCTGATGGTGCTCAACTTCCACTTCGCGAGCGACGTACTGTTCCACTACAGCTACCTCACCAACGCCTACGGGCCGCCCGTGTTGGGCGGGCTGCTGGCGCTCGCCATCGGCGGCACGAGGCTGCCCTTCACCCTCTCGAAATGAATGACCTCATCCCATCGTCAACGGCTGACCCACACGCGTCGAGCCCACGACTCAGCGTTGCTAGGCCTGGTCGTCGGCCCTTAGCGACATGTCGCGGGTAATCAAGCGGCGGCGCCCGGCGGCTCGATTATGCGAACCGACCATGGAGAAGACAGGCGAACAAGCGATCCATGAGGCGACGTCGGCGCTGCTTCGAGCCGTAGACACGTCTGATCTCGAGGCCGTCCATGGCGATCTGGGATGACAGCGGAACCCTGATGCCGCCGGGGCACGTGTCAGTGCAAGGACATCAGGCGATCAGGGCCTACTTTGAGCAACTGTTCAAGCGCAGTCGTTTCGAGTTCGTCTTCACGTCTTCGCAGGTGAGCGTCGACGGCGCTTTGGCCGTTGAACACATTGTGTACTCGGCTGCCACTCGGTCCCTCGAAGGAGGGCGCTGACGGTAGATGCCGCTCCATGATCTCCCACGTCCGGTTCCGCTCAAGGCGGCCAAGCGACGCCGTTAGCCGCTGCTCTTCTTTTCCCTCACCGTAGTAATCCAGGATTTCGGAAGCGATCATTTCGATAGCCTAACCGAACGCGAGCGGCGTTCGCCCCGTAAGCAGATGTCGCTCTCGATAGACGACGCAAGGACTTCCTTGCTGCAACCCGCCACGCTAACAATCAACGCTACGAGTTTCGTCAAGGAGCTGTCGACAGCGCTCGACGAGTTCTGCAGGCCTTAAGCGCACGCCCTGGAAAGATCCGAAGTGGGACAAGGTTCGACACAAGATGGATGCGATCGCCGACCTCTGCACCCTGACGCCATGAAGTTCAAGAGCCGGGCGGTAGTGGATTGAGGCCCTTGGCCTTCTCCCACATGTTCGTCCACTCCTCAAGGTTTTCCTGGCTCAGCGTCTCCTCCGGCGGCCAGCGAACGCTCTGAGCGAGCATCGACAAACGACGCAACGGCCTTTGCCACGGCCTCCGGATCTTGCAACGGTAGCGCGTGGTTCACTCCAGGGATGATCATGACTTCTGCTTGAGGCAACAACGCCACCGTTCGTTCGGAAATCTGACGGCTCATTGACGCGAGGTGTGGTGGTTGTGCGCCTCCCTCGATACAAAGTACTGGCTGCCGTATCTTGGCGGCCTCCACAGGACCGAATGGCGACTCGAGCACAGCCCTAATCTCGTCACGAAAAAAGAAAGCCGATTCGCGAATCGCCTGCTCAAGGCCACTAGTGCCAAGCCGTGCTTCTATGATTTCTCGATAACCCTCTCCACAAACACCACGCATGAAACTGTCGAAGGCCTTTGTTACGTCTCCGCTCTGGAACGCCGCCATTACTGGGTCGAGGAGTGGAGCAAGCGCTGCGCTCGCGGGCACCTGGAATGCGCCGGCGGCCGCAGGTTCCAGCAATGTCAGGCTTCCCACCAGCATCGGCCGCTCAACAGCAAGCTCAAGACCAATCTGACAACTCGACGAGTGGCCAACCCAGTGAATCCGCTCGCCGTCGCAAAGATGTTCCGCAAGAGCCGCAGCATGTCGACCGTGGTCTGCTAACGGCAAATGACGAGTTGGCTGAATCTGACCGTATCCCGCGCGCCGTAGTCGGACGACTCGAAAACGATCGAGATGATGACTTTCGCCGACGAACCGAAACCAGTCGCTGAATACACCGGCATGAACCAGAAAGATTAGGTCACCTCGTCCCCGTTCTGTGAACTCAATCACGACATCGTCCACAGCGAGGTGCTGCCACCGTACGGACTGCGATTGCGCTGACATGGGGACAGCCTCCATTGCGGCCGCAAGCGGCGCGGCGGCGAGGGCGCCAAGGATGCGCCGGCGGGAGACGCGTGGAAGACACCTCAGAGCTCGCTGATCGTGCTGCACTATTCCTCCTCGACGGTTGTGACTATAATCGCCCACCGTGTTTCGTCGATGTTCCGATTTTCTTCCTGTGGAAGTGATTGGAAAGAAAGCTGATGTCTGCGTTTCGGTTTGGCGTGTACGAGCTTGACGTCGAGGCGGGCGAGCTTCGAAAGGGCCGAACCAGGATTCGGCTCCGTGAGCAACCGTTCCGCCTGTTGCTCACACTGATTGAGCACGCGGGCCTCGTGGTGACACGGGAGCAGATTCGCCGACGACTGTGGCCCGATGGGACATTTGTCGAGTTCGATCGGGCCATCAACAAGGCCGTCAGCGAACTGCGTGATGTGCTCGGGGATTCCGCGTCCGCGCCACGCTTCATTGAGACGCTCTCGAAACGCGGTTATCGTTTCGTCTGTTCAGTCGAACGCACCCCGCCGCGTGCGCTACCCGCCAAAGAAGGAGACCTGCAGTCTGACGCGCACGTGGCCTGTACGATCGGGCGATACCTTTGGAATCGAAGGACGGTCGCCGATCTGTGTTCCAGCATTCGGTACTTCGATCTGGGCCTTGAGGCGGAGAGTCGCTGCGCGGTCGCCTACGCAGGCCTGGCCGACGCGAACCTGGTGCTGGGCATCTGGGGACTCCAATCGCCGGATACGGCATTCGACTTGGCACGCCGGGCCGCCATCCGAGCGCTCGAGCTCGACCCGAACCTCGCCGACGCCCATACCTCGCTCGCAGAGGTGTTCAAAGACTACGACTGGAATTGGGCGCTCGCAGAGCGCCACTTCCGACATGCACTCGCGCTCAAACCAGGCTACGCCACGGCACACCAGTGGTACGCACAGCTCCTGGCCACTCTGGGACGGTATCCGGAAGCGGTGTGGCACATCGAGCAGGCCCGGCGTGCCGATCCCGTGTCGCCGGCGATCAATGCATACCTGCCAGCTATATATCTGGCCGGACGCCAGCACGAGCGAGCACTTCGCGAGGCCCGAAGAGCAGTCAGCTTAGAACCATATTCCCCGCTAGCGCACTGGCAACTCGGTCGGGCGTATCTGTTTTCGGACCAGGCGCAGCATGCGGTTACGGCGTTGAATCGCGCGGCCGCGCTCACCGCGTCAGCAACGATGTGGGACGCGGAACTCTGCTTCGCGTACGCGCGGGCTGGTGATCGTGCCGCAGCAATGAGGCTGCTCTCCGCATTGGTCGATCGTGCCCAGCATGACTATGTCTCGCCGTACGATCTCGCGGTCGCGTTTTCGGGCATTGGAGACCGTGCGTCGGCGCTGGATTACCTCGAGCAGGCGGTTGACCAGCGCATCATGAGGATTATCGGCGTAGGCGATCCCGAGTTCGATGATCTGCGTGCGGATCCACGATTCACGCGCTTAACCGCCCGACTTTGTCTGCCCAGCGCGCCGATGACGGGCCCATCCAGTTCGATAGTGCAATCACCCGACGCTGGAAGTGACTGAGACAAGTCAGGATTCGAACTCACGCTGCTTGCCTTAGGCGATCGATTTGGTGCAACCAGCTGTTGACTCGGTTCCAACTGGCGCTGTTCTGGTCCACCAAATAGGTCCCGAGTAACGGCGCAGCGGCTCTCGATCCGCGGCCGACATCGGTCGAAATACACTTGCCGACTTATCGCGGGTAATCTTGTCCGCAGAATCGGCACGAGTCAGAGCGGGTGATTGCTCGGGCGGGACCGGGAAGTTCACGCTGCTCCAACGCCGTGTCGGAGCTGCGCTCAGGAAGCGAAGTGAATGACGGTCCTCTTACGAACCGGCGCGCGTCGCTGCCAGAATCTCTGGCCAGTTCAGGATGACGGTGATAGGCACCGCCGGTGGTTCCGAGGACGGAACGTTGAAGAGGAAGCGGCCTCCGGCAGCGACATCGTAATCTCTCCCTTCGGTATTCCTCAGTTCCGTCTGGAACAATCGCTCGGGCGGGCCAAGCCGCAGCCTCGCGTCCACCGACTCGATCGAGACCGACATCAGCGTGAGGTCTGGTGCGAGGTAGAAGAGCTCGCGTCCGTCCGGGCTCCAGCGCGGGACGCCGCCGCCGCGCGTGGACACCTGCTGTCTGGATCCCGGCTGCGGGAAGGACTGAACGTACACGTCCTGCTGGCCCTCAGACGCGGACTCGTTGGATTGGTAGGCGATCCAACGACCATTCGGCGAGATTCTCGCATTGCTCTCGCGGAAGCTCGTGTTCGTGACCTGTATCGGCTTCGAATCACCAGAAATGGGCAGCGACAGCGCCCACACGTCGTCGCGCGAGGTGTAGGCAAGGTACCCGCTCGGCGACCAGTCGGTGGGTGTCTTCCCGGTATTGGTCTTGAGGAGCAACGTGTCATCTGCAACCACGCCCACCCCACGCGCGTAGAGATCGCCCGCCCCGGCGTTGCCGATGCTCAAAGCGCCGCCGGCCGGGTCACGACTCGACATGTACACGATCGACTGACCATCGGGCGACCAGAGGGGCGCTGCATCCAGGCCGGCTGTGGGCGTAACCCTGACGGTCGACCCCCGCTCGAGATCGAGCACGAAGACGTCAGCGCCGGCCAAACTTCCGCGGTCAAACGCCACGTAATTGCCGTCGGGCGACAGATCGAGGTTCCGGTATTCACCGGCCGGGCCGGTCTCGGCGAGCTGCTTCCCGTTCCGATCGATCCAGACGAGGTGCGACTCAGCGATCATCTCTTGCACCACATAGGCGAGGGTTCCGTTCGTTGACATCGAGAACGGGGCATTGGCTCCTGTGTACGCCCCTTCGGCGAGCGGCCGCGCCTCATCCCAGAGCGCAAGTGTGCCGAGGTCCAGGGGCTGGGCCATCAGCGTGCCTTCGCGCTGGAAGACGACGTGCCCGGTCGGCGAAATCCTCGCAGCGGCATGAATGCCTGGCAGAAGGTGTCGGTCGGCCGAGTCGAGGCTCCCGACATACACGTCCCAACGGTCCGGCGTCGTTCCGCGTCGCGCCATATAGACAAACTGCCGGCCGTCAGGGAGGAAATCCGGGTAGTCATGAGTGGTCTCGTCCGGGCCCAATTCGGTTGCGGGCACCGCCTGACCTCCGCTCGACGGCACCCGAAGCAGCGGTCCGCCACGTCCACCGAGCAGGAGTACTTCGTCCGTACCCCAGGCCACATCTCCGCGACCCTGTCCATCGCAGATGACCGTAGACGGCCCGCCGTCAACTCTCACCTTCTCCAGTTGGCCCTCCGCGAAAAACGCGAGAGACCGGCTGTCTGGCGACCATGCCGGGCGTGTCGCATTTTCCGTCCCAGGCAGCGGTCGAGGCGCCGCCGAGTCGAGGGGGTACACCCATATCTGCCGGCGGCCGCCCTCGACCGCTACAAAAGCTAACGTGCGTCCATCCGGAGAGAGCGGCTGCCCCGTCCCCTGGCCGAGGCCAGGATTCGTCACGAAGGTCGCGCGGGGCGGAGGATATACGTCGAACCGTATGACGCGGGCGTCTGGCTTCGGTATCAGAGTGATCCACGCTCCGAACGCGGCGGCCGCTATCAGAGACACGATCGCGACGGCTGCCCACAACCGTTCGTGACGACGTGACGTGGGGATAGTCGACGGCAATGCAGGCGTTGGATCGCCGGCCGCATCTTCGAGTTCAATGCGTGCCTGGGCAATGTCGGGCAGCCGGCGGCGCGCATCCTTTCTCAAGCATCGGCGGATGAGGGATCCCACCGTTAGTGGGGTGGTGGCCGGGAGTGCGTCCCAGTCTGGCTCGTGCGTCAGCACACCGGCCAGCGTGTCGGCGACCGTCTCTCCACTCGAAAACGCCTGACGGCCCGTCAGCATCTCGTACATCACGCAGCCAAATGCCCACACGTCGCTGCGCCGGCCCACGTTCCTGCTTCGGACCTGCTCGGGGCTCATATAGGCCGCCGTACCGAGAATGACTCCGGCTTGCGTCATCGCCGGCGTGGTAATGGTCGGTGACAGTGTCGCATTCACTGCGGCACCAGCCGGTTCCATCGCTTTCGCGAGTCCGAAGTCGAGCACCTTCACCGTGCCGTCGGGCCGCACCTTCACGTTGGCGGGCTTCAGATCGCGATGGATGATCCCTTGCTCATGTGCCGCTTCGAGCGCCTCGGCGATCTGCTTCGCGATTGGCAGTGCCTCGTCGATTGGAATCGGGCCTTGTGCAATTCGGTCGGCGAGCGTCGGCCCCTCGACCAGTTCCATGACGAGCCCGGTCACACCATCGCTCTTCTCGAGGCCGTGGATGATCGCGATGTTGGGATGATTCAGCGACGCGAGGACTTCGGCTTCGCGCTGGAACCGCACCAACCGCTCGGCGTCTGCTGCAACGGCCTCAGGCAGGACCTTGATCGCGACCTGCCGCTTCAGGTTCGTGTCAGTCGCGCGATACACCTCACCCATGCCGCCCACGCCGATCTGGGCAGCGATTTCATAGGAGCCGATGCGAGTTCCTGCTATGAGGGACACGGGGCGGGAAACGGGTGTGATTATACGGGGATACCGAACAGGGCGCAGATAAGTAACGTGTGACGGCGCAGGGACTTCTGATCCGCGACGTGTTTTCGGAAGTCATTACGCGACTTCCCGTGGGTAAGCACCTGAGTGGTCTTGGGGTGGTAGGCTCGGCGCCGTGCTGCTGACATGGCCGAGACATGGACACGCGTCGCTGCTTTGGCCGCGGCTTGGGCGGTCGGCCTCGTAAACAGCCGATTCGGGTAGATGGTTTACCAGAGCCTTGCGGATCTCGTTCTCCTCCTTCACGTCGTGTTCATCGTGTTCGTGCTGCTCGGCGGCCTCCTTGCGTTCCGCTGGCACTGGGTGCCGATGGCTCACTTGCCAGCGGCGGCCTGGGGCGTGGCCGTCGAATTGTTCGGTTGGGTCTGTCCGCTGACTCCCCTCGAGAGCGCGCTCCGCCGCGCCGGTGGTGGCACGGGCTACTCGGCGGGTTTGATCGAGCAGTACATCGTCCCTCTAGTGTACCCGACCGAGCTGACGCGCCACCTTCAACTGGTTCTGGGAGCCATCGTGGTTGTCGTGAATGTCGTCGTCTACGTCCTCATCCTGCGTCGGCAAAGGAGGCGAACCGACAGGTGAGCGCCGCCTTCTCGTCCATCGCCGTCGTCATTGCCTTCCTGGCGCT
>DATLLJ010000097.1:0-9708 GCA_035537875.1 Vicinamibacterales bacterium | reverse complement strand
GCGCGATCGAGCGCTCGACGAGCTCGAGCGTGCGTCGGCCGAGAACTCGGCGTGGTTGTACGCGATGGACGTCGATCCGAAGTTGGATCCGCTGCGCGGCGCCGCGCGGTTTCGCCGCCTCCAGAAGGGCGCGTCATAAATCTTCGATTTGACGGATTTTTGCAGCCGCCGCCTGTCGACTGGACCTAGGATCTTGGGCGACGGAGCCCTGCTTTTTCTCACTTTACGGGTGAGCGGGCAGAGGCGTACCATCTAATAACGGTATGGCTAACTGGAATGATTGCCTGCGGATCGTCGCGTCGCTGATGGCGGCGGTGCTGCTGGCGCTGGGCGTGACCCTCGCTGCGGAAAGCGATTCGCCGCTCGCCGAAGCCGCCATGAAACGGGATGCAGCCGCCGTGCGCGCGTTGCTCGCGCAAAGAGTGGACGTCAATGCGCCCGGCAACGACGGGACACCGGCGCTGCATTGGGCGGTGCGTACGGATGAGCTGGAGATGGCGCGCCTGCTCCTGGGCGCCGGCGCCGACCCAAAGCAGGCCAATCGGTACGGCGTGACGCCGCTCTTTCTGGCCTGCGCGAACGGGAACGAAGCGATGATCCGGCTGCTGCTCGATGCGGGCGCGGATCCGAATGCGACCGATCCCACCGGGGAGACGCCGCTGATGGAGGCGGCCCGCGTCGGGACGCTCGGCGCCGTGAAGCTGCTGCTCGAGCGCGGAGCCGTGCTCGACGCCAGGGATCCGGCGTTCGAGCAAACCGCTCTCATGGTGGCGGTCAGGGAAAACCATCCCGACGTCGTGGCGTTTCTCGTGGAGCGAGGCGCGGACGTCAATGCCAGAACCAGAACCGGTGCCACGCCGGCGTGGATCCTGCCGAACTCCGTGCCGGGATTCGGTCACGGTGTCGGCATCGTCCGCGGCGGGTTGCCCGAGCGCGGCCTGCGGAACCCGATCCCGGGCGCGCTGTTTCCGCTTTTGTACGCCGCGCGCGACGGCCGTCTCGACATCGCGCGGACGCTCGTCGCCGCCAGAGCCGATGTCAACCAGGTGGACGCCAACGGCATCACGCCGTTGATCGCGGCGATTACCAACAATCACGTCGACGTGGCGCGCTTTCTGATGGATCACGGAGCGGATATCGACGCGAGCGACTGGTACGGCCGGACGCCCCTGTGGGCGGCGGTCGAGACCCGGAACATGGACGTGGACAACGCCACGTTCAAAAACAGCATCGACCGCCAGCCGTTCCTCGAGCTGATTCAGGTCCTGCTCGAACGCGGCGCCGACCCGAACGTGAGAATGAAGGAAGTTCCACCCATCAGACGGCAGTTTCTGCGGACGACCGGCTCGCTCTCGTGGGTGGACTTCACGGGCCAGACCCCGTTCCTGACGGCCTCGCTCGCGGGCGATCTCGCCGTGATGCGCCTGCTTCTCGCGCGTGGCGCCGATCCGCACATTCCGACGTTTGCGGGAACGACGGCGCTGATGGCCGCGGCGGGCGTCAATTGGGTCTTCGACCAGACGTACGATGAGGGACCGGAGGCGTTGCTCGAAGCGGTGAAGCTGTGCCACTCGCTCGGGATGGACGTCAATGCGGTCAACTCGATGGGGCTGACAGCGCTCCACGGCGCCGCCAACAGAGGGTCGGACGACATCATCCGGTTCCTCCTGGACAAGGGCGCGAAGCTCGACGTCAAGGACAAGGAAGGCCGCACGCCGTTGACGTGGGCCGAGGGCGTCTTCCTCGCCACACATCCTGCGAAGCCCAAACCCAGCTCGATCGAGCTGATTCAGAGCATGAGCGCGAGCGCGAGATGATCCGAAGACTCCTCCTCCTCGTCATCGCCTGGATCGTGGTCGTGGCGATCGCGGCGCCTCTTCCAGGCGTTGCGCAGCAGGCGGCGGCCCCCGCGCCCGATCGGGCGTTTCTCGAGCAGTACTGCATTACGTGTCACAACCAACAGTTGAAGACCGCCGGCCTGGCGCTCGACGCTCTGGACGTCACGCGCGTAGGGGAGCACGCGGAAACGTGGGAGAAAGCGGTCCGTAAGATCCGAACGGGGATGATGCCCCCGGCCGGCGCCCGCCGTCCCGAGCGCGCGGCGCTTGATTCGTTCGCCTCGCAGCTCGAAGCGAGCCTCGATCGCGCCGCGGCGCCGGGCGCGAACCTCACCACGCCCGCGCTGCACCGGCTGAACCGCAGCGAATACGCCAACGCGATCCGCGACCTGCTCGCGTTGGACGTGGACGTGGCGATGCTCCTTCCGGCGGACGGCTCGAGCGAAGGCTTCGACAACATTGCGGAGGCATTGAGCGTTTCTCCGTCGCTCATTCAAGGGTACGTCTCCGCGGCGATGAAGATCAGCCGCCAGGCCGTGGGCGATCGCAGCCTTGCTCCGTTCCAGATCTCGTACTCCGTCGCGGGCCGGCTGGCCCAGGACCGTCACATCGACGGGCTTCCGCTCGGCACTCGTGGCGGCATGCTGATTCGGCACACGTTTCCGCTGGATGCCGAATACGACTTCAGCGTGGCCGGCGGCGGCGGAGGCGGCGGCGGTCTCGCGGGCGGAGCTGCCCTCGACGTCACCATCGACGGCGAGAAGATCGAAGTGGAGAATCCCCGCGGTTTCCGCCTGCCGATCGCCGCCGGACCGCACGAGATAGGCGTAGCCGTCGTCGACAAGGTGCGGGGCGCCGGCGTGGACGACATCTACTCGGACTTCAGGATCGATGCCGCGTTCACCCCGGCGGGCGGTGTGAACACCGTGACGATTACCGGTCCGTTCAACTCGACCGGCGTGGGCGACACGCCAAGCCGGCGCCGGATTTTCGTGTGCCGTCCCGACTCCGCTGCGGCGCGGCAAAGCGAGCGGGGCGCCGGGGCTGCCGCGACCAGTAGTGCCGAGACATCCTGCGCCCGACGAATCATGACCACGCTGGCCCGACGGGCCTACCGGGGGCCTGTGTCCGATGCCGAGATCGATACCCTGATGGGTTTCTATAAGCAGGGCCGCGAGGAAGTGGACTTCGACACCGGCATCCAGCAGGCGCTCGCTCGGGTGCTGGTTGCTCCCCGGTTCGTGTACCGCGCCGAGGACGAGCCACAGAACATTGCGGCCGGCACGGTGTATCGCATCAGCGATGTGGATTTGGCGTCGCGGCTGTCGTTCCTCCTGTGGAGCAGCATTCCCGACGACGAGCTGTTGGATGCGGCCCTCAAGAATCGGCTTCGGGATCCGAAGGAGCTCGAACGGCAAGTCAGGCGCATGCTGGCCGATCCCAGGTCTGACGCGCTGATCAGCAACTTCGCCGGACAGTGGCTGTATCTGCGCGAGCTGGGGGGCGTTCAAACCGACGCGGCGAACTTCAACGACAACCTTCGCCAGGCATTCCGGCGCGAAACCGAGATGCTCTTCGGCGCCATCGTCCGCGAGGATCGAAGCGTCCTCGACCTGCTCGACGCCGATTTCACGTATGTGGACGAACGGCTCGCCCGTCACTACGGTATCCCCGATGTCCGGGGCAGCTACTTCCGTCGCGTGCCGCTCGACCCGGCGAGCCCGCGCCGGGGGTTGATCGGGCAGTCCAGCTTTCTGACGGTGACATCGGTTGCCACGCGAACGTCCCCCGTGTCCCGCGGCAAATGGATCCTGGAGAACCTGCTCGGCGTGCCGCCTCCCGACCCGCCCCCCGGCGTCGAGACGAATCTGGATCCGGACCCGGCGGCGGCCAAGCCCGTCACGCTGCGGCAGCGCCTGGAAGCGCACCGGGCGAATCCCGTGTGCGCGTCGTGCCACAAGGTGATGGACCCGATGGGTTTCGCATTGGAGAATTTCGATCTGGTTGGAGCCTGGCGCGATCGCGAAGGCGAGGTGCCGATCGACTCGTCCGGGCAGCTCGCGGACGGGACGCCGCTCAACGGCCCGGCCGATCTGCGAAACGCGCTGCTGGACCGATCCGGTGCCGTCATGACCACCGTCACCGAAAAACTGCTGATTTACGCGCTCGGCCGGCCCGTGGACCACGCGGCCGACATGCCGACCGTGCGCGCGATCACCCGGCGCGCCGCAGCGAATGACAATCGGTTCTCGTCGCTCCTGCTCGGCATCGTCGAGAGCGACCCGTTTCAGAAGAGAATGAAGAAGTAGCCGCAGAGGAGATCAAAGATATGGCATTCGTCATGAAGAAGCATCTGTCGCGCCGCACGTTCCTGCATGGCGCCGGCGTCACCCTGGCGTTGCCGCTTCTCGAATCGATGATCCCCGCCGCGGCGGCGCTGGGCCAGACGGCGACGTCGCGAACACGGCTTGGATGCATCTACTTCCCGCACGGGGCCATCATGCCCAAGTGGAGGCCGGCGACCGAAGGTGCCGGCTTCGAGCTCTCCGAGATCCTCCAGCCGCTCAAGCCGTTCCACGATCAGATCAACGTGATCAGCGGCCTCGAGCACGCCCAGGCCTACGGGAGCGGCGCCACGGCCAACCACAACCGATCCGCAGCGTCGTTTCTGAGCGCCGCGCATGCGCAGACCGGCGCGAAGCCCCATCTCGGCGTGACGCTGGACCAGCTCATCGCTCAGAAGATCGGCCAGGATACGCCGCTGCCCTCGATCGAGCTGATGATCGAAGAGGCGAGCGTGAATTGCGGCGACGGCCTTAGCTGCTCGTACCGGGACACGATCTCGTGGCAGGGGCCCTCGTCGCCGCTACCGATGCAAAACAACCCGCAGGTCGTGTTCGAGCGACTGTTCGGTGATGGGAACACCACCAGAGAGCGGGCCGTACGACGCCAGCAGGCCCTGAGCCTGCTGGACTCGGTCACGGCCGAAGCGGCGTCGCTGCAGCGAACGCTGCCCGCGGGCGACCGGAGCCGTATGGATCAGTACCTGACCGATGTGCGTGAAATCGAGCGACGCGTGCAGAAGGTCGGCGAGCAGCTGTCGGACGATCTCGACATCCCGAGCGCCCCGACGGGCGTGCCCAAGGACGTCGAAGAACACGTGAAGCTGATGTTCGATCTCCAGGCGCTGGCCTGGCAGGCTGACATCACGCGCGTGTCCACGCTGTTGCTGGCAAAGGAGCTGAGCAACGCCGTCTATCCGAAGAGCGGCGTCAGGGACGCGTTCCACATCCTGTCGCACCATTCGAACGTGCAGGAGAACAAGGACCGGTTCGCGGTGTTGAACACGTACCACGTCACGCTGTTCGCCTACTTCCTCGAGAAGCTGCGCGCCACGCCCGACGGCGACGGAACACTATTGGATCACTCGATGGTGCTCTACGGCAGCGGCATGAGCGACGGGAACCAGCACAATCATACCGACCTGCCGATCGTTCTGGCCGGGGGCGCGTCGGGCCGGCTCAAGGGCGGGCGGCATCTCGTGAATCCGACGAAGACGCCCATGGGCAATCTTCTGGTCTCCATCCTCGATAAGTTCGACGTGCCGGTTGTGAAGCTTGGTGACAGCTCGGGCATGCTGCAGATTTGACGAACCGTGTCCGGCGGTGTCTAGAACCGCCAGTCGAACCCGAGAATCGGGAAGATGCCCTGCTGCTCGCCAAACTGCTGACTGTTGGTGCGGCGGTTCCAGTTGTAGCTGGCAAAGTTGCGCCGGTTGGCCACGTTCTGGACGCCGAAGAACACATTCAATGGCTGCCCGCCTGCGGTGAACGTACGGTCCAGGCGAATGTCGATGCGGGCGTAGTCTGGCGCTCGCTCGGCGTTGACGCGCGTCAGGTCGTACACGCCGCGCCGCTGCGCCGTCGACTCTGCCTGGTCGTACGGTGTGAACGGCCGCCCTGAGAGAAACGAGACCCGGGCCGAGAGCTCCCACACTGGCGAGAGCCGGTAACCGCCGAGCAGGTTGAACACGAACGGGTAGTCGAACGAGCCGGGCCTGAGCACGCCGTCGAGCCCCGCGTGCCGCGTGCGCGAGAACGACAAGTTGCCCTGGCCGTACAGCCTCGACGACAGGCGCTTCTCGACGAAGAACTCGACGCCTTCAGAGTGCCCCTCGCCTGTGCTCGTAAGGGGAAACAGGATCTCCCGCACGTTGAAGGTGTCGCCGATGTTGGCCAGCGACACCGTAGGCAGATCGCCTGCTACCGGGTAGTCGGTGTAATTCTTCCGATACGCCTCCGCCGTCACACGCAGATCCGCGTCGGGCGACCAGGCGAAACCGGTCACGTAGTGGTCGGCTCGCCAGGGTACGAGCGAGGCGTTATCGGGAAATGCCGACACGAACAGGAACGCCGGCTGCTGGTAGTACGACCCGAGGCTGGAGTTCCACAACCATGTGTCAGTGAGGCGCACCGTAACGCCGGCGCGCGGGCTGAACCTGGCCGTCGACAGGATGTCGTAGTGGTCGACGCGGCCGCCCAGGGTCACGTTCGCTCGCGACGCGACCTGCTTCGATGCCTGGAGGTAGGCGCCGGTCTGGAACGATCGGAACCGCGTGTCGAGGAAGAACGGATCGATGCCGGGGACCGGCGAATAGGGCGTGTCGTTGCCATAGGGCGATTCCACCCTGTAGTTGATGCCGAACGTCTTGAAGCTGCCACCGGCCTGCACCGTCTCGAAGAACGGCAGGTGCACGGTGAGGTCGTACTTGAGGGTGGTCTCGCCTTCGCGCGAGTCCTCGAAGTAGACCACCGGGCTCTGTGCGACGATGTCCTCGGGTGGCACACCGGGTGGCGGCACGCCCTGGGCCACCAGGTCCTTCACCTGCTGGCCCACCTTCGCCTGGGAGTGGGTGATGCCGAACAGGCCAACCCCGCGTGACGCGAAGATGCGCTGCCAGTTGAAGCCTGTGGCGCTGCGCCAGCCGTCGTAGCGGATGTCGAAGTTGGCAATTTCGTCCTCAAGGTCGGTGGATTCGCTGAGGCCGAGCCGAATCTCGTCGATGCCCGCGATATTGATCATCCAGATCCGGTCCCGGGGCGTGAGGTCGTACACGGCCTTGGCGTTGAACGAGGACACCACCGGCACGCCGCCGAACCCGACGTCTTCGGTAAACAGATCCAGGAAGCTGCGCCGGGCCGACACCACCCACGATCCCTTCCCTGCGTTGATGGGCCCTTCGAGAATGGCGCCCGCGCCGGCAAAGCCGAGCGTGGCCCACCCGCCGAACTCGCTGCGGCTGCCCTCGCGCTGAGTCACCTGCAGCACGCTCGACGTACGGTTGATGTAGGGCGCGGGGTACCCGCCGGTGAGGAAGGTCACATCCTGCAGCAGCTCGGCATCGAGCAGGCTCACGGTGCCGCCGGCCGACGCGAAGTTCGCGAAGGCGTTGATATTGGGAATCTCGACGTTGTCCACCACGAACAGGTTCTCGAGGGGGCTGCCGCCGCGCACGATGATGTCGTTGCGGAAGTCGTTGGTGCCGATCACCACGCCAGGCAGACCCTGCACGTAGCGCGACACATCCTGCAGCGCCGCAGCGCTCTTGAGGATCTCGCGCGGCTCCACCAGGAAGCCCGAGGTCTTCGCTTCCTCAGGCGCCTGGAAGGCCGGCGCGGTCACGGTGATCGTTTGCTTGAAGTTCTCCACCGTGGGCAGCACGATGTCCACGGTGCCATCGAGCCCGGCACGCACGTCCACCGGATCGCTGGTGAACGGCAGGCCCGAGAGCGGCAGGATCTCCAAGCGATAGGCGCCGGCACGCAGCTCGCCGATGCGAAAGGCACCCTTGGCGTCGCTGGTGGCACACCAGGCAGTGTCGAGGGCGCACACGCGCACGCCCTCGGCCGGCTCGCCCGCCGCGCTCACCACCACGCCGGTGATGGCACCCGCGCCGGTGGTGTTCTGTGCAACCGCAGACGTGGCGACGAGGGTCAACACGGCGGCGGTGCGCACGGCTGACACGAATGAATGCAAACGGGACAACATCTCACAATCTCACAGGTGTCACGTTACGCGCCCCCCGAGACGGACGCGTTTCGATTAGTACGTCAGTAGCCAGGGGCCGGACTCGTGAGCCGGCGAGTACCCCACCCTCAGGTTGCTAAGACGGGAGCAGTACCGAGTTGATGACGTGCACGATTCCGTTGGACGCTGAAAGGTCCGTCGTAGCGATTCCTGCAGCGGTCAGATCCGCACGCGTCAACTCATCGCCGTTGAGCATCTGATAGCTCGAAGCGGCGAGCACAGAGGTGCTGTTCTGCAGGCCGCTCGTGACATGGTACAGAAGAATGTCCTTCAGCGTCTCGACCGGAAGCCCGTTCACGGCCGCGATGGCAGCGGCTTCGTCGGCCACGTTGAGCGTCTTCACAAACGCCATATCCGTGGGTGCGAACACCGTGTACTGACCAGGTCCATTCAGTACCTCCACCAGGCCGGCCCGGGTGACTGCGGCCTGGAGCACATCGAACTCCCCGTCTGGCTGGAGGACGATTTCCACGATCGTCAACGCGGCCGAACCAGCGGCAGCTCCACCAGTCGTGGAGGGTGCCACCGGTGACGCGGAGGAACTGCAAGCCAGGATGCCGAAGGACAGAACGCCGATGCCGAATACGCCAAGTGTTCTCGTCATGATCAACTCCATAAGTAACTGGTCTCAATTTGAGCCGCACCACCCGAACGTCGGGTCAGAACCGGACGTTGCCCACGGGACCGAACGGCGGCTCGACAACGCAACATCAGTAATGACTATAAAGAAAACTAAATTGACTTACATGCAAATCGGCGTGTCTTCAGAAAGTCGTTTGAGTGACAGGAAAGATTGCGGGCGGGTTTTGAACGTTGGGAAACCGACGTCGCGATCGCCGTCGGCGAGCCGTCCGACGGATGAACGCGCGTACCGCTGGGCCAGCAGACGATGCTCGCGAATGCGGAAGTCCTGGAACAGCCGGGCCGTCAGCGATTCGAACCGGTTGCGGGCAAAGGGGACGCGGTCCAGCACGACCCGCCGACTCGTGAGCACTCGACCGGCCAGTGACACCGGTGCCGTGTTGAGGAGCACGATACCAATGGCGTCGGTGCCAAGGTGCCTCGCCGCGGCGCGGGCGACATCGAGGCGCACGGCCTCTGGAGGGGCGGCCCGCTAATACATGGTCTCGAGCTCGATTCCCGTGTAGTACCTCTTCAGGATGTCCTGATACCCTGCGCCATCCATCGCCATGCCGTAGGCGCCCACCTGGCACATGCCCACGCCGTGTCCCCAGCCGCTTCCATAAAAAGTGATTCCGAGCAGATCGCCGCTGGCGTTTCGCTCTTCATCGAAGTAGAAGAGGCTGTCGCGGAGCCCGAGCAGGGCCCTGAGGCGAAGCGCCCGCAGCGTCGTCTTAGCGCGGGATCCGGTGACTTCGGTGGAGACGGGCCGCTCCGAGGCCCCGCGCTCGATCACGCGGAGGCCCTGAATGGTGCCCAGATTCAATGAACGGAACGCGGTCTCAATCTCCTGCTTCGTTTTGTGCACTTGCCACTGGGCCAGACGTGAATAGCGGTCCGCCGAAGGGTTGACGTAGTTGCGCCGGTACACGACCATCTGAACGACGCCGTTCACCGCTCGGAAGTCCAGCAGCTCGCCGCCGATCCAGCCGCCTTCCTGCATCGCCGTGCGTTCCTCTCCCATGCGGAAGAAGATCGGCGCGTCCGGGCCGAGGCGAAATTCGGTGGGCGTTCCTCCTATCGCAAGTTTCAGGATCTGGCCGTCCCAGGAGATCAGTATGCCTTGCTGCCACTCGAAGGCGCCCTTCCGATCGATCAACCG
>DATLLJ010000096.1:0-43857 GCA_035537875.1 Vicinamibacterales bacterium | reverse complement strand
GAAGTTGATTGCGCTGCCCTTGATCTTGCCGTCGCCGGACCCCAAATCAATCCTCAAGTCGGCGTACGGCCAATAGGTGAAGGCGGGGTCGACTTCCTGTCGGAGACCACGAAACATGTAGAGGGTGGGCACGTCAAAGGTCGCGGTGAAGGTCAGGGCACCCATGTTGGGATCGACGGCTGGGGCCTGAGCCAGCGCGGTACCAGACAGCAACACCGGCAGGACGAGGGCCCCTAGTGCGGCGCGCATCCAGATTCCCGCTCCGCGAAAACACATCGTCGTCACGTTCACGTCAACACCTCCGATATAAGGTTGAAGGGGCGCCAGCACCTCGCCAGCGCCGCTTCAAGTTTTTCAGCCCGACCGGACCCGGCTAAACCACCTCGGCTCCCATCTCCTGCCGATGCTGCACGAAGCCGGCGTACGCCTCCATGCCGTGCTCACCCACGTCGAGTCCTTCGAGCTCTTCCTCCGCCGAGACGCGGACACCGACCGTCGCCTTGAGGAGATACCAGGCCGCCAGGCTCAAGCCGAATGTCACGACACCGACCGCCGCAATGCCGGTCAGCTGGATCATCGTCTTGGCCATCCCGCCACCCATGAACAGACCGCCGTCCGTCGCAAACAACCCGACGCAGAGAGTGCCGAAGACGCCGTTCACGAGATGCACGCTGAGCGCGCCGACCGGATCGTCCAGTTTCACCTTGTCGAAGAAGAGTACGGCGTACACCACCAGCACACCCGCGACCAGGCCGATGATCACCGAGCTGCCGACGGTGACGACGCTGCATGGCGCCGTGATGGCGACGAGTCCGGCGAGAGTCCCGTTGATGATCATGCTGAGATCGGGCTTGCCGAGCAGGAGCCACGCCGCCATGGTCGCCGACAGACACCCCGCCGCGGCGGCCATATTGGTATTGAGTGCGATCGATGCAATGGCAGCAGGATCTGCGGCCATGGTGCTTCCGGGGTTGAACCCGAACCAACCCAGCCAGAGGATCAGGCAACCGAGCGTCGCCGAAGTCATGTTGTGCCCGGGAATCGGCTTGACCGTCCCATTGGGCAGGTACTTGCCGATGCGCGGACCGAGCACGATGACGCCCGCGAGCGCCGCCCATCCGCCGATGCTATGAACGACCGTGGAACCCGCGAAGTCGAGGAACCCCTGCCCGGCCAGCCAGCCGCCGCCCCACGCCCAATGACCGCCCACCGGATAGATGAGGCCGACGAGAATGAAGGAAAACAGTATGAAGCTGCCAAACTTGATGCGTTCGGCCACCGCACCGCTCACAATCGTCGCGGCGGTGCCGGCGAACACGAGCTGGAAAAAGAACTTGGCGAAGAGCGGCACGCCCGTCCAGTTGAGCGACGCGAACACACCCTGGTAGGCATCCCCCATCGCCGGGCTGTTGTCTGCGCCCGCGAGCATCCAGCCGTTCAGCCCGATCAAGCTGGTCCCGTTGCCGAACATCAAGCCGAAGCCGATCACCCAGAACGCCATTGACGATGCGGCGAACACGATGAAGTTCTTGGCCAGGATGTTGACGGCGTTCTTGGCCTGACAGAGACCGCTCTCGACCAGCGCGAATCCCGCGTTCATCCAGAACACGAGAAAGGCGGTGATGAGCACCCACAGGGTGTCGAGCGCCACTTTGGTTTCCGGATCGATGGCGGCGCTCGCGACGCCCGGCGTCGCCATGGCCACGGTGAACAAGATTGCGGCGGTAATCTTTCGTCTCATCGCCCCTCCTCCTGCGATAAGCGTTGTGTGAAGTGGCCGCGAACAGACATGGCGACGCGGCTGACGCTTACGCCACGGCCGGGCTGCAAGGCAAACGCCACCGCCCACGAGATCGCGCGGGAGGAGGGGCGGGTGCAGATTTGTTCAGAGAAAATCGCGAAAGGTTTGCGCCGGTTGGCTGACGATCCGGCTGTTCAACTACTGACAATTATGTCGATGACATGCCTGGTGACTACGTCTATGTAGCCATCAGCCGCCTATTCCCCTGCCGCTGTCGGTCGGCGGCTTCACGACCGGCCAGCCGCGAAAGCTGCTGGGGGGACAGGGATCGCCGGGTGACTACATAAATGTCGTAACAATGTCATTAGGCTACTCGTATGTCTGACGTGATGAATGAACCGCCATTTTCGGGCACTCTACCGCATTCGGCACCCGTTTATGTCGCGTCGGTGGAACTGCCTGGGGCGGCGCGACTTGACGCCACTCCCCCGCGCCCGGGATCTCGCCAGCTGCGTGGTCCGCCTTGCCGGCGCGCTCCTTGAAGGAGTGGCCTGCCTCCGGAATGATCTCCGACGTCTCGCCGATCCCCACGGCCACCGCCCAACCTGCGCCCGCGACCCCGCCCGAGGTCGTCATGCTGTCGAGCAGACGCTTCGTCGGCGTCTGCGCCGGCGTCGCGCTGGGGCTGCTGCTGCTCGGTCGCCTGGTCGTCTTTCCACTCTGGCTGCTGCCCACCGAGGTGGCGGCCATTATCCTCGCGCTCTTCCTGCTCGGTTCTTTCACCTACCAGGTTCACAAGAACGCCCTCACCTACGGCATGCTCCCGGTCGTGGTCGCCTCCTTCTGCGGCCTGGAGACGTCCCCCTGGCACCTCGAGGTCGCCAATAACGGCTGGTCGTGGTGGATCCGCGCGCATCTGCTGTCGTTCCAGGGGCTGGACGAGTTGATTCACATCGACACGATGCTGTTCATCCTCGGCCTGACGTTCTTCGTCGCGGTCATCGCCCAGACACGACTGCTCGAAGGCATCACGTTCGCGCTCCTGCGGCGGTACCGCGGTGCGGTGCTGCCAACGGTCCTGTCTGTCACCGCCGTCGTCGCCTTCGCCTCGGGCATCTTCGACGGCGTCTCGATGATCGGACTCACCATTCGGACGCTGATGATCGTGTTGCTGCTGACGGCCGCGCCGCGCCATGAAATGCGGTACGCCGTCATCGTGTGCACGCTGGTGACGACCATCTGCGGCGTCTGGCTCGCGTACGGCGAGCCGCCGAACCTGATCATGCGGGCCAACCTCTACCCGTTGTTGAACGACGCGTTCTTTCTCCGCTACTGCGGGCCCGTGGCCCTCACGAGCCTCCTGATCGTCGCCTGGCAGCTTCGACGCCGAATCGGCAGCCGGCGGATCGACCTGGCGTCCATGGATGTCGTCGACGCGAACGCGGCGGACGTGCGCTTTCTGCAGGCCATGCGGCACGGCGAAGTCCTCAATTCCATCGAGCTCGTGCAGGACCACGCCCGCGAGCTCGGTGACCAGGCCGCCTCCCTCCTCGACCGGCTCCGGGCCGGCGATTCGCTCGGCACGGCCCTGGTCCGCGAGCAGGTACCCGAGGCGACGCGCAAGCGACTGCTCGGCCATTTCACGAGCGAAGAGCTCGCGGACTCGCTCGATGAACACTACGTCCGCGCTGTGGCCGGCGACCGCGAAGGCGCCGAGAAGGCCGAACGCGCCGTCAACAAAATGTTCGACACGCTCGGGATTCTCCGGCGCGACGGTCAACGGTTCGGCGGCCTCGCCGTGGTGCCGTTCGTCCTCTTTCTGGCGCTCCACGGCGTCGACCACAACATCCCGCTGTTCCCCGCGTCGTTGGTCGGGTTCCTGGCGGCCCTGCCGGGTATCGCCGCGCTTCCCAGGACGCGCGCGCTCGCGATGCGCGAGGCGAAGCAGGAGTACGCCGAATACTACTTTCTCTTTCCGCTGTTTCTGTCGATCACGCTCCTGAACACGGCCGGCTTCTTCGAGGGGGTGCAGACGCTCATCCACTCGGGGATTGCGGCGCTGGGGCACGGTCACGTGGCCGTGGCGCAATTCCTCGGCGCGACCACGCTGTCCGCCATTCTCGACAACAACGTCGTCGCCGATTTCGCCTCGCACGGCCTGGACAATCTGGATGTGGCGCTCGTCCACCTCTTCGCGATGGCCCAGATCGCCGGCTACGCGGTCGGCGGCTGCTGGACGCACATCGGCTCGGCCCAGTCGGTCGTCGCCTACGCCTTCATCCGCCGAGAAGTGGACGAGCACTGCACGCCCGTCCAGTGGATCAAGGAGATCACCCCCGTCATCGTCCTGATCCTCGTGGTATTGACGCTGCTGATTTACGTGGAAAGCGCACTGCTCACCAGTCTCGGGTAATCGATCGCGCGGGCCGCTTCACACCTTGAAGCGATGATAATCGATGGCGAGCTGGCGGACTTTGTAGTTCAGGATCCGCTCGGTCGTATCGAGCAGCCTGGCCGCCTTCGCGCGGTTGCCGCGCGTCGTTTTGAGCGTGTCCTGGATGATGTCCTTCTCGTAGGCCTCGACGGCCGCGCGCAGCGACACGCGGGTCACGGTGCCGGACGACTCGGCCGTCTGGAGCGACGGCGGGAGGTGATGGGCGTGCACGACCTGGCCGTCGCAGACCAGCACGGCGCGCTCGAGGACGTTCTCGAGCTCCCGCACGTTCCCCGGCCAGTGATAGCTCATCAGCATGTCGATGGCCGGCGTCGAAATGCGCTTGATGATCTTGTGGTGCTCGCGCGACAGCTTCTCCAGGAAGTGATCGGCGAGCAGCAACAGGTCGGCTTTTCGCTCACGCAGCGGCGGCACGAAGATCGTGAAGACGTTGAGGCGATAGTACAGGTCCTCGCGGAAGGTTCCCTCGGTGATCCCTTTCTCGAGGTCCTTGTTCGTGGCCGCGAGCAACCGGACGTTGGCCTTGATCGTTTCGGTTCCGCCCAGGCGTTCGAACTCCCGCTCCTGCAGCACGCGCAGCAGCTTGATCTGCGTGCCCAGGTTGATGTCGCCGATCTCGTCGAGAAAGAGCGTGCCCCCTTCGGCCAGCTCGAAGCGGCCCTTCTTGCGCGCTTCGGCGCCCGTGAACGCGCCCTTCTCGTGACCGAAGAGCTCCGACTCGATCAGGGTGTCGGGCAGCGCCGCGCAGCTCACCTTGATGAACGGTTTCTTGGTGCGCAGCGAGTTGTAATGAATCGCGTGGGCAATCAGCTCCTTGCCGGTGCCCGACTCGCCGCGGATGAGCACCGTGGTGTTCGTGCCCGCCACCTGCGCCACCTGCTCGTACATCTGCCGCACCGGTCCGCTCGTCCCGATGATGTTCGAGAAGTCGTACCGCTCGCGAAGTTCCTGCCGCAGGTGCGTGTTCTCGTCCTCGAGCCGGCGACGATCTTCCTCGATGAGGCGCTGAATCTTGATCGCCTGCGCGAGCATCGACGCCACGACGCCCAGGAACTTGCCGGTCCGGTCGAAGTCTCGATCGGGCTTGAATTTGAGGTCGATGGACAGGGCGCCGATCGCCTTGCGGTTCAGCATGATCGGCACGCACACGAAGCTCAGCTCCTGTTCCGGGAGCTCGGGGCGCTTCGACGCCCGGTGGAGCAGCATCGGCTCGCTGCTGGCGCGCGGCACCACGACCGGGCGACCCGTTTCGACCACGCGGCCCGTAATCCCCTCGCCCACACGGTATTTCACCGGCGCGTTCGGCTTTTCGAGGCCGTCCGACGCTTCGACGCGCAGCTCCCCGCCTTCGTGGAGCAGCGTCACGATGCCGCGAACGGCGCCATGATGCCGCGACAGAATCTCCAGCACGTGATGCATGGCCGACTTGAGATTGAGCGTCCCGGAGAGCGCCTGGCTGACCTCGAGCAGCGAGGCCAGGCGCCGGATCTCGGGCGCCTGACTGTCGCCGAGACCGGCCTTGCGCGGTTTGGTCAACGTGCTCATCAGCATGTATCCTACAACAGTGTGAGTCTGTTAGATTTTGTCGACATTAATGTCGCCATCCGAAACGGCGGCGACCAGGAGACGCTCGCAGTTCGTCGAAAAACAGGCCGAGAATCGCGCGGTCCCGCCTCGGCCCCCGTACTCGCCGCCGCCCGCTGCACCGCTTCCCTGCAAGCGCCGTGCATGTTCCCCGGACGGCGCATTCCTACGGCGCTGTTCCGCGTGACGTTGTTCCGGAGATCGGACTCGTGAGATTCTTGCCGGATGCACGTCGATCCCGTTGCGAACCTGGTACTCGCGCTCGCGCTGGTGCTGACGATCGCCAAAATCGCCGGGCACGTGGCGGCCCGGGTTGGTCAACCGCCCGTACTGGGAGAGCTCCTCGGCGGCATGCTGATCGGCAACATGACGCTCGTCGGCATCCGCCTGTTCGAGCCGCTCGAGGCCGACGCGTCGTTGGAGATGCTCGCCCGGTTGGGGGTCATCCTCCTGCTGTTTCAGGTCGGGCTCGAATCGACGGTCCGGCACATGATCAACGTGGGACCGACGGCCCTCGTCGTCGCAACCCTGGGTGTCGTCGGGCCTTTCGCGCTCGGCTGGGGAGTCGGCGCCTGGCTGCTGCCCGACGACAGTCTCTACGCGCACCTCTTTCTGGGCGCCACGCTCACGGCGACCAGCGTGGGCATCACGGCGCGCGTGCTCAAGGATCTCGGGAAATCACAGACCGACGAAGCACGCATCATCCTCGGCGCCGCGGTCATCGACGATGTCCAGGGGCTCGTGATCCTGGCGGTGGTCACCGGCGTCATCGCGGCGGCCAACCAGGGAGTCGCGATGTCATACGGCGCCATCGGAGCCGTGGTCGCCAAGGCCATTCTCTTTCTCGTGAGCGCGCTCGTGCTCGGCGTGTACTTTTCGCAGCGGCTCTTCCAGCTCGCGTCGAGGCTGCAGGCCGGCGGTGTTCTGCTGGCGACCGGCCTCGCCTTCTGCTTCGTGCTCGCGTGGAGTGCCGGTGCGATCGGCCTGGCGCCCATCGTCGGCGCATTTGCGGCCGGCCTGGTGCTCGAGGACGTGCACTACCGGGATTTCGTCGACCGCGGTGAACACACGCTCGACGAGCTGATCGAGCCGATCGCGTCGTTTCTCGTCCCGATCTTTTTCGTCCTCATGGGCATACGCACCGATCTCGAGGCCTTCGCCCGGCCCGGCGTGCTCGGCCTGGCCGTCGCGCTCACGGCGGCGGCGATCATCGGCAAGCAAGCCTGCTCGCTCGGCGTGCTCGGGAACCAGTACGACCGGCTGTCGGTGGGTATCGGCATGATCCCCCGTGGCGAGGTCGGGCTGATCTTCGCCAACATCGGCCTGACGCTCGTCGTGGCCGGGACCCCCGTGGTGAGCCAGGATGTGTTCGCCGCGGTGGTGGTGATGGTGATCCTGACCACGGCGATTACGCCGCCGGCGCTGAAATGGAGCCTTTCCCGCGACAGGCAGACGCCCGCCGCTCGAAGGCGAGCGATCAACTGAAGAAGGTCAGACGGGCAGGCCAGAGGACGTGTGCCCGAGTCTTCGCCGTGAAGTCCGACGCCCCCGGCTGTCAACTATCGTCGACCCACGAGCTCCGGGCTGTCGAACACGGCGTCGAGGACGCGTTGCCGGAAGAGCGTCCGCCCTCGCGCGAACGCCACGCCGTCAGCCGTGAGGAATCGGCCGACGATGAGGCGAGTGTCTGCCAGATCGACAGCCGCGGTCAGCCGCTCGACGCGAGCCAGGTCGCGGTGCAGCTGCTCGGCAGTGTCGACCGAGGACGCCTCGTGGTACACGATCGCCGTGCCCATGTAATCGCCGTCGCCGGCAATCCATCGACACCGCTGACGGCCCTCGCCGGGGACGATGCGGCAGCGTTCCAGGTACTGCAAAGCCCCGCCAGCGACCAGCCGCAACTCGTGATCGATGAAGTCGAACTGCCAGCATTCGCCACGACCGACTCGCCCCGACATCAGCCCGTCGCTCCAGTAGACGCGACTGCCAGCCGCCAGCCGGAGGTCGAAGCTCTGAGCGAGACGCGCGCGTTTGAATGGCACCACCGGATCCCAGTGGCAATGGAGCTCTCCGTCCTCTTCGACCTGATATTCGTGACGCACGATGGCTGGAGACGAGTCTCGCGACGGATGAATCTGCAAGGCGGATTGAGAGACGACCACCGCCCGCGCACCGCTGGCCACCGAGATCCGCTGGTGCAGGCTGTCGCCCGCAAACACACCCGGGCCCGTGCAGACGAGGATCACGTAGATGGCGGCGTCGAGCTCGAACGTGGGACCGATGCGGAGGGGTGGCTCGGCGTACCCGTGGGTGAGCACGGTCCGGCCGTTCCGGCAGCCGAAGTCCAGCTCGAGGCGCGCCTGCCGGCCAACGACGGCGGGCGAACGGGAATCAACCTTCACCCAGGTGCTCGTACAGCAGCTCGCGTCGAATCCAGGCCACGATGTCACCGAGGCCGTCGCGGCTCTTGAGGTTGGTAAAGACGAACGGACGATCGCCGCGCATCTTCTTCGAGTCTCTCGCCATCACCTGCAGGTCGGCGCCCACGAGCGGAGCCAGATCGGTCTTGTTGATGACGAGCAGATCCGATCGCGTGACTCCGGGCCCGCCTTTACGCGGAATCTTGTCGCCGCCCGATACGTCGATGACGTAAATGGAAGCGTCCACCAGCTCGGGGCTGAAACTTGCGGCGAGGTTGTCCCCCCCGCTCTCGAGGAACAGCAGGTCCAGGTCGGGATGGCGATCGCTCATTTCCTCGATCGCGTCGAAGTTCATCGACGCATCTTCCCGAATGGCCGTGTGAGGACACCCGCCGGTCTGCACGCCGATAATGTGATCGGGGGCCAGGGCCTCGCTCCGCACCAGGAACTCCATATCTTCACGCGTGAAGATGTCGTTGGTGATGACCCCAAGCCGATAGCGGTCCCGCATCGTCTTGCAGAGCGCGTCGACAAGAGCGGTCTTCCCCGATCCGACCGGCCCGCCGATCCCAATACGCAGTGGCTTACGCATCGCTTCTCTGAACCGTTACGACCGAAACAATCTCGAGTGCAGGTACTGCTGGGTCATCGCGGCGATGTCCATCGCCGGCGCAAACGCGCTCGGTGCGGCGCACCGGGCTTCCACCTCGTCGACGAGAGCCGGAACGCGCGCGAGCGTCCGGGCGAGCATCGCGTGGGCATCGGTCTGCCCGATGGCCATCAATCGCATCGCAGAAGAAATGGTCGCCGCCAGCCGGTTGTAGGCGAACGCTTCGACCACTGCCCGCCGGCCTACTCCTGACGAGGCGCACACCGAGGCGAACGCGACCGGCAGATTCGGACCCACCACGCCGCTCCGCGCCAGGGCAATGAGTGTCGACAGCGAAGCGGCCGGGTACAGCGCCTGCCATGTGGTCACCAGGCGCCAGCCCATCGCCCTGCTCCCCCGCCGGATGGCCGATGAGGGACGCAGCGCCGTGATTTCCTGGTCGAGCCGAATGATCGTCGGCCACTCCTCTCCCTGAAACGCGGACCAGGCCAGCCAGACACAAGGCGCCTCCAGGCGTCCGATCGATTCGACCAGACACGCGTCGACCCACGCCTCGAGGTCCTCGACGCCGGCGATCGCGGCGGACGCCGTCGCGGACTCGAGTCCGTCGGAGTACCCGAACCCCCCGATCGGAAACAAGCTGTCGCACAGGTGCAGCAACGTCAACAGCGTGTTCCTGCCGGTCTCGGTCGCCTCCGTGCCCGTCTGCGAATGCGTGATCAATGGTGGTGTCCCGCGGCCGCCGTCGCCGGCGTGAACGGCAGCAGCGCGCGGGTGTGCGGGATATGCTGCTGGTGCAACAACTGCTCCATGCCAGGCACGTCCGGGCACACGATGGCGCTTTCCGTAATCATCACCGGCTGATGGCGATTCCCGATGTGATACGCATACAGCGCCCACTCGGGCGCCGAACGCGGATGAATCACGAAGACCGGTTCGGCCCGCTCGATGACGACCACCACCAGCCGACGCTCGTCGAGAACGAGGCAATCGCCCGCGCGCAGCACGCTTCCCCGCGGCAACGAGATCGCCAGCTCGATCCCGCCATCCGATCGACGACGGCCGTGCGCCTGCAGACGGTCCTCCCAGCCGAGGGTGAGCGTGTCCCTCTCGTAATCACGGATCGACGCGGGAAGTTCGGGCTCGCGATACAGAACGGTCACAAAAAACATACGGGATAGGTGAATTGGGTAATTGGGTAATCGGGTAATTGATTGGGAGATTGGGTGCGCAGAGGCCAATTCCCCATCAATTGCCACATTCAGATACAGGTGGGTAGCACCAATGCCCCCATCAATTACCCGATTACCCGATTACCCGATTACCCAATTCAAAATAGAAAGTATCTTTGCGCCATGGGCAACACGTCGACCGGTTGACTCGTCAGCAACTCCCCGTCCGCGCGGACCTCGTAGGTCTCGGGATCGACCTCGACCCTGGGCAATGTGTTGTTCGCCACCAGGTTCTGCTTGCGCAGGGTGCGGCACCCCTGGACCGCCGCGAGCGGGCGCGCCAGCCCCGAGAGCGCACCGCTCTCCATGCCCGCACGGCTGACGAAGTGCAGACTGCACGACTGCGGCGCCGAGCCGTATGCGCCGAACATCGGTCTCGCCACGACCGGTTGCGGCGTCGGAATCGACGCGTTCCCGTCACCCATCATCGCTCCGGCGATCATCCCGCCCTTGATGATGAGTTCGGGCTTCACGCCGAAGAAGGCCGGTTTCCACAGCACGAGATCCGCGAGCTTTCCCACCTCGACCGAGCCGACGATCTCCGAAATGCCGTGCGTGATCGCGGGGTTGATCGTGTACTTCGCGACGTAACGCCGAACGCGGAGATTGTCCGATCCGGCCGCTTCGCCCGCCAGCGGGCCGCGCTCGCGCTTCATCTTGTCCGCGGTTTGCCAGGTGCGGCAGATGACCTCGCCAATCCGTCCCATCGCTTGAGAGTCCGACGACATCATGCTGAATGCCCCGATGTCGTGCAGCACGTCCTCGGCCGCGATCGTCTCGGGGCGTATGCGCGAATCGGCGAACGCCACGTCTTCAGGCACGCTCGGCGACAGATGGTGGCACACCATCAACATATCCAGGTGCTCGTCCAGCGTGTTCCGCGTGAACGGCATCGTCGGATTCGTGGACGAGGGCAGCACATTGGGCTCGCCGCACAACCGGATGATGTCGGGCGCGTGGCCGCCGCCCGCGCCCTCGGTGTGATACGTGTGAATCGTCCGCCCGGCGATGGCCCGGATGGTGTCTTCGACGAAGCCGGTCTCGTTGATGGTGTCGGTGTGGATGGCCACCTGCACGTCGAATTCGTCCGCGACCGACAGGCAGCGATCGATCGCGGCCGGCGTCGAGCCCCAATCCTCGTGCAGCTTGAGGCCGAGAGCGCCCGCACGAATCTGCTCGCGCAGCGCGTCGGCGCTCGACGAGTTGCCCTTGCCGAGAAACCCGAAATTGAGGGGAAAGGCTTCGGCTGCCTCGTACATTCGGCGGACGTGCCACGCTCCAGGCGTGCAGGTCGTCGCCTTGGTGCCGGTCGCCGGCCCGGTGCCGCCGCCGATCAGCGTCGTGATCCCCGAGTAGAACGCATCGGGAATCTGATTCGGCGAGATGAAATGCACGTGCGAGTCGATGGCGCCTGCAGTCAGAAGATGACCCTCGCCGGCGATGATTTCGGTCGAGGCGCCGATCACCAGGCCGGCGGAGACACCGGCCATGATCCCGGGATTCCCAGCCTTGCCGATGGCGCAGATGCGGCCGTCACGGACCCCGACATCCGCCTTTCGAATGCCCGTGCTGTCGACGATCACCACGTTGGTGATGACCAGATCGGGAACCCCGTCGGACCGCGTGGCCGAGGGCGACTGGCCCATGCCGTCGCGGATCACCTTGCCGCCGCCGAATTTGGCCTCGTCACCGTAGACGGCGGCGTCGTGCTCGATTCGGATCACGAGGTCGGTGTCCGCCAGCCGAATGCGGTCACCTGTCGTGGGACCGTAGTGATCGGCGTAAACGCGGCGGTCGATTCTCATGGTCGAGGATCCTCGCCGCGTCGAAACGCCGCGGCGGCCGCTTCGGCGACCGCGCGCACGGCCGTGTCGTCGAGGCGGCCGTCGACGAGCCGATTGAGACCGGCCACCTCGCGCGCTCCACCCAGCGCGACCAGTTCGACCTCGCGCGTATCCCCCGGTTCGAACCGGACCGCCGTGCCCGCCGCGATGTTCAAGCGCATGCCGTAGGCAGCGCTCCGCTCGAACGCCAGCGCGCGGTTCACTTCGAAGAAATGACAATGCGATCCGACCTGCACGGGGCGGTCACCCCGGTTGGTGACCTCGATCCGGACCGTCGGCCGCCCGGCATTCAACTCAATCGGCTCGCCGTCGAGAAAATACTCTCCAGGAATCATCGCTGAACCTTCGACCGAGGCCGCACGTCCCCTTCACCTGATCGGCCTGTGAACCGTGACCAGCTTCGTCCCGTCTGGAAACGTCCCCTCGATCTGAATCTCGCCGATCATCTCCGCCACCCCTTCCATCACGGCGTCGGCGCCGAGAATCGTCGGACCCACGCTCATGATCTCAGCCACGGATCGGCCATCGCGAATCAGCTCGAGGATGTGCGAGGTAATCAGGGCGACGGCCTCCGGATGATTCAGCTTCAGGCCACGCTCGAGCCGCTTTCGCGCGAGCTCTCCCGCGCTGAAAATCAGCAGCTTGTCGATTTCGCGGGGAGTGAGGTGCATGTGGCTCCGCATGATAGTCGATCGAGTTCGATCCCTCGGCTGTCAATTTTGTCGGCGCGCCCTCGAGCCGTGCGCGCGGTGCAGCGCGGCGCCGAGCGCGCGGGGGCGTGAGCGAGACACAGTCGGTGAGATCCACAGGGCATCAAGACATTTATGTCCTCTCAGCAGTCTCATACGACGTTTACGTCTGTGCCTCGTGAGCGCCTCCTCGTGATTGGCGCGACAAACCGGGGCCTGGCGCGGGCAGGCTCTGGCGCGAGTCTTGAAGGCCTGCGATGCATCGTTTCTTTTTTCGAGGTAAGGATGCCAGCGAAGAAAACCCGACCAGCGCCGAAAGCCGCGCCGGCGCCCAAGCGCCCGACCGTCCAGCGGCAGCCGCCCACCGAACGCGACATCGCGATGCGTGCCTACCAGCTGTTCATTCAGCGCGGTGGGGAGCATGGCCGTGATATCGAGGACTGGCTGCTGGCGCAACGCGAGCTGTCGCCCAACCCCTGAACAGGAGTCGTGACATGAAGACACCCGCCATCCTCGACACGCTCGTGCGCATGCAGACCGAATGGATCGAGATGCCCCGTCTGAAGTTGACGCGGCCCCAGGCCCAGCGCCTGTGGAGCCTGCCGAGTGAGGTCTGCGAATCCGCGTTCGAGTCGCTCGTCAGAAGCGGCTTTCTCGTTCAGGCGCCTGACGGCGCGTATATCCGACACGCGTTCGTGAAGGCCTCCGGCGCGATGGCTGCCGTCGCGGCTGCGCCGCGCGCCGATCGCTGAGCAGGTCGATCGCCCTAGTCCGTCGGCGGCGGGGAGGCGTGTGTGGACTACTCCGGAGAGGTGGTGACAAACGGCGAAGGCTCGCTGTTGTGGACGCTCGAGGAGATCGGACGTCTCATCTCTGAGCGTGGCAACCCCTCCGAGACGCTCACCAACGTCGTTCACCTGATTAGGGCCCGATTCGGGACCGACGTCTGTTCGGTGTACCTGCTCGAGCCCGACCGTGCCAACCTGGTGCTGGCCGCAACCATCGGGTTGCGCGTCGAAAGCGTCGGCCGCGTCCGCATGCGGCTGTCCGAAGGGCTCGCCGGCCTCGTCGCCGAGCAGCTGCGACCGCAGATCGTGGCGGACGCGACGCGGCATCCGCGCTTCAAGTACTTTCAGGAAGCAGGCGAAGATCCGTATCGATCGTTTCTCGGTGTGCCGATCGTCGATCGGGGTCTGCTGCAAGGCGTACTGGTCGTCCAGACCATCGAGCCGCGTGTCTTCAGTACCGACACGGTCCGGCTGCTGGTCATGGCTGGAGCCCAGCTGGCGCCGATCGTCACCGAAGCACGGACGCTCGGACAGTTCGTCGCGCCATCGCATCAGCGCCTGAGCGCGCTCGCGCAGAACCTGTGGTGGAGCTGGGATGCTGAAACCACGAGCCTGTTTCGCGATCTCGATCCGGTGCTCTGGCGCGAGGTCGATCACAATCCCGTAGCGCTGCTGCAGCAGATTCCCGCCGACAAGCTCGAGGATCGCGCCTCGCAGCTCGTGCTGCACAGCCGGATCAACTACGCATACCGCCGCATGCAGGAGTACCTGCGTTCCAAGAAAACCTGGGGCGCGCGGCATGCCGGTGTCCTCTGGGCGCGCCCGGTCGCGTACTTTTCGGCCGAGTTCGGCCTGCACGAATCGCTGCCCATCTACTCGGGCGGCCTCGGCATCCTGTCCGGCGACCACCTGAAGAGCGCCTCGGATCTGGGGATTCCGCTCGTCGCCGTCGGCCTGTACTACGACCAGGGCTACTTCCGCCAGCGGCTCGATGCCGACGGCTGGCAGGCCGAGGACTACATCGACGTCGACAGCGGGCTGCTCCCCCTGCGTCCGGCGCTCGCGGGCGGCCAGCCGGTCAGCGTGTCCATCCAGACGCGAACGGGCGCCATCTTCGCGAGGGTCTGGCAGCTGTCTGTCGGGCGCATCTCGCTCCTGCTGCTCGACTCGAACGTCGACGGCAATCGGCCCGAGGATCGCGAGCTGACCTCCCGCCTCTACGGCGGCGACGAGCGCATCCGCATCCGCCAGGAGCTGCTGCTCGGCGTGGGCGGAGTCCGCGTGCTGAGCGCGATGGGCATTACGCCCGGCGTCCTTCATCTCAACGAAGGACACAGCGCGTTCGCGGGACTCGAGCTCGTCCGGCAGCGCATGGCTATCGAGGGCATCGACGCGTTCGAGGCGCTCCAGCAGATTTCGACGCAGGTGGTCTTTACCACCCACACGCCCGTACCGGCCGGCCACGATCGCTTCGGCGCGGATCTCATCGAGGAGCACCTCGGGCCGCTCAGGGACTCGCTCGGCCTGAGCGCCGACGAGCTCATGGCGCTCGGCCGCGTCGATCGCCACAACACCGGCGAGTCGTTCTGCATGACCGTGCTCGCGCTCAAGTCGAGCCGTCGCGCCAACGCGGTCTCGTCGGTCCACGGTCAAGTTTCGCGCGCCATGTGGCGGCCCCTCTATCGGGGCACCGAGCGGGTCCCGATCGGACACATCACCAACGGCGTGCACGTGCACACGTGGCTGGCGCCGCAGATGCGGCGGCTCTACGACCGTCACTTCGGTCCGGACTGGCCCGATCGGGCCGGCGATCCCGGTCTGTGGGAGTCGATCGATGAGGTCGACGATGGGGAGTTGTGGGAGACGCATCAGACGCTGAAGGTGCAGCTCATCGAGATGGCGCGACGGCGCGCGGCGCGCCGGGCGACGGAGCGCGGCGAGTCCCCCTCGGTCACCGCGCAGCTCTTTCGCTCACTCAGCCTGGACGCGCTGACGATCGGCTTCGCGCGCCGCTTCGCGACCTACAAGCGCGCGAACCTGATCATGCAGGATCTCGAGGCGCTGTCCTCGCTCGTCAACGACCCGCAGGCGCCCATTCAGCTGGTGTTCGCCGGCAAGTCGCATCCCCACGACCAGCCGGGCAAGGAAGTGTTGCAGCAGATCGCCCGTCTCACCCGCGATCCGCGGTTCGCGGGCAAACTCGTGTTCATCGAGGACTACGACATCGGCGTCGGCCGATCGTTGACCCAGGGCGTCGACGTGTGGCTCAACAACCCGAGACGGCCGCTCGAAGCGTGCGGCACCAGCGGCCAGAAGGTGGTGCTCAACGGCGGCTTGAACCTGTCGGTGCTCGACGGGTGGTGGGCGGAAGGCTACGACGGCCTGAACGGGTTCGCGATCGGCGGCGGCGAAACGCACGTCTCCACGGCGCTGCACGACGATCGCGACGGCGACGCGCTGCTCTCGGCGCTGCGCGACACGGTGATTCCGCTCTACTACGACCGCGATCGTGACGGGCTGCCGCGCGAGTGGATCGCGCGCATGAAGCGCGCGATCCGGACGCTCGGCTGGCGCTTCAGCGCCGACCGCATGGTCGTCGACTACGTGCTGAAGGCGTACATCCCGGCGGCGGGCGGCACGAGCAGCGACGTCAGTCAGTTCTAACCGCACCTTCCCACCACTGAAGCGTCGCCTCGTGGCGGGCGGTCTGATCGACGAGTTGACCGATGACACCGTGCGGGAGCATCTCAGGGAACATCTCAGCGTTTGATCTTTTCGGCTGTCAGCGGTATCTTCCCGGACGAATCGGGGAGGGAACCCATGCACCGGAGATCCGTCGCGATAGCGCTGTGGCTGGCGTTGGCAACCGGCCTCGTCTCGCCCGGCGTCGTCCTGGCCGCTGATGAGTGGCTTGGCACGTGGAAGCTGAATCTCGCCAAATCGAAATTCAATCCGCCGGAGCTGGCTCCTAAAAGCCAGACGGTGGTTCGAGAAAGCGTCGATGGCGGCCTGAAAACCGTCGTCGACGAAGTGAATGCCCAGGGCAAGCCGGTCCGCACCGAGTACATCGTCAAGATGAACAACCAGGATCAGCCGTTGTCGGGTTCGGCAGACGCCGACACCATCGTGCTCCAGCGTCTCGACGACGAGTATTTCCAGACCACCTGGAAGCTGAAGGGCGAGGTGATGATCCAGGGAAGCACGCTCGTGTCGAAGGACCGGAAAACACTGACCACGACGCTCTACGGGAAAGACGCGCAGGGCCGGAAGATCGGCCACGTCACGGTTTACGACCGCCAGTAGGATCGGAGCGGCGTCGGTTCAGAAGGTGCCCGGCGTCCCCTCTACGATGAGGTCGGCGCCGGTCGCCTTACGGACCGCCTCGACCGTGGTGTCTGCCGAAATTTCCTTCAGGAGCAGCCCCCGGGGCGTCACCTCGATGACCGCCAGCTCGGTGATGATGAGACTCACCACTTTGACGCCCGTCAGCGGGAGCGTGCATTTCTTGACGATCTTGTAGTCGCCGTCCCGGGTCGTGTGTTCCATCGTGACGACAACGCGGCGGGCGCCAGCGACGAGATCCATCGCCCCGCCCATTCCTTTGACCATCTTGCCGGGGACCGACCAGTTGGCCAGGTTCCCCTCTTCGTCCACCTGCAGGCCACCGAGGACGGTCAGGTCGATGTGCCCGCCGCGCACCATCGCGAACGAATCGGCGCTGTGAAAGTACGACGCCCCGGGCAGCTCGGTAATCGTTTCCTTGCCGGCGTTGATGAGGTCGGGATCGACTTCGTCTTCCCGGGGGTACGGCCCCACGCCAAGCATGCCGTTCTCGGAGTGCAGCGTGATGTGGATCCCGGGCGGCACGTAGTTGGCCACCATCGTGGGCATCCCGATGCCCAGATTGACGTAGTCGCCGTCCTTCAGCTCGCCCGCGGCGCGACGGATGATACGCTCTCGGATGTCCGGCACTACTCTCTCCTCGTTGTCCGTTTTTCGATCCGCCGCTCGTACTTCTCGCCTTTGACGACGTACTTGACGAAAATCCCGGGCGTGATGACGTGTTCCGGGTCGATCCCGCCCGGTTCCACGAGATGCTCGACTTCGGCGATCGTCACCCGTCCCGCCGCGGCCATGATCGGATTGAAGTTCCGCGCGGTCTTGCGATAGGCGAGGTTGCCCAGCCGATCGCCCTTCCAGGCTCGCACGAGTGCGAAGTCGGCGTGGAGCGGCGCTTCGAAGACGTAGGGCTTGCCGTCGATGATGCGCGTCTCCTTGCCCTCTGCGACCACCGTCCCGTAGCCGGTGGGCGTGAAGAACCCGCCGATGCCGGCGCCGCTCGCACGCATCCGCTCGGAGAAGGTCCCCTGCGGGATGAGCTCGACTTCGATCTCGCCGCTCATGAACTGCTTTTCGAAGATCTTGTTCTCGCCGACGTAGGTCGAGATCATCTTCCGGACCTGGCGGTTCGCCAGGAGCAGGCCGATGCCGAACCCATCGAGCCCGGCGTTGTTGCTCATGATCGTGAGGTCGCGGGTGCCTCGCGCCAGCAGCGCCGCAATCAGGTTCTCGGGAATGCCGCACGCGCCGAAGCCGCCGATCATGATTCGGGCCCCGTCGGGAATCATCGCGACCGCTTCCGCGGCGTTCGCCAACACCTTGTTCATCGCCTGACGATTGTCATCGATGACGCTCTGTCGAGCAAATCACAACCGGGCGCCGATCCGCCGCGCTAGCGTCGGCTGAGAGGTTCGCCTGGTCCACGCGGCGAGCACGCGCACCAGACACAAGGGACACGGCACGGGCCGGCCGCCGACGGCGCGTTTCCGGTGTCACGGCCGTCCGTGGCAATATCTGACCGGTGCGCCTTCGGACCTGGCTCGTTGCATCCTTGTTGTTCGGTTCGGGCTTCTGTGCCCTCGTATACCAGGTCGCCTGGCTGCGCGATTTCAGGCTGATTTTTGGCGCATCGACCGCCGCATCGGCGGCGGTGCTCGCGATTTTCATCGGAGGCCTCGGCCTCGGCGGCCTCCTCCTTGGCCCTCGCGCGGATCGACATCCTCGGCCGCTGACTCTGTACGCGCAGCTCGAGTTGATCGTCGCGCTCTCGGCCGCGGCCACCCCTCTGCTGCTGATGGTCGTCCGGTTCCTCTATCTGGCCAGCGGCGGGTCAACGGTTCTCGGCAGCACCGTGGCAACAGTCGCGCGCGTCGTGTTGAGCGGGCTGGTGCTCGCTGTGCCCACTCTCGCGATGGGTGGCACGCTGCCGGCTGCCGCTCGGGCGGCGACGCGGGTAACGGATGCCCGCCGGCAGGATGTCGCCGCCGTCTACGCGCTCAACACCCTCGGGGCGGTTCTTGGCTGCATCGCAGCAACGTTCTGGCTTCTGGAGGAGTTCGGGACACACAGCACGATCTGGATTGCCGCGACGGCCAACGTCGGCATCGCTCTCCTGGCAGGGCTGGTCGGTCGGTCGGTCGGAGAGACCGAACTGCTCGATGAGGTCCAGTTCATTTCGGAGACTTCATCCCAAGAACAACCCGACACGGCGCCTCACGATCACCAGGCGCGCCCGAAGCCGAAAAAAGGGCGTCGATCCGCCGCCGCTCACGCGACGCCGGTCACGCCACAGCCTTCACCTGCGTTGCATGCAGCGTCGCATCCGCTGAAGGCCCGGGCAGAGGTGCCCGAACGGGCTGCAGGAATTCGGTTCCTCTTGATGGCCTCGGCGACCGTCGGCTTCGCTTTCTTTCTGATGGAGCTCGTCTGGTACCGGCTGCTCGCGCCGTTGCTGGGCGGATCGGTCTTCACGTTCGGGCTGGTGCTTGCCGTCGCGCTGGCTGGCATCGGGCTGGGTGGTCTGTTGTACGCGCTGCGGGCGAGCGACCAGCCGGCGTCGGTGTCAGGTTTCGGCTGGACCTGTCTCCTCGAGGCGTGCGCCGTGGCCGCGACCTATGCGCTTGGCGATCGCATCGCGCTTCTTGCCGTCACGCTTCTACCGCTCGGGCTGACCGGTTTCAGTACTCGCATCTTGAGCTGGACCCTCGTCACCACCATCGTCGTCCTGCCACCGGCGATCGTCGCGGGCTATCAGTTTCCGTTGCTCATCGCGCTCTTCGGCCGGGCACGAAAGAACGTCGGCGAGCAGATTGGACGCGCGTATGCGGCCAACACGCTGGGAGCCATTGTCGGCTCGCTGGCAGGCGGATTCGGCCTGCTGCCATGGCTCTCGGCGGTCGGAGCGTGGCAGCTGGTAGTGATCGTGCTGACACTCCTCGGCGCGGGCGCGGCGATTCTGTCGATGACCTCGGATCGGTCGCGCGAGGCCGCGGCTGCGTCCGACGGACACGACCGGCCGGCGCCTGAATGGCGCGTCGTGACCGGTCAGGGTGTCCTGGCGCTGCTCGCGATCGTGTTGATCTCCGCAGAAGGACCAACGGCCGTCTGGCGGCACAGCGGCATCGGTGCGGGCCGCGTGTCTCCGACCCAGGCGCTCGGTGCGCGCAACCGCTTTCTCGACTGGACCACCCTCACCAAGCGCGGCGTCGTCTGGGAAGGCGACGGAACCGAGAGCGGCGTCGCGCTCGTCCAGAATCGCACCGGGATTGCCTTCATCGTCAACGGCAAATCTGACGGGAGCGCGCGCTCCGATGCCGGCACCCAGATCATGGGCGGCCTGATCGGCGCCTTGTCGCACCCCGATCCGCGGCGGGCGCTGGTCATTGGCCTCGGCACCGGCAGCACCGGCGGATGGCTCGGCGCGGTGCCGTCGATCGAACGGGTCGACGTCGTGGAGCTGGAGCCGCTCATTCTGGAGGTGGCGCGGGCGTCCGCCGCGGTCAACGCCGACGTGCTGAACAACCCGAAAGTGCACGTCACAATCGGGGATGCCAGGGAAACGCTGCTGACCTCTCGCAGTCAGTACGACCTGATCGCTTCAGAGCCTTCGAATCCCTATCGAGCCGGCATCGCCAGCCTCTTCACGCTCGAGTACTACCGGGCCGTGCACGATCGGCTCGGCGACACCGGGGTGTTCGTGCAATGGGTGCAGGCGTACGAGATCGACACGCCCACGCTGCGCACCATTTACGCGACGCTGGCCCAGGTGTTCCCGCAGATCGAGACGTGGCACACCAATCCCGGCGATCTCGTGCTCGTCGCTCAGAAACAGCCCCGCCGTTACCGCGCGTCCGAGTTCGCCCGTCGAATCGCGGAAGAGCCGTACAGGTCCGCGCTTTCCTTCGCGTGGCGCGCGATCGACGTTCACGGGTTCCTCGCGCACTATCTCGCCAACGACACGCTGGCGCGCCGCATTGCCGCGACGAGCGGCGTTGACTTGAATACCGACGATCGCAACGTCGTCGAATTCCGGCTGGCGCGGTCGGTCGGCGTCTCTTTGAGCACGGTCGCAGACATCCGGAATGTCGCGCGCGACATCGAGGCGGCGCGGCCGCCGCTCGACGACGATGCGAGCGTGCAGTGGCCTGCCGTGGACACCGCGTGGATGAGCTACACGATGTCGATGGGTTCGTTCCTCGACACGCGACCCAAGGGCCCGCCGACCGAGCAGGCGCGCCAGGCGGCGCTCGTCGCCTACTACCGGGACGACGACCTCGTTGCCGCGCGCGGGTTGTGGCAGCAGCAAGCGGAAGGCGCCCGCGATCCCACCGAAATGGCGATGCTGGCCGACATCACCTCGGATACCGGGCGCGAAGAGTCGATGCCGTTCATCGAGCGCCTGCGCGAGCACCGCCCCGGCGAGGCCGACGTCATGCTGACGGCCCTTCGCCTGCGCCAGGCCAAGCCCGCTGAAGCGGCCACCGCCGTCGAATCGGCGCTCGTTCGCTTCCGCACCGATCCGTGGACGATGTCGAGATACATGGAACGCGCGGTCCAGCTCGCGCAGGTGATCGGCGGCGCCGACCCGTCGACGGCGCGTCGCATGTTTGACGCGCTCGACAAACCATTTGCGGTGCTGGCGATCGAAGAAGTGCGGTTGTCCACGCGAGCGGAACTCACGAGGCGTATCGACTTTCCAGGGTTGTGCCGCGCCGCCGTGGCGCCGCTCGAACCTCACGTGCCCTGGGTCGAGAGTTTTCTGCGGCTGCGCCGGGATTGCTACGCGGCCACGAACGACCCCCGGCAGTCGACCGCCGAGCGCGACCTGAACGAATACCTCGCCAACGCCGCACAGCCCCTGGTCAATTGAATTTGGTAATTGGATAATCGGGTAATTGGGTAATTGATTGGGCGATTGAGAGAGAGACCTCAGTCCATGCCCCAGTCAATGCCCCAATCAATTACCCGATTACCCAATTACTCGATTACCCAATTCACCTAATTTATGATGTTGTCTATGAAGACCCCCCTTACCCTCGCCCTCGTCCTCGCATGCTCGACCGTTGCCTGCTCGCGCCCCGAGGCACCCGCGCAGCCCACCGCAGCCGACGCGAAGGCCTTTCTCGACAACGTCAACGAGACGATGCTGAAGCTCGGTATTGAGGCGAGTCAGGCGGGCTGGGTGCAGCAGAACTTCATCACCAGCGACACCGAAGCGCTGGGCGCGCGCACGAATCAGCGCTACCTCGAAGCGGTCTCCGGCTTCGTGAAGGAAACCACCCGTTTCGACAACGTGGACCTGCCGGTTGATCAGCGACGCCAGCTGAACGTCCTGAAGACGTCGCTGGTGATGGCCACGCCGTCCGATGCCAAGGAAGCCGAAGAGCTGACGACCATCATGGCTCGGCTGAACGGCACGTACGGCAAGGGCAAGTGGTGCGCCGACCCCGCCGATCCCGACACGTGCTTGAACATCGACGACATCACGAAGGTGATGGCCGAATCGCGCGATCCCAAACGCCTGCTCCAGGTCTGGGAGGGGTGGCACACCATCTCGCCGCCGATGCGGAAGGACTACGCACGGTTCGTGGAGCTGTCGAACAAGGGGGCGCGCGAGCTCGGGTTCGCCGACACGGGCGCCATGTGGCGCGCCAAGTACGACATGCCGCCCGACGAGTTCACCAAAGAGCTCGATCGGCTGTGGGATCAGGTGCGGCCGCTGTATCTCAAACTGCACGCCTACGTGCGCATGAAACTGCGGGAGAAGTACGGCGACATCGTGCCGGCGGACGGCCCGATTCCCGCGCACCTGCTCGGCAACATCTGGGCGCAGGAATGGGGCAACATCTATCCGGTTGTCGCCAGCGGCAGCGTCGACCGTGGGTACTCGCTGACCGACATCCTGCGCCGGCGCAAGACCGACGCCGCCGAGATGGCTCGCACGGGTGAGCGGTTCTTCACATCGCTGGGCTTCGAACCGCTGCCCAAGACTTTCTGGGAGCGATCGCTCCTCACCCGCCCGAGGGATCGCGAAGTCGTGTGTCACGCCAGCGCATGGGATGTCGATTTCGAATCGGACGTCCGCATCAAGATGTGCATCGAGCCGACGGCCGAGGATTTCACCACCATCCATCACGAGCTGGGGCACAACTTCTACCAGCGCGCCTACAAGGGACAGCCGGTGATCTTCCGGGACAGCGCGAACGACGGCTTCCACGAAGCCATCGGCGACACCGTGGCGCTGTCGATTACGCCCGAATATCTCGTGAAAATCGGACTGCTCGACAAAGCGCCCGACGCCTCGCGCGACGTCGGGTTGCTCCTGAGCGATGCGCTCAACAAGATTGCGTTTCTGCCCTTCGGCCTGCTGATCGATCAGTGGCGCTGGAAGGTGTTTGCCGGCGAGGTCTCGCCTGACGCGTACAACAAGGCGTGGTGGGATCTGCGCCTTCAGTACCAGGGCGTGGCGCCGGCGACGCCGCGAGGCGAGGAATGGTTCGATCCGGGCGCCAAGTATCACGTGCCCGACAACACGCCGTACACCCGGTACTTCCTCGCGCGCATCATGCAGTACCAGTTCCACCGGGCGCTCGCCAAGATGGCCGGCTGCACGGCGCCGCTGCACCGCTGCTCGATCTACGAGAGCAAGGAAGCAGGGCAGCGCTTGAACGCGGTGCTCGAGATGGGTCAATCACGGCCCTGGCCCGACGCCCTCGAGGCGCTCACCGGGTCGCGCCAGATGGACGCGACCGCGATCATCGACTACTTCGCGCCGCTGTCGGCGTGGCTCGACGAACAGGTGAAGGGAAAGGGGGTTGGATGGTGAATCGGGTAATTGGATAATCGGGTAATCGGGTAATTGATTGGGAGATTGAGCGCCTCAGCCAATGCCCCAATCAATTACCCGATTACTCGATTACCCGATTACCCAATTCATCTTTTAGAAGGCCCGATTACCCAATTCATCTTTTTAGAAGGAGTCTATTCTGCTGATGGCCTCGCCGATCGACTCGATGGTGACGTCGGCCGCGGGCGACTGAGCGATGAGCTTCTCGTCGAGCGCGTAGTGTCCCTGGCGCACGAATACCGTGGTCACGCGCTCCTTCCAGACGGCCTTCATCGCCGCCAGCACGAAGATCTTGTCGTCGAACATGACGTACCGCCGCGCGGGGTAGCGCCGTTCGATGTCGAGCAACATCTCCTCCTTGTGGATGTACACGAGCACGCTGCCCTCCACCGCCTGCCACAGGCCCGAGCGCTTGATCTTATGCGGCTGATAGACGACGTCCCCGTCCGAGACGATGGCCACCCGACCTCGCTGCTTGAGAGCGGCGACCACCTCCAGTGCCCGGGGGTAGAGACGCTCCCTGAATGGATAGTTGAGCAGGAGCAGCGACACGTCGAATAATCGCGGATCGCGGGGGTGTTCGGCGCTGTAGCGATTGAAGGCACCCAGGTAGTCGGCAAAGCCTGGATTCAAGAAGAGGTCTTCGAAGATCGCCCAATAGCGCTCCTCCCCCTCCACTCCGAGGGTGTCACGCAGATTCCGCCGCAGATCGGCGATGACGACTCCGTTGTCGAGAAGGGTGTTATCGACGTCCAGGAGGTAGACGACGTCGGGCGTCGGCGCGGTCACTCACTACAGGATACTCAATCGCTCCCTCGAGCAGCGAGGCGGCAAGCCGGCGGGAGAGCTGGTGGCTTCTCTCCCCCGGCCTGCGCCCCACCCGGATCAACGGGTGGTCTCCGGGCCACCCCTCGGCGGCCTGGCCGATCGGATCCCGTCGAGCTGTCAACCTGGATCCCCGACCTTCAAGCGACCGTCACCGTCGACCCTACTTCAAACGCGTGACGTGGGAATTCTCTGACGCCGACGTTAATGCGACATGAACCGCACATTAATTTCTCTTCAGTTGGCATTCGGGCGACGGCGGGCTATCGTGAAAGCAGCTCATGCGCATCCTCGTCGTCGAAGACGATCGCAAGGTGGCCGGGTTCATCGAAAGCGGCTTGCAGCAGGAAGGGCACGCCGTCGACGTCCTGCACGACGGCGGCAGCGCCGCCACGCAGGCGTCGGCCATCGACTACGACGCGGTCGTGCTCGACCTGATGCTGCCGGTGCGATCCGGCTTCCAGGTCTTGCGCGACATCCGGGCGCGGAAGAGCGAGCTGCCGGTCCTCATCCTCACCGCCAAGGATTCGGTCGAGGATCGGGTCACCGGTCTTGACGTCGGCGCCGACGACTACATGGTCAAGCCGTTCGCCCTCGCGGAGCTGTCGGCGCGGCTGCGCGCGCTGCTGCGCCGCGGGCGGCCGCGGGAGACCACGCTGCGCCTGGCCGATCTGGAGCTGGATACGATCCGGCGGACGGTCAGACGGGCCGGGCGCGTGATCGATCTGAAGCCGAAGGAGTACGCGCTGCTGGAGTTCCTGATGCGGCACAGCGAGCGCCCCGTCACCCGGTCGCTCATCATCGAGCACGTCTGGGACATCCATTTCGACAGCGTGAGCAACGTCGTCGAAGTGCACATCAACTCGCTCAGGAGCAAGATCGATCGCGGGTTCGGGGAGCCGCTCATTCACACGATCCGGGGAGTCGGTTATATGCTTGGCGCCACGCCGCCATGACGCTGAGGTTTCAGACCCGGCTGATTCTGTTCTGCACGGTGACGTTCTCGGTCCTGCTCATCGTGTTCGGGCTCGCCTCCTATCGTCTTCTGGCCCAGCAGCTCGATGTCGACGCCACCGCGGACCTCGACGCCTCGACCGCCGGCCTGCACAGCTACCTGCATTTCGACAACGACGTGGCGTCGATCGTGTTCAACGAGAACGATCCCGACCAGACGGCATTCGTCCGCAAAGCGTCGCGCTACTACCAGGTGTACGACGCGCGCGACGGCCGGTTGATCGCCGAGTCTCCGGACATGGCGCTGCTCGGCTTGCGCTTGACGCCAGGCGAAGTCAGCCAGCGGCTGGCTGCGCCGGCGACCCATGATCTCCAGACCGCGTTCGGACGCTACCGGGTGTCGAGCAGCTCCATTTCGCCTGAATCCGGGCCGCGCTACCTTCTGCAGGTTGCGGCATCTCTCGACCCCATGGACGCCGCGCTCAACCGGTATCTGGATCTTCTGTTGTGGCGCGCGCTGCCGAGTCTGCTGGCGACGATTCTCGTGATCTGGTGGATGGCGCACCACGCGCTCGGTCCCCTCAGCGACATGGCGGCTGAAGCGCGCCGTGTCACGATCGGATCGCTCGACCGACGGCTCGAAACCCGCGGCACGGGCGATCAGCTCGACGATCTGGCGGTCGCATTCAACGAGACGCTCGCCAGCCTCGAGGGCGCCGTGGCCGATATGCGGCAGTTCAGCTCCGCCCTGGCGCACGAGCTGCGCACGCCGCTCGCCGCCATGCGCGGCGAGCTGGAGCTGGCGCTGATCAAGTCACGATCGATCGACGAATGGCGGACCGGGGCAGCCAGCCAGATCGAAGAAATCGACAAGCTGACGCGCCTCGTCAACCAGCTGTTGACGCTGGCGCGTGCCGAGTCGGGGGAGATTCGTCTTGCGCGGGAGGCCGTCGATCTCTCTACTCTGGCTGCAACCGTCACCGAGCAGCTCGAACCGGTCGCCCAGTCCAAGAACGTGACGCTGGCGTGCGCGGCGACGCAGCCGGTGACCGTCACCGGCGACAGCCAGTGGCTCGAACGACTCCTCATCAACCTGCTCGATAACGCCATCAAGTACACGCCGTCCGGCGGCGACATCCGCGTCAGCGTCTCGAGAGAGAACGGCCGGGCAAGGCTCGACGTCTGCGATACGGGTCCGGGAATTCCCTCTGAGGCGCTGCCCCATCTCTTCGAACGGTTCTATCGCGTCGATCTCTCTCGATCCTCGAAGACGGAGGGTTCCGGCCTCGGGCTGAGCCTGGCCAAATGGATCGTCGACCGCCATCACGGCCGCATCGATGTGAGAAGCGCACCGGGTCAAGGCGCCACGTTCGCCGTCCAATTGCCGGCCCGATAAGCCAGTCGATCAGTCGCGTCGCACGCCGGCCCGCTCTTCAGAAACGGGAGGGCGCCCGGCGTTGTCTTCGTGCGCGACGCTCGGCAGCGGCGACTCGGCCGGTCCGCTGATGACCGAGCCGTCCTGTCTGAAGCGCGATCCGTGACAGGGGCAGTCCCACGTGCTTTCGGCTTCGTTCCAGTCGACCAGACACCCCATGTGCGTACAGATGGCCGATACCAGCTTCACGGATCCATCGGCGTCGCGCGAGGCGGCCACGAGCTCCCCGTTCTGTTCGACAACTCGCCCCTCGCCCTGCCTGATGGACCGCAGCGGCCGTCCATCCCATCCAGTGAGGCGGTCACGCAGCAGATAATAGGGATAGTCCTTGTTCTCCCGGACGTACTTCCACGCGCCACCGATGATGCTCTTCCGGCTCACGGCGAACAGCTCGCGCCAGGGATTGTCCCGGTCGAGTATGCGATCGGTTGCCATCACGGCCGCCAGCGTCCCGAAGGTCAGGCCGTTGCCGCCGAATCCGGTCGCCGCGAACTGATGCGGCGCCGTTTCGCCGATGTACGGCAGGCCGTCAGGCGTCTCGATGACCTGACCGGACCAGCGGTGCGTCAACTCGATGCCTGGAACGAGCTTCTGCACCAGTTCTTCGAGTTGCCGGTAGCAGTCGGTCGTGTCCGCGGCCTGGCCGGTCTTGTGATCGGAGCCGCCGAAGATCACGTAGTCGTGGCTGCCCGACTTGCCCGGCTCGACTCGCAGGTAGTGATAAGGGGCATCGGTGTCCCAGAACAATCCGTCCGGCACCTGACCCCTGCGGACCAGACCTCCGACGACATATGTCGAGTACAGAGCCAGCTTCGTCTGCAGCAGCGTGGTCTCCAGCATGCTGCTGTTGCCCATCAGCGGCGTATAGGTCGCGAGCACAACATCGCGGCATGAGATGGTGTGGCCGTTGGCTGTGACTGACAGCGGCTGATTGGAAAACTCCTCCACGGCGCTGCGCGTGTAGATGCGTCCGCCGGCCGCATGAATCGCGCGCGCCACGCCAGCTAGATATCGCCGCGGATGAATACGGGCCTGATGCTCGAACACGACTCCCGGTCCGCCGATGAAGGGCACCTGGTCGACATAGCGCGCGTCGAACCCGAGGTCCGCCGTCAGCTCGGCTTCCTCCCGAAACGCTTCGGCTTCGTCGCTCGTCGCCTGGCGCCCGACCGGCCGATGCAGATATCCCGGAACCCACGCATGATCGCAGGCGATACCACCGTCGCGAACGATCGTGTCGATCTGCTCCAATGCAAACAGACCAGCATCCCACGCGGCCTGCGCGTGGTCGCGGCCGAACACGCGAATCAGTTCACTCAGCCGTTTGTCCGTCACCATCGTCAAATGCGCGCTGGTGTACGCGGTGTCGTGCTCGACGATATCGGCGCGATCGAGGACCGCGACCGATTTCCCCGCCTTCGCGAGCAGATACGCGGTCGTCAACCCGGTGTTGCCAGCCCCGACGACCACGACGTCCACGTCCTCATCGCGTTCGAGTCGAGGAAAGCTCGGCAGTGGTGCTGAATCGATCCAGAACGAGCTCGTCGTGACCTCTTTCTTCATTGCAGGCCCCCTTCATTTCGCTGCAAGGGGCCCGCCACCGGAGGTCTGCCGAGATACATACAAGAAAACGTTGTACGTAGTCGGCCGCGGCGCGGCGTTCAAGATCCAGATGCAGTCACAGGGATTCACGGGACGGGCGACATAGCAGAAGGCATCGGCAGTTCGAGCCGGGTCGGCCGCCTCTGGCTCGGTAGCAGCATGACGCCGATCAAAAACAGCACGAGCGTGAGCAGGGCGACGTACGCGCTGATCGGGTCGGGGACCTCCTGCAGGAGCGCCCCGACGGTGACGCCGTCGAGCAAGGCGAGCAGCGCGCGTTTGACGGCGCCCTCCCCAGGGGCGGACACGGCGTGAAGCACGACGAACTTGAGGACAAAGGCCGTCCCGAACGTGACGGCGAGGCTGCGAAGCAGCCGCTGTCGATCGGGTGATGCGGCCGACGTGTTGAGCACGAGGATCAGGAAGAAGACGCTCAAGGCCAGCCGCGGCAGTCCCGACTCGGGAATCGACAGGGCGATGGCCTGCGCCGACGCGAGCCACAACGTCGCCAGCACCGCGACGCCGTTGAGATTGGCCAGCTCCGACCTCGAGGTCGCCATCAGGCGCTCGGGAGCCAGCGCTCCGCTTTGAATCACGACGCGGACGAGCAACACGGCCAGGATCAGGGAATATGGAGATGGGGGCACGAGGGCCGTGCTCTCGGCGATCCGGAGGCCGCCGAGCAGCAGCACGGTGAGAAATACGCACGGCAGCACGATGGCTTCCCGGATCGGTGTCATTTCCTCGTTCCAAACAGCCTCATCGGGTTGAGATCCGAGGGTTCGCGACGGAGCCCGGCCTCGAGCTCGACCTTCACCTCGTCGGCCGAGTGCATGCCGAGAGTCGGATCGTCCACGACGAGCCGCCCTGACGGCGCGAGGGCGATGGCACGATCGATCGCCGCCAACCCTTCCCTGTACAGCCGGTCGTCGTGGTACATCCGGCCCCATCCCTGGCGGTAGTAGCTGTAGGCGACGTAGAACTGGGTGCGGGCGTCACGAACGGCCGGGTCGGCGCGGTCGAACGCCAACCGCGCTTCCGCGAACCGATCGGCGTTGAACGAGCGGAGCCCGTCCGCGAACGCCCGGTCGTCGATCCGGTAGGCGCCGACGACCGCCGAGAGGCCGCCCGTCACCTGGGTGATCGTCTGAGGCTGCCGAACGTACAGCCAACCTATCAGCGCAGCATAGGTCACTGTGGCGCCGAGGCCGAGCGCGCGGGCGGTCGTTTCGTCCATTAGTGGTATCCGAAGTGCTTGGGCGGTGCCTCCCTTCCCAATCGTGACACAGGAGCCTCCTCTGCCAGCTGAAGCTCAACCACCTCCAAAAACGTCCGGCTGAGATGACCGAGCGTTCCTCGGCTGCGAATCCGGAAACAGGCAGTAGAATGGCGATTCCCACACGGCCGGAGGAGATGTGTTCACCCCACCCGATCGCGCCCAAACCCGGCGCGACACCGTCGACAGCGAAGGGTACGAGCGGTATTTCGGCCTCGTCGAATCGCCGTTCGCGCTGACGCCGAATCCGCGATTCCTCTTCAAGAGTCGCTCGATCACCGAGGCGCTCGAGCACGTGACCAGGGCCCTGAAGCGACGCGAGGCCCTGATCGTCGTGACCGGCGACGCGGGAACCGGAAAGACGCTGCTGTGCAGGCTGGTCCTGCAACAGCTCGAGCCCCGCACGTTCGTCTGCGTCATCACGAACCCGTTGTTGACCCGAGACGACCTGATCCGGCAGCTGCTGACCGACTTTGGTGTGGTATCGGGCCAGCCCGGCCGACCGGAACAGGCGAGCGGTCACGATCTCGTCCGGACGCTGCAGCAGTTCCTGGCCTCGCTCGATTCGCTCCGCGCCCACGCGGTCATCATGATCGACGAGGCACAGCACCTTCAGCCGGAGGTCCTCGAGCAGATCCGGTTGTTGTCGAACTTCGAAACCGACCGCAGCAAGCTGCTTCAGATAATCCTCGTCGGCCAGCCCGAGCTCGACCGGTTGCTCGGCACCCCGGCACTTCGACAGCTCGAGCAGCGGATTTCCCGTCGGTATCAGCTCCAGCCCCTCGGCGCGAGCGAGGTGCGGCAGTACATCGAACGTCGGCTGTGGATCGCACACGGCGGACCGGACGGGTTGCACGACGGCCGCGAACACACGTTCTGGCGCGTGCAGTTCACGGCGGCCGCCATGCGCGCGGTCACCAGCCTGTCGGGCGGGCTTCCCCGCGTGATCAATATCCTGTGCGATCGCGCGCTCGAGGTCGCTTACAAGCGGCGCAAGAAATCGATCGACGCCGCCGAAGTATTGTCCGCCGCCGAGCTGCTCAGATTCCCGACCTCCTTGAAGCTGAAGCTCGCTTCCTACAGAGCGATCGCCGCGGCGGCCCTGACCATCGTGACCGCGGGCGGCGTATTCGCCACCGGGCTGCTTCACTCACGCTCGGCGCCGGCACGTGACACCGCTGCTCCGAGCACGCCCGGCCCTGCATTGGACCCCGCATCGCAATCGGACCGCGCGAAGCTTGACGCTGTCCCGCCCAACGCGACCGCGCTCGCGGGGGCCAGTGCCATCAACGCGCATCCGGCCATCGCGCCGCTGGTCGCCGTCGAGAGCTTCACTGTCGTTGCCGCGTCGTTTCGGACGCCTGAACGGGCAGCGGCGCTGGCGGCGCGCGCCACCGAGCTGGGATTGCCGGCCTTCACCCGCATCGTTGCCGGGCCCTGGCATCAAGTCGTCGTCGGACCCTATGTCTCGCGCGACGAAGCTCAGACAGCGCAAAAGCAGCTCGATGCCGCCCGGATCATGGATACGCACGTTGTGTCGATGCCACCTGGCGCTGAATGACCGGACGAGGGAACGGACGCGGAGTTGAGACGCGCGGAGCTGAGAGGCCCGGAGCTGAGAGGAAGGATGAGTGGAGCCATGTTTGACGCAGGCAGCGACGTCTCGTTCAGAACCCGATTGCTAGGCTTCGATCGACGAGAGGTCCGGGCATTCATCGCCAACCTCGTCGAGGATTACGAGCGGGCGCGGCACGAGCTCGTGCAACTGCGTGGTCACGAGGCAACGCCGGACAAGCCCGTCGACGTACCGGGCCTGAGCACGACGGCCCGCGACGTCCAGCGCGTCCTGGAGGGGGCGCAGCGCGTGGCGGACGACATCGAGCGGCGCGCTGCGGAAGAAGGGGCCCAGATTGTGGCCCAGGCTCAGACGAGCGCGGCCGACATTCTCGCGGTCGCTCAGCGGCGAGCCGCGGAGATCACGGCCGATGCGCGCCGGGAGCTGGTGACCCTCGAGGCACGGGCGTCCGCGCTGCAGGCACATGGCCTCCGACTGAGAGCCGCGTTCGAGGCTGCGGCCGACACCGCGGCGTCTGCCCTGAGCGAGCTCGCCGCCAAAGCCGTGACGACCGAGTTACCTTCGGGGGAGACGGCGCACATCGCGCGCGTGTGAGGGGAGCTGCTTCCAGGATGCCAACTCTGTTTCCATCGACGAATCGGCGGCGCGGACCGCGCCCGAGCGGGCGATCCTGGAAGTCCGTTTCTGTCATGGCCATGATTTTGTCGTCGGGCATTGCGGTACTCGGCCAGTCCCCCATCCGAGGTGTGTACCTCTTGCCGGTCGGCAGCCGCGCTTCCATCGTCGTCGAGCTGCAGAACACGGGCGCCCAGGCGACAGTCGTCGAGACTGACGATGCGGGGACGTTTGTCGTGGACATCGGCCCGGTGGTAGGAACGGTTGCCGCTCAGGTGCTCCGCGCGACGCCGTTGGCGCCTCTCGTGCGGGAAGTCATCGTCGGCGGCGTATCCCATTCACTAGACAAGACAGTTGTTCGGGTTCAGGTGGCGTTGCGGTCCGCTGCCGCCGGCTCGGTTCGAATCGCCGATCGACGCGTGTACATCGACTTTGCACCGCAGGGCGCCAGGCCCCAGGTGACGCCGCCCGCGCCTGCGCCGCCTCCGCCAGCGGCGCCACCGGCGGCGCTGGTCGCCGACCGCGTGGAAACCGACGAGGACGTGCTCGCTCGGGCTCGATCGCTCGCGAGCGTTCCCAATGTCAAGGGACTCATCGACCTTCGCGCCAGAGTGGTCCGCCAGCGACGGGATACGGGGCAGTCACCGGCGACCGACGGCAAAAGCGACGAGCTGCTCGCGCGAATCGATGCGTACCTGGCGGAAGCCCAGAAACTGCAGCTCGCCAAGGACGCGCGGCTGTTTCAACAGGCGCAGCAGGCAGGACAGTACCGCTCGGCGCTCCAGCAGGCAGTCTCGGATCTGGATACCATCGATACAGCCCTCCGTTCCGGAAACGTTCAAACCGGCACGCTCTCCCGGATCCAGATCGATTCCGTCCAGCTCGCCACGCGGCTGCACGCCATCGAAGCTCCATCGGATCACTGGATCGCGCACGCACAAGTCTGCGACGCCGCCGATGCACTGGCCGCCGCTCTCGCGAGGGTGCCCGCGGATGGAAAAGTCTCGCCCGATGCCCCGGTCCGCACGGCCATCGGCCGCGCCCGGGCGGCGTTGCGCACGGCACTGGACGCGGCGCCGCAGGCGTCACCAGCCAGATAGCGTCTCGGCGACGCAGTAGAATTCCCATCGGCATTCGCGCTTTCCAGGACTCCATGCCCACCCTCGGGGTCGGCACACTCTCGAGAAAAACGACGGCGCACCGCGTCATCTTCGTCGATCTCGCGCGAGCCCTCGCCGTTGCGCTCATGGTGCAGGGACACACGCTCGAGGCGCTGATCGATCGCTCCTACCAAGGCAGACCGCTCTTCAACCTGTGGGTGTTTCAACGCGGCCTGACGTCATGTTTGTTCCTGATGCTCTCGGGCTTCGCCTTCAGCGTGGCAACGGGACGTCACTGGAACAATCACACGAGACTGTCCCGGGCGTCGATCTCGCGATTACGGCGCTTCGCGTTCTTCGTTGTGCTCGGTTACAGCCTGCACCTGCCGGCCTCCCGCTTCGCCGACTTCCCGCTGGTGACCGACGATCGATGGCGCGCCTTCATCGCCGTCGATGTCCTCCAGGTCATCGGCGTCTCTCTCATCCTGCTGCAGCTGCTGGTGCTGGTGACACGCACGCCCCGGGCCTTGGGTGCGGCGGCGTTCGTCGCGTGCGCGCTGCTGGCCGTCGCCACGCCACGTGCCTGGGCGATCGATTGGACGCCGCGACTGCCGCTGTGGCTGGCCTCCTATATCTCGCCGGCGGCGACCGGCTCGTCGTTTCCGCTGATTCCCTGGACCGCGTACGTCATGCTCGGCGCCGGGCTCGGCCAGATCTACAGCCATTGGGGGGCCGCTCGACTGACGTCGTTCGCGAACGGCTTTCTGCTGGGCGCGGGCGCGGCAATGGTGGTCGCGGCGAATGTGTTCGGGAGCCTGCCGGTTGCTCCGTTCGGCCCGAGCGATTTCTGGAGCACCAGCCCGAATCAGTTTCTGTTGCGGGCTGGCTTGATTCTCATGGTTCTTGGCTTGCTCGCGCACCTCAGCCGCAGGCTCAACCATCTGCCACATGTTTTCACCGCGATGGCGCAGGAGTCGCTGCTCGTCTATTACGTACACCTCTGCATCGTCTACGGCTCGGTCTGGAATCGAGGGCTGCAATCGGCTTTTGGCCCCACGCTCTCAGTGGGGCGCGCATTCCTGCTCGTGGCTGCGCTCGTCAGCGCGATGGCCATCCTGGCGTCGGCCTGGAACTGGTTCAAGCACGCACAGCAGCGCGCCGCACGACTGCTCAAGACTGCCATTCTCCTCGGCCTCACGGCGGTGCTGCTCGGCCTCTGATGAGAACGCGAAGCATGCGCGTCGCGCTCGGCGGCGCGCTATACTTGGCTTCCAGCGCGCGACGACATGATCACACGTCCCGCATTTGCGACGCTCCTCATCGTCGGCCTCGGTCTCGCCTTCGTCACCGATCACGCGCCAATCACCGCCGCCGATCCTCACGCCAGAGTCGATGCGATCTTCGCGCCCTACCGCGCCGCCGGCTCCCCGGGCTGCGCCGTGGGCGTCACACGCGCTGGTCGTCCACTGCTGACGGGTGCATATGGATGGGCCGATATCGAGCGCGAAGTCCCGATTGCAGCGGACACGGTCTTCGAGGCCGGATCCGTTTCGAAGCAGTTCACTGCGGCCGCGGTCATCATGCTGGCGCAGCAAGGCAGATTGTCGTTCGATGAGGATGTCCGCAAGTATCTGCCGGAGATTCCCCGCTTTCGTTCCCGCATCACGATCGGGCACCTTCTCAGTCACACGAGCGGTATGCGCGACTGGGGCACTATTCTCGAGGCGGCCGGACGTCCTCGAGGCACACGCGTGTATTCGCCCGCCGACGTGCTGGCAGTGGTCGGGCGTCAGCGGAACCTCAATTTCCAGCCAGGCGCCGAATATCTGTACAACAACACCGGCTACAGCCTGCTCCCCCTGCTCGTCGAACGCATCGCCGGCGTGAGCTTCGTGGAGTTCACCGAGCGCCACCTGTTCGAGCCGCTCGGAATGCGCCATACGCAGTGGCGGGACGACCTCGAACGTGTCGTCGAGCGGCGGGCCATCGCGTACAAAGCCGATGGCGGCGGCTTCCTCGTCAACATGCCGATGGAGAACGTCATCGGCCATGCCGGGCTGCTCACAACGATCGGCGATCTATTGATCTGGAACGAGGCGCTCGACTCCGGAACGCTGGGGCGAACGCTTCGCAGGGAGCTCGAGCGGCCCACGCGCCTGACGAGCGGACGGTCGATCGCATATGCCAGAGGGCTGGTGGTTTCGAAATATCGCGGTGCCAACGAGATCTCCCACAGCGGCGCCACGTTCGGGTACAGATCGTTCGTGGCCCGCTATCCAGATGATCGCCTCGCCGTCGCCGTGCTGTGCAACGCGGCCGGCATCGACGCGCCGCAACTGGCTCATCAGGTGGCTGACATATTCTTGTCGCCGCCTCCCCCGTCGAAGCCAGGTCCTGCTCCCATGGAGATCGACCCGAACATCCTGGCAAGCCGGGCCGGCCTATTCAGGAACCGTCGAACGGGCGAACCGCTGAATCTGGCGGTCGCTGGCGGCACGCTTCGCTCGGCAACAGGTGAGACGTTGATTCCGCTATCGACTTCTGAATTCCGGTTCGCAGGGTCCGCCCGACGCATCGAGTTTGCATCGAAGCCTGGCGGCGAAGGGGTGCGCCTGATCACCGACGAAGGAGAGGCCGTGCCGCTCGACCGGGTGACGCCCGTCGACCTCGATCCGACGCGTGCGTTGGAATACGAAGGTCGATACGTCAGCGACGAAGCCGAGGCCGCGTACGCTGTCCGCATCGTCGACGGAGGCCTCGTTCTGGAACAACCGGGTGCGGCGGCGATGGGACTCGCCCCGTCGTATGCGGACGGGTTTACGACCGCGCAGGGCTGGATTGTCCGGTTCGTGCGGGACGCTCAGGGCCAGGTCACCTCGATGAGCCTCGGCCTGCCCCGCGTGCGCGATCTACGGTTCGAGCGGATGCACGATCAGGGGGCAGACCTGCCGTGACGAGATCCTGGGGTTTCCGCGGCCGCACGGCTCAGCGCGCTCGAGCCTCAATCGCCTGGATGGCGATGATGACTGAGGATGTCGTCGATCTCTTCGATCGAGAACTTGTTGAGCTTGACGATGCTCGCCTGCGCTCGGAAGGCGGGTGGCAGGAGCGCTCGCGCCTCGTCGCGGCTGTCCAGGTCGACGATGATCCAGGCACGGTGAACGCCGTCATTGCATCCCCAGTCAGCGTGCGTCAGGAAGTGGGAGCCTGAGGTGAGGAACACCTGCACCACCTTGGCGCAGGCGACCACTTCTTCTTCGTGAGGCACCTCGATCAGAAACCTCGCCATCTTTGTCCCTCAAGCGCCCTTTCCCGGGGCCGTCGGGCGCGCCCGATCCAGCGGGAGCGTCACTCGAAACTCCGTACCGCCTGGGCCCGAGCGCATGTCGATGCTTCCGTCATGCCGCTCGACCAGCCGGCGCGCGATGTCCAGACCGAGGCCGGTTCCCTCACCCACGCCCTTCGTCGTGAAGAAGGGATCGAAAATACGATCCTTGATGTCGTCAGGAATGCCGGGTCCGTCATCGATGACCCGCACCACAACAGCCTCGTGATCGCGCGCAGCGGTCACCGTGACGTGACCGGCCTTCGGCGCGGCGTCGATCGCATTATCGACCAGATTCGACCACACCTGGTTCAGTTCGCCGCCGAAGCCATCGATCGAGGGGAGGTCCGGCGCGATGTCGAGCCCCAGCTCCACCGCCTTCGCCCGGGCCTTGCCGCGAAGAACCGTCAGCGTGTCGGCGATTCCACGCCCGATGTCCACCGGTTTCGGCACCGAAGCCTGGTCCATGTGGGTGAACCCCTTCACCGCGCTGACGAGACCGTAAATCCGTGAAGCCGCCGTTTCGATCTCGCCTGCGATTTGCCGGACCGAGCGTGCCGTTGTGATGTACCGGATCGCGATCGGCAGCGTGGCCTTGTCGAGCGCGGCAGTGAGCACGTCGAGCGCGTCGAAATCGATCCGAACGCTGGCGAGTACGTCGGCCTGCGACTCGTCCAGGTGATGGCGAGCCAGCCAATCGGCCACGTCCTCCTCGTGTTCGGCGCGCTCGAGGGCAGACATGAGCCGGCCCGCGTCCAGCGCCTCGGCATCGCGCAGCCTGTTGATGATGGCCAGCAGTCCCGGCGAACACCCGGCGGCGCCAAGTTCGGCCGCTGCGGCGTCGAGATCGACGACGCTCTTCGCGAGGCTCTTCGCGCTCCTGACAACGGCGGAGGCCGGGTTGTTGAGCTCGTGAGCGAGGCCGGCAGAGAGCCGTCCGAGCGAGGCCATCTTCTCGTCGTGCAGATCTTCCGACGTGAAGAGTCGAGTGCGATCCAGCATGACGTGCACGCACACCGCGGTCAGCTCGTAGCACTCGCGGACCATCTCCCGGAAGTGATCCCGATGTACGCCGAGCGCTTCGGTGGGCTCTTCGGCCGCGATGATGCCCAGCGCAGTTGACACCCGGGAAAACGGAAGCGCGCCCGTGACGTCGCCGGCCCGCCACTCAACGGCTTTTCGAGGTCCTGCCCCGCGATTGATCGTGACTGAAATGCGGCCCGACAGAAGGACGTACAGAAAATAGATCGGCTCGGTCGTCCTGAGAACGACCTCGCCGGCCGCAAACTGGCGGAGCGTTCCGTGGTCGGCGAGCCACTGCAGCTGTTCACGCGGAACGCCCTTGAGCCCCCGGAGGGCGGCGAGGCGGTCGACGAGGTCGGTGATCGTCATCAGCGAAGTCTATGATCCTGCCACAGATCGACTGCCGCGACGTCCAGGCGTGCCACGCCCGCCATCGTCAGCGTGAAGGCGTTGCAACGCGCAGCTACTTTTCGATGGTATAGATTTCGCGCCGCCCGTGATCGACGTGGTCGTGATATCCCTTCATCACGTCCTGGAATTCCTTCATCTCCATCGATTTGCGGGTTAACTCAGCGAACTTTTCCAGGCTTTCCACTTCCATCTCCGATACGACCGTCCAGTACCGCTCCGCGCTGACGTCCGTCATCACGCGCAGTGGCCCGATGCCCACTTGCTGTCCCAGCTTGCTGATGGCTAAGAATCTCTGAACGATCGGCCGCGCCTGACCCGGCTTGCAGTACATGATGTCCCGCACGAGAAACGTGTCCTCCTCACGGCCGCCGAACCACGGCCAGTCTCACACCTTAGACCGTTACGCGGCTCGAAACGAGAATTTTGTACTCGTTGCGGCCAGCCGCATAACGGCGGCGCGCACAGCGCGCCCGCGAGGAGCGGAGCGGGGCATGGGGCCCCCGCGAGCGACCGAGCCGGGGTTCGGGTCCCATGCGCGGCAGCCGCGCATGGGAACCCGGTTCGGGGCAGAGCCCCGTCAAGTTAGAGTTGACCGAACCGTCCGGCCAAGACAAGCGCCCCATGGCCGCAGGCGATTCGGAGCGGAAGCTGCTAGGATCACAAGTTCATGACGGGAGCGCACTGGGTGGCGAGGAGGAACGGAATGTCGCGGAATGTACGCGGTTACTGGCTGGCAGGACTGCTCTCGATGTTCGCTGCCACGCCGCTGGTGGCGCATCACGCCGTTTCGGCGAAGTTCGACGCTGCCAAACCGGGCTCGGTCAGCGGGCAGGTGACGCGGGTGGATTGGGCCAGCCCCCACGTCCACATCCTGATGAATGTCGTCAGAGATGGACGAACGGTGAATTGGGCCGTGGAGCTCGAGAGCCCCCTGGACCTGGAGCGCAGCGGCTGGGACATGAATTCCCTGAAGCCCGGAGATTCCGTGACCGTGCAGGGCATTCTCGCCCGCGACGGGAGCCCGCAGATCTGGGGAAACTCGGTCGTGCTGACCGGCACGAACAAGCGCGTGCTGGCGATGTCGCCGGAAGCGGTGGCCGCGCTGAAGCCTGTCACGAGCTCTACACCCGCTCTGCCCGTCCCACGCTGGCCGGACGGCAAGCCGCGGTTGGGGGCACCGCCGGGAGAGACGGGCTATTGGGCCCGGCCGAGCTCCACGGTGCTGATGGAAACCGGCGCCAACGTGGAGATGGACGGCAGCGGGCTGCTGAAGAATCTTCGGGACGCCTCCAAAGTTGCCCCGTTCCAGCCGTGGGCGCGAGCCCTTTACGAGTTCCGGCAGCGCAATTTTCTCAAAGCTGATCCGATGTTCCTGGTGTGCATCCCGGCGGGGGCGGTGCGTCAGTTTCAGATGCCGTATGGAAATCAGTTCCTGGAAGACAAGACCTTCGGCCGGATTTTTGTCATGGCCGCTGGCGGCAACCACGACTGGCATTTCATCTACACGGACGGGCGCCCGCAGGAGGGTGAGCTCGGAGGCAACGACACCAATCCGCTCTATTACGGCAACGCGCGAGGTCGATGGGAGGGGGACACGTTCATCGTCGACACGCGAGGACTGAACGAGAAGTTCTGGTTCAGCAACGGCGGGTTGCCGCATACCGAGCAGGCCCACCTGGTCGAGCGATTCACCCGCACGGACATGAACACGTTGAGGTATGAAGTCACCATCGACGATCCGGGCGCCTACACTCGACCGTGGTCGTCTGGCTGGACGCTGCAGTGGGTGGCGGGCGAAGAGCTGCCGGTTTCGTACTGCCAGGAGAACCGGCCGTGACGGGCCCGAGGAGCTTTCGCATGCGATATCGATCTCTTGTGCTGGCCGGCATGGTTTTGACGATGACGCCGACCGTATTCACGCAGGCTCGCGGCGAAGGACCCGGGTTGAATCCGGGGCAGGGCCAGGGCCAGGGACGCGGCGGAGGCCAGGGCCGTGGCGCCGCGCCGCAGGCGCCGGCCAGACCGGCGCCGCGCTGGCCCGATGGGCAGATCAATCTCGGTCTGGTCCAAGGCGAACCCCCCGGCCTCTGGGAAGTCGGAGCGACAGCCGTTCCCCTGGCACGGGCTGACCTCACCCGATCGCGTGAAGAGAACGCCAGAGACTTCGGGCTGTTCGGGGTCGATACGCGCGAACCGACGGATGCTTTTCTGGCGTCGAAGCCGACGCTCAGCCAGATTCCGTTTCAACCGTGGGCGCGGGCGCTGTTTGCCAACCGCGTCCAGATCCGCAACGAACCCTACGTGCGGTGCAAACCGTCGAGCGGCGCGCGCCAGGTGGCGACCGCCTACGGGACGCAGTTCGTCGACGATCGGGAGCACAAGCGTTTCTACATCTTTGAAACAGGCGGCGCCCACAGCTTCCGAACGATTTTCATGGATGGGCGGGCGCACCCGCCCAATCTGTCGCCGAGCAACCGGGGTCACTCGGTCGGGCATTGGGAGAGCGACACGCTGGTGGTCGATACGGTCGGTTTCGGCGAACGCGTCTGGATCGACAACCTGGGCGTGCCCACCACCTCGCAGCTGCACACGATCGAGCGGTTCACGCGCACCGATTTCGAGACGATCCGGTACGAAATCACGATTGACGATCCGGGCGCGTATACCGCTCCGTGGAAGAGCGGTTTCTACATGCGATGGGAGTCCGGCGTGGAGAGCTTCGAATTCGTGTGCCAGGACAACAACCAGGCGCCGGGCCTGATCGTCGGCGACGGAACCGCGATCATCGAGAAACCCCTGTACGTGCCGTAGCGGAATCGGACCCGCGCCGCAAAGTCTATGGCTTCCGTTCGCATGCCCGTCGTGTTCATTCCTCACGGCGGCGGCCCATGGCCGTTCGTCGAGATGGGCTTTCCGCGTGAGGACATCGATCGCCTCGCCGGCTATCTCCGCTCGGTGCGATCGGTGCCGCCACGGCCGCCGCGCGCGCTGCTCGTCGTCTCCGCGCACTGGGAAGAGCCGGTGCCGACGGTGATGACCGCCGAACGCCCGCCGATCCTCTACGACTACTATGGGTTCCCGCCAGAGTCCTACACGATTCAATGGCCGGCGCCGGGCGCGCCGGATCTCGCGACGCGCGTGCGCGAGCTCTTCACGGCGGCCGGTATCGCCACCGCCTCTGACCCGTCACGCGGCTACGACCACGGCGCGTTCATCCCGCTGAAGCTGGCGTATCCGAATGCCGACGTGCCGGCCATTCAGCTGTCGCTCAAGCGCGGCCTCGATCCAGCCGAGCACATCGCCCTCGGCCGCGTCCTCCAGCCGCTCCGCGACGAGGACGTGTTCATCATCGGCAGCGGCATGACATTCCACAACCTCCGCGTGTTTCGCGACCCTCGCGCCGCCCCGGTGGCGGAGATGTTCGATGGCTGGCTTCGCGAGTCGATGACGCTCGACGCGGATTCACGCAACGCGCGCTTGAAGCAATGGGAGTCGGCCCCCGCTGCCCGAACCGCCCATCCTCGCGAGGAGCATCTGATTCCGTTGATGGTGGCGGCCGGCGCCGCGGGCGACGATCGCGCGGTCGTCGGCTTCAACGACACGTTCACTGGTCTCAGACTGTCCGCCTATCACTTCGGCATCAACTGATACGGTGGACTACACGTGCTGCCGCCGATCTTCACCGGGGTTGTGCCAGTCTACGGATCCACCCGAAAGCTGAACATCATCCCGCTCTCGTGGTGTTCGGCGATGTGGCAATGGGCCATCCACAGACCAGGATTCGTGACGTCGAGCAGGATGTCGACTGTCTGACCTGTGGACACGAGGACTGTATCTTTCCAGACAAGGTTGGATTCAACAACCCCGTCTCGGCACAGAATCAGAAATCGCCCCGCTCCATGGACATGAAAGGGGTGCGGCATTGGATGGTCGGAGTCCATCTCGTTCACCAACCGAATCTTCACGCGGTCCCCGACACGGAACCGCCAGTCGATCGACATCCCCTCGGCCCCTGTCCCCCGGTCGATCAGCTTCCAGCGCATGTTGGCCGGCGTGGTCATGCGGTTCATTTCGACCATGTCGTCCTCCCACTCGATGCCGATCGCGTGTCGAACGTCTTCCCCGGTGGGCTCGTCGTTCTCAGGACCGGAATGGCTGTGAGCGTGCTCGTTCGGAACCGCGTCGCCGACGGGTTGCGCTGGCACCAGCTTCATGCCGCACTTCGGGCAACGGTCGGGCTGCTGGCTGCTGACCTCGGGGTGCATCGGGCAGGCGTACACGACGGGTGCGCCAGGTGGTAGCTGCGGCTCGGCCAGGTCCATCTCGGCGACAAGGGCGAGCGTCTTCTCCGGTTCGGCCTCCAAGTATGTGGAGAGGCGCGCGCGTTCCGCAGCCATGTCCGAGAGGGTACGGAGACTTCCGAACTGCGATGCCAGGGACGGCTGCGCGAGCTCGTCGCGGACGGTGATCGTCGCCAGGGCGTAGCTCCGGTTAGGCGTACGGTGCTCGAGGGTCAATTGACCGGTCTGGTCGAACAATACGTCGAGCACAACGCGCTCCGAAGGGGCGATCAGCACGCCGTCGACGAAGGCTTCGTGCTCGTAGTGTCCGCTGTCGCCTCCGACGAGCTTCATTCGTGCGCCGCGCAATCCCACGTTGAATATGCGCGTATTCGCGGTGTTCGTCAGGTAGAGGCGCACGACCTCCCCGTGCCGCGCCACAAAAGCCAGTTCGGGCTCGCCGTTGACGAGCAGCACGTTGCCGAACCGACCCATCGCCGTGTAGGTTGGATGGGAAGGGCTGAACGGTGCAATTCTTCCGTCCTCTACGAGGATGTCATCGAGCGTGACGGTGAGCTCGCGATTGACGGCTGGCCAGTAGTCTGGCTCAGACGGAACCACGACGATGTTTCCGTAAAGGCCCATCTCCTGCGCGTAGTCTTCGCGGATGTGTGGGTGGTACCAGTAGACGCCAGGGTCCCGGAATGTGAGCCGATACGTGAAGCGCCCGCCAACCGGCATGGGGCGCTGTGTCTCGGCGGTCCCATCGTATCGGTTCTCGAGGCGCAGCCCGTGCCAGTGCACCGTCCCCTCGAGGTCACCATCGTTAACGACGTTGACCACCAGCTCCGACCCCTGCCGTACTCGAAGCGTGGGTCCGGGGATCGAGCCGTTGTAGGCCAGCATTCGCACCATCGCATTGCCAAGTCGCTTGGCCACTGGCGCGATTCGAAGGTCGAAGTGCCCCCCAGGGTCCAACTGGAACGACTCCACCGGCTGGGCGGTCGGCAGCCCTGCGGTCTCTGTCGGGAAGTGATCGGACGATGGCTTCATATCGTTCCTCCTCTCTACGCACATCGCGTTGGCTCCGGACAGCTTAACAACCCATCTTTACTTCTGCGAGTGATCGGCTACGCAGGGAACCCGCTACGGCTGAAGTGCCAAAGGGGTGCGGACTTTTCGGCACGCGGTAGTAAAATTCCCCAAGGATTCCCGCCCAGCGAGCGGCGTCATCGAGGGACACCGGCGACTATCGACGTTCCGACTGCTCTCGTGCCTGGCCCTGTTCTTGCCGATTCATCGAGCGAGTATCGCGTGTTCCGCGCAGCCTTATTTTCGATCGTGCTGACACTGGCAGCCGGGCAGGACGCCAGCCTGATGTGCCGAGTGTGGTGTGGCTCGCTCGCCGCGAGCGACTGCCATCACGAGGACTCCGGCAGCACCTCGGCAATTGTGGCCAGCGACACCAGCTGTGACCACGTCGAGCCAGGGGTTTCTGTCTTCCTCAAAGAGGACGGTTCGCGTACCGCGTCTGCTCCAGACGGCGATCATGCCATCGAGGCCCCTCGGTACCTCCTCCCTCACTTGACGACCGACGCCCGACCTGGCCACGAGCCTGGGCACGAACGGTCACCCGAAAACCGGCCTCTGTCAACCACTCTCCGAATCTAAGCCCCTCTGCCGCCAGCGGTCGCCTTATGACCGCGCTTCCGGCGCTCGCTCCACAACTACCACGAATGACCTGCGCGTGACGGCCACGCGCGGCCCGAGACGTTGGATTCACCGTGTCTTCAGTCACGAAGAGAGGTCGTTTTGTCATGAGAACACTGCTGATCCGTTCATTGTCGTTCCCTGCGCTCGCAATTCTGGCCTTTTCAGGGAGTGCC
>DATLLJ010000095.1:0-50712 GCA_035537875.1 Vicinamibacterales bacterium | reverse complement strand
GCTCCCCGGGTACGGCCTTCGCTGTTCTTCCGCGAAGAATGGAAGCAGCAGACGCCGCCGGAGGATCCCGATCTCCGTGTCACGCAAGCCTTCGTGCGCAACCCCGATCTGGAGCTGAAGCTGTACGGTCCAGCGGGCAAGGACCTCGTGATCACGGGACGAGACAACGATCCTCAGAACCCCACGCACATCTGGAGCGGGTTGTGCGCCGCGACGTGCGCCATGACGCTGCGGCACAAGACGAGCTTCGTCGATCTGACCGGCCAGGCGAAGGTGCGCTGGGTCACCAAGGTCTCCGGGTTTCAGCAGATTCACCCGATCGTGAAGCTCGCGGACGGCACGTTCCTGGCGGGCGACTGGGCCGACGGCTCGCGGACCGACTGGCGCGAGACGGAGTTCTATTTTGCCGATGTGCGATGGGTCAAACTCGATCCGGAGCGCGTCGTCACGATCGGTCCCATGCTCGAGAAAGTCGACTTGAGCAAGGTCGATGAGTTCGGCTGGACGAGCCTGATGCCGTCGAACGGACACGGTCAAGGGAGCTGGTCGGACGTCGGGATCATCGAGCTCTACGGCAAGCCCGTTCCGCGCTGACACATGCCGCCGAGACGCGTCCTCGTGACAGGAGGCAGCCAGGGGATTGGTGCGGCCGTGGTCGAGCTCGCACGCCAGGCGGGCCACGCCGTGGTCTTCACCGGGCGCAATCAGCAGCTGATCGACAGGGTCAGCACGAAGACCGGCGCGTACGGACTTCGTGCTGACGTGTCGGTCGGCGCCGACAACGCGGCCACCGTTGCCGCCTGCAGCGACCGGATGGGTGGCGTCGACGTCCTCGTCAATAACGCCGGCTATGCGTACAGAGCGGAGATCGGAAACCTCGATCTCGAGGCAATGAAGAAGATGTTCGACACGAACGTTTTCGGCCTCGTGGACATCACCAACCGAATCGTCCCGCTCATGAAAGCGCAGGGCCACGGCGACATCGTGAACATCGCCTCCACGTCGGGCATGAAAGGCGCCGCAACGGCGACGCCGTACGCGGCCAGCAAGTGGGCGGTCCGGGGGATCAGCCAGTGCTGGCAGGCAGAGCTCAGACCGCACAGCATACGCGTGACCTGTCTGTGTCCCTCAGAAGTGCAGACGAACTTCGGAGGACTCACCGGCCGCAACAATCCCAACAAGCTATACGCCGAGGACATCGCGGCGACAATCATGGCAACGCTCGACATGCCGCGTCGGGCGCTGTGGCCAGAGCTGGCGGTGTTTGCGACCAACCCGTGGAAGGAAGACTGACGAACAGCTGAGCGGCCTTCATCTCCTCACGTTTCCCCTATCGCGCGCCTCCTCAACGTCATCGCCAGGAACGCATCTTGAATGGCGCTTACCGGCCCAATGGAGGGGCAGGCACTCCGTGTTCCGCGAGACGAGGCTCGAGCGCGCGGACAGCCAATCAACCGATCACGCGGGCACGGGCGTCCGCACGCAGGGGAGATGAGACATGGCGACTGTCGATTCATTACACACGCTGCTCGTGGAAGAACTGCGCGACATCTACGATGCGGAGAAACGTTTGACCAAAGCGATCCCCAAAATGGCCAAAGCGGCGACCAATGACGATTTGAGGACCGCGCTCAAAGAGCATCTGGCGGAAACCGAACAACAGGTCGTGCGGCTGGAGGAGGCTTTCGAGGAGTTGGAGGCTCCGGCGAAGGGGAAACCGTGCGCCGGGATGAAGGGGATTATCGAAGAGGGCGACGAGCACGTCGGCGAGGATTTCGACGATGACGGCCTGCGTGATGCCACCATCATCGGAGCCGCGCAACGAGTGGAACACTATGAGATGGCTGCCTACGGCACGGCAATCGCGCATGCCAGGCTTCTCGATCAGAGCGGGGTCGTGAAACTGCTGGAACAGACGCTGGCGGAAGAGAAGCAGGCCGACGAGAAGCTGACCGAGATAGCCGAATCAGTGGTCAATCTGGACGCGGCGTCCCAGGAAGACGAGTCGAGCATGCCTCGGACAGGACCGAGCAGCCGGCGACAGGCCCCGACAAGCCTGCGGTCCCAGGCAGCCTCTTCCTCCCGGGCAGGCAAACGAAGTCGAAAGAGTACCTCGCGATCGCGGCGCTGACCGTCGGCGGGCGACCCGGGGGACCAGCCTCTCGACGGGCCGCCCGCCGACTCGTTTGCGGCGGCGCGCTGAAAAACGTCGTTTGCCCGGCTCGGGTATTAAGGTTGCAGGCACTACAGTACGGCGACCGCCTGTTGAGCTTGCGGAGCCCGAGGAGCGATGTGATTCGGCAAAACGCTGCGACCGCCGCCGACAAACCGCCAGCACGACTCGGAGAGGATCGCGAGGACCGAGCCGACGAAACCGTCGACATCCCCGACTCGTGGTGGCGCCAGCATCTGCACGTCGCCGTCTGGCTGCTGGTTGCCGGACTTCTCGTTTTCTTCCTCAAGTACGCGGCCGAGGCGCTCGTCCCGTTCGTCCTGAGCGGGCTGTTGTTCTATGCGCTCGATCCCGCGGTGGATGCGCTCGAGCGCTGGCGCGTGCCGCGAGCGCTCGGGGCCGCCCTCATGCTCGGCATGGCGCTGAGCGGCGCCGGCACCCTGGTGTACTCGCTCCAGGACGACGTGGAAAAAGTCATCCGGGAACTGCCTGATGGCGCGCGGCGGCTTCGAGCGTCGCTGCGCCGTGATGGTGATTCTTCGACCCTGGATGCGATTCGCGAGGCCACGAAAGAAATCGACAAAACGGCCGCCGAAGCGACCGGCGCTTCTTCCCCACCGTCCGGCGTGGTGCGCGTCCAGGTCGAAGAGCCGGTCTTCAAGGCGTCCGACTATCTTTTGTCGGGGTCCACAGGACTCGTCAGCCTGTCGCTACAGCTGGTGATGGTTTCGTTTCTGGCTTACTTCCTTCTGGTCGCAAACGATCTCTTCAAACGCAAGCTCGTCAAGCACACCAGCTCGACACTGGCGGGCAAGAAGATCACGGTGAACATGCTGGAAGCGATCGGGACTCAGATCGAACGCTTCGTCCTGGTTCAGGTCCTGACCTCGTTTCTCGTGGCCGTCGTCACCGGCACCGCTCTCTGGTGGCTCGGGCTCGAAAACGCCGCCGTCTGGGGGCTTGCGGCCGGTATCTTCAACTCGATTCCATATTTCGGTCCACTCATCGTGACGTGCGGGCTGGCCGTCGTGGCGTTTCTGCAGTTCATGACGTTGAGCATGGCGGCGGTCATCGCCGGCGTGGCGCTCGTCATCACGTCGCTGGAGGGGTGGCTGCTGACACCGATGCTCATGGGGCGGGCCTCCCAGATGAACCCCGTCGCCCTGTTCGCGGGCCTGCTCATCTGGAGTTGGATGTGGGGCTTCTGGGGCACGCTGCTCGCCGTCCCGATGATGATGGTCCTCAAGGCCATCTGCGATCACGTCGAAGACTTCGCGCCGGTCGCGGACTTCCTGTCCGACTAGCGCGCTGCCCGCCCAACGACCTCCTCGCTGCGAGATCCTTGCGATATCCTGTCGATCCATCGCTCAAGGTGGATGGATATCCAGGGGACCGGCCCACTTTCGACAGGCGTGACAGCGCTGGGCGTATGCTCTAAGATCCTTGTGCTGCTGATTGGCACCAGGGTCTGCCGAGCGAGGGGACGATCATGTTCACGGTCCACCGGGCGTCCAGTATCTGCGCGTTGGTGCTGGCGATGACACTGCCAGCGACCCCCTGTTTCAGCCAAAGCGACCTGAGCGGCGTCTGGGGCGCCCGCTACCACGAGGACCAGCCGGAGCGGATACCCGGCCCTTCCCTCGTGGACTTCCTCGGGCTTCCGATGAACGAGTCCGCCCGCAGATTCGCCCTCAGCTGGGATTCGCAGCGGCTGGCGGCTCCCGAGCACCAGTGCCAGGTGCATACCGTGGCCTACATCTACCGTGGCCCGCTGCAGCTCCGCATCTGGGAGGATCGCGACCCGGTCACCAAAGAGCTCATCGCGATCAAGCAGTACATCAACACGTACGAGCAGGAGCGGACGATCTGGATGGATGGCCGCAAGCACCCGTCCGAGAACGCGGCGCATACCTGGATGGGCTTTTCTACCGGTCAGTGGAACGGCAGCATGCTGACCGTCACGACCACGCACATCAAGCAGGGGTGGTACCGCCGCAACGGCTTCCTCTCGAGCGACCGGATCACGCTGCGCGAGCACTTCATCCGCCACGGCGACCAACTGGTCCACATCAGCATCGCGCAAGATCCCGATTACCTGGAAGAACCGCTGATCAAGAGCGAGAACTTCGTGCTGACCACCACCGGTACCGGCAATTGGCTGTGGCCGTGTGAATACATCGTCGAGTCGGCCGAGCGCGATCCCGGTGATGTGCCCCACTACCTGCCGGGGGAGAATCCGTTCCTCGAGGAGTTCGCCGGCAAGCACGGCGTGCCTGTAGATGCGGTGCTCGGCGGCCGCAAGACCTCGTATCCGGAGTACCAGAAGGTGCTGAGCGACTGGTTCAAGAACGGCGGCCGCTGATGAGAGCGAGGCCAGAGCCCGCCCGCGCGGCGGTCGCGTGGCGCCAGATCGCAGCGATGGCGGTGCTCGTTGTCGCGGCTGGCGCGCTCGCCCCTCGACCGATCTACTCCCAGGGCGCGTCGCCAGGAGCGCCGGCCGCCGGTGAGCTCGAGACGCTGCCGGTGCAGAACAACGTCTACGCGATCTTCGGCGCGGGGGGCAACGTCACGGTGCAGATCGGCGAGCAGGGTCCACTGCTCGTCGAATCCGGTGTCGCCGGCATGGCCGACAAGCTGCTCGCGGCGGTCGAAAGCCTGTCGCCCAAGCCGATCCGCGGCATCATCAACACCCACATGCACGCCGACCACACGGGCGGCAACGAAACGCTGTCCACGAAGGGCGGTTTCGTGAGTGGCGGCACGACGGGCGCCGGCCGGCGCGATGCGACGGTCTACTCCCACGAGAACGTGTTGCTGCGGATGAGCGGCGCCCTTGGCAAGGAGAAAGTCCCGACCGGGCTCTGGCCGGGCAACACCTTCTTCACCGAGAAGAAGGAGCTGTACAACAACGGCGAGCCAGTCGAGCTCCTGTATCAGCCCAGGGCCCACACCGACGGCGACGTCGTCGTGTTCTTCCGGCGCTCCGACGTCGTCGCGACGGGCGACATCTTCGACATGACGCGGTTCCCGATGATCGACCGTGCGCGGGGCGGCACCATCGACGGCCTCATTGCCGCGTTGAACCGCGTCCTCGACATCGTCATTCCCGCCCCGACACAGGAGCGCGGGACGATGATCGTGCCGGGGCACGGCCGGCTTGCCGACGAGCACGACCTGCTCGAATATCGCGACATGGTGACGATCGTCCGCGACCGTGTCCGGCACATGATGGGTAAAGGCATGACCGTGGACCAGGTGGTCGCCGCGCGGCCCGCGATGGAGTACGAATCGCGATGGGGCGCGGCGTCGGGCGCCTGGACGACGGCCATGTTCGTGGACGCGGTGTACAACAGCCTGAAAGAGGATCAGCAAGCAGGGGGAGCCAGATGAGACGCACGTTCCTTCTCTCGATCGTCGCCGTCGCGTGTCTTGCGGGTACCGAGGTGTCGGCGCATCACTCGTTCGCCGCCACCTATCGTGAGGACGAGATCGTGAAGATCGAGGGTGAGCTCATCCGGTTTGATTACCGGAACCCGCACTCGTTCGTGCAAGTGATGGCGCCCGGCAAGGACGGGACGTTGCAGCGCTGGTCGATTGAGTGGGGCGCCATCTCGCAGCTGAACCGGCAAGGCGTGGAACGGTACACGCTGAAACCCGGTGACAAGGTGCAGATCTCGGGGGCGCCGTCACGCAGCGAGGATTACAAGCTGCTGATGCGCAAGCTTGTGCGGCCCTCCGACGGGTTTACATGGGCGGCCCAGGTGCAATGATGCGCCGTGCCGTCCTCGCCATGTCGCTGCTGCTCACCGTCGCCACGGGAGCGAACGGTCAGCAGGGACGTGGCGCTCCACCGGGACCGCCGCCAACAGCGCAGGCGGCCGCACGTGCAGACTTCACCGGCACGTGGGTATCGGTCGTCACCGAAGACTGGCTCTGGCGGATGATCACGCCGCCGAAGGGCGACGTTGCCAGCATTCCCATCAACGCCGCAGGCCGCAAGGCCGCGGAGGGCTGGGACCTGGCGAAGGACAACGCGAGCGGTGAACGGTGCAAGGCGTTCGGGGCAATCGGCGGGATGCGTATTCCCGGACGGCTCCGTATCAGTTGGCAGGATCCCGACACGCTCAAGGTGGAGTTTGACGCGGGGACACAGACTCGCCTGATGCGCTTCGGATCCGGAGCGGCCCCCGCGCAGCGCACCCTTCAGGGATATTCGGTCGCGAACTGGGAAACGGGGACGCCGCCGCAGCCTGGAGGCGGCGGCTTCGGGACGTTCGGCGCGGGCGCTGGAGGCGGCCTGAAGGTGGTCACCACGCAACTGAGCCCCGGCTACCTCCGCAAGAACGGCGTGCCGTACAGTCAGAATGCGACGCTCACCGAGTACTTCGATCGGCACTCCGATTTCGACGAGGAGTGGTTCACGGTGACCGCGATCGTCGAGGACCCTCAGTACCTCACCCAGCCGTTCATCACCAGCACGCACTTCAAGAAAGAGCCCGACGGCTCGAAGTGGGATCCGACGCCGTGCCAGACCAATCCCCCCAGAATCGACAAGCCAGGCGCCAACTAGAGAGCAGCCCAAGAGAAGGGCGGCGTCCGGCGCACGGAACTGAAGACCGCTGCTGAGGATGCCGCCGACGTCGGGCCGTCTGAGATCCTGGGGCTGGAGGGCAACCTCTCGATGCTGCGACCGAACAACAGACAGTGGTGGCTCCTGGTGGGCGTCGTGCTGTTCATTGTCTGCGCCTGGCCATCGACGGGTGACCGCAGCCTGCTGTGCAAGCTCGTCAACTGGAGCGTGGATCCGTGGAATGAGCTGCCCGTCCTTCCCGAGCAGCTCCCCCTCGGCCTCGGCGACGACCCGGACGCCGTCGCCGCCCGCGACACGATCGTGCAGCAGTACGACGCGCTTTATCTGAAGGGCGGATGGACCCGAACGCGCCTCGAGCTGAAAGTCGCGCGCGATCCGTTCAATCCATCCACCGAGCGCCAGTTGTTGACGGCGCTCGGTGGGTTGACCGTCCTGGTCGCGTGGAAGCTGGGCGGCGAAGCCTCCAATCCCAGATCATAGACCGCACGGCCCTGAGCCCGTCGCCCGGAGCGTCCAGCGTCCTCTAGTTCGCCGTCGCGGGGACGGTGCCTTTGATGGTGATCTTCTCGACCGTCCAGGTCGAGCAGTCGCCCTTGTACACGACGTTCTCCGACTCGCAGTGGAGCTCGTGAATCAGGCAGCCGGTCTGTCCATGACCCTGGCTGGTCTGGGCCCATCCGACCAGATTCCCGTTCATGTCCAGCTTGTAGAGCTTGCCGTTACCGTCGCCGCTGAACAGATACTGCGGCGAGCCGCCCGAGGCGGGTGTCGTGCACATCGTCCACGGCGCGCCGACGTTCGAAAGGATCTTGACCGGGGTCAGATCGGGATCGAACACCTGAATGCGCCGGTTCCCCCGGTCGGCCACGTAGATGTTGTTCTTCGCATCTGCGGTGATCGCATGCACGGTATTGAACTGGTTCGGACCGGCCCCGCGCGTGCCGAGCGATTTCAGCCAGGTGCCATCCTTCGCCAGCTTGACGACACGAGAATTGTTGTAGCCGTCGGCAACGAAGATGTTCCCCTCGCTGTCCCAGGTCACGTCCGTCGGCCGATTGAAGGTGCCGACGTTGCCCGCGGGAAACCGTTCTTCGACTTTTTCGCCGCGCTCGGTGAAGCGCTCGAGGAAATCGATCGCTTCCGGCTTGCGGCCCAGCACCATCAAGACCTGACCCTGCGGGTTGAACTTGACGATCATGTTCGACCCTTCGTCGGTCATCCACACGTTGTCCTGCCGATCCACGCGGACGGTATGAGCGAACGACGCCGCGTAATTGTCAGGTCCCCACTGCTTCACGAACCGCAGGCTCGTATCGAACTCGAAGAGCTGTGATGCGGTCGCGCCGCGCGCGGGACCGACGTTGCCGCTCCGCGTGAAGACAAACAGATTGCCCCGCGAATTCTTTGCCACGCCGACGGCCTCGCCGATTGTGTGGCCCGGCACCGACAGATTCAGTACCTCCTCGGAAATCTGGAGACGGGGCGTGGCCTTCTCGAGCGCTGCCTGCTTCGCCAGCGCCGCCTGCTGCTCGGGGCTCGGACCTCCGCCCCCCTGTCCGGAGACGACGACGCCCAGCAGGACGACCGCAAACGCGGCCAAAGCTTTTTTCACGACGACCTCCTTTGGGTTGTGGGTTCTTCGAAGACGCAATCGCCGCAAGAGCCGCGGCGTGAACGAAGCAGGGCGAAGAATCACGAGCCGAGAGGTCACAGGCATCGACCTCGAATGTCGCCGATTATACGCCCGTACGCGGGCGTCAATAGACCGGTTCACGTCCGCGCCATGGGGACTACCGCGACGACTCATCTGGTCATTGGGTCGTCTAGTCATTGGGTCATTGATTGCGCAATTACCCAATCCAATGACCAGATGACCCGATGACCCAATGTTCAGTTCACCGATCTCCTCCGATGAAGGTCGCGCTCCGCCGCGACGCGGCGATCCCGGCATCGGACCTGGCCGCGGCCGGCTGCGGAGCCACCGACGCCGCCGCAGGCTGGCCCTTCGGCCGATTGGCCTCGGGGACGACAATCGGCTCGAGCATGGCCACGATCTTTTCGCGCTCGTGCTCGAACCACGGTGGCAGGAGCAGGCTCATTCCAAGCTGATCCCACGACTCGTCTCGCGCGAAGCCTCCCTCTGCCGTCGCCGCACATTCGGTGAGAATGCCCGCAGGCGATCGCACGTAGATTGAATGGAAGTAGTTGCGATCCTTGATTTCTGAACAGTCGGTGTAGCCCAGTTCCTCGTACAGGTTCTTCTGTTCCGCGAGCGCCTCGTCGGTGCCGATGTCGAGCGCCAGATGGTGGGCGGTGCCGGCGCCGAACCCCCAGCTTCCGGCGGCGCGATCGGGCTCGTGCAACAGGACAATCGTCTTGGCCGCCCCGCCTTCCGCCACCTCGAACCGATGATACGGCCCCTCCGCGCCTGTTTTCCGGAACCCGAGGGCCTCGATGAAGAACCGTTCCTGCTCAGGAATCTCCCTTACCGATAGGACAGGCCCATGAAATCCCCCCAGCGATACGTCGGTGCTGATTTCATCGGTCGTCCAACCCGTGCGCTTGTCCGCCGGATCCTCGATCACCTCCATCAGCAGGCCGGACGGATGCTTGAACCGAATGAAGCGCTGGCCGAACCGTTCGAGAATGCCACTGTGCTCGACGTTGTGCCGATCCAGGTGCTCTTTCCAGAACGTGATGGTTCCCTTCGGCGCGGTGTAGGCCGTCGAGGAGATCTGCCCGGACCCCGGGCGACCCGGCACACGTTTGTAGGGGAACGTCGTCAGCACCGACCCTACCTCGGCGTTGGCGTTGGCGTAGTACAGGTGGTAATGCGCATACCGACCGTCGAAGAGCACCGTCTGCTTGATGAGCCGCTGGCCAAGAACCTGCGTGCAGAAGTCGATGTCCTCCTGGGCTCCAGCCGCGCAGAGAGTGATGTGATGAAGGCCCTTGATTCTACTTTCGCCCGGATTACCCATCTGACCCTCCCAAGTGCCGTGAAACAGCGGAATGCTGACGCCTCTCGACTAGCGTGTCAACCGGTTTCCAGACGGAACGTGCGCGCGTGTCACGAGAGAAACTCCAGCACGGCCTGCGGGGCTTCGGGCTTCTCGTCGAGCACCAGATGACCCGCATCCTTGACGATGCGAACCGTCGCGTTGGGAATGAGGCCAGCCCAGGTCTCTGCCTGCTGCGCCGGCGTGACCCGATCCTTGTCTCCATACAGCAGCAGGGTCGGGACGCTGATGCGGTGCAGCCACTTGGCCAGGTCCGGATCGTACGGCCGCGTCCAGGCCAACTTCCCGTAACTCGACATCTCGTGATAGTCGTTCACCAGGAACTCGAGGAAGTCCGGGCCACGGGGATCGGGGGCGTACGGCGCCAGCACCCCAAGATCGTGCACGAGGTGCGCAGGCACCTCCTCGGGCTTGAGACGGAAGATATCGAGAGTTGGATGGTCCGGCACGCGGAGCCCGGCCGGCCCGACCAGCGCCAGCTTCTTCAGTCGGTGGCTGTTCTGCGTCGCGAGGGTTGCCGCGATCCATCCCCCGATCGACAACCCGACAAGGCGCACGCTGTCGAGCCGAAGACGGTCGAACAGCTCGAGATAATGAAGGACGTAATCGTCGATCGTCGCAATCGCCGCGCTGTCGGGCGACTCGCCGAAACCCGGATGGTACGGCAAGTAGACCGTGTACTTGCCCGCCCACGACGCGGAGAAGTGGAACCCGGAGGCCGTACCGGCGCCGTGCAGGAAGACCAGGGGCTCACCGGATCCACCAACGAACAGCACAACGTCGGCACCGTTGACGTTGAGCTCCCGCCGCTCGAACCCCCGCGGCACCCTCTTCGCCTGCCTGGCGGCTGCGGTGGGCATCACGTGGCTCCCGCGGTGCGAAGCGTGTTCGAGCCGGGTCGCTCGGCCCGCTTGGCCTGCGGTCGAAGCCGAGGAATGACCTCCTCGGCGAAGATGGTCATGTTCTTGACGACCTTCCAGTGCGGCATGTCGCCGATATGGTGGTGACAGATGACACGGCTGGAATTGGCTTCCTCACACCACCCGGCAATTTTTTCGGCGACGCGCTCGGGAGTGCCGACGGCGACGCGCCAGTTCTTCGTCATCTCGTCCCAGTCGAACCCTCCATGCATCTTGTTGGCAGCGCCGGCGCGGATGCGGAACTGCTCGAGCGAGATGTAGCCGGGCGGATTCAGGAATCGCGGCGTCGTCCGGGCCGCTATCGTGAAGTAGTACTTGATGTGATCGATGACTTCTCTTTCGGCGGCTTCGTTCGTCTCGGCCACGTACACGATCGTATTCGCCATCGCTTTGTCGGGTGTCATCTCGTGCCCGTACTTGGGCATGGTTTCGCGCAACCGATCGAACGTCTTCACCTGCTGAGCGATCGGCACGAAGACCGACGCATAGCCCCACCCCCGTTCGGCCGCGAACGCGATGGTCTCCGGACTGCCGGTACCGACGACGTAGCAGCGAGGATACGGTCGCTGGAAGGGACGCGGCCAGACATTGAGGTAGCGATAGTTGTAGAACTCGCCGTCGTAGCTGGTCGGTCCATCCTCCGTCCAGGCTTGAATCATGATGTCGACCGACTCGCGGAATTTCGCGCGGGCAGTCGAGGGATTGACGACAGAATTGCTCCAATATTCCATGCCGGTTCCGAGAGGAAACGCGATCTCCAGACGACCGCCCGACATGACGTCGAGCATGGCGTACTCCTCGGCCAGACGGTTCGGCATGACGAAGGTGACCGGTACGCCGAACACACAGATCTTCGCGTGCGTGGTGACGGGAATGAGAGCAGCGGCGGCAGCCGTGCAGACCGGCATCATGCTGTACATGGTGTTGTGGTGTTCGTTGACCACCAGACCGTCGTAGCCGAGCTGATCGGCCAGCACCATCTCTCTGAAGTACCGCTGGTACAGCTCGTAGCCCTTCTGGGGATCGTAGTGCTTGTTCGAGAAGTCGACCCACAACGAGTCGTACTGCTGCTGATCCGGAGGGAGATGCACGTACGGCATGAAGTGCATCGAATAGAACTGCAGATCGTCTTGCCAGGTCATATCAGCCACTCGTCATTCTGCCGGCTCGAGTTTCAGAAGCGCGCCGTCGTCTTCGTCCGTCAACACGTAAAGCAGACCGTCGGGACCCTGCCGGACATTGCGGATGCGCTGCCGCAGATCCGTGAGCAGCGCCTCGCGCCGAATCTCATCGCCGTTCTCGTTGAACACGACACGGTGCAGCTGACCCGTATTGGCGATCCGGCCGTACTGCAGTCCACCGACGAACAGGTTGCCCTTCCAGCGTGGAAAGCGATCGCCCGAATAGAAAGTGAGACCCGACGCGGCGATCGAAGGAATCCAGACGATGTGCGGGACCTCCATGCCCTCTTTATACGGGCTGTCCGACACCCGGGGCCCTTCGTACGTGCGTCCGTAGCTGACGATGGGCCAGCCGTAGTTGGCGCCTTTCCTGATGATGTTGACTTCGTCGCCGCCCTGCGGCCCGTTCTCCGATTCCCAGATGGCCCCCGTGCCCGGGTGGACGGTGAGGCCAATCATGTTGCGGTGACCGTAGGACCAGATCTCCGGCTTCGCCCCGGCCCGGCCGACGAACGGGTTGTCCGGCGGCACGCTGCCGTCGTCGTTAAAACGCAACACCTTGCCGGAGTAGGCGTCGAGGCGTTGCGCGACTGCATCGTTGGCACCGCCAACGACCAGGTAAAGGCGCCCGTCCGGCCCAAACGTCATGGCCGAGCCGGCCGCAGGTCCAGTAAAAATGTCGGTGGCGACGAAGAGCTGCTGCACGTTTGTCAGGGCCATGCCGTCGAGCCGCGCTCGTATGAGCACAGGCGTGTGTGCCTTGTTGCCGAGATCCTTGATGTAGCTCAGATACACCAACCGGTTGTCGGCGAACTTTGGATGGAGGACGACCTCCATCAGGCCCGCGAGCCCGGCGCCGTAAACCGCTGGCACGCCGGAGATCGGCTGGGGATCGAGGACGCCGTTGCGGACGATCCTCAGCCGCCCGGCGTTCCGCTCTGTGACGAGGATATCGCCGCCAGGCAGGAACGCCAGGCTCCACGGGTGCGCGAACCCCTTCAGCACCGTGACCCGGATCCGCTGTTCGGCGGTTTCCATGGCGACCGGGCCGTCCGGCAGCGGCCGGCGTGGTACGGCGATCGGACCTTGCGCGAGGAGCGGTGTCGCGGCTAATGCGACGGCGAGCATCAACAGGCGTTTCATAAGCACCCCTCTACGATGCCGGTTCGATCCGGAGCACGGCGCCTTCCTTCTCGTCCGTGAGGAGGTACAGCAGCCCGTCGGGACCCTGTCGAACATCACGGATTCGCTGGCGGAGCTCGGTGAGCAGCGATTCACGCCGCAACTCCTGCATCTTCTCGTTGAAGAGGATTCGCTCGAGATGTCCGGTGCCTGGGATTTCGCCAGTGCGCAGCGCTCCGACGAAGACGTCCCCTTTCCATTTGGGAAGCCGATCCCCGGTGTAAAAGGCCATTCCCGACACCGCGATCGACGGCATCCAGAACGCCACAGGGGGTTCGAATCCTTCATGTCTCGGCCGCTCGGACTGCCACGGGCCAGGATATGTGCGCCCGAAGCTCACAACCGGCCACCCGTAGTTGCGACCGGGCTGCAGAATGTTGATCTCGTCGCCGCCGTTCGGACCGTTCTCGTTCTGCCACATCTCGCCGGTTCCCGGGTGCATGGCAAGGCCGAGCGAGCTGCGATGGCCGAGCGTGTAGACCTCGGGCCGATGTCCGGCGCGTCCGACGAAAGGATTGTCGCGTGGAACGCCTCCCTCGTCTGTGAGGCGGAGCACTTTGCCGCCCAGCGAATCGGGATCCTGAGGACTGTTCGGTTGTTGCGGAGTGCCGGTGGTCGTCACGAACAGCGTGCCATCGCGGGCGAACGCGATCCGCGTCGTGCCCGGCGCACCAGTCACGAAGACATCGTTGACACCGGTGAGCGCCTGACCGTCCCAGCGCCCGCGCGCGATCGCAACGGTGCGGCGCTTTTCATCGAGCGGTTTGGTGTAGGACAGGTACAGGAGCCGGTTTTCGGCGAAGCGCGGATGAACGGCTACGTCCATGAATCCATGGACGGCGCCGGGCAAGCCTGATTCGCCTGCCCAGTACGAAGCGGGCGCGCCAGCGATGGGTTGCGGATCGAGCACGCCGTTGCGAATGATTCGAAGACGGCCCGCGCGCTCCGTCACGAGCATGCTGCCGTCCGGAAGGAACGCGAGGCTCCACGGATATTCGAGCGCCTTGGTGACAACCACCACGCGAATGCGCTGCCCTTCCCCCGTGTCGAACTCCATCGGCGCGTCGGGCAGCCGTCGGCCGGCCAGACCAAGCGGCGCGACCGGGATACCGCCGGAGAACGGAACGGTCTGCTGAGCGGACCCCGCGCCGGTTCCCACTGCAGCCACGAGCAGGAAAGCAAGCAGGTGCCAAATCTTCATGAACCGACCTCCTGGCGGAGTGGCCAGTATAGGCGAAGCACGGCGTTTGCTCGGATGAAACGGTGAGGAGCCGTTCGGGCCCAAAACCCGGCGTTTACGTGTGCCGGGCATTACAGAACCGTTGTCCGGGCATCAAGTTCGTGCCCTGGCAGGAGGCATTCAGATGATTCGCCACATTGCGGCCGTCGCCGTCGTCGTCTGCCTGAGTCCATCATGGCTTGGCGCGCAAGGCGCAGAATTCACGGTGAACAGCGCGTCGGCCGACGTGCACAAGAGCCCGAGCACCGGCAGCCCCGTGATTGGCAAAGCGTCGCGCGGCTCGGTGCTCACGGTCACGCGCGAACTCGGAAGCTGGGTGAGAGTATCGTGGCCAGCCGCCCCGGATGGCGTCGGCTATCTGCACGTGAACACCGGGTGGATCGCGCGCATCAACGCACCTGGGTCTCGTCCGACCGTGACGTCGACCTCACCGAGCGCAGCGGGCCTGGCTTCGTCGTCCGGGTCGGCGTCGCCATCCGCAACGACTGCAGCGAACCTTCAAACGACCCGCGCGACGGCGATCGAGCCTTCATCGCAAACCGGGCCAGTCTCCCTGGCGCCCACGACGCACCTCGTCGGTCTGGGTGGTCGGATGGGCGGGTCGACCGTCGGTTTTGGCGCCAGCGCGAGAGCGGCGATCGGCCGCCGGCTCGGCGTGCAACTCGAACTGTCACGATACTCGATGACCAACACACCGACACTCGAACACCTGTCGTCGGTCCAGTTTGCGCCGAGCGCCCTCTTCTCGCTGCCGGACAAACTGACCGATTACGTGTGGATCCGGCCGTACGTCGGCGGCGGCGTCACCATCTACCATTCCACGCTGGGCAGCACCATTCCCGGAGTCGTCGCGTCGGTGTCTGACAACAGCCTCGGTCGACAGTTCTTCGGCGGGACCGAATTGACGTTTGCCGCGGCACCGAGATTCACCCTGAGCGCAGACTACGGTTATCGCTCGCCACAGACACCGTTTGAAACCTTCGAGCTCGGCGGACCCGGCTTCGCCCTGTCGGGCCACTGGTACGTCAAATAGCCTGCGCTATGCTTCTGATGGATGAACGTCGTCCTGGTTGACGGCACTTACGAGCTGTTCCGGCACTTCTACGCGCTGCCTCCAGCCATCGACGCGTCGGGCCAGGACACCGCGGCAGTCCGCGGTGTCCTGCGCTTCGTCATGAAACTGCTGCGCGACGGCGCGACCCACGTCGGCGTCGCCACTGATCACGTCATCGAATCCTTTCGCAACGGGCTCTGGGCGGGATACAAGACCGGCGCGGGGATCGATCCGCGACTTCGCGCCCAGTTCGTGCCGCTCGAGCAGGCGCTCGAGGAAGCGGGCATCGTCGTCTGGCCCATGATCGAGCTGGAGGCCGACGACGCGCTCGCATCGGCCGCCCGGAGGGCCGCCGCCGATCGACGCGTCGACAGGGTCTTCATCCTGACACCCGACAAAGATCTCGCGCAGTCAGTCGTCGGCGATCGCGTCGTACAGGCCGATTCACGCACCGGCGCCGTCCGGGACGAAGCCGGCGTCATCGCGAAGTTCGGGGTGCCGCCGGGTTCAATCCCCGACTTCCTCGCCCTGGTCGGCGACGCCTCCGACGGATACCCGGGGCTTCCTGGGTGGGGGCCTCGATCGGCGGCCGCTGTCTTGTCCCGCTTCTCCCACCTTGAACAGATTCCGGATGCAGTCTCCGAGTGGCATGCGGACGTGCGGAACAGCGCACGGCTCGCCGCCACGCTGGCAAAGAATCGAGAGCTCGCGATGCTCTTTCGCGAGCTGGCGACGCTCAGGACGGACGCGCCCGTCTTTGAATCCGTCGATGAACTCAAATGGCGCAGCACTGGACGCGATGTTCGTCTTTAGTCGAGCCTGACAAACAGCGGCCCAGCCGTGCCGAATTCGTTAGCTGACGATTCTCGAACTCGCCTTGCAGATACGTACGGTCAACAGGCGCGCCGCGCTCGATTTCCTAACAAATCCACGTGGCACGGGCTGTGCTCGCCTCCGAACAACCTATGACACCTCATCCCCGTGTCATCGTTGCCTCTCCCGATCCCATTGAGTGCGGGGTTGTCTGTGAGTGGCTCAGAGAAGAACACTTCGAACCAATCAGGCGATCTGATCCAAGGACCGCCGGCGAGGAAATGCAGAGGCGTCCGTTCGATCTCCTGGTCGCCGACGAGCTGTTCGTGTTTCGACACCAGCTCCATCAGCTGAGTCGCGCGCGCAGACCGACCATGCCGACGGTCGTGATCGGGGACGGGGCATCGGCGGATGCCTGTGAATCGCGAAGCCGGCAGGTCATGTATCTCACGCGGCCTCTCGATCGCAGCCTGTTCGTGTGCACCGTTGCCCTGGCCATCGCGGACGGTCGACCGGTCCGCTGCTCGGTGAGAAAGCCGGTTCAACGGGTCAACGCGATTGTCAACGGCGTGTCGTCCCACATCATCGACATCAGCAACGAGGGGCTCCGTCTGGAAATACCGCGCGAACGTGGAGCGGTGCCGCTGCCCTACTTCAACGTGCTCGTGCCACTCATCGGCGTCGCGGTGACGTTCCAGCGGATGTGGATGCGTCCGGCCTCTGCCGAACAGACGGACGCGTGGTGGTGCGGCGGCGCGCTCGTCCGGAACCAGGCGCGCAGCGAGAGGGCCTGGCGCAGCGTCGTCGAGACGATTTCTGTCCCTGGGGGAACGCCGTCGGCGTCCCCGCGGCTCCTGTAGGACCGGGCCGGCCTCGTTGCGCTTCGCGTACTAGCGATACGAAACACCACGCCAGAACCCGTCTCATATCGGGCCGCCACCAAGGCACGACATCACGAAAGAAGAACGCGCGAATGCTTTTCGTGTTCTCGTGATTTCGTGGCCGATCGATCTAGTGACGGGACACATCATCCGGGTTGATCAGATCGGGTGCGGTCCAGCCGTGCAGGTCGTACTCCGCCATACACTGCTCGGCAAATCCCTTGAACTTCTCGGCGTTCCCGTTGCTCATTGCGCTGAAGAGGCAGTACCGCCTGATCTCCTCGGTGCTGCCTCCGTAGTTGATCTCGTAGAGCTCGTGCCTGGCGCCGAACTCGGTGCCCAGGCAATCCCACAACAGCTTCATCAGCTTGACGCGATCCGTGGCCGTGTAGCCGTTCGACCCGCGCAGATAGCGATCGATGTACGGACGGATGTCGGGATTCGAGAAGTCCTTCGCGTGTGAGTTGAGATAGATCAGTCCGGCCGCCACCGTCTGCTCGATGATGTATTTGATCTTCGTGTAGGCAATGGTCGCGAGAATCTGGTAGGCGCTGCCGGGGTCCATGTTCGGCAGCAGGTACCCTCCCTTCCACGGGTGCGGATCCCTCACCATAGCTTCCGTCAGGGCCCAGAACATGTTGCGCCAGGCGAGCACCTCGCCGACGTTGGCCTGAACGCCGCGAAAGTCTTTGGTTCCAGACGCCTCCACCGCCTTCAACAGAAGACCGGCAATGAAGTCGAGCTTCACCGCCAGTCGGGTGCAGCCGTGGACGACAAACCGCGGCAGGAAGCCGGTCTGTGGGAAGAAATTGTTCGCCTTCTCCACGTCGCCGTACACGAACACGTTCTCCCACGGCACGAAGACTTCGTCCATGATGAACACGGCATCGTTCTCGTCGAGCCGCGACGACAACGGCTGGTCGAAGGGGCTCGACATCACGGCCGCCGTCATCTCGTACGAAGTGCGACAGAGGAATTTCACGCCGGGTGCGTTCGTGGGGACCATCAGCACGAGCGCGAACCGCTTGTCCTTGAGCGGAATCAGACCGTGGTGGGCGATGAAGGTGAAATTGGTCAGGACCGATCCTGTGGCCACCACCTTTGCGCCCGACACGACCACCCCGCCGTCGGTTTCGCGCTCCACGTGTACGCAGACATCGGCCACCTGATCAGGGGGCTTATCGCGATCGACGGGCGGGTGAATGATGGCGTGGTTGACGAACGGTACGCGTTCCTGGCAGAAGGTGTACCAGCGGCGCGCGTTTTCCTCGAACGGCGCATAGAAGTCGGCGTTCGCGCCCAATGTAGCGAGAAAGGCCGCCTTGTAGTCAGGCGACCGGCCCATCCAGCCGTAGGTCAGACGCTGCCATTCCGCGATGGCGTCGCGGCCAGCGATCATTTCCTCAGCCGACTTCGGCGCCTTGAAGAACGCGTGCGTCTGCCCGTGCCCGTCGGTATCGGCGGGCGCCAGGATCTTGCCGGACCGTGCCGGATCGTGGAGCGCATCGAACAACCGGGCCGTCATACGCGCCGTATTGCGGAACGCCGGGTGAGTGGTCACGTCACGAACGCGTTCGCCGTAGATGTAAACCTCCCGCCCGTCCCGGAGGGACTCGAGATATTCGTTGCCCGTCTGCGGGCGACTGCACCTTACGGCGCCGATATCCTCGGGGGACACAGCACGTCGACCGTTTGCCGCCATCGTCTTCTCCAGGTTGACTGATTGAGGTCGCGAGTTCGCGACTTGGCGACCGTTATACACCGGCGTGTCAAGTGGAGGACGGATGGACGACGATCGGCTCCTGTCGCGGTCGCTCGACACGGGAGCCGATTTGTTCGGAGACTCGATACAATTAAGGGCGTATGTGCCGAAACATCCGCACGCTCTTCAATTTCGATCCGCCCGCCACCGACGAGGAAATCCGCGCCGCGTCGGTGCAGTTCGTGCGCAAGCTGTCAGGATTTGCTCGACCGTCGATCGCCAATCAGGCCGCCTTCGACCTCGCGGTCGACGAGGTGTCCGTCGTGGCGCGGCGACTCATCGACTCGCTTGTGACGTCGGCGGCGCCGCGCGACCGCGCCGAGTGGGCGGCGAGGGCCAGGGCGCGCGCCGCAGAACGCTTCGGCTAGGGGGGTCGGAATCGGGTCATCGGGTCATCTGGTCATCTGGCCATCGGGTCATTGGATTGTCACGTTCAATGACCAGATGACCAGAATGACCAGATTCTTCACTCGTATCGGAGCGCTGTCACCGGATCCAGCCGCGTCGCCTGCCACGACGGCCAGAGGGTGGCCGTGACCGCCACGACGATCAGCAACGTGCTGATCAAGGCGAGCGTAAGCGGATCGGCCGAACCGATCTGGAACAGCATGCTCTGAAGCAGCCTTCCCACGCCGAACGCCCCGGCCAGGCCCAACGTCAGGCCGATCGCGAGCTGGATCAGCCCCCGCCGGAGAATGAGCCACGAGATCTGCTTCGCGTGCGCGCCGAGCGCCATGCGGATCCCGATCTCCTGAATGCGCTGCGTCACCGAGTACGCCGTCACGGCAAACAGTCCGACGGCCGCCAGCACGATGGCGATCCCGGCGAAGACGGTGAACATGATGCCGAACACGCGCGGGAACCAGCGCTGCTGCGCGAGAGACTCATCGAGCGTCCGCATCTGCGCGAGCGACAGGTCCGGGTCGAGCGCGAAGATCTCCTTGCGGACCACCGGCATCAGCTCCGCGGGGTTCGAGCGTGCCCGCACGAGAACGTTGCCAAGCCCGACCAGCCCGGTGTTCTGCGAGTGGGGGACGTACACGACCGGGTCCTGGTCGGGATCGGTCTGGTTTCCCTGCCGCTGCCGGATGTTCGGCGCCACGCCGACGATGGTGGCCCACGCGTATTGCGGAGCGTTCGGGTTGTCTTCGATCAGTCGGATTCGCTGCCCGACGGGATCCGCGTTGCCGAAGTACCGCTCCGCAAGGCGCTGGTTGATGACCGCGACCTCACGGCCAGGAGTCCCCTCGCTCACATCGAACGTCCTGCCGCGAAGCAGGCGGACGCCCATCGCGTCGAAGTAGCGGGCGCCGGTCGCGAGCATCAGCGCCGTCCGCGGCTTTTCGCCGCCCTGGAGCGGCTTCCCATCGAGCTCGAGCTGCCGCTGCGCGCCCCCGCCGAGCGGCTGGTTGCTGGAGGTGGTGGCCCCGGCGACCGCAGCGTTGGCGTTCAGGGCCTCTTCCATTCGCTTCATGAACTCCACGCGCGACTCGATTGTCGTGTACTTGCGCGTGGGCAGGATGAAGCCCATCGTCAGCAGCTTCGAGGTATCGACGCCGATGTCGAGCTGGTACAAGTTGACGAAGCTGCGCATCATGAAGCCGGCGCCGGCGAGCAAGACGAGCGTGAGCGTCAGCTCGGCGACGATGAGAGCGGCCGTCCAGCGCCGTGCTCGGACGCCGCCGGATCCCGATCGTCCACCCTCCTTCAGGATGTCGTTGACGTTCGTCTTCGAGACGTGTATCGCCGGCGCGAGCCCGAAGAGAATGCCGGTCCCGACGCAGACGATGGCGAAGAACACGAAGACACTGGCGTCCATGTTGAACGTCATCCAGTACGGCCTGCCGATATTCTGGGACTCGCTGTCGAACCACTGAATCCCGGCGTATGCGAGGCCCAGGCCCACCATACCGCTGACGCAGGCGAGCAGGACGCTCTCGACGAGGAGCTGTCGGATGATCCGCGAGCGCGTGGCGCCGAGCGAGACACGGAGCGCGACTTCCCGGGCGCGGTCCGCCGAGCGCGCGAGCATCAGGTTGGCCACGTTGGAACAGGCAATCAGGAGCACGAACGCGACCGCGCCCATCAGGGCCCAGAACATCGTCCTGAGGTTCGAGCCGATGAGGAACTCCATGAACGGCGTGACCTGGGCCGTGATGTCCTTGTTGCTGTCCTGGTACTGTTGCGAAAGCTGCGCCGCGATGCCCTTCATCTCGCTGCGTGCCTGCTCGAGCGTCGTGCCCTCGGCGAGCCGGCCGTAGACCATGAAGGGGCGGCCCTGGCGCGGCACCCGGAACGCGGGCGACCGATGGGCCATCGGCATCCAGACCTCGCTCTGGAACGGCCACTTGAACCCGTCCGGCATCACGCCCACGATCGTGGCGGGAATGGTGTTGACGCGGATGGCCTTGCCGATGACGTTGGGGTCTGACGCGTAGCGCGTTTTCCAGATACCGCCGCTGATCAACACGACGGGCGGCGCGCCCTCTTTGTCGTCGTCAGCCACGAATCCGCGCCCGAACTGCGCCTTCACGCCGATGACATCGAACGCGTTCGCCGAGATGAACCCGCCCGGGTACGATTCCGGCAGCGGCTCGTCGCCGCTGATGATCATCGTGCCGTTCTGAACGAGCGTCATCCCGGTGAACGACTTGCTCGAGGCCCGCCAGTCCTCGAAGTCCTGGAACGACACGCCGAAGGTGCGCCCGCGGTTGTCGGCCGACATGACCCACATGATGCGATCGGCGTCGTCGACCGGAAGGCCGCGCAGCAGAACGGCGTTGACGAGGGTGAACACGGCGCTGTTGGCGCCGATGCCCAAGGCAAGTGCCGCGATGGCCGCGAGCGTGAACCACTTGTCCTTGACGAGCCGACGAACGGCAACCCTCAGGTCCTGCAGCAAGCTCTGCATATCAATTCGCCACCATTTCTAGGAGCTCTGTTCGACCAGGCGCCCGTCGAACAGGTGAACGTTGCGCTGGGCGTGACGCGCGTAGCGGGGGTCGTGCGTGACCATGCAGATGGTTGCGCCACTGTGATGCAATTCGGCGAGCAAATCAATGACCGCTTCGCCGCTTTTCGAATCGAGGTTCCCGGTCGGCTCATCTGCCAGGAGCATGACGGGCTCGCCGGCCACGGCCCGCGCCACCGCGACACGCTGCTGCTGCCCGCCGGACAGCTGGCTTGGCAAGTGCTTGGCGCGATGCTGCATGCCGACACGTTCGAGGGCGGCCGCCGCCCGCTCGCGCCGCTCCGTGGCTGGCATCCCTCGATAGGTGAGCGGGAGCTCGACGTTCTCGAAGACTGTCAGGTCCCCGATGAGGTTGAAGCTCTGAAAGATGAACCCAATCTCGCGATTACGCACACGCGCCCGATCGCGATCGGGTAACTCCGCGACGTCCTGGCCGTTGAGCCAGTACTCCCCCGTCGTCGCCGAGTCGAGCAGCCCCAGAATCGACAGCAGGGTCGACTTGCCGCAGCCGGAAGGCCCCGCAATGGAGACGTACTCGCCCTTCCCGATATCGAGGGTGATGTCGGACAGGGCGTGCGTCTCGACTTCATCTGTCAGAAACTTCTTGCCGACCGAGCGGAGCCTGATGACTGAAGCGGCTGACATCTGGGCCTCCTGGATTAAGACCTCCGCGCGCTCCCTAAGCACGGGTGTGATGCTTAGACGAACGAAGGGCCGTTTCGGTTGCGTTGCCCCCCTGTCTGGAAGCAGGGGCCTAGAAACTGAACAGGTGAGTGACCTTGAGGACCAGCGCTCGGGACGGCGCCACCGAGGCGCCACCCGGCCCGCGGTCGGCAGAGCGGGTGTCGTTGTAGACGAGAAAGATGTCGCTGAGCGGGTGATGGATGAACTGATAGCGGATATTCGAGGAGACCTGCCTCGTCACGCTGTTGTACTGGACAAACGCGTTCAGAAACATGCGCGTCGAGAAGGAGGCGTCCACGCGCAGCGACGCCAGGTTCGTGTCGAACGTCACGCCGTCTGGCAGTTCGATGACGTCCCGCGAAGCGCTGACCGTCGCGGCCAGCTTGGTGCTGAGCCGCACCCGGCTGCCGGCCGTGAAGCCGGTGCGGGTCCCGTTGTAGTAACCCCCGAAGCGGTATTCACCCGTGAACGCCAACGGACGCGAATTGCTGCCGTTGTAGGCGATCGAGGCGCTGTTGAATTGATACCGGCCTGGAGGAATCGCCTCGCCGGGGGGGATGCCCTGGGGACGGAACGGGACCGTGAGCGCCTCTTCGTCGTTCAGGAATCCGAACGCCACCGTCGAGGCATCGGAGAATTCGACCGTGCCTGTCGGGTTGATCGTTTCGGTCTCCACACCGATCGGGCCGCCCGTCACCGGATTCAATGCGTCGCGAGTGTAACGGGCATAAGGCACATCGACACGGATTTCGCGAACCGTCGGTGCCAGGCTGACCGGCCGGATCCGCCGCAACGCAGCCGCGTTCAGGATGTCGACGCCTTGACGGGGAATGAATCCAAGGTCATCCCGAAACGCTTCGCCGAGCGATGTGTACTGCAGCGTGAACTGCGACAGGCTCGAGTTGTACTGCATTCCGCTGCGCCAGGCGTCGCCCGACCCGATCGCCGTCTTCTCCGAATGCATGAACAGCCCATCGATGCTCAGAGTTCGACTGGGATACAGACGCAAGTCGGCGCCGGCCAGACGATTCGACGTCTCTCCTCGTTCCTTGCCGAGATAGAAAAGGCCGACCGTCGAATTGGTGAGGAACTCTCGCCCGTACCTGAGAACGGAGAAGTTGGCGGCCGGCAGGCTGACCAGACCGGCGGCACGAGGCTCTTCCTCGGTCTGCATGTTCAGGAGCGCCAGACTGGTCCGCGCAATCTTGCCCGTCAGTCGAACGCCGCCCACGATTGGAATGGGCGTGCCAGCATCGCTGAGACCGATCGTGCGGCTGAAGAACGGCACGAAATTGCTGTTGGAGGCGGCCGGCGGACCGATCTGAAACGCGCCCTGGTTTTCCAGGAAGAACTCGCGTTTTTCGGGATAGAACAGGCTGAAACGCGTCAGGTTGACCTGCTGCGCATCGGTTTCGACCTGGGAGAAATCGGTCCGGTAGGTGCCGTCGAGCACGAGGCTCGTCGTCACGCCGATCTTGACGTCGACGCCGCCGTCGCCGTCCCCGGTACTCCGGCCTTCGGCTGTCCTTGCCTGTCCGGTCACGAAAGGCTTGACGCGGATGTTTCGGCCCGGGCGGATGCCGCGAATCCCCTCGAGCAGGCCCTCGTACGAAGTCTTGAACTGATTGAATTGGCGCGGGGTGGGACTCCAGATGGTGGCCTCGTTGGCGTGGCGGATCAGGCGGAAGATCTGCAGCCCCCAGGTCTGCTCATCGCTGCGTGGAAAGCGCAGCTGCTTGAAGGGGACCGCTTGCTCGACATACCAGACTCCCTCGCCCACCGACGATTGACAGAACCACACGGCATCCCAATTCGCGTTGATCGTCCGCCCGTCGTCGTACGACTGCGAATCGCGAAGCGCGCAGTCAGGATTGGTCTGGAAATTGTACGCGTTGAGGCGATCGAGAAACGTATCGAGCAGCACGATATACAAGTCGCCGTCACGAGGAGTGCCGAAGTCCCGCTTCAGTTCGTTGGTGACCAGCCGATCGGTCTCGTCCTCATATAGCGTGGCGCCGATGTAGAGATTCTCCGCATCGTACAGAAATCGAACCTCCGAGCGATGCTGCGAACTGGCGGGCGCTCCTTCGCTCGGCTGCTGCTGCACGAACCCGTCGGCTGGCGGCGCCTGCTGCCATTCGGCTTCATCCAGCTTGCCGTCGATGGCTATCCGGCCGCTGGGAATTGAAACGGCTCGCGCTCGCTTGATGGCGCCAGGTTCATTTGCCGGCTGCTGGCCGGCGTGAAGCGGCCCGGTGCAGGCAAGCAAAAGCCAAAGAGCCCAGAGAACACTGACGGCACGGGGATGACGCCGAAGCGGTGGGAGACCCGACACTGAGACTGAAAACTCTATCAGGTTCCAGAGACGGCTACACCCGCCGACAACTGTCTGCGGAGTGCGAGCGAAGCACTTGACCAGGACGCGGGTCATGCATTACGCGAGGATGCACGCCGCTGCAGCCCGGCGCGGGAACCAGAGCCCCTATCGGCATCTCCCTTGCTGATCCTCCCGTGCCCCAGGAGGAGTGATCGTGTCGACCCGGTTTGTCGCGTGGATACTGGCATCGCTGGCGGCACTGACGCCAACGAGTGTGCTGCTGGCCGACACGCCCGAGCAGAGCGCACCCACCGCCATCGAGCAGGCCCTCATCGAGAACGGGTGCGTCGGGGTGCTGCCACGCGGCGCGCTGGACTCGGAAAGTTACCGGGAATGCCTCAGGGCCCGTCTGCTTGCACTACGTGCCGACTTCGGACGCGATCTGGAACAGCTGACGCGAGCGGAGCGCAAACAACTCGATGCCACCTGCACAGGTCTGCGCGCGGCCGGACGGGAAGCCTACCTGGATTGTCTCGACGCCCAGCTCACCTCGCTGCATGCGCGACGGACACCGGCTGCCAATCCTTTGCCTCAGGTAGAGGTACCAGCTCCAGCACCTGTGATTGACGCGCAAGCCAACTCTCGCTCGGCGTTGGAGCGCCAATCGTCATCGAGCGCTCTGGTGATCGGCGCAACACTCGGCCTCGTGATCGCCGTCGTCGGCGGCGCTCGCTTCATCGTCAAAACTCGCCGTCCGCCTCGCACCTGCCGTCAATGCGGCACAGAACTGGAGGCTGCAGGCGACCTCTGCGCGATGTGTCGTCGCGAGGCTGCCGAATTGCGACGCCGTACGGCGACCGAACAACGGTCGCCCGAAAACGGGGAAGCCCTGGGGGCGGGTGTGCAGGAACTGAGCGGGGAGCACCAAATCCAGTCGGCCGACGCCCTCCTGGAAGATGGATGTCCCGTGCGGGTCGAGGACGAGAATGAGGATCAGCGCAACGAGGCCGAGGCGGAACATGAACCTGCCACCGACGAGCAGGAAACTGTCGTGAGCCCGCCCGTCGAGAAGATCGCCGATCACGCTGTCGAACCTGTGCCCGTCAGAGTTCGGGAGGCCCTCTTCGATCCGTACGTCGTGCTCGGGATCATGCCAGGCGCCACTCGAGACGAAGTCCGTACCGCATACGAAGACGCCAAGTCGAAATTCGACCCGAAGCTGGTTTCACACCTCAGCTCCGAGGTGCAGAAACATTTCAAGGCCAGATCTTCGGCTCTGGAACGCGCATATCAGCTGCTCACGTAGGAGCACCGTTTCCGTCCAATTACAATTTCGTTTGTTCGGAGCGACTTCCGCTTCCGCAGCCGACATGCCTCCTGCGCAGCGCGAACAGGGATCGGCTTTCGGTGCAACACTTACAGAAACCGGATCCGTGGCACCCGGTTTGATAGCGTAAGACTCGCCCTATGAGTGTGTTGACACCGTATCTCCGGCAGACTGACGGTCTCGGGCAACATGCCAGACACGGACCGGCGACCGTCGAGGCCGTGCAGACGGAGCTGGAGGCGATGCACTCGATTGTCCGCGCGCTCGCCACAATTCCGGACAACTCGGCGCGCGCACGAGTGATGGCGTGGGCCAGCGCCGTCTTTCCGGTTCCGGAAGCCCGCACGGGCGCGTCAGCGGCAGGCGCCCAGCTACACGCGATTCCGGAAACGGCGAGCGAAATCCGCGGCGTGGATTCCTTTCACTCTGAGGGAACGCCGGAGATCCGCGCGGCTTGGTTCACGCGGCCGACACCGATTGCTGACGAGGTCTCCAAGCGGGCACCGATCACGATGCCACCGGCGGAGCCGACGACGGCATCTTCCGCGCCCGGTCAACCTGCAGGCAAGGTTGCGTCGTCCCCCACCTCGGAGCTTTTGTCCGTCGAGGATGCTGAGGCGTTGTCGATCAAAGACGTCGAAACCCTGTTCGACGACACCAGGCCGCCGCAAGGACAATTCCCTTCGAGCCCGTACCGACCCCGACTTCTACGCCCCCGCCTGGTCCTGAGATTCCGGCTGTGGCGGTAATGCCGTAGCGGCTAGTGGCCCGTCCACGTTGATCGAGGACCAGATCGCGGAGCGCGGCGCCCGGCTGGCAAGGCGCGACGACCGAGAATACCGGGAGTATTTGAGGGAGGAGCAACGCCGCCAGCCGGGATGCCCCGCCCGCGAGGTGGTCCTTGATCAACGTGGACGGGCCACTAGTTCGTCGGCACTTCGACCGTCGCGTACGAACTGTCGCCTCCACTGCTCACGAGGCGGGCATCGACGCGCAGCCATTGAGGTCTCCTGGCACCGCAGCCAAACCGCTCTTGAAATCTGAAGGCGCGCGTGCGGCCTCGATGAATCAGCAGCTGACCGAAGCGTCTGTTCAAATCGCGTGACGGCATCGGTATCATCGGGCCGCCGAGCGTCGTCCCGTCGATGAGCTGAAAGGTGGCCTCGTCCAGAAAGAGGTCCGACGCTCCGAAATTCTTCACGACCAGATCGAACGTTGCCCCGAACATCAAGCACGAGGAGGCGTCGAAGCCGCCAAACACCGACGCCGGCGCGAGCACGACCGACGAAGGAGCGACGCTCACGTCATAGGCTGCGCTCGGACTCGTCATGGACATCGGTCCCGTATCGGTGTCGCTGCAGGCTGCCGTTGCGATGGTGAGTGTGCCGCAGAAGAGAAGCGCTGTTCTGGTGACCACGACGACTTCCTCCTTCCACTTGCAGTCGGGCGCCTATCTGGCGTTCGGGACGAGCTGGCGAATGATGCCGTCGCGTTTGTTGAGCAGAAGAATCTGACCGTCTGGACCGGCGCCAAAGCGCAGGTCGGCGCGTGTCGCGGGCTTCTTCCCCTGCTGGGCGTTCTTTTCTTGAATCAACTGGAGGAACGTCTTGGTCGTGCCGTTGCTGTTGAACAGCACACGACGGATTGCGCTCTGTCCCCCCTTCGGCGGGCTGTCGGCGCTGATAGAGAACACCTCGCCGCTCGGATTGTCGCCGAACACCACCATGTTCGACAGCTGCTTGATCGCCGTTTGGCGATACACCACGCCCATCGTGACGGCCGACTGGGGCTGCAACAAGGGATCGGGCTGTCCGTATTCGACGATGGGATAGACGATCTTCGAGTCCCCGCGTTGGTTCGCAAGACCGACTCCCTCGCGGCCGACATAGGTAAAGCTGCCTTCCCAGTCGTTCCACCCGAGATTCGCCCCTGCGGTGACGACGTCGATTTCTTCGACGGTGTTCTGGCCGATATCGGCGAGGAACAGGTTGCCGGTTTTCGAATCCCACGTGTAACGCTGCGGATTGCGCAGACCGTAGGCGTAGATTTCGCCGAGGGTCGCGCCGTTGCCATCGTTGGCGAACGGGTTGGCAGCCGGAATGCCGTACTTGCCGTTCGCGCTGTTCGACCCGAGCGGATCGATGCGCAACAACTTCCCGAACGGCGAGTTGAGGTTCTGGGCCAGCTCGAGCGGATCGCCGCCGCTGCCCCCATCCGCGAAACTCATGTACAGCAGACCGAAATCCGCTGCGCCGGCCGCTGCAAGCGGGTTGAAGGCCAGGAGCCCGGCGTTGTGGTTCGCGAACGGCTGCTCGAATCGAATGAGCTCGCGAGGCGGACCCCCGTCGTAGATGTCGGCCGCTGGATTCTTGGCCGTCCATTCGAGAAGCACCGTATCGTGCGTGCGTGTTCCTCCACCTGGCTTGAAATCCGGCGCTGGCGTCGTATTGGTCGTGTCGGTCAACGCATAGAGCTTCCCGAAGCCGCGGCTGCCCGCCTGACTGAACTGCGGATGAAAGGCAAAGCTCTGAAAGCCGCGTTCGTTGCCCATCGACTGGACGCCGACCTTCCATGCGGCAGCGTTCACGTCGAGGTACTGCTTCACCGTGCGGCCGTCATAGCTGACGCTGTAGAGCGGGCCGCGCATGTCGTTGACGAACATCCGGCGTGTGCCCGGCTCGGTCGTCAAGAGCATCATCCGCGCGGCTTCGCCGGCAAGATCGGGAATGGACGCGAACTCGACGTAACTGACTGTGATGACGCCGGCCGCGGCAGGGATCGGTTCCGGAAACGGATCGTTGGTGGTCTGGGCAACCGCAGACGACGCGAGCAGCGATGCGGCCGCAATCAGGCGAGCAACGAGCATGGTGACACCTCTCGTTCGGCGGGCTACGGGTCTCGACTCCGGCCTGACACTACCACAGCTCGAGGGTACAATGAGGCGCAGTGACCACCACTGGATCAGGTGAGCGGGTCGAGGGGTACGAGCGGTTTTTCGGGTTCAAAGAGCCGCCGTTCAGCCTCGCGCCCAACCCTCGCTTCCTCTTCGAAAGCGCCTCCCATGCGGCCGCGCTGGCTCAGGTTGCGTACGCGATAGAACGGCGCGAGCCGCTGGTGGTGATAACGGGCGAAATCGGGATCGGCAAGACCCTGCTCTGCCGGACGGTTCTGCAGCGACTCGAACGGAAGACGTTCGTGTCGGTCATCAACGACCCGATGCTCGAGCGGGATGATCTCCTCAAGCACATCCTTCAGGATTTCGGCATCATTTCGAAGGATCGCACCAGACTGGCTTCGACCACCCGCCACGACCTGATTCACGCGCTGCAGGAATTTCTGGCCTCGCTCGCGCCGCTTCAGGCGCACGCCGTCCTGATCGTGGACGAGGCGCAGCATCTGCGACCCGACGTCCTGGAACAGATTCGTCTGCTTTCGAATATCGACGACGAGCGTGGAACGCTGCTGCAGATCATCCTGGTCGGGCAATCCGATCTCGACCGGCTGCTCGCCCGCCCGGACCTGCGTCAGTTCCAGCAGCGCGTGTCGCGTCGCGTCCAGCTTGCGCCGCTCACCGAATACGAACTGAAGCAGTACATCGAGCATCGCCTCGCCGTCGCCCGTGACGGCGGCTCCGGAGCCCCAGTGGAACCACCGATGGGCGTCACGTTCACGGCCGACGCGATTCAGGCGCTGGCCAACCTGTCGTGCGGCGTCCCCCGAGTCGTCAACATCCTGTGCGATCGGGCCCTCGAAGCGGCCCACGCACAGTGGCTGCGCACGATCGACGCGCCACTGATCAAAGCGACGGCGGACGCGCTGGGCATGCCGGTGCCGGCTGGAACAATCGCGGAATCAGCCGAGCCGATCGCGGCAATGGATCGCTCTGAGGAGTTCGTTCCGGCCATATTCCGTCCCGGCGTGCGTGCAGCACGGACGGGAGCCAGCAGGGGGGTCGTCCTCGCAGCGTCGCTGATGTTGACTGCCGCGGTGATCTGGTTCGGCGTGCGGATGGTAAGTACTCCGGCGCCGGATCCGGCGGCCGAGGAACCCACACCGCCCCCAGCCGCCGGTCCGCCATCGCCAGCTCGCACACCGGCAACCAGTCAGCCGCCCCCCGTCGCAGCCCCTCCGTCAAACCCGGCGATCCCGCCCGGCCCGGCGGCTCCGCCACCCGTAACCGACCCCGTGAGTCCGCCGGCCGCGCCGAGCACAGTGACGGCTCCAACGGCGCCGCGCCCGCCGGCAGCCACAACCGCCGGCCAGCGATTCGAAATCGTCGTCGCGTCGTTCCGGACCGAGACGCGCGCTGCCTCAGTGGCCGCTGAAGTCACGGGGCTCGGACTACCAATGCGGCGACGGGTGGCCGAGGGCTGGCAGCAGGTCCTCGCCGGACCATTCCCGTCGCGCGCCCAGGCCGAAGAAGCGCAGAAACGGCTCGATGCGGCCGGCCTCACCGGCACACAACTCGTCCCGACGAGCCGCTGACCTCGGGGCGAGCTCATCGATTGAGGTCGCCCTCGATCGGAGTAAACTGCCCGGCTGGGAGGTCGACATGAAGATTCGGTCCCTGGCGTTGCCGCTCGCAGGTTACTGCGCGACCGCAGCCTTTCTCGCGCTGGCGGCTGCCCCGCTTTTGTCTCAGGCCGCGGCAGGATCGCCGAACGCGCCTGCGATCGCGCTCAAAGGCAGACTGGAACGCATCAAGGTCCACGGCAAATCTCTCGACGGCAATCTCATGGGCGAGTCAGCATCGCCCGAGGTTTCGATTTACCTGCCTCCCAGTTACGCGACCGAGACCAACCGCCGGTATCCGGTCGTCTACCTGCTGCATGGTTATACCGGCACCGATCTCGGGTACTTCGGCCCGACAGGACGCCAGCTCCATCTCATCGCGGAACGGGTGTTCGGCAAAGGCGCCGCGCGCGAGATGATCCTCGTGATGCCCAACGGCATGAACGCGTACGGTGGCAGCATGTATTCGAACTCTGTGACCACCGGAAACTGGGAGGGGTACATCGCGGAGGATCTCGTCGCGTACATGGATGGACACTACCGGACCATCGCGACCCGCGAGGGTCGCGGCCTGGCCGGGCACTCCATGGGCGGCTACGGCACGATGCGAATCGGCATGAAGCGTCCGGACGTGTTTTCGGCAATCTACGCGTTGAGCTCCTGCTGCCTGAACGAAGGAACGGTGCGCCCGGCGAGCGACGGCAAACCTTCGGCAGCGGAACTGATCAAGACGCCGGCCGACGCGAAAGGGAATCGTGCCGCGCTCGGCACACTCGCCAGGGCGGCTGCGTGGGCGCCCAATCCGTCGAATCCACCCTTCTACCTCGATCTGCCAACGAAGGAGGGTCAGATACAGCCGCACGTCGCGGTGAAATGGGCCGCCAACTCCCCGGTCGCGATGCTCGATCAGTATGTGTCCAATCTGAAGAAGATGAAGGCGATCGCGTTGGATGTGGGGGAGCAGGACAACCTGATCGTCAGCAACAAGGTGCTCGTGGATGGCTTGACGCGGTTCGGTGTCAAGCACACCTTTGAGACATACGAAGGCGATCACTCCAACCGCATCGCCCAGAGGCTGGAGGAGAAGGTCCTGCCGTTCTTCTCGCAGAACCTGTCGTTCGACCAGACGCGCAACCTCACCACGCGAAGGTAGGTGCTTCGTGAGATTGTCCCCTGTCGGCTTGTCCCTTCTGACGTTGGCCGTCGTAGTCGCGGGGTCGTCCGACACCGCCTTGGCGCAGGCCGCGGAGCCCGCGTACCTGAAGGTCCGATCGGTTCCCCACGGCACGGTGGAGGCGCATTCCTACAAGTCGAAGTCGCTTGGCACCGACCGCCGGCTTGTCGTGTACACGCCGCCTGGCTACGAGAAGTCGTCCGATCGATATCCCGTCTTGTATCTGTTACACGGGGCGGGCAGCAACGAAACGGCGTGGACGGAGCGCGGACGTGCGCACGTGATTCTGGACAACCTGATCGCCGACGGCAAGTTGAAGCCGCTCGTCGTGGTCATGCCGTTCGGCTTCGCGTTCCAGCGGGCGCCGGGCGCGCGAGGCGACGCCGCCGAGAACAAGCAGCAACGGGAGGGTTTCTGGAAGGACTTCGTCGAAGACATCATCCCGATGGTCGACGCGACATTCCGCGTACACGCCGACCGCGATCACCGCGCGATCGCCGGGCTCTCGCTCGGCGGTGCGCAATCGCTGGCCATCGGCTTGAGCCGTACTGACCTGTTCAGCCGCGTCGCGGGCTTCAGCTCGGCCATGGGCGCGGCGAACAACCCGTCGACGGGCGGCGTGGACTTCAGCGCGGTGCTGGCGGACTCGGCCCACGTCAACAGCCAGCTGAAACTGCTCTGGGTCGGCTGCGGCACCGAAGACACGCTGTTTGACTCGAACGTCGCCTTTTCGCAGCTGCTCACCAAACACAAGATCGAACACACGCTGCGCGTGACCGGCGGCGCGCACACCTTCGCGGTCTGGCAGCGTTATCTGAACGAGGTGGCTCCCCTCTTGTACCAGGACTGAGCCGCTTCTTACCGTGCCGTCGGTTCGATCAAGGTTATCAACCCCTCGTGCGCGTGGCCGACCCACAGACCCGACAGGCCCCCCGGCGCGGCTGGCTGGAGGTTGATGTCGCGAATGTTCGCTTCGAATGGCAGCAGGTAGAAATTCCACTCTCCCGAGGCGAGATTCAGTCGGGCCACCCGGTCGGCATTGGTCCCTCCCGTCCAGGTGTAGCCCTGTTCGTCATAGTGAGCGTCATAGGGGAAGAACCACGGGAAGGGCACCTCGTACAGCGTGATCTCCTTGCCCGCGGGCTGTTTCGGATCGAGCATCCCGACGAAGTTGCCGTCGTATCCGCCCCACCACAGACGATCCTGCGCGTCGCTGATGCCTCGCCGCATGCCGCCGCCGAAGCCGCCAACGCCCCGGGGTTTTGCAGGAATGTCGTAGTACCTGACCTCGCCCGTCCTGGCGTCCGCGCGCCACACATAAGTGCTGCCGCGTCCGGCGCCGTACAGATTGTTCTTCGTGTCGGCGGCAATATCGTATCGGCCGAGCGGCTTCGATCCCTTGATCGTCGTCACAGCCCACGTCTCGAGGTCGATCCGGTACGCGTCCGGACCGGCCCGCCAGCCGTGGCCATCCACCCGCGACGCGGAGACATCCATCATCTCGCCGCCCCCGGGCACGTCAGGATAAGTAAACGTCTCGGTCTTCGGATCGAACACCACCAGGCCATCCTGCGCCTGATTGCCGATATACCAGCGGCCCTTGTGATCCGGCCCCATAAGGGTGCGCGCGCCCGTCGGCTCGAACGATCCCTGTTCCGCCCGATAGGGCCATCGCCACTGTTTCGTTTCACCGGTCCTGGGATCGAGCCTGCCGATGGCGTTGTCGTTGAAGTGGTTGAACCAGATCGAGCCGTCCGCAGCGATTCGCGTGTCATGCGGCCGGCTGGTCACCGGCAGCGCCCACGTCGTATAAATCACCTGCGTCTCCTTGCCCTTCGGTCGCGGCAAGGTCTTCAGCTCGTAGTCCCACGTCCCGTCGTGCAGGTTGATTGACGCAATCGCGTCGGCCTGCCGTTTCTGCAGTGGTGACGGCTCGCCCCACTCGGCCCTGCCCCACGTCGTGGTCTGCTCGCCAGGCAGCTGAAACGTCATCGGCGTGCTGCCGGCCGAATACACCATTCGCTTCATCACCCAGGCCAGCTGATCTTTGTTGTAGGTCGACATCGAAGGCCGTTGCAGCGAGTGGCATCGATTGCAGTCCCTGAACAGATCGAACTTCGCCTTGTCGTCGAGGGGATAGCTGACCAGCCACTCGGGATCGGTCATCTGAAGCGCCCGCTCCAGCACGTTCGCCGGCCGGAGATTGAGGTCCAATCGTGCCGGGGCGCCTTCAACCACCTCCGCGTGCATGATGGACGAGGGCGACGGCAGCACGTAGCCCGCAGCCCGAATCGAGACGTCGTAGCGGCCCGGCTCGAGTTTGGCGCGGGGGAAGCTGTAAACACCTTCGGCGCTGCTCACGACGGTGACGGTTCTGGTCGAACCCTGCTGTCTGGCAGAAACGAGTACCCCCTCCATCCGGCTTTCGGCGGCGGACGCGACCGTTCCGGTGAGCGCGGGCGTCGCCGACCCCGATCCCTGCTCCGCAAGAGGCCGCTGCGGACCGGCCAGTCCCAATACCCCGGCGGCCACCAGCACGGTCGCCCCGAGCAATCCTCTCGCTGTCATCGCGCTGCCCTCCGTCCGATGAGGATAAGGAAAAGAGCCCTGACTTGCACGAAATAATCACGGAGAGGCTGGTAACATGATGAAAGGTCAAAAGATGCGGGCCGTACTGCCTCGAGCGCTCCTGTCCGTCGTGGTCGCCCTGGCGACGGGGCAGACGCTGCCCGGACAGGCCCCCTCGCCGCTCGCCATCTCCACGCGCGCACGAGCCCTGCAGCAAGGGGAAATCGTCGTCCTCGAGGTGTCGTGCGCGTGCGAAGGGGCGGTGGGAGCGGGCACCGCCAGAGTCTTCAATCGTACCGTGGCGCTGGCTGGCGTTCCGGGGACCTCGCGCTGGTCGGGCCTCATCGGCGTGGACGTGGAAATGCGGCCGGGCGACTATCCCGTCTCGGTGACGATCGAGAAGCCAGGGGGTGGTCGCCTGACCGGCAAATACATCCTCAGTGTGAAGGCCAAGCAGTTTCCGACGCGGCGGCTCACAGTTGCGCCTTCGTTCGTGAACCCTCCGCCCGATGCGCTCGAACGAATCTCGAGAGAGGCAGAACGCCTCGAGTCGCTGTTCCGCCAGTCGACACCACGCGACGAAGTGGGTCCCTTTCGGATGCCCCTTGCCGCGACTCCTGGCAACACGTTCGGCGCGCGCACCGTTTTCAATGGACAGGCCCGAAACCCGCACGGCGGCCTCGACTTTGGCAGTCCCACGGGGACACCGATCGCGGCGCCCGCGGGCGGCGCGGTTGCGCTGGCGGAGGATCTCTACTTCACCGGAAATACGGTGATCCTCGACCACGGGCGCGGACTGTTCTCCGTGCTCGCACATCTGTCAAAGATCAATGTCACCGCCGGGGACCAAATCGGAGCTGGAGAGATAGTGGGGGCAGTCGGCGCGACAGGTCGTGTGACGGGGCCGCATCTGCACTGGGGCGCCCGCCTCAACACGGCACGTATCGATCCTCGTGCGCTCGTCGAGATTCTGGCGCCGTGACTGACTACGCCGGGGCTCTGCCCCGGACCCCGGCTCGGTCGCTTGCGGGGGACCCCTTGCCCCATGCCGCTCCCTCGCGGGCGCGCTGTGCGCGCCGCCGTTATGCGGCAACGAGAAACGGAATTCTCGTAACGCGCCGCATAACGGTCTAAGCGAGGAGAACGACAGCGCCTGTGATAACGAGCGCCGCCGCCCACAGCCAGTCGAGATTGAACCACGCCGTCCGCAGCACGGCCAGCCCGAGCCAGCGATAAACCACCCAGGCCATGAGCCCGGCGACTGCCAGATACGTCCCCGTGTGGATGGCAAGGGCAATCCCACTCGTCCACGGCCCGAGGCTGCCGGCCGCAGTTGCGTGTTGCGCGTGAGCACTGGCCGCCGCGGTCGTTCCTGACGACATGCCCAACACGAACGGGAGGACCATGAATCCCGCCCCATGCGCCGACGCCATCAGAAACGACCAGATGGTCAGGTCGCGAAACCCGACCTGCATTCCCCCGAACCGCGGATGCCGATGACGCCACAGTCGATAGCCGCCCAGCGTCACGAGCGCCACGCCGACGACGACCTGGAGCGTTTCGAGTGGAATCGCGACCTGCGCGAGACCGGCGACGAGCAGCACCACGCCGACCGCTGCGGCGTGTCCGAGCGCAATGGGGGGGAGTGCGCGCCACACGCCGCGGGCGGTCCTTTGCTGCAACCCCAGCGCGACGGCGAACAACCATCCCATGCCGGGATTGATGCCGTGGTACACGCCGAGCAGGGCTATCCAACCCATGACTGGAAAAAGGGGCGTTCGTCCTCTTTCTCGGGTCAGGCGTAGCAGAAGGAGTCGGACGAGGCGTCGCCGCCTTCCAGACGAACCTGATGCGGCCGCATGCCATCGCTCTCGAGGAAGAACGTCCGATCCAGTTGCATGCCGCCACCGGGCTGGACGTTGATTTTCGTCATCCACCCCTTCACGCCATCTGGATAGAACTGCTCATCCCAAGGCGTGTAAAGGCTGTTTGTGAAGTAGACGCGCTTCCCATCACGGCTGATTTCAACCATCTGCGGCCCGCCATTGAGCGGCCGCTCCGGCTTGCCCGGATGCGACGCGCGTCGGACGATGCCCCCGATGTGGACGGAGGCGACCTTCTTCGGTTTGAACGGGTCGCTCACATCGTATTGGATGAACTCGCCCGTTCCCCAGCACGAGACATACAGATAGCGATCGTCGAGCGACAGATTGATATCGGTCACGAGCGGCGCCACGGCCTTGAACCCTTTCAAGAGCGGCGGCAGCGCTTCGGGATCGGCGGGTTCCGCGGGAATCTCGATCACTTTCTTGATCGCCCACTGGCCGTTCGAGCCGTTGGATCCGCTTTGGTTCTCCCGGTACCACACCCAGATCGAGGACGAGAGATCCTTCAGGGACAGCACCACGCCTGCGAAGCCGTAGGCCCGCGTCGGATCGTGTGCGGGCCGCAGCTCGAGCACCATCTGCTGTTCAGCACCGAGCTCGAGTTGCTGCAGGTGGCGCCGGCGGCGCAAATCCCAGACGTGGAGCTTGTGACCGTATTTCCCGCCGAGCAAGAGCTCCGGGTTGACGCCGTCCTTCACCATGTTCGGCGTGCCCCAGGTGCTGGTCACCATGGTATCCCACCCCAGGTGCCACCAGATGTCGTACGCAAGCTCCTGCGGGCCGCGATCGAGCTCCCAGCGGCCGCGAACGTCGAACGTCTCGGGGTCGAGGATGAAGGTTCCTCCCGGGCCGTTGCCGTCGGGCGCGCCGAGCGCGCTCATGTAGACACCATCGGGCCCGCAGTGGACCGTGTGCGGCGAGGCGTATCCGGTTCGTTCCGCGAGTGTTTTCGGATCGATCACCTTGACGATGGCCGGCTTCCGCGGATCGGGTTTGGTGTCGAGGATGTGGATGCGCGACGAATTGATTCCCGGCACGATGAGATAGCGCCGCTCCATGTGCGGATGCGGAGCGTACGGGCAGAGACACGAGCTGCAGGCATTCCAACCGAAGTGATGCAGCTCGTCGCCGACCTCGGGCATGTCCACCTGACCGATCAATCGCGCGTAGCTCTTCGAATCGGGATCGACATCGACGACGCCAATCGCGTCCGCGCGGCCCGTTTTCTGCGGGTTGATGAGCGCCACATAGGCGATCGTTTCGGGCGCGGCCTGCATCGCCATCTTCGGCGACGGGTAGAACGTCGGATCGGGTTTCATGAGCGGCATCGTCGGCTCCTTTTCGGATGCGGGCGTAACAGGCGATTCTGGATCCGTCCGGCCCGACAATCAATACAATCGCGATAGGATCACCTGCGGACCTGACCGTGCCACGCACTCCTCGAGAGCCCGTCAATCTCGTCGACATCATCAACAGCTACAAGTCCGACCTGCCGCTCGCGGAGGCGTCGACCATCCCGGCGGCCTGGTATGTCGATCCGCGGATCTTCGACCTCGAGCTGCGCTCCGTCTTCGCGCCATCGTGGCAACCCGTTGGCCGCGTCGATCAGGTCGCGCGTCGAGGACAGTTCCTCGCACGGGAGCTGCCGGGCGGCGAGCCGGTGATTGTCGTTCGGGGAGAAGACGGGGTGTTGCGCGGGTTCTTCAACGTGTGCCGGCACCACGCGGCGGCAGTCGTGACCGAGGCGGAAGGGACAGCCACCACTCTTCGCTGCCCGTACCACGGATGGACCTACGCCCTCGACGGTCACCTCAAGGGTACCCCCGAATTCGCCGAGGTGTGTGGTTTCGATCGGGCGGCAAACGGCCTCGTCGAGCTCGAGATCGGTTGCTGGGAGAACTGGGTGTTCGCCAGGCTCGACGATACCGGGCTTCCGCTGGAAAAGTTCCTGGCGTCCGATCTGATCGATCAGGTGGGGCGGCTCGGCCTGGGTGAGCTGTCGTGGGTTGAGCGGCGCCAGTACTCGCTCGCCTGCAACTGGAAAGTCTTCATCGACAACTACCTCGACGGCGGCTATCACGTGCCGCATCTGCACAAAGGTTTGAACAGCGTTCTCGATTACGGCGGCTACACCATCGAGAACGGCGAGCGCTACTGTCTGCAATCGAGTCCGCTCGTCAGCGTGGGAGCCGACGCTCGCACAGGCGCAGTCCGCACGGGCGAGCGCGCGCGCTACTACTGGATCTACCCGAACCTCATGCTCAACTGTTACAGCGGCGCGATGGACACGAATCTGGTGATCCCCCGCGCCGTGGACAGAACGGAGGTCATCTTCGATTTCTATTTCGTGGATGTCTCCGACTCGGCGCGCGCGCGGAATCAGGCGAGCATCGACGTGAGCGAGCAGATTCAGGACGAGGACGTGGCAATCTGCGTCTCGGTACAGCGCGGATTGAGCTCGCGGGCGTACGACGCTGGGCGTCTGTCAGTGCGTCGAGAGGCGGGAGCCCATCTGTTTCACCGCTTGCTGTTCGGCGACCTCAAGCGCGGGGTCGGCAGTCCTCTTGCACGAGGGCGCGCACCGGGGACGCGCTGATTCGTTCCTCGACTCCCAGCTCTCATCAACCGTTTCGTCAGCACATCGCCTGGCCGGAGGACTGTCCACGTGGCTTTTCTCCGAGCTCTGACTCCCACAACCTCGGAGGAGGGTGACATGCCCCGTTTTGTCGAACGAACTACCGACGCGACGCACAAGAAGAACCGGCGCAGTCGTCGACCGACACTGCTGCCGGCGGGGACATGGATCGCCGCTGCGGCGTTTGGTGTTGGCCTCACCGTCATACTGCAGAGTCAAGATGCCGACACACGCCGTGAACGTTTCACTCACAAAGGTGGACTCGAGCCGGAGGCGACGGCCGCTCCAAGCGGACCGGCGCTGCGGGAAGCACCTACCGGCTTCGACAACCTGACGAACGGTTTCGATCCGCAGGGACCACCCTATGAGTCGATCGACGAAGACAACGTCGCTCCTCTGGCGTCGTTCAACGACAATCGGTTCGTCTTTGAGGAGATCGAAACGATTGAAGACGGGCTCGGGCCGACCTACAACGCCCAGGGCTGTGGTCACCAGATCGTCGTGACCGGCGGCGCCAGTCAGATAGCCGAGCACCGAGCGGGACGCATGTTCAACGGGGAGTTCTTCGAGTCGCTTGGCGGCTCGCTCATCCATTCCCGGGCTACCGACGCCGAGATCATGCACTCATCGCATTCCGACGAGACGTTCGTCGACCGTGGTACGCGCGTTGCGCAACGCGGGCGCGAAACATCAAGCACGATGACGCTTCGACTCGCGCGTTTGTGACGCGTGCCAGTGGAGCCGCGGCCCGAGAGGGACTTCGTCGACCAGGCGCGACGAAGAGGGTCAAAGACGGCCAGCGAGTGCCCGGCGCGATCGGAAGGCTGCGTCATCACAACGAACCACGCCGGTCCTGCAGCAGGAGGCAACCTGTAACGAACCCTCGTTCTCCGAATCCAGGAAGGTCGCGGGAAGGGCTGTGTGAGAAAGCAGACTCAGAGACGTGAGGCGTCTCGAAGGAGAACCGATGCGACGGAAAGTACACCAGACAAGGTTCGTTTTTTTCGCGGCAACAGGCGTTTTGATCCTGTTGCTGGCTCAACGACGGACCGACTCGCAAAGCCGAGAGAATTTGACCAATCCACTGCCGGATCTGACCAGCGCGCAATTGATGGATTTCAACGACGGACTGGACGAGTTCGAGGAAGTCGAGACCTTTGACGAAGGCTTGGGGCCGGTGTTCAACGGGAAGAGTTGCGCCGAATGCCATGCCCTGCCGAGCACGGGCGGTTCAGAGCCTAATGTGGGCGTGGCGCGGGAGACGCGCATCAGCCGGATCTTGAAGGGGCGCTTTGATCCGCTGGACGGCTCGGTATCCATCGACAGAGGCGGCCAACTGCTGCAACAGCGCGCCATCAACGTCCAGGGCTGTACGGTAAAAGCGGAGGTTGTGCCCCCCGAAGCCACCATCGTCTCGAGCCGCAATAGCACGCCGTTGTTTGGCGCCGGGCTAATCGAAGCTATTCCGGAACGCACCATTTTGGGGAACCAGAGCAACGGCGGCAGACCCAACTACGTGTTGAACCCCGACACCGGGGCAGCCGAACTCGGGCGCTTCGGCTGGAAGGCGCAAGTCGCCACCTTGCATCAGTTCTCCGGCGACGCCTATCTCAACGAGTTGGGCATTACCAACCCCGCCTTCCCGCACGAGAATAGACCGCAGGGCGAGCCGATCCAGCCGGGGTGCGACACGGTTGGTGACCCCGAGGACGACGGCTCAGGCGTGACGGGGTTTACTAACTTCATGCGGTTCCTGGCCCCGGCGCCCCGGCGTCCCCTCACGCCTCAAGTGCAGCGCGGAGAGCAAGTGTTTAGTGCGGTTGGGTGCGCGAGTTGCCACGTCCCGACGATGATGACCGGCCGCAACTCGGTCGCAGCACTGAGCAACAAACCGGTGAACTTGTTCTCAGACCTGCTGCTGCACGACATAGGAACGGGTGATGGCGTAGAGCAAGGAGAGGCAAAGGGGAACGATTTCCGCACGCCGCCATTGTGGGGACTGTCGCGCCGAGACCGTTTCATGCACGATGCGAGCTCGAACAAGCTCGAGGGTGCCATCCAACGCCACGGTGGGGAAGCCAAAGGCGCGCTTAACCGCTACGTCGGGCTGCCTCAGTCCGACCGCGATGCGTTATTGGCATTTCTGAATTCTTTGTAACCCTTGCGTTGACGTACGACGTCTCTGAGAGTCCTGCGCGCGCGCTGCGCGCCTGCGGCGTTGCAGGACTTCTCGGGGCACTATTTATCACGCAACTCGACTGGTAGGCCGAACCGTTGTAATGCCCCGATCCGTCGACGGTCCCGGAGACGACGGCGTAGACGTCAAGGCGTTTGCGAACTTCATGCGCTCGACGAAGGCGCCGCCCAGAGGGGGCGCCGACGGCCAGGGCGAAAAGGTATTCATGCAGGTGGGTTGCGCCACTTGCCACACGCCTTCAATCGCGACGGCGCCGCCGGGCACCGTAGCCGGGTCTCTGGTGGTACCGGAAGCACTTGGCAACAAGATCATCCATCCGTACAGCGATTACCTACTGCACGACATCGGGACCGGCGACGGCATCCCTGTCCTTCCGGGAGCGGAGTACGCCGGCACCGCTGCGCAGATGCGAACGGCGCCACTCTGGGCTCTGCGTACGAGGAACCGTTTGATGCATGACGGGCTCTCCTTCGCCAAACAGGAAGCGATAGAGCGGCACGCCGGACAAGCGGCCACGGTGACCCAGGCGTACCAGGCGTTGACCGAGGCGCAGCGCGCGGCGCTCCTCCGCTTCCTCGACTCGCTTTGAGAACCGTCCGCTGGAGAATTACGGTTTGGAACGCGCCGGGGGCACGGAGTCGTCCAGAATCAGCCTGACGATGTGATCTCCGTCGCGCTCCGCTCTGAACTCGCGCCGCTCGATCTGCCCCGTGCTGAAGCCCATGGCGGATGCGATCTTCTCGATTTCCCGCGAAACCAGGCGCATCAGCTTGGGATGAGACCGCGCGGCGAGAAATTCCTTCTCCTTGCCGCACAGCGACATCAGATCCTCCCACTGACGATCGAGCTTCGTACGACGCATGGTGTTCTCAGAGTACGTCGATCAATGGGGCGTCTGGTAGCGGACCAAGGGCGGGGCCTCCTCGACAACCACCTGTCCGGGTGCGGTACAATCTGGCGGTCTCCCTATGCTCCGGCCGGTTCTGACTTTAGTACTTACGCTGACGATCCTCGTGGGCGGTTCAGCGGGCGCCCAGGATCTCGTACTCAGTCGCTTCGCCGAGTACGTGGAATCGCTGCGGGTGCAATCGGGGATTCCAGGACTCGCCGCCGCGATCGTCGGCACCGACGATATCATCTGGGAGCGCGGGTTTGGCCGTCAGGACACCGAGCGCTCGCTCGCGACACGCACCGATACCCCGTTTCATCTCGATGGGCTGACGCAGACCATCACGGCCGCCCTCGTACTGCGCTGTGTTGAGGAAGGACGCCTGTCGCTCGACGACCGCGTCAGCCAGTTCAAGTCGAACAGCCCCGAGCCGAATACCACGCTGCGACAGCTTCTCAGTCACACGTCCGGCCCGTCAACGAACCTGACATTTGCCTACCGGCTCGATCGCCTCGAACCGCTGGCGCGGGCCGTCCGGACGTGTACCGATGATTCGTTCCGCGAAACGGTCACCAATCTGCTCGACCGTCTGGCCATGGTCGACTCCGTGCCAGGACCCGACATCGTCCATCCCGAGTCGTTGACGGAAGGCATCCCGGATCCGTCATCGGTTGAACGATATCGGGCGTCACTCGAGCGGCTCGCGAGGCCGTACTCCGTGGATCAACGAGGGAACGCCTCGCTTTCGGAATACCCGGCGGAGACACTGATGCCGACCGGCGGCCTGATGGCATCGGTGCACGACCTCGCGCAGTTCGATCTCGCGCTCAAGAACGATGTGTTGCTGCGTCCGGAGACCCTCGCCGCCGCGTGGCAACCGGTCGTCGGCGCGAACAATCGGCGGCTGCCGCATGGTCTCGGGTGGTTCGTCCAAACGTACAACGGCGAGACCATCGCGTGGCAGTTCGGCGTCAGCTCCAACGCCTCGTCTGCTTTGATGGTGACGGTTCCGGCCCGCGGCGTCACGTTGATCCTGCTGGCCAACAGCGACGGGCTGGTGAAGGCATATTCGCCGGCGGCGGGCGATATCACCGTCTCGCCCTTCGTTCGGCTGTTTCTGGGTCTTGCGCTCCGGTAGAGGGTGAACGTTTTCGATGATGCGGGCCGGTATCCTGGCGGTTACGTTGCTCGTGTTTGGATCGGCCGATGCGGCGGCAGAATGGCAGATCCGACCGTTTCTCGGCGTGACGTTCGGCGGCGAGACGACGTTCATCGACGCCGCCCAGGCTGCCGGGAGCCTCAACGTCGTCGTCGGCGTCAATGGGGCGCTCCTGGGCGACATGTTCGGGGTGGAGGCGGATTTCAGTCGGGCGCCGGGGTTTTTCCGGTCGGGGGATCAGAATCTGGTTCAGGGTAACGCCGTCACGACGCTGACCGGCAACGCGATCATCTCGATGCCGCGCCGTCTGACCGAGTTCACCTTGGGCCCGTACTTCGTCTTTGGCGGCGGGCTGATGCACGTCCACATCGATCAGTTCCTCGACGTGCTGTCGGTGGCCCGGACACTGCCCGCGTTGGATGTCGGCGGCGGCGTCACCGGCAATCTGTCACGACGATTTGGCCTGAATTGGGATGCCCGCTACTTCTGGAGCGTGGGTGGGGACGAGCTGCACGGGGTCAGCGTAGCCCCGGAAGAGCTTTCTTTTTGGAGAGCGATCATGGCGATCGTGATTCGGTACTAGAATGGACCACTCGATGAGCCGCAGGCTGATCTGCCTCGGGTGCGTAGTCGCCGTTCTCGGCTGGAGCGTGATGGTGCGCGGCGCGGAAAGTCTCCGTATCGTGCCGCTGGTCAGCGCCGACGAAGTCGTGGTCTCCTTCGAGCTGGCGGACGCGTACACCCCGGAGATCCGGGAAGCGATCTCGAGCGGCCTGCGCACCACGTTCACCTACGATGTCGAGCTGCGCATGGTAGGTACGTTCTGGGTGGACCGAACGGTCGCGACCCTGGCGGTCAGCACGAGCGACCAGTTCGACAACCTGACCAGACGCCACAGCCTGCTTCGAACGGTCGATGGCCGTGTCGCCGAGACGCTGGTCACGGAAGACGAGGCGCTGGTCGGTAAGTGGTTAACGACTTTCACGCGCTTACCGCTGGTCGGAACGTCCAAGCTGGACTCGAGCCGCGAATACTACGTGCGTATCCGCGCACGCTCTCGCCCCCACGGCGATTCGCTGCTCGGTTGGAACAACGCCATCACCGGTCAAAGCAAGTTCACCTTCATCAGATAAGTCGAACCCACACACCCTTCAGATCGACAGTGTCCGCTGCCCGTTTGGGTGATGTGGCGCGTGCGCCCGTGTGCCACCATCAGAGACATGAACACTGACCTAGCCGCCTTCTCGAATTTCCTCGCCGACGCGGTCGCCTCGGCGGCGCCGGCCGTCGTACAAGTGCTCGGCCGACGGCGCCCCGCCAGCGGCGTTGTCTACGGCGACGACGTCGTGTTGACGATGATCCGCGCCCTCGGTCGAGAGGATGGGTTGCAGATTCGACGCCACGATGGACAGGCTCTCGAGGCCGAGCTGGTCGGGTGGGACCCGACGACCAGCCTCGCGGTCCTCCGCGCCGCGGGCCTGGCGTCGAAGTCGATCGTCCCCGCCGGGACGGCTCCTCGGGTCGGCCATCTTGGCGTCGCGGTTGCGCGCTCCTGGAGCAACGCGACAACGGCCAGCGCCGGCATCGTTTCCGTCATCGGCGGTCCGCTGGCGACCGGGCGCGGGCGGGCGATCGAACAGGTGCTGCGAACCACCGCCCCGATGCACGACGGCTTCGCCGGAGGCGCCTTCATCGATACGTCGGGCGCGCTCCTGGGCATCACGACCGCCACAGCTATACGAGGACTCGGCGTGGTCATTCCCGCGTCGATCGCATGGAAGGCGGCGGCGGGCATCGTCGAACATGGCCGTCTCAGGCGCGGATATCTCGGGATTGCCGGCCAGCCCGTGCACCTGCCCGAGAAACAGCGTGTCGCGGGGACGCCCGAGACAGCACTGCTGGTGGTCGGAGTCACGGCCGGAAGCCCGGCGGCGGCCGCCGGTGTGCTCGTGGGCGACGTCATCTTCGAATTCGACGGGAACGCGGTGGGCTCTCCCGAGGATCTGCTCGAACTGCTCATCGGCGACCGGGTCGGTCGGAAGGTGACCGTGCGGCTCTTGCGCGGCGGCGTCGCGCACGACGTCTCCGTCACGGTCCATGAACGTCCGCGACGCTGATGCGGGTCATTCTCGTCGGGTCGCTTCACGATCGCGAACGGCTGCGATCGCAGCTCGATGGTTCGATGCAGGTGGCCGGTGAGTTCGCGACGCTCTCGGCCGCCCGCGCGTCCGGCTTGGACGTGGATGCGCTGCTCGTGGCTCCCGAGCACGACGTCGACGCCGATCTACCCAGTGATGACGACGGCGACGAATCTGGAGGCGGCGAGCCGCTGACGCCGCGCGAGGTTCAAGTGCTCGAGCTGCTCGCCGAAGGACTGCCCAACAAGACGATCGCGGCACGACTCGGCATCAGCGATCAGACGGTCAAATTCCATATCGCTTCGCTATCGGGCAAGCTCGGCGCGGCGAACCGGACTGACGCCGTGCGTCGCGGCGTACGCCGCGGCCTAGTGACGCTCTGACTCGACCGGCACGATGGCGAGCTGGCGCCGCTGCCCTCCCCTCAACACGGCCACGGTGGTCTCGACCCCGACGCGATCGTCCGTGAGGTGGCGATGAAGATCCTCGACCGTGCTGACCGGTAGATCGCCCAACCCCAGAATGAGATCACCCTCGCGCAGACCGCTTCTGAGCGCCGGGCTGTTCGACTCGACCGAGGCGACCAGCACGCCTGAGGAGACGGCCAGCCGGAGCGAACGGGCCAGCGCCCGCGGAATAGGAACCGTCTGTCCGGCGACGCCGATATAGCTGCGCCGGATCCTGCCATCCCGAATCAGCCGGGCGGCCACGAACCGGGCGATGTTGCTCGCAATCGCAAAGCAGAGACCCTGCGCAGGCACGACCGTCGCGGTGTTGATGCCGATGACTTCCCCGGTCGAGGTGACGAGGGGCCCGCCGGAGTTGCCCGGATTCAGGGCGGCGTCGGTCTGGATTATGTCGTCGATCAGCCGGCCCGATCGGGCGCGCAGCGATCGTCCGACGGCGCTGATCACGCCCGCCGTGACCGAGTGTTGCAGCCCGAAAGGATTGCCAATCGCGATGGCTATCTGCCCTACCCGAAGCCCTTGCGAATTCCCCAGGACCGCCCAGGGCACGGTGCCGTCGGCGGCGACGCGCAGCACGGCGAGATCGGTATGGGCGTCTCGTCCGACGAGATCGGCGCGAAGTCTCCGGCCGTCCGGCAGCATCGCCTTCAGGTGAGACGAGTCGCCCACCACGTGATCGTTGGTCAGCGCGAGACCGTCCGGCGTGAACAGCACTCCCGATCCGCCACCGTGCTCTGCCTCGATCTTGACAACCGCGGGACCAACAGTTTCAACCGCCTGGATTACGGATCGCGAGTACGCGTCGAGCAGCTCGTCGTCACGTGGATCAGGGATCACGACGTGAATCGTACGAAATGCATCCCGATGACTGGATCACCCGAACGGGTGGGATCGCGGCGATGACTGAGGATGATATTGCCGGGCTTGGTATTCCTGTGGACGATGCCCGCGCGGTGCGCAAGGGCCAGACCCTGCGACACTTGCAGCGGGATGGAATCCTGGTCAGCTTCGCAATCGACCTGCAGGTCGTTTTCCCTGATAATGCGTCTATGCGCAGCACGATTTGGTTCAGCCTGGCTCTGGTTCTCGTTGCGTCCACGTCATCCGCGCAGGCGCCCACACCTCCGGCTACGCCAGCGCCCGCGCCGGCGGCCCCGCCGCGCCAGACTCCGCCGGCTGCAACACCGGCGAGGCGGCCGACTCCGGCGCCCTCACGTGCAGGGATCGCCATCACAGTGACGAATGCGCGCGGTGCCACGCTCGCCGGCGTCGACGTGGAAGTGCTGGGAGTCTCGGATCGGAGCGGCAGCACGAACGAAAGCGGCCAGGTCAGTTTCGTGGGGATGCAGGCCGGCACGTATCGCCTTCGCTTCAGCGGCGATGAGGTGATTACTTTCGAACGCGAAATCGTGGTTCGCGCAGGCCAGACGACCAGCGCGGACGTGACGCTGAACCCGGCACCGATGCCCGAGCCTGCACCACCACCTCCCGCGGCGGCGCCGGCGCCCACACCATCTCCGGTCGGCCCTGCAGGTAAACCGCAAACCCTGACCATCGTCGACCTGATCGAACGAGAGTTGATCGGAAACGGCGAGCCGCGTCGTGAGACGCTCGTCGCCTGCAGCGGCAACACGCGGACGACGCTCGTGCAGCTCAATGAGAACCAGCCCGATCGCCGCTACGATACGGCCGAGGTCGCGTACTACGTCGTCGCGGGCGAAGGGGCTGTGCGGATCAGCGCCCGCGATATGACCATCGGCGCCAGCAGTTTCGTCTCACTTCCGCGCGGGACGACGCATAGCCTGACGCGCCGTGGGCGCCGGCCACTCATTCTCCTGGCGACGCTGAGTGGCGCTCCCTGCGAAGAAGCGCGCTGACCGAACCTCAGGCCGACTGGAGGACGACTTGTTTTCCGAGCGCCTCGATAACAGAAACGAGCGCTGAGCGCGCCTGCTCGCTGACCCTGGTAAATCGAACGGCGAAACCGAAATCGGGCCGATTGTAAAGAGTCTCGCCCTCGACCGTAACCCAGCCCACCGAGGGCAGCTGAATCTTGATCTTGTCGAACGTCAGCGTTTGCGTGCCGCGTCCAGTTCATCTCTGAGGTCGAGATTGCGCACCAGGCGGTGCAAGTGGTTGGGGTGAACACCGAGGAACTTCGCCGCCTCAGCGAAGCTGCGGCCGCCGGCCTCAAAGGCCTCGAGCACCAGTCGACGTTTCGTGGCGTTCAGCGTGGCTTGGAGGCGTTGCCCACTCCCGGACTCGGGTGAACCCGGCTGCTCCAGCAGCGCCTCCGGAAAATCCTCTGCCAGGATGCGATCGCTGCACCCCAGCACGACCGCGCGCTCAATCGCGTTCTGGAGTTCGCGCACGTTGCCGGGCCATGAATAGCGCATCAGACACTCCCGAGCCTGGGCGGAGAACCCTTCAATCCGTCGATCGGCCGCGCCGCGGAGCTGATCGAGAAAATGCGTCGCCAGGAGCGGAATGTCTGATCGCCGATCCCTGAGCGGCGGTACCGTGACCGACAGCACGTTGAGACGGTGGTAGAAGTCGGCGCGAAAGGTCCCGCTCCGGACTGCGTCGCTCAGGTCTCGATTCGTCGCCGCGATCAGTCGAATGTCGACTCGAACCGTGCGGGTTCCGCCGAGCCGATCGACTTCGCGTTCCTGAATCGCCCGGAGCAACTTCGCCTGCGCGCTGGGGGAGAGCTCGCCGACTTCGTCCAGGAACAAGGTGCCGCCGTTGGCCATCTCGAGCCGGCCCGGTTTCGACCGACGGGCGTCTGAGAACGCTCCAGGCTCGTAACCGAACAACTCGCTCTCGAGCAGATTCTCGGGCAGCGCCGCGCAGTTGAGCGATACGAAGGGCCGACCGGCGCGCGGGCTGCCGTGATGAATCGCTCGGGCGACGAGTTCCTTGCCGGTGCCGCTCTCCCCGAGCACCAGCACCGTCGTGTCGACGCGCGCCGCCTTGACGATGAAGCGCACAAGGGCCTGCATCGAGGGGTGGTCGCCGACAAGGCCATGACCCATTCCTCGAGCCTCGCCGCTCACCCTTTTGACTTCGTTGCCGAGCCACTCCAGGTGGCCGAGGTTCTCAAACGCCACGCCGGTCAGGCTCGCGAGGGCTGCGATCAGTTCGAGGTCCTCTCGCTCGAAGAAGAAACCGACCCGCGTGGAGGCGACGTAAATTGCGCCGCTGACATCCTCGCCGACCATCAACGGTGCGCACAGTAGCGACCGGACCTGCGAGGCCGCCACGCTCCGCGCCTCGTGGAGGTCGGCCTCCTCCCGTACATCGTTGCTGAGCACGGCGCGGCCAAGCTCCCGCACCCGCTGGAGCACGGTTCCGCTCGGGGTCAGTACCCCTGGCTCCGGGGAGGGTCGTTGAACGATCTCGAGCGCATGTCCGGTTTCTGTTTCGGGTCTGAAGAGGCACAGGGCCACCAGGTCGGCTCGAAAGAGATCGGCCAGTGCGTCCAGCAGAAATCGCTGAATGACGGACCGCTCGCGAATCGGCTGCAAGCCATGCGCAAAGGCGAGAAGCGCAGTCAGATCGCGTGTGGTCCGCGCGCCGTCATTCGAGGTGGCTGTCTGCATTGCGGGGCCGTCGGCCGCGGCCGGCGCCAGGTACCGGGATTCCGCTGGAGCAAGCTCCACGGTCGCGGTCGCGTTCCAGCTTCGAGTCACCGAGCCTGAATCGGCGGTGTCGGCTTCGAGGACGAAGATGGTTTCGCCGATCTGGATACGATCGCCGATTCGCAACCGGCATTCCTTCACCCGCTCGTCATTGACGAACGTGCCGTTGCGGCCTCCGTCATCGACGACCCACGGCTCGCCATCCCTCCATTCCAGCGAACAGTGGCGCCGCGACAGCGTCGAGTCGGCAATTGTGAGGTCGCACTCGTCTGCACGACCCAGACGAAGACCGGCCGCTGGTAACGTAGTGGCCGACCCGCGGAGCGGGCCGCCGACGAACTCCAACCTCAAGTTCATGGAACGGGTCTGCGAGTCCAAACCGAAACGCGAGTCGCCTCACGCACATCGGTTACGCGGGCAGTAAGCGGGCCGAGTGGCAGGGTCCGACCAGTCTACCACCGGTGCCACAACTCTCATCCTTACATCAGGTTAGCCTTGCACTCCATCTCAGCAGCTGCGGGGCGGAAGGCGGGTCGCCAGGTACAGTCCTTGCGTGACGTGCGCCCATCGTGTCTGAAAAACCGAGGAAGGAAGGCGAGATGTCCGGTATGGAGCCCTGCTTATCGCATGAATTCGAGGCGGCGTCCGACATCCGTCTCCTGCATTGGCTGGGTGGTCTCGGTCGCCATCCGAACACGCTGATCGTCTGTCCGGAGCATGCCGTCGCGTCGGTGCTCCGCCAAGTGCGCAAACGCTCCGCGCAGCCGGTCCACTACCGCATGCTCCCGGGGGCGCTGTCGCTGCCCTCCACCGCGGCCGGTACGCTCGTGCTCAATGACGTCGGCCAACTGACCTTACGTCAGCAGATCGCCGTCTTCGACTGGATGAACACGATCGGGACGAACGTGCAGGTCATCTCGCTCACGCGCCGGTGCCCGCTCGAACTCGTTCAAGAGGGCCAGTTCCTCGAAGGTCTCCTCTACAGGCTGAACGTGGTGCGGTTGGAGCTCAAGGCCGTCTGAAGATCGCCTCAGTCAATCAACCCGCCTTCTCGAAGCGCACCGCGTAAACCGGTCGGGCTCAGCCTGAAGCCAATCCTGTTGATGATGAGCGACTGGGGCGCGCAGTATCAGGATCAGCTCGCGAATCTCAAGGTGGACCAGAACCTCCGTCACGCCGCACGAGGCCGGCGCGGCGTGCCGTCCCCCGCGGCCTGAGATCAGCCTGGAAGCGTGGCCTGTTCGGCCGCCTTGGCAGGTTCTCCGCCCGGTGGCGGTTGCCTCTGTGTCTCGAACGCTTGCTGGTCGATGGGGAAACCCTGCTCGTACAC
>DATLLJ010000094.1:0-18439 GCA_035537875.1 Vicinamibacterales bacterium | reverse complement strand
GGTCACGAGCTACAACGAGAACTTCGTGGCGAATGGCGCGTGGCTGCGACCCACGGGGATCCAGCCGGCGCGTTACATGAAGATCGGCGCACAGGTCGACTTCTAGCGGAGAGGTTTCGGGCCCCTGCGTGGGCCCGAAGTCGGCGCGAAACACGCAAGAAAAAGGCCCGTTCCCGAAGCGGAGCGGGCCTTTTCCGCTCATCCGCGCTCCCGCATTTGACCTCTCTCCCGACCCTCCCCGATGGGCGCGCGCTTGACGTACAATTCCCGTCGAAGGGACAGGGCGATGAATCGACGTCAGATTGCAGGGTGCGTGGCTCTGGCGATGATCTGCTCGACAAGGCTGACAATGGGCGCCGGCAGTGACGTTGCCGACGCCGTGATGAAGGGCGACGCGCCGGCGGTTCGCAGGCTGCTCGCAGCAAAGGCGGATGTCAACGCGGCGCAAATCGACGGGGCGACCGCGTTGCACTGGGCGGTCTATCGCAACGAGGTGGAAACGGCCCAGGTTCTGATCGGGGCCGGTGCGGATCCCATGGCCGCGAACCGCGAAGGGATCACGCCGCTCGTCATGGCCGCTCTGTACGGCAATCCTGGCATGGTCGAGGTGCTCCTCAAAGGCGGCGCCGACCCCAAACAGCGCGGGCCGAATGGCGAAACGACGGTGATGTATGCCGCGCGCAACGGCAATCCCGATGTCATCAAGCTGCTCGTCGCTGCGGGGGCCGATGTCAACGCCAAGGAAGGCTTGCGCGCGACGACGGCGCTCATGTGGGCCGCGCAGCAGGGGCACGAGAGCGCCGTCAAGGCGTTGATCGAGCTTGGCGCCGACGTCAGCGCGAAATCGGGACCGGCCGGGCTCCCGAGAAACTACATCGCCGGGAAAGTTGGCGTCGCTTCAGTGAAGGCTGCGATTCGGATCCGCGAAGCGGCGAAGGCGGCCGGTCGGACCTACGAGGAACAGGTGGCGTTCGAAGAGGCCAATGGCGCCTCGCTGCGCGGGCGAGATGCGGGCGGCGACGATCAGCCGACGCGGGCGCAGGCGGCGCAGGCGGCTGACGCCGCGGCGGACCAGGACGTCGTCATCGCCGGACTGGTGGGCGGCGGCAGCGGCGGGTTGACGGCGCTGGTGTTCGCCGCCCGCGAAGGCGACATCGAGTCGGCCACAGCCCTGCTCGAGGCCGGCGCCGACGTGAATCAGACGACTGAGTACGGCTGGACGCCGCTGCTCGTCGCCAGCAACAACCGGAACTACAAGCTGGGGGCGATGCTGCTGGAGCGGGGCGCGAACCCCAACATCGCGAACAAAGGCGGCTGGACGCCGCTCTACCTCGCGACCGACAACCGCAACATCGAAGGGGGCGACTATCCGGTGCCCAAGCCGGACATGGATCATCTCGACTACATCAAGCTGCTGCTCGCCCGAGGCGCCGATCCAAACGCCCAGGTCCGGGAGAACACGCTGAGCCGCACGATTTTCACCCAGCAATGGTTCTTCGAGCCCGGTGCCACAGCGTTCGTCCGCGCTGCCCAGTCGAGCGACGTCGAGCTGCTGAAGCTTCTGCTGGCCTACGGCGCTGATCCGAAGATTCCGACCGGCAATGGCGACACGGCGCTGACGGCATCGGGAGGGATCGGCTGGGTCGACGGCGTGACGTACGAGCGGTCGCCCAAGGACAACGTCGAGGCCGTCAGGCTCCTGCTCGATTTGGGGTTGGATCCGAACCACGCCAACAACGAAGGGCGCACGGCGCTGATGGGAGCGGCCGGGAAAGGGCGCAACGACGTCGTGCAGCTGCTCGTGGAGAGGGGCGCGAACCTCGAGGCGCGCGATCTCGGCAGTCGCGACACTGACCGTCTGAACGGATCCGACATCTCGGGCCACACATGGCAGGCCCTCGATTACGCGGAAGGACTGGTGCGGTTCGGCGTGCAGTCGGCGATTGCGCGTCCCGAAACCGCGGCGCTGATACGCAAGATGCTGGCCGAGCGCGGCTTGCGCGTGCCCCCGCCCGGTCGCGACGTGCTGTCCATCTGTGTCGTTGATATTTGCCGATAGTCGTCTGTGGTGTCGCGGGCGTCGTCTCATTGTCTGGCAGAGTGTGGCGCTCGCGGCGATCCTGGTGTGTGTCGCAGGGGCACGGTTCGCTGAGGCGCAGACCAACACGGCGGAGATAGCGGGCGTCGCCAGAGATGCGTCGGGCGGCGTGCTTCCTGGCGCCACGATTACGGCGCGGCACCAGGTCAGCGGCGTCGTGGTCGAACGGGTCACCGACGATGAGGGGCGCTTCTTCCTGCCCGCGCTCCGCATCGGCCTGTGGGACGTGACCGCTTCGTTGCCCGGGTTCTCGCCGCAGACGCAGAAAAGCATCAACCTCGAGGTTGGCCGCACGCTGAGCCTGGAATTCGTTCTGGGCGTTGAGGGCGTCTCCGAGCAGATCACGGTCGAATCGACGACGCCGCTGCTGCAGACGACGACCGCCGAGATCAGCGACGTGATCGAGAACCGCGAGGTCGTTCAGATTCCGCTGAACGGCCGTAACTTTCTCGGCCTCGCCCAGCTGAGCGACTCCGTGATCATCCCGCCGGGAGGCACGCGCGGCGAGGCCCTCCAACAGACGGGCCCTCTGCCCAATGTTGGCGGGCAGCGCTCCGGTCACAATATCTACCTGCTCGACGGGACGAAGGTGACCGACGAGCTGTTCAACAACCTCGTCATCAACCCCTCGGTCGATTCCATCGAGGAGTTCAAGATTCAAAAGTCGATGTACGCCCCTGAGTTCGGCGGGAAAGCGTCGGCCCTCATCAACGTCGTCACCCGCGCGGGGGCCAACGCGTTCCACGGCAGCCTGTTCGAGTTCCGCCGTGACGACAGATTCGATTCACCGAATTACTTCCAGCCTGTGGGCGAGGCTGTCCCGCCGCTGCGGCAGGACCAGTTCGGCGGCTCCCTCGGCGGGCCTCTGATCCGTAACCGATCGTTCTTTTTCGGGAGCTTCGAAGGCCTGCGCCTCGACCGCTCGCTGACCAGGACGTTCTCCGTGCCCACAGCCGCCGTCCGCGCAGGCAATTTCGCGGGTCTCGGCACGATCTGCGATCCGTTGACGATTCCGACGGCAGGCGTGTGCACGCCGTTTCCGAACAATCAGATTCCAGCCGGCCGCATCGATCCGATCGCCGCCGCGATGCTCGCCTACGTGCCGCCGGCGACGTCGGACGGGAACCTGCAGAACCTGACATCTGTCGAGAAGCAGGATCGCGATCTCGATCAGTTCAGCCTGCGTCTCGACCACGCGTTGACCGATGCCGACCAGCTGTTCGCGCGCTTCAGCACGTTCGACGGTGACGAGCTCCAGCCATTTGGCACCAGTGCGCTTCAGGAGACTCTGGTGCCCGGATTCGGGCGCTCGCTGACGACAAGAACACGGAACTTTGTGACGAGCCATTCGCGGGTGTTCGGCACCTCCGTGCTGAACGAGGTCCGCTTCGGCTGGATGACGGTCGGGGGCGGCCAGATCAGCTTGAATCGGGGCAACCCGTTCGCGCAGCAGGTCGGGCTCCTTGGGGTGACCAGCGACCCGCGGGACATGGGCTTTCCGCAGATTTCGACGGGTGGGCTCTACAACACGTTCGGCGATCCCACCATCTTCACGACCCGTGACAACCAGCAGCTGGAGCTGTTCGACAACGTCACGCTCGATCGGGGCGCGCATCGCATCAAATTCGGTGCCTACTATTTCCGCCTCAAGCTGAGGCCCGAGCAACCCGACAACGCACGCGGCGCGTTCACGTACACGGGACAATTCACGGGCGACGCCTTCGCCGATTTCCTCCTGGGTTATCCGACGTCTGCCGTCTCTGGCATCGGGCGGGGCGACGAGAACGGCCGAACCAACTGGCTGCACCTCTACGCACAGGACGACTGGCAGGCGCGGTCGAACCTGACCGTGAATTTCGGTCTCCGGTACGAGTACAACCAGCACATGTACGACGTGAACAATCGTCTGTCCTCGATCGACGTCACGCCGCCGGGCCGGTTTGTCATCGCCAGCGACGAAAACGGCGCCATCGATTCGAGCGCGGACGAGCTGCTGCCCTTGATTCCGATTTCGTACGTGACGTCGGAATCCATTGGCTGGGGCCGCGGTTTGATGGATCCGAGCAAAGTGCGGTTGGCGCCGCGTCTCGGCTTCGCGCTGTCGCTCGATGATGCGCGTGCCGTCATCCGGGGAGGTTACGGCATCTTTCTGAATCAATGGGCCTACAGCGTGCAAACGGCTTTTGCGCGCAACCTGCCGTTCTTTTTCACGAAGCAGGTGGACGTGCCGCTCGACGTGCGCGTCCCGACTCTCCCGACCGCCACCATCCTGACGAGCGATGCCACAGGCACCCTCGGTGGCACCATCATGGACTTCGATTTCAACGTCGAGTACAGCCAGACGTGGAGCGGCGGTCTGCAGTATCAGCTGCTGCCGACAACGATGGCCGAGATCTCATACATGGGGACGTGGACCCTCGGGGCGGATAACGGGACGGTTCACAACGTTCCGGAGCCCGGTCCAGGGCCCATCCAGTCGCGCCGACCCATCCCGCAGTTGAGTCGGATCAATGCGATTCGATTCGACGGCAAGTCCATTTACCACGGTCTCACGTTCCGGGTGGAGCGGCGCCTCGCTCGAAACTTCGCCTACAACGTCAGCTACACGCTGTCGCAGTCGAGAGACGACGCGTCGAGTCCGGGTCCGACGGAGTCGGAAACGAACATGCCCCAGAACGTGCGAAATATCTTCGACGAGACCGGGGAATGGGCGCTGTCGAGCTTCGATCACCGCCATCAGTTCGTCGCGAGCGGCGTCTACCAGGTGCCGTTCTTCCAGGGGACGCGTGGCCTGGCCGAAGCACTGCTGGGCGGCTGGCGCACAAACCTCGTGTTCGTCGCCCAGGCCGGCGCGCCCTTCACGGTGAATCTGAGCGTCGATCGCGCCAACATCGGCGCCGGCCCGGCCCAGCGTCCCGATCAGATCGGTGAGCCGAATCTCCCCGGGGGTGAGCGGACGGCCGAGCGCTGGTTCGACACGTCAGCGTTCGTCCTGCAGGAGCCCTTCACGTTCGGCAGCGCACGACGAAACAGTGTGATTGGCCCCGGGTACGCAAACGTCGATTTCGCGCTGGCCAAGACGTGGACCGTTGGGAGCGCGTCGCAGCTCGAGTTCCGGTGGGAGGTCTTCAACCTGTTCAATCGGGCGAACTTCGACTTACCGAACCGCATATTCGGGAACGCGAACTTCGGCCGGATCTTCAGCGCGAAGAGCCCGCGCGAAATGCAGTTCGGCCTGCGACTCTCCTTTTGAGAATTGCAGGATTGCAGAATTGCAGGATTGCAGGAAGTGAAGAAAGTGAAGAAAGTGAAGGAAGGAAGAAGTTGGGAAGTGGGGGAAGTGGAGCGTCCTTCTCTACTTTCCGGATCCCACCTTCTCTACTTTCCGGATCCCACCTTCTCCACCTTCCGGATCCCTCCTTCTCCACTTTCCGGATCCCTTCTGCAATTCTGCAATTCTGCAATCCTGCAATTATCTGAGTCGCGCTTCGATCTGCGGCAGCGCCGCGAGGAGCGTGTCGCCAACCACCTGAAGGCTCCGGGCGCTGACCTCATCGAGGGTGTCGCGGGGCGTGTGCCACGCTGGGTACTCGAGATCGATGAGATCCACCGAAGGGACATTCGCCTCGATGAACGGGATGTGGTCGTCTTCGATCTCGGTCGCCTCGGACACGAAGTACGCGTCGAGCTTCAGGCGTCGCGCCGCCGCCCAGACAATCTCGGTCAGCCACGGCGTGGAATTGAGATCGCGCTTCAAGCGCAGATCCCGGTCGCCGACCATGTCGATGAGGATGTTCGCCTTGATTGCGCCGAGCGTGCCGCGCTGCTTCGCCGTCGCCACGTAATGCCGGCTGCCGTACGTGTTGTCGGGAGCGCCAGGCCGGCTGCAGTCGTTCCAGTTCTCACAGAAGGCCTCTTCGCCGTCGAGGAAGAGGATCTCCATGGTCAGCGGGTTTCGGCGTGCCTTGAGAACCCGTGCCGCTTCGAGGAGAAAGGCGGCGCTCGAGCCACCGTCGTTGGCGCCGACGAACCTGGCGTTGCGGAACAACTTGGTGTCGTAATGTCCGGAGACGACGATGCGATCGGCCCGCTGACCGGGGATGGTGGCGATCAGGTTGACCATGCGGACTGTACCGACCGGCGTCTGCGCGTCCCAAACCTGCTCAGTGACATCAACGCCGGAGGCTGACAGCTGGCTCCTGATGTACTTGCGGGCCTGCTCGAGTGCTGACGACCCTGCCGGCCGCGGTCCGATGGAGACCAGTTGGCGCAGGTGTTCCCAGGCGCGGTTCGAGTCGAAGGCCGGGCCGGCCGCCTGCCCCGAGCCGGCAGCGACGGCGAGCGCGACGAGGGCCGCACAGCAGATCGCCTTGCGCACACGGAGAGAGCCGCCAATCTGCAATCTGCACCCTGCAATCTGCACTTGAACCCTCAGGCTCTCCTCTCTCTCGGGACGTAGTCTCGGCGCGGCGACCCCTTGTAGATCTGTCGGGGACGCGCGATCTTCTGCTCGGCGTCGAGCAGCATTTCCTGCCACTGGGCGACCCAGCCGGCCGTGCGCGGAATGGCGAACAGCACCGGGAACATCTCGACCGGCATGCCCATCGCCTGATAGATGAGACCCGAGTAGAAATCGACGTTGGGATACAACTTGCGGCTGACGAAGTACTCGTCCTGCAGGGCGATCCGTTCGAGCTCCAATGCGATCTCGAGCAACGGATTCTTCCCGGTGACGTCGAAGACGAGGTCGGCCATCCGCTTGATCACCTTCGCCCGGGGATCGTACGACTTGTAGACGCGATGCCCGAATCCCATCAGCCGATTGTGTCCCTCTCCCGATTTCACCCGCCGGATGAACTCAGGGACTCTGGCCACCGAGCCAATCTCGTTGAGCATGCGGAGCACCGCTTCGTTGGCGCCGCCGTGCAGCGGACCGTAGAGCGCGGCGGCCGCGCCGGCCAGCGCCGAGTACGGATCGACGTGGGAGCTGCCGATGTTCCGCATCGCGCTCGTGCTGCAGTTCTGCTCGTGATCGGCGTGCAGGATGAACAGCACGTCGAGGGCACGCGTCAGCACCGGGTTCGAGTGGTACCGCAGCTCGGTGGTTCGGAACAGCATGCAGAGGAAATTGGCCGTGAAGCTCAGATCGTTGTCCGGATAGACATAGGGCCAGCCGATGCCGCGCCTGAAGGCGTAGGCCGCGATCGTGGGGACCTTGGCGATGAGGCGATGGATCTGCCGCAGGCGGGACGATTCGTCGAAGATCTGCCGCGCGTCCGGATAGAAAGTGGACAGGGCGCCCACCGTGCTCAGGAAGATGCCCATCGGATGCGCGTCGTGCTGGAATCCCTCCATGAACTTCTTGGTGCTCTCGTGCAGCATCGTGTGGCGCGAGATTTCGTGCGTCCACGTCTTCAGCTGCGACGCCGTGGGCAGCTCGCCGAAGACAATCAGGTAAGCCGTCTCGAGATAGTCGCTCGTCTCGGCCAGCTGCTCGATCGGGTACCCGCGATAGAGGAGCACGCCCTTATCGCCGTCGATGTAGGTGATTGCGCTCCGGCAGTTGGCCGTGTTCATGAACGCCGGGTCATAGGTCATCAGCCCGAAGTCCTCCGGCCCCGCCTTGATCTGCCGCAGGTCCATGGCGCGAATGGTCCCATCCTGGATCGGCAGCTCGTACTTCTTCCCGGTTCGATTGTCGACGACGCTGAGCGTATCAGTCATGGCAGAGTTCGACTGGACGGGGCCTGGTTGCCGGCGACGGCCGGAACAAGCCATGTAGTTTACTGTCAACGCTACTCCGGGGGTTCGTCCTTTTGTGGTTCGTGCCCGTCGTGCTCATCCTCGCCGGCGACCGCTTCGGCCGGAATGCGGTACGAGCCGTCGGCCCACCGCGCCAGGTCCTGCAGCTTGCATCGCTCGCTGCAGAACGGCCGCCAGCGGGCCTCGACGGGATGGCGGCCGCAGAAGGCGCAAAGAGACACCCCACATAGATACCCGAATTGGGGCATCTAGTCATCTGGTCATCTGGGCATTGGATTGGGGGATTGAAGGGGTTTGGTCGTGAATTGACCAGATGACCAGATGAAGCAATTTCACCTGTCAGTGGCGTGGTGGCGTACGTCGCGCGCCGAGACGATGAAGATGACGTCCTCGGCGACGTTGGTGGCGTGATCGCCGATGCGCTCCAGATGGCGCGAAATCAGGATGAGATCGAGAGAGGGCTCGATCGTGCCCGGATCCTGCAGCATGTAGGTCAGCAGCTCGCGGAAGATCTGCGTCTTGAGCGCATCCAGCTTGTCGTCTTCGTCGAGGACGCGCTGGGCGAGCGCGCTGTCGAGGCGCACGAACGCGTCGAGCGCATCGCGAAGCATCGACTGGGCGATGCGCGCCATGTTCGGGATGTCGATCAACCGCTTGACCTGCGGATGCTGCAGGTAGCGCGTCGCCGCCTCGGAGATGTTGACGGCCAGATCGCCCACGCGCTCGAGGTCCGTGTTGATCTTCACGGCGGCGACGATCGTGCGCAGATCGGCGGCCATCGGCTGGTGCAGCGCCAGCAGCATGAAACAGCGATTGTCGATCTCGATGTGCAGCGAGTTCAGCGGCCCATCGCCCCGCATGACCCGTTCGAGCAGGGAGTGGTCCCGCTCGACCAGCCCTTGGATCGACAGACGTACTTCCTCCTCGGCCAGCCCACCCATCTCGAGCAGCCGCGCTTTGGCCTGCTCCAGCTCCTCACGGAAATGAGGAATGACGCGGTCGCCCGATGCCACTTATCCGAACCTTCCCGTGACGTAGTCTTCTGTCAGCTTCTCGCGCGGCGCCGTGAAGATCCGGTTGGTCCGGTCGCATTCGATCAGGCGGCCGAGCCAGAAGAACCCCGTCACGTCCGAGACGCGCGCGGCCTGCTGCATGTTGTGCGTCACGATGATAATCGTATACGTGCTCTTCAGCTGATAAATCAACTCCTCGATCCGCTGCGTCGCAATGGGATCGAGCGCCGAGGCTGGCTCGTCCATCAACAGGATGTCTGGCTCAATCGCCAGCGCGCGCGCGATGCACAAACGCTGCTGCTGTCCGCCGGAAAGCGCGAGCGCCGACGTGTGGAGCCGATCCTTGACCTCGTCCCAGAGCGCGGCAGCCTTCAGGCTCGACTCGACGCGGCCGCCGAGCTCGGCCCGGGAAGCGGTCATGCGGTTGATGCGAAGACCGTACGCGACGTTCTCGAAGATCGACTTCGGGAAAGGGTTCGACTTCTGGAACACCATCCCGACGCGCCGTCGCAGGTCCACGACATCCACCGAGGCGTCGTAGATGTCCCGTCCGTCGATGCAGACCGATCCTTCGACGCGGGTGCCGGGGATGATATCGTTCATCCGGTTGAGCGACCGGAGAAAGGTGGACTTGCCACAACCTGATGGCCCGATCAGCGCCGTCACCTGGTTGGGCATCATCTTGACGGTCACGTCATGGAGCACCCGGTGGTCGCCGTAATAGAAGTTCATCCCTGCGACGTCGATCTTCGGCTGGGCGGACGCGGTCGCCTCGGGAACTGAAGGGGAGGGCTTAGGCTCCGGTCCCGGATGGATTCTGGCGGCTGGCTCCTGCAAGAGCATCCAGTTTGACGGTATCCTTTGGGCGTTTCCAGTCGGTTTCGGACAGGTAAAATCCGTGTAACGCCGATGAGCTTCCGAGCTGCTCGCTCCACCGTCGCCGCCTTCTGCTTCGCCCTCGCCCTCTACTGTGGCGCGGCGGCTCAGTCGCTGCCGGCGAAAATCGACGATCGCGACTTCTGGGCGATGGTCGAAGGTCTGTCCGAACCCGGCGGCAGCTTCGCCACCGACAACCGGGTGTCGAACGAGATCGCGTTCCAACAGGTGATTCCAGAGCTTCAACGACACGAGCAGGCCGCCTATATCGGCGTGGGCCCCGAACAGAACTTTACCTACATCGCGTCTCTCAAACCGAAAATCGCGTTCATCGTCGATATCAGGCGGCAGAACCTGCTGCTCCATCTCACGTACAAGGCGCTGGTCGAGCTTTCGGCGGATCGCACCGAATTCATGTCGCGCCTCTTCGCGCGCCCCCGCCCAGGCGGAACTGGCCCGGATTCGACACCTCGGGAACTCTTCACCGCTTACACGAACATGTCGCCGTCTGACGCGTTGGCGCGGTCCAACCTCGAGGCGATGGTCGAGCTGTTGAAGGAGACCCATGGATTTCCGCTGAGCGACGACGACGAGCGTGGCATCGCCGAGATTTACCGGTCTCTGTATCTCGGGGGGCCCGATCTGAAAGGCAACTTCGGTGGAGGCTCCTGGATTCCCTCCTACGCGGATTTGATGGCCCAGACCGACCTCGAGGGCCGGAATCACAGTTACCTGGCGTCAGAGGCAGCCTTTCTGACGCTGAAGGCGTATCAAACGAAGAACTTGATTGTGCCCGTCGTCGGCGACTTTGCCGGCGGGCGAGCCATTCGCGGAGTGGGCCGCTACCTCGCCGAACACGGTGCGACGGTCACGACGTTCTACCTGTCGAACGTCGAGGAATACCTGTTCAAGAGCAACAGCTGGGGCAGCTTCATTCGAAATGTGTCCTCGCTGCCGATTGGTGACGGCAGTCTGTTCATCCGGACCTACTTCACGCACAATGATGCCGGGCTGCTGACGCTGCTGGATCCGATTCGAGGGACGCTCGACGCGTTCGACAACGGCCAGATCAAGAGCTACAACGACGTCGTGTTTCGATCGAAGGCGCCGGCTCGCTAGACCGCCAGCACCGCACCGTCTTCATTCACCGGCTGAGCACGGTCTCACCAGGTTTCTCGGCTGGTTTCTCCTCCGCCTCGAGGAACGCCGCCACCTGCTTGCGCAACTCCTCCTGGATCCGGTCAATCCGGCGCCGCGCATCGAGGACCCTGAAATGGAACTCGTCGGCCATCGACGTGTACTCGCGCAGCAACCGGGACTGATAAGTGCGGAAGCTGTCGTAGATGTCGTCGCCGGTTTTCAGGTCCATCCCGGATTCCCAGAAGTCCATCCCGCGCGACTGAAGAACGCGTCCGATCAGCTTGTCCACGTCGATTTTGAGGTAGAAGACCATGTGGGGCGCGATCGCGAAGCCGTAGAGATTTCGAAGCCACTGACGATCGACGCCGCGTACGCCGGCGCGCGCCATCGCGGTGAAGACATAGCGGTCCGAGAGGACGACGAAGCCGGCCTTGAGCGCCGGGATGATTTCCTTTTCCAGCCGATCGGCGAAGTCGGTGGCGTACAGCAGCACGAAAGTCAGCTTGTTCAGCGTATTGCTCGACTTGGCCAGCTCGATGGTCGGCTGCATCAACGGCGAGCGCGTCCATCCCGTCTCGACGACGCCGTAGCCCTTGATTTCGAGCCACTCGCGGAGAAGCTGAATCTGCGTGCTGCGACCCACGCCGTCGGTCCCCTCGATGGCGATGAGTTTGCCGGGGTAGCCGTCGATGGGCAGGTACGGGATGCCCTGGCCGTAGTAGCGGCCGGGCTGGATGTGCCCGTTAGCCCCGACGCCGTCCTCGAGTGATCCGGGCTCGAGCAGAGGATGCATGTTCGGATCAGACGGGCTCGTCATCGGTCGCCTCCAGCTGTTTGGTCTCGATGTGCCTCGTGACGAGATTCCGCACCACCCGCTGCTGATCCGTGATGCTGCCCACCGCGTTGACGACCTCCAACCCGTACTCGTTGACGAGCCGATCGTACTCCCCTAGCACCTTTCCCTGGAACAGTCTGAAACTGTCCGCTGGATTCGTGCTCCAGCCGAGGTCCATGCCGGCTTCGTAGAACTTCAGCTTGACGCGCCGCGCCATCAGCCGATCCAGCGAGACGTCGATCGGCACACGGAAGTAGAGGACGAGATCGGGGCGGACGGCGAAACTGTAGAGCTCTCGCACCCATTGACGGTCGACGCCCCGCGTCGCGTCCCGGGCGAACGCCGTGTAGGCGTAACGATCGGCCAAAACAATCATGCCGGCCTTCAGCGGCGGGATGATCTTGTAAAGCAGCCGATCAGCGAAGTCCGTGGCGTGCAGCAGGCTGAACGTCATCGGAGTCAGCGCGTTCTTTTTCTTCCCGGTCTTCGTCGCTGCCTTCACCAGAACGGACGAGTTCCATTCCGTGACGAACACTCGATGACCCCCTGCGCTCAGCCACTTGGCGAGGAGGGCCAGCTGCGTCGTTTTCCCGGACCCGTCGATCCCTTCTACGACGAACAGCTTTCCCGGATACTCGTGAGGCGTCGTCAGATTGTTCAGCATATGTTTGCACGCTAGCTTCGACCCGAATCGGTTTCCCCAACAGCCGTTCGAATGGGGCGGCGTGTCGCGCCGCGGCCCACAACTCGAGCTCGGCGTCGCCGTTGACACGGACCTGCAGGAGGGCGTCTTCGCCCCGATCGTGCAGCTCGACGCCCGAGAGGCTCTGAGCGTGGCTGCGGTCCAGGCTTTCGGCCAGCCGCAGGATGGCGGCCAGCGTTCGCACGATGCGCCGCCGCTTGCGCGGCAGATCGCCGTAACCGTCGTGTCGGGTTTTCGGTGTGGCGCGTCGATGGTACCGCGCGACGAGGGCGATCGTATCGACCTCCTCGGGTTCGAATCCCCGGAGATCCCCGTTCTTGATCAGGTAAAACGAGTGCTTGTGATGGCTCTCGTAGCTGATGTGCACGCCGATATCGTGCAGCAGCGCCGCGTATTCGAGCCACTCACGCTCGCGGTCGGTCAGCGCGTGCACCGCGCGCGTCTGTTCGAAGATCGCGAGCGACAGGCGGGCCACTTGCGCGGCGTGCTCCGGCCAGTAGTTGCAGCGCTCCGCCAGTTCGACGATGCTGCGGCGGCGGATGTCGGGATAGCGATCGGCCTGCGCGATTTCCTTCCGATGACGCGCGATGTAGTCGAGTACCAGACCTTCGCGCAGCGACATGTCGCAGAGGGTGATCGCCTCGGCGTCGAGACGCCGGAGAATGACGTCGAGCAGCACGGCGCCCGCCACGGACAGGTCGGCCCGCCGCGGCTCGAGGCCGGGCACCCGAACGCGCTTCTCCAGGCTGAGATCGACCAGCTCTTTCTTCACGCGGCGCAGCTGCTTGGCGCTGACGCGCCGGTTGCGGAGCGAGGCGCCGGCCGACCGCCCGTGCAGGCCCGTGGCAAGGCCCCCCAGGCTCAGTATCGTGCCCGAGGTGCCGATGACTCGATCGAAGCCGGCGCGGGCGATCTCATCGAGATATTCGCCCGCCTCGTCGTCGATGTGCCTGACGAGCTTGCGCTCGTCCCTGGGCACGAGCGGGTCGCTCTTGACGAACCGCTCGGTCAGGCGGATGACGCCGAGCTTGAAGCTGCGGCCGGATTCGACGTTCGGGCCGACCCCGCGCGTAATCTCCACGCTTCCGCCGCCGATGTCGACGACCACGGCGGTTTCGGACGGGTTGCCGACGCCGTACACGGCCGCCAAATGGATCAGCCGGGCCTCTTCGGTTCCCGAGATGACGCGCGCGCGAATCCGTGTCTCCCTGACAATGCTCTGAAGGAACGCGCCGCCATTCTCGGCCTCGCGCACGGCGCTCGTCGCGACGGCGATGATGCGGTCCACGCGGTGGGATTCCGCCAACCGCCGAAACTTCGAGAGTACCTGGAGCGCGGCCTGCATCGCTTCGGGCGTCAGAGCCCGCCCGTCCAGACCGCCGGCCCCGAGCCGGATCATTTCCTTTTCCCGATCGATGATTTCGAACGAAAAATCGGGCCGAACCCGCGCCACGATCATGTGAAGCGAGTTGGTGCCGATGTCGATGGCGGCGATGCGCATGGCTGTGTTTTCTTAGGAAAAAGTGCGAATAAACGCTCTCGGCTATAATTCCTGTCTCCGGGACCCCTCCCTATTATCATGCCCCGCCCGTTAGAGCCACACGACCTCCTGGCCAGGCGCCTCACGCGTTTCACCCGAATGTTACACGCCGTCGAAGAAGGAGACACGAACGGCGTCCACCGGGCGCGTGTGGCTTCAAGGCGGCTTCGAGAGGTCCTGCCGGTGCTGCCCCTGGATGCGGATCTGGTGGACAGACTCGGCCGACGGCTGCGCAAGATCACCAAACGACTGGGAAGAGTCCGTGAGCTGGACGTACTGATCGGGATCGTGAGCGAGGTGCGGGGATCCGGTCGGCATTCCGACATCGTCCTGGAGCGGGTCGGCGCCGCCATCGAGGCTGACCGACGGCGGACGCGTAAGCGGCATATCGCGAAGAGCCAGATGCGGGAACTCCGCCGCGTCGGCGCGAAGCTCGAGAAGGTGGTGCGCACGCTCGAACGGCGCCGTGCGCCCGGCCGCCGTGCCGCTGGAGCCGGCAAAAGTGAGACATCGAACCATCGCCGCTCACACCGCTGGGCGATTGAGGCGCGGGTGGGGCGTCGCGCGTCTACGCTCGAGCGGTCGATGGCGCACGCCGGCACCGTCTATCTCCCGGACCGTTTGCACGCGGTGCGAATTGCCGTGAAGAAGCTGCGTTACGCACTGGAGCTCGACCACGAACTCGCCGGCGCGCAGCAGGGGCCGCAGCTCAGACTGCTTCGGCGGACACAAAACGTGCTTGGCCGTCTCCACGATCTCCAGGTGCTCATCGATCGCATCCGCCACGAGCAGGCCTCGTTGATTCCGCCTGACATCAACGTCTGGCGAGAGCTCGATGGGCTCGTGACATCAATCGAGGACCAGTGCCGACGGCTTCACGGCCGCTACGTCCGTGAAGTGGCCGCACTCATGGCGCTCTGCTCGGAGTTGTCGGGTCGCGTTCAGGACGTCAGGCATCAGACGACGGCGCGAAGCTGACCGTCAGCTGCTTCACATGATTGAGCTCTATCTCATTCGACACGGCGTGTCAGAGGAACGGGGCGACGCCTGGCCCGACGACGGCAAGCGCCCGCTGACGGCGAAAGGCATGTCGAAACTGCGAGGGGCCGCCAGGGGACTCGCGCGACTGGGCGTGTCGTTCGATGTCATCGTTTCGAGTCCCCTCGTACGCACCAAGCAGACCGCGGAGATCATCGCCGGGGGACTCGAGACCCACCCCACCATCACGACCCTCGATTCGCTGGCGCCGGGCGGCAGCAATGCCGCAGTGCTCACCGACCTCGAGAAGTTCGTCAAGCGCGAGCGAATCGCCCTCGTCGGCCACGAGCCGGGGATTGGCGAGCTGGCGGCGCGCCTCATCGGCTCGCGGCACGCCATCCCTTTCAAGAAAGGCGCGATGTGCCGCATCGACGTTGAAACGCTGCCGCCCTCGGGTCCAGGCGAGCTTCGGTGGTTCCTTCCGCCGAGGATGCTCAAGAGCCTCCGGCGCTGAGAACGCTTTCCGGCTAGTTCGCCTGTTCGTCGACGAACCGATAGCCGAGACCCACGACCGTTTCGATTTGCCGCCCCGAGACGCGGAGCTTGCTGCGCAGCCGGCCGACGTGCACGTCCACCGAGCGCGTTTCGATCGACCGATCGTATCCCCACACACGCTCGAGCAGTCGATCGCGCGAGATGACGCGATTCTTGTTCTGGACCAGGTAGTGGAGGAGCTCGAACTCGCGGCGTGTCAGACGCACCGATGTTCCGTCCACCGCCACCGAGACGGCGTCGAAGTCGGCGACGAGGTGCGCATCGCGATAGACGCCGGCGGGCGGGCGGTCGGCGGTGTCGGCGACGCGGCGCAGCACCGCCCGGACGCGCGCCGTGAGCTCGCGCAGGCTGAAAGGCTTCGTGATGTAGTCGTCGGCGCCGAGCTCGAGGCCGGACACGCGATCGTCCTCGCTCGTGCGAGCCGTGAGCATGATGATGGGGACCTGTCTGAGGTCCGAGCGTGCCTTGACGATGCGGCAGACTTCGACGCCGCTCAGCACCGGCAGGTTCAAGTCGAGGATCAGCAGATCCGGCGGCCGCTCGGTCATCGCCTTCAGCGCTGTATCGCCGCTGCCGACAATCTCCGCCTCGCTGTCGGTATTGCGCTCGAGCGTGTGCTTGATGAGCCCGGCAATGTCCCGCTCATCTTCGACGATTAGGATGCGATGCTTGGCCATGCGGCTGCCGTCGAGACAGACTCCTGCACTAGAGCCTGCCTGCGCACGGTTTCGTGTCGATGTCGACCCTGTTAAATCTGAGTCAAATCTAGAGGGGAACGTGTCGTCGCGGCTCGTGTGGCATGTTCGCGTCTCGTGCGGAAATGCTGAGCAAATTCCTCGATTGGCACCCTGAGAGAATGATTCTTGCGGAAGTCGGACACCCCACTAATATTGGCTATCGTCCTCTCCGACAGGATCTCGACGACGAGGTCGGGAGCGCCCCTCACCCATGGCGACGTCTCAATCTGCGCCATGCGTTCGCGTGAGAGATAGAGCAGATCTGGCTCGACGACGTCGAAATCGGAAAGAATCACGTCGAATGGCGCCGTGAAAACGCGACCGGTCGGATGCTGTTGGAGATAGGACCAGAGCACCCCATGCAGGCCCCTTCTCAGACCCTCGTCAGCCCCTCCCCCTCACGACGGCGTCGCCTTGGGCAAGTGCTTGTCCCACCACCGCTGCGCCTGGTCGTCGGTCCAGGGCTCGGCGAGGGGTACGGCCGCCAGCGCTCGCTCCAGCTCCTGCGCGCTCTGCGGCCGCTCGGCGGGATCCTTGGCCAGGCAGCGCAGCACGATCGCGTCGAGCACGGCCGGCACGTTCATCTCGGCGAACCGGCTGGGCGGCTCGGGCGGGCACTCGATGTGGGCCATGGCCATCTCGATCGCGCCCCGCCGCTCGAAGACGGTGCGTCCGGTGAGGAGCCAGAAGCCGACGCAGCCCAGCGCGTACAGGTCGGCCCGACCGTCCGCCTCGGCGACGCCGAGTGCCAGCTCCGGGGCGAGATAGGCCGGCGTCCCCACGGCCGCGCCCTCGAGCGTCAGCCTGGCCGCGCTCGTGTGCTCTTGGGTGGTCTGCCGGCGCACCAGACCGAAATCCAGCAGCTTGACGTGGTCGACACGCAGCCCCAGGCGACATACGAACAGGTTCGCCGGCTTGATGTCGCGGTGTACCAACCCCTGGAGGTGTGCCTCCGCCAGCGACTCGCAGGCCTGGCGCAAGAGCGACACGGCCCGCGCGGGGGGCAAGGGCCCGAAGCGCTCCACTAGGCGCTGCAGGTCGACCCCCTCGAGCCGCTCCATCACGTAGAAGAAGTCGCCGTCGTCCGAGACGCCGAAGTCGTACAGGCTCACGGTGTGCGGCGAGTGCAGCAGCGCCGTGGCGCGAGCCTCGCGCTCGAAGCGGCGCCGGAGTTGCACCTGGCCGCCGTCGGTCCCGAGGGCGCTCGCCCGGATGAGCTTGATGGCCGCCGGCCGCGCCAGCATGCGATGCTCGGCCTCCCAGACCTCGCCCATGCCGCCCTCGCCCAGCTTGCGCACGAGCCGATAGCTCCCCAGCTCGCGGGCGTGACTCACCTTGCGGCCCAGCCGGTAGACCGTGCCGGCCGTGAGGAATGCCAGCAGCACGGCCAGCAAGTTCGGGCCCTCGCGGAGCGCCGTCGCGATGGGATCGGGTTGGGGCAGCACCCCGGCCAGGACCAGCAGCCCCATCGCCAGGGGATCCGTGGCCGCCGCCGCCAGGCTCACCAGCAACGCCTTGCCGGGCGTCATCGGCACCACCAGCGGGAAGATCAGTATGATCACCGCCGTCGGGGCGAACTGGGCCGGCCCCGGCTCCGCCGGCAGGGGCGTCTGGTTGGCCAGGGAAGCCGCGCAAAAGGCGAACAGGACCTCGTACACCAAACCGATGTCGAGCACGACCTGCGGCGCCACGCGCGGCCATCGCGACAGGCCGTACACACCCAGAGACAGCGCCGACATCACCGACAGGATGGCCCAGTCGAGTCTCGAAGGCACGGCGGCCGGCCCCGTCTGCACCAGGTGGTACATCGCGAAAAACAGGACCCCCACGACGAACAGGATAATCGCGACGTTCCCCAGCCGGCGGACCGCCTCTTCCAGCAGGTCGGCCGGGAGCAACGACGCGGCCCCGGCCTGACGCCGATCGCTCACCGCCGGCGTCGAGGCGAAGCGCCGCCGCACCAGGCGCTCGGTCGTCAGGGTGTCGCCCTGTACCTCACGGACCAGGCGTGACGTTCGCCGGACGCGTCCTTCGGTCACCTTCACCCCCGCTCGGCGCGCGCTTAGAGTCCCTGTCTGGGATGGGTGAAACCCCTCGCCTTCAGGCGAAGCCTTCAGGAGGCTTGCGATACGATGGCCGGCTATGCGCGAACTGCGTCGAGCCGCCCACACCGTTTATAGTCTGCACCACCACTTCGTGTT
>DATLLJ010000093.1:0-12743 GCA_035537875.1 Vicinamibacterales bacterium | reverse complement strand
GGTGCCAGGCAGGAAGGACTGCGGCGCGAAGCCGATCGAACGAGTCAGGGTCCGCCTTCGCGCCTGCGGAGCTTCGGCGGGACAAGTCCCCGGCTGCCAGGGAACTCGTCAGCGTCTGAAGTTCGGCCCGGGCGGAGTCGGGGGTCACGCCATCGGAGAGCCTGCCGAATACGACGAGGGTCGTGCCGGAACGCGGACCGCCGCCATCCTCCGGGATGCGCAGAGGCATCCAGAGTTGGTGCGACGTCGGGAACCGAAATGCCGGCGGCATCACGCCGACGACCGAGACTGGCGCGCCGCCGATCAGGAGAGGACGGCCAACGATATCTGCGTCGCCCCCGAACTGCGCGCGCCACAGGTCGTGTCCGATGACGACGACGCCGGGCGCCCCCGGCCTCTCATCGTCGGCGCGCAGGACCCGGCCCAGCAGCGCGGGGGTGCGCAGAATATCGAACGTCGAGGCAGTGGTTTCGATGCCCGGTACCGGGAGACCGGCCCCGCCCATGTCAACGTTGACCGTAGTCAGCCGGTAGGCCGCGAGCGCGCCGAACGACCGGAGGGATGTCCGCCAGAGAGAGTAGTCGCCCGCGGTGGCATGTTCGTGGACGGTGTCGCGCCAGTAGCAGAGCGTGCGGATGCGACCGTCGGGATCGCCGGGCAACGGTCGTTCGAGCGCGTCGACCGCATGCATCGGCGCCAGGCCGACCGGGATTCCGATAGCGAGCGCGCACACGGCGACGAGGCTGAGCCCGGGCGTCCGGACAATCGCCCGGAGCCCCAGCCGGACGTCGACCAGGGACGGGCGCCACGCCGACGGCCGCAGCGACTCTGCCCAGACGCTGCACGCCGACGCAAGGATGTTCCTGAGATCGCGGCGGCGCACGTCGGCGGGCGCCAGGCCGCGTGTCACGTCGTGATTGAAGGAGTCATCGAGGTCACGCAGAATGAATGGCGCCTCGGAGCCGCGGATGAACCAGGCCGCGAGGAGCCGTCCGATGCGCGACCGGCGTGGTGTCAACTCTCCTGCTCCGCCAGGGCGCCGAGGCGCTGCAAGAGGCCGCCCGCCATCGCGCGAATCGTCGTGTAGCTCTCCTGCAGGTCACGCGCGCCCGCCGGTGTCAGTGCGTAGTGCTTCCGCGGGCGACCGGCGCGTCCAGATACGGGCGTGCCGACGCGCCCGGCGACCAGGCGCCGCTCCGCCAGCCGGCCCAGCGTCGTGCTGATCGCTCCAGACGAGACGATGCGGCCGCTTCGCTCCTCGATATGAGCCCGGATGGCGCCGCCGTAGGCGTCGTCGCCAAGCGCGACCACCGCAAAGAGGATCAGTTGTTCGAGTTCGCCGAGGTGGCCCATGTCTGCGTACCTGCGGTCGGATTAAACTACTATGTGGTTTAATCTGTCAACGCTTCCATCCCTGACCCCAGCCATCGTTTCGAGCTATGCCACAATTCTGCTGTGCCACGCACATGTGAGTTCGCCGGCAAGCCCGTTGACACCATGTTCGCCTCGGTCATGTCGGAATGAGCTCGCTCGCCGGCACCCGCCTCGGTGTGTACGACGTCAAATCGCTGATCGGCGAAGGCGGGATGGGTGCCGTGTATCGCGGACGCGACACCCGCCTTGATCGCGACGTCGCGATCAAGGTGCTCCTCGAGTCCTTCGCGCACGACCCGGATCGCCTGGCGCGCTTCGAACGCGAAGCCAGGCTGCTCGCGTCGCTCAACCATCCGCACATCGCGCAGGTCTACGGACTCGAAGTCAGCGATACCAGCAGCGCGCTGGTGATGGAACTGGTGGACGGGCTCACCCTGGCTGATCGCATTGCCCAGGGCCCGCTGCCGCTCGACGAGGCCTTGGCCATCGCGCGCCAGATTGCCGACGCACTCGAAGCCGCGCACGAGCAGGGGATCGTCCATCGCGATCTCAAGCCGGCGAACATCAAGCTGCGGCCCGATGGAACGGTGAAGGTGCTCGACTTCGGTCTGGCCAAGCTGACCGACCCCGGCATCGCGAGCCCGCCGCCCGCCGCGATGACGATGTCGCCGACCATGGCATCGCCCGCAATGACGCACGTCGGCGTCATCCTCGGCACGGCCGCCTACATGAGTCCGGAGCAGGCGCGCGGCCGGACCGCGGACAAGCGCGCCGACATCTGGGCCTTCGGTGTCGTGCTCTACGAAATGCTCGTCGGGACCCGGCCATTCACCGGCGACGACATCACGGAGACGCTGGCGTCGATCGTCAGAGACTCGCCCGAGCTGGAACGGGTGCCGCCGCAGTTGCGGAAGCTGCTTCGCAAGTGCCTGGACAAGGATCCGCGGCGACGCGTGCGGGACATCGGCGACGTCTGGGAGCTGCTCGACGATGGCGCAATCGGACGCGCACTCACGACATCGACGCCGTCTGCACCGTGGCGCCGTCTCGTGCCCTGGGCGATCACGGGTGTGGTCGCCCTGCTGGGAGGTGCGGTCGCCGCCGTGCACGTCCTCGAGCCCTCCGCCCCGGCTGCAGATGTCGTCCGTTTCCAGATATCCGTGCCGCAATTCACGGCCGGCAATGGCACGCCCAACGTATCACCCGATGGGCGGCACATCGTCTATCAGGCGGGTAACCGCATCTTCGTTCGCGATCTCGACGCGGTTGCTCCGCGCGTGTTGACGACGACGGACGCGGCGGTGGGCAACCCGTTCTGGTCCGCTGACAGCCGGTTCGTGATCTTCGACGCCGCGGGCAAGCTGACAAGGATCGACGCATCGGGCGGGCCACCACGTGTGCTCTGCGATTTGTCCGGTGTCCTGCTCGGCGGATTCGGCACCAGGGACAACAGGATTGTCTTCGTGGCCGCGCCGCGCGGATTGCGACAGGTATCCGCCGACGGCGGCGTTTCAACCGGACTCGGGCGCGACCAACGGGTCTCGCTTACGGGCGGCAGTCATATGTTGCCGGGCGGCCGGTTCGTCTACTCGACCGAGAGCGGCGTGTACGTGGCATCGCTGGACGGCACCGGCACACCGGTGCAGGTGTCGCCGAACGGCGTAGGCGACCTCGCGTACGTGCCGGCGAACGGTCGCGGCGATGATCAGCTGCTGTTCGTCAGCGCCGGAGCCTTGCTGGCGCAGACGTTTGACACGCGAACCCTGAAGCTCGCGGGGGAACCGGTGGTCGTGGCCGAGCGGGTTGGTGGTTTCTCGGCCTCCGAGACCGGCACGATCGTCTACAGCGATGCCGGAGAAGGCCGGCGGCTCGTGTGGATGAATCGCCAGGGAGTGCAGACCGGCACGGCGTGGGCCCCTGACGCGTTCAATGAGCTGAGCCTCTCGCCCGATGGATCGAAGGTCGCCGTCGTTCGCATGGGTGGACCGGCGACGTGGGTCCACGATGTCGCACGCGAATCCAGCGTCAAGGTCTCGGCGTTTCCGACTGCCACGGTGAAGCCGATTTGGTCGCCCGACGGCGGCACCGTCGCGTTCGGCGCGAACCGCGACGGGCATTTCGATATCTACTCCGCACCCGCGACCGGCAGCGGCCCCGATCAGCTGATTGTGAAATCGGCAGTGATGAAGTACCCGCTCTCATGGTCGAAGGACGGGAAGTGGCTGCTGTATACGAGCGTCGATCCGGGGACGAAGGAAGACTTGTGGGTGGTGTCGATGTCCGGCACCCAGGCCGGAACGCCGGAGCCGTTCCTCACGACGAACTACCGCGAGACCGACGCCGCGTTTTCGCCGGACGGGCGCTTTGTCGCCTATGTGTCCGACGAAAGCGGCACGACCGAGGTGTACGTGCGCGGGTTCCCGCCGTCGACGGGACGCAAGTGGGTCGTGTCGCGTGGGGGTGGCTACCAACCTCGCTGGGGCAGCGACGGCAAGGAACTCCTCTATATCTCGGGCCGCGGGCAGTTGATGAGCGTCGACGCGCGCGCGGCGACGACCGGCTCGGCGAGCGGCACGTCTCGCGTACTCTTTCCCGCGCCCATCTATGGAGGCGGCGCAACGATTAACAACTGGTATTGGGATGTCGCCGCGGGCGGCGAGCGGATGCTCTTCAACGCTGGCAGCACCGAGACTGGCGCATCGCTCGTGACGGTCGTCGTCAACTGGCAGCCCGGGGTGCGCGCGCAAGCGGGCACACGGTGACGAGCGAACTGGCGGGGCATCATGCAGGCGAGCGCCGGCGGAGGAAGGGTCATGAGAACGCTGGGGAAGCTTGTGCTCGGTGTGGCCGGATCCCTGGTGGCCGCGAGTCCGTCGCTCGCGCACCATGAGTGGCCCGTCGATCAAACGAAACGGATCACGGTACAAGGTGTCGTGACCGCATTCACCTGGGCCAATCCGCACGTGATGATCGCGCTCGATGTCGCGGCCAACGGGACCATCGAAAAGTGGACCATCGGCGGCTCGAGCCCGCAATTCATGACGACCTGCGGATGGAACAGGAAGAGCCTGAAGCAAGGGGACGTCATCACCGTACGCGGTTATCGCTTCAAGGACGGGTCCAACGCGGCCCGAATGCATATGACCGTGATGCCGAACGGTCAGGAACTGTTCTATGGCGCGCCACCGCGTCACGCCGCGCAGTGCGTACCGCTGGCCGGTGATACGCCGCTGAGCGACTGAGCGTGGCTCGTGTGAAAGACGCGCACGGAGCATCCGCGCGTCGTGCGGATGAGCGTTGCTGGCCGCCGGCATGCCTGCTATAACGGCTGCGGACAAAGAGTAGGACCGCCTGCGATAAGGAGCCGGAATGTTGGTGCGTGAAGTGAGAGTGCTTCTGGCCGTTGTCGCGCTCGGGGCGGCAATCGGGATGTCGGCCACCTTGGACGGGCAAAGCGGTGCGAGCCCGTCCAACAGCGAGACCGAATGGCGGTTCTTCGGCGGCGATGCCGGCGCGACGCGGTATTCGTCGGCGAATCAGATTACTGCCGCCAACGTCCGCGATCTCCGCGTGGCCTGGCGCTGGTCGGCGCGGAACTTCGGTCCCCGGCCGGCGAACCAGATGCAGGTCAGTCCCCTGATCGTCGATGGCGTGATGTACACGACAGCGGGCATCAATCGCGATGTCGTGGCACTCGATGCCGCCACCGGCCAGTTGCTGTGGCACTGGCGCCCGACGGGCGAGTTGCTGAGATGGTTCGACATCATCGATTCGCTCGCGAGAAGCTCTGGCCGCGGCGTTACCTACTGGACGGATGGTGCGGGCGACGAGCGGATCTTTGTTGTCATGAACAGCTACATGCTCGTCGCGCTCGACGCGAAGACGGGGCGACAGGTGTCGAGCTTCGGCAAGGACGGCGTTGTCGATCTGGCAGCGAACCTGCGGTGGAACGAGCGGCCGGGACTGCCTCGTGAGGGACGGGTGGCCAACACGTCTCCCGTGGCCATTGTGGGCAACGTCCTGGTGGCGCCGATCTCGATGCACACGGGCTCCACGCCGAATCTTCCCAACGCGTCCATCAACGAACAGTGGCCCATGAATATCCCGGGTGACGTGATCGGCTACGACACCAGGACGGGCAAGATGCTGTGGCGTTTCAACGTCATTCCCCGGGCCGGTGAAGAAGGTGCCGAGACGTGGCTCAGGGCGGATCCCAAAGTGTGGGAGGTCCCTGGCGGTCTGAACGCCTGGGCGAAGGACCGTCCAGGACTTCGCGAACGATCGAACCTGTACACCGGGAACGCCGGCTTCTGGGCGCCGGCCACCGGGGATCCCGAGTTGGGTCTGTTCTACATCGCCACGGAATCCGCGACGAGCGACTACTACGGTGGATATCGCCCGGGGAACAACCTCTATGCGAACTCGGTGGTTGCGCTCGAGGCGAAGACGGGCAAGCGCGTCTGGCACTTCCAGCTGACTCACCACGACATCTGGGACTTCGACCCGCCGACTGCGCCAATCCTTGCTGACATCACCGTAGAGGGCCGCCCAGTCAAGGCCGTCGCCCAGCTCACCAAGCAGGGATTCGTCTTCGTCCTGGACCGCGTCACGGGCAAGCCGGTATGGCCCATCGAGGAGCGGCCGGTGCCGAAATCCGATGTGCCAGGCGAGTGGACGTCGCCCACGCAGCCGTTTCCCACCAAGCCGGCCGCCGTGGAGTTGCAGGGGGTCACCGAGAACGACCTCGTGGACTTCACGCCCGAGATCAAGGCCGAGGCAATTCGCGTCGCTAATCAGTACCGCCTCGGTGGTCTCTATACGCCGTCGTCGCTGCCGAAAACGGCCGACGGCAAGCTCGGGACGTTGACTGCGCCGTCCGCCGTGGGCGGTGTCAACTGGCCGGGCGGCGCGGTCGATCCGGTCGACGACGTGCTCTATGTCACGAGTCAGAACACCTTGTTCCGCGCGCTGGTGTCCGAAGGGTCGCCGAAGACGGGCGTCCTGTATCACGACACGCGGGGCCAGGCTGTCGGCCCGGCTCCGACGGTGTTTGGCCTTCCGCTCCTCAAGCCTCCATATGGGCGTGTCGTGGCGGTCGACTTGAAGACGGGTGAGCGCCTGTGGTCGGTGCCGCACGGGAACACACCGGAAAACATCCGGAACAACCCAAGGCTCAAGGGCGTGGAGATTCCGAATACCGGGGCACCGACGAGAGGCACGGGGCTACTCGTCACCAGCACGCTGCTCTTCGGAGGCGGCGAGGGAGGCCCGAATCCGGTGCTTCGCGCGTGGGACAAGAAGACCGGCGCTGTCGTCGCGGAGATTCAGATACCGGGGCCGACGACTGGATTTCCCGTCACGTATACAAAGGCAGGCCGGCAGTACATCGCCGTGGCCGTGCGCGTTGGGGACGCCGTGGAAGTCGTGGCTCTCGCACTTCCGGCCTCGACGGCACCAGGGCGGTAGAATCCGATTGTGCTGAAAAGACTTGCTGCCTCGATCGCCGCTGCCGTTTTCCTCTCGTGGGCGCTCAATTCAGCCGCCGCGCAGGCCCCGCAGGGGCAGGGGCCGGCGGCAGCCGGACGGGGACGCGGTGCGCCGGCTCCGGTCACGCGGATCGTGACCTTCGAAGCCGAGCCGGCGACGATCAAGCCCGGCGGGTCGGCGCTTCTGATCTGGCACATCGAGAATCCGCCGTCTCCGACCGGCTTCAACGGCTTCGGAACCATCGAGCCAGGCGTCGGCCGCGTCGCGCCCCGCGGTTCACAGCGCGTCACGCCAGTGGCGACGACCACCTACACGCTGACGGCCGGCACGGTCACGAAGTCGGTGACGGTTACGGTCCCCGGCACGGTTCCAGTCGCCGCGGCTTCCGGCGCGGCCGCGGGCGCGAGCACCGACATCCCGCGCACGCCTGAAGGTAAACCGGACTTCTCAGGCATCTTCGGGTGGTCGAACCTGTTCGGGGGGCGAGGGGGTGGCGCGGCGCCCGCGCTGAAGCCGGGAGCCGAGAAGTACCGGGTGACGCGCGGCGCGCTCGACACCGGAGCGACCTCCAATTGCCTGCCCTTGATTCCGCCCAACTCGTTCGGCGTGCCGTACGAGTTCCAGTTCGTTCAGAACAAGAACTACCTCGTCATCCTCCACGAGTACCCGGGGACGTTTCGCATCATCCCGCTCGATGGCGAGCCGCATCAGGTCGATCCCGATCCCTCATGGCTTGGCGACTCGGTCGGTCGCTGGGACGGCGACACGCTGGTGATCGACACGATTGGCTACAACGACAAGACGGAGATCAGCGGCTATCGCCACACCGAGGCGCTGCACACGGTGGAGCGCCTCAGGCGCGTGGCCGGCGGCGTCGAGTACGAGCTCACGATCGAGGACCCGAACGTGTTTGCCGCTCCCTGGACGGTCAATCGCAGCTTCCGGTTCGTCGAGGCGCGGCAGAAGCGGATCTTCGAGTTCGTCTGCGAAAACAACCGTGATTACCGCGTGCTGTTCGGCGAGCGGAAATGAGTGTGGTCCGAGGGCTCTAACGGTCGTCAGGACTTGAAGCTGTCACGATTCTTGAACTCGATCGTGATGGCTTCATTCACGCTCTTTGCGTTGTTGAAGCTCTCGTGCGCCATGGCGTTGCCGCACGATGCGTCGCCGGCCTTGACTCCGGTCTCCATGTCGCGGATTTCCACGATGCAGTAGGCGAGATGCGCGTGCATCGGGGTCTTGACGCCTCCGGGGACCTTGATACGCGCGAGCCGCACCACATCGTTCTCGAACTGGACGAAGTAGTGCGCCGGGTCTGCGTCGATTGGATCCGGCGCCGTGATTCGAGCGGGATAGACGAGGCTTCTCCCCGTCTGGAGATGATCGAACGTCTTCCTGTTCTTCAGGTGAACCTGAATGAACTCGGTCTCCTTCCCGACGTTCTCGGTCATGTGGCTGTGTGCGTCGCCGCACGATACGTCGCCCGGCCGATATGCGTGTGTCCGAACCTCGCCTGTCGACGACGTCATCTTCAGTGTGGCGTCCTTGTAGAAGATCGCGCAGCCGGCCGGGTGACTGTGCATGACCGACCTGGCACCTGCCGGATACTTCACCCGGACCATCTGGGCGATGTCGTTCTCGTGCAACACGGAATACCGCGCCGGCTCGGCGGCGACGGCGTCGGGAGGCGTGGCCTGGGCCGCGAGGAGCGTCGCACTCCTGTCCGTGGTTCTGACGAAAGCTGACAGCAGACTCAACGTCACAACGGCCGACGTCGCGGCAAGCCATTTCATCGAATATCTCTCCTCTCGGCGAGTCTAGATGTAGTGCCCATGCTACCGTGATCCCTGATGCTGCACGCACCATTGCGCTGCTCTGCGTCGATCGGGGCCGTGCTGATCGTGACCGCCATCGCCGGCGCCGCCCCTCAAAATCCTGGCCTGGCGACGTACCGCGACCCGCAGGGACGATTCACGTTTCAGTACCCGGCTTCCTTCGGCACACCGGGTCGCGGAACAGACGACGGGTTCGGCGATCGCGTCGCCGCCGTCCGTTTTTCGAATCTCATGGGCCTCGGCGGCGAAGCGGTGCTCACGACCGGCCCCATCGTCGTCGATATTCAGGCGCTCGGCGGTCTGTACGATCCGATCGCACTCCAGGTCTTTCCCGATGCGATCAAGGCGCAGATTGTCGCCGTGCGGCCGGCGGTCACCCGTGACAGTTTCTGCCAGGTACTCGGCGCCGCCGACCACCTGGGCTCTGCGGCGGGCCTGGAGGAGCGCGTGCGGGAAGCCGCTCGAAGCGTGGACCGGATGCGCAACATCGATCCGCGGGTTGTGCGCTGCCAGATGGCTGGAGACACCGTGACGTTCCACAAGGACGCGACGTTCACGTCGGGGGGCGTGTCCGCCCGGCAGCACATCTTCGGCGCGCTCCGGTTCCTGGACGGACCCTTCAGCGCCTTTCACATCGCCCGCGCGGCGCTCTCGCCGCCGACCGATGAGGAGCTCGAGCGGTTGGCGCGAATCGTTCGGTCGTTAGAGCTTCGGTACACGCAGCGTCTTGCTGATCATCGCGGTCCCGCTGGCGACGTAGAGCAGCACGAGCGGCGGTTCGGACAGGCACACCACAGTCAGGCAGCACGCCCAGGTCGATGGTGATCGGAACGGCGCTCCGCGCCGGCAACGGCGGCTCTGGGAATGGTGAAGAAGAACGTGCTCCCATGCCCCGCCGTGCTCTCGACCCAGATGCGTCCTCCATGCGCCTCGACGATACCTCTGGTGATGGGGAGTCCGAGACCGGCGCCACGACGCCCCGTCCTGGTCGCCTGCCAGAAGCGGTCGAAGACCCGCGGCAGGTCGTCGGAGGGGATGCCGCTGCCCGTATCGGCGACCCGGAAGACGACGCCCTCATCCGTCGCGGTCGCGCCAGCCGTGATCCGGCCGCCTGCCGGCGTGAACTTGATCGCGTTGCCAATGAGGTTCTCGAAGACCTGCAGCAGTCGATTCCCATCAGCCCAGACGTCGGCCACATCAGGGTCCACGTCGACTCGAAGTTCAAGAGAGGACGACACGGCGAGCGCCCGGTGCATGTCCACGGCTTCGGCGATCACGTCACCTGCAGAGAGTCGCGCGCACTCGAGCGTCAACTGGCCGGCCTCCATGAGCGCGACGTCGAGCAGATCCTGAATCAGGCGGTTCATGCGCGTGGCGGCGCGGTGGATGGCCTCCACGGGTTTCTGCGATCGCCGTTCGGGCCCTGGGCCTGACTGTCTGAGTGCGGCGAGCTGCATCAGGATCGCGGAGAGCGGATTCCGCAGGTCGTGCGCCACGACGCCCAGCACCTGATCGCGGAGCTGCGTGGCGTCCACCGAGGAGCGGTAGAGCCGTGCATTCTCGATTGCCGTCGCGCCCCGGTCAGCGAGCGCTTCGGCCAGCCGAAGATCGCGCTGTCCGAACACCCGAGACAGGGATGAGGAGCCGAGCAGGAGCGCGCCAAGGGCCTTTCCCCGCATCAGGAGCGGCACCACGACGAACGATGTGATGCCGGTGGCGAGCAGTGCCTGCAGGTGTCCCGGCGACCGCCCAAGCGACTGGACGTACGGCAGCGTCACCTGCTCGACCACGAGGGGCTGTCCGGTCTCGAACACGGATCGCAGGAGGTGAGGCAGGTCTCGATCGAGTGGCATCTGCTCGAGTGCCTGGCACAGCGCCGCCTGATCAGGGTTCGCGCTCGCGACTCTCAGCCGGCGGAGTATCCCTTGCTCGTCGACGACGTCAACGGCACACCAGTCAGCAAAGTGCTGGACGACGAGCCGGGCGACATTCGCCAGCGTTTTCTCGTAATCGAGGGACCTGGACAGCGCGACGCCGACCTCGGCCAGGAACTGGTGTTCTTGTTCGATCCGGTGTTGCTCCGTGACGTCCTCGGAGATGCCGAGCAGATAGGCTGGGTGACCGGCCGTGTCGAGAATCGGAACCTTCTTCGTGTGCAGGAGGCGAACGCCCTGATAACGCGTTTGAATTGGTTCTACCGCGATATCGACCAGCGACGTTTTCAAGGTCTCGCGGTCTTTCTCGACAAAGGAATCGGCCTGCGACCGTGGCCACAAGTCGTAGTCGCTCTTGCCAATGAACGTCTCCTTTGGCCAGCCGAGCAGGCGTTCACCGGCGCGATTGAGCCGCAGATACCGCAACGTCTTGCCGTCCTTGATGAACAGTGTGAGGGGAATGTGTTCGATGATGGCGTCAAGGAAGGTGTTGGCCGCCTTGAGTGCTTTCTCGATGCGCGTGCGTCCGCTGACGTCCATGACCGAGGCGACCCAGCCGACCACCGCGCCGGCTGCATCTCGATCCGGCGTATAGACGACATGAACGCTCCTGGCTCCCGCCGCGAAGGGCAGTTCGTCTTCATACTCGATCCGCTCTCCACGCAAGACAGTCTCGATGCGCGGGCGGATGATCTCGAATCCCGCCTGGCCCATGACCTCCACAATCGGTCTGCCGACGATCTGTTCCACCGGCAGCCCGACCAACTGGGCGTAGGCGGGGTTGACCGAGAGATAGCGCAAGTCGCGGCTGCAGTGCGTCAGGCCGGTGGCCGCGGTGTGAAGGGTCTGATGCAGTTCTTCTGAAACGGCGCGCAACTCCTCTTCCGCCTGCCTGCGTTTGGTGATGTCGTTGAACAGGATCGCGACGCGCCGCTGCTCGGGTCTGCCGAGCCGAAACGCGTAGACATCGTAGAACCGCCCGAGGGCGTGGGCCGGGTTCTCGAACCTCCGCGGTTCCCCGGTCAGAGCAATCTGCCCGTATGTCTGGAACCAGTGCGCCTCATGGTCCGGCGCGATCTCGCGCATCCGCCGGCCAACGGCGTTCGCGATGCCGGTCTGCCTCTCGAAGGCCGGATTGACTTCCAGAAAGCGGTAGTCCACCGGTTGGTTCGCGTCGTCGAACAGGACTTCGATCACGCAGAACCCTTCATCGATCGAATCGAACAGCGAGTGGTACTTCTCCTCGGCCTCGCGCACCTGCCGGTTGGCGTCCTGGAGTGACCGGACCGCTTTATTCGTCAGGAGTGTCAGACAGATGACGATGAGCCCGTCAGCGGCGAACAGGAGCGATTGGAAGGACGCTTCAGCGGTGGAGTAGCCAGCGCCGACCACGAAGGTGTAGGCGGCGAGAGGCGTGCTGAGCAGAACCGCGAGAATCGCCGGTCCAACCCCTGCGAATACACTGGTCGTGACAACCACCGAGAAAAACAGCACGAACGGCGCACCTGTTCCGGTCCACGGGATGAGCCAGATGCGCAGGACAAACGCCCCCGCCATCGCGGCAACGCCGAACGAGTAGCGAAATATGGTGTTCTCGAACAGCCTGTTGAAGCGGATCTTCATGCCATCACGCACCTGGTGCAGGACGAGACGCGAGCCCCGTTACATGGCGAATTTGGCCGCTTGTTTGGGGCTATGGGTCTCATCTTGGCCGGTGCAAATGCGAATCCAGAGTCGTTCGAGTCGTTGGGCTCGTTCGAGTCGTTCGCGTACATCCCCCGGTTGACTGGATCTGCTGCTGGGGTGGTACCGCTTCAAGAAAAGGGGGCTCGAGGTGTCCCAATCCGGCTGGTCAGCCTTCAGCGGCCCAACCGCGCCACGCGGCGAAGTTCGTCGAAGAAATCGAAGTAGATGATGGCTCTGCTGCCGCCGAGACCCGTCTGCCGGTCCGCCGCCTCGACCACGACGATTCGCTTGCCGTCCGGGTGGACGTCGAAGTTTCGGAGCTTCCCGAAGTCCGCGAGTCGGACCTCGGCCCAGACCCGCGACTTGCCCGCGGTGCCGCTCGACCCGTAGCTGACCACCATGATCTGCTGGTTGTCACGCGACCGGT
>DATLLJ010000092.1:0-28102 GCA_035537875.1 Vicinamibacterales bacterium | reverse complement strand
ACAGACCAGCCGCGCCGATGGCGACAACGGCGACGAGCGAGATCAGGCCGACGAGCAACGCGTACTCGATGAGGTCCTGAGCTTCTTCGTTCTTCGCGAGTGCACGCAGGCGAGCAATGAAATCCATGACGTTCCCTCCGGGCGCATCTTCTGACGCGCAAAACCGTGTAAGAAAAATGCGGCCTGGCTGCACGCCTGACCGCGCCGACAGGGAGAGCACGTCGCAACCGCTATGCCACGGCCCGCGAATGCACCAAGCGATACAGGCGCAAGAGGCCGTGCATGCTCGGGTTACGGCTCAGCCAGATCCGGGCACTGCCGCCGGTGCTGGTCAACGGCGGGCCAGCGCCGGCACCGCACATTCGTAACCGTCAACGCGATTTTGGTGAGGAACTTTTGCCAGGGAGAAAGTGCCACCCGGAAGCGGCATGTGTCCGATGCCGTAACTGTAAGCGGATGGCGTGGTTCCGGTGTTCCGCTGTGGTCCACCGAACGGAACGACAATTGCCTTGCCTGGAATGGTCTCGCGCGGGTTTTCTGGAAAGAGTGTGAGCAATGGTGCGAATGCAACGCTCGGTCAGCGACTTCCTGATGTCGGCGGCAGCGCTCGTCACCCTCATCGTGATCCTTGCCGCGTTCGATGGACGCGTGCGCGAACAGCTCATGCTGCGGATGGATTCTCCCTCGGCCCAGGTCACCGGCGCCGGCGTCATGATTCGCGATGTCGCGGCCATCGTCTTCGACGCGGCACGAGACCAGACCATTGAACACGCGCCACTCGTGATCTTTGTGGCCGCGGCGACCGTACTGCTGTTGTTCATGCTGCGGACCTAACGCGGCTTCGTCCCGACAGGTGCGGAGAGTCGATCTGTCGGGTCAAAGGAGAAGATGCTGTGGTGATTGCCGCTTTGATGACCGTCGCTATCGCGCTCGTGGGCTTTGCCTGGGTGAAGATCCGCCGTCGCCGGAAGGCCGGTCTGGCGGGCCATTAGACGATCGGTCTGCCCGACCACTCGCGGGATCGTGACCGGTCGCGCCAGTGGCTAATTGCGGAACATCAGTCCCAGGAGCACCACGGCGCTCACCGCGAACAGCACGAGCGGCGTATTGTCCCCGGCGAACGCGGTCACGATGCTACTGACGGTGCGCGTCATCTGCAGTGCGCGGCCGCTGTATTCGCCAATCGCCGCCGAATCACCGCTGAGAGTACTCGTAATCCCCTGGCCTATTTGCGGATTGAAGGCGGCCATGGTGGTGACGAGGATGCACATGCACCCCGCGTTGAGCAGTCTCTCCGTGAGCATCTCAATCCTTTTCTCTTCAGGCGAACGGCAACCGTGACGTGTGCTCACCCGCTGTCTCGAGACAGAGCGTGAGGCTTGCCGAATCGCTTGCACAGCCGTCGCCAAGTTCGAAGCCCCTTCTGCTTTGCCTGTCCGTGCATGCGACTACACGGTCGAGAGACAGCGCGCATCGGTCCTGGATGGACGTTTAGTGTTCTCCGACGAATCAGATGCCCTGTCGTTGAACAGTTCGGCAGGATGCGTGGCGTCGCAGGTCCAAAGACGCTCATATTCGTAACGGTCTGCTCGCTTTTTGTGCATCCACGCCGGCGCGACGCCGGATGCCCGAGGTGCGACAGACGGCCTAAACGTCGGTCTGTGACACCATTTGGCGCGCCGACACATGCAGTTCGAATGGCGGGAACGACAATTGCCACCAAGGAACGGGGCCGTGTGCGCTGACGAGCACTTGTGCCTCGAACTTGAACAGGCGCCTCGCCCTCGACCTGACTCCGTCTCGTCGCGGTCGGTCGCTGAATGAATGTACGATGCCGCTGATTCTCGCTATCGAACCGGATAAACGTCAGGCCGCGCAGCTCTCGGCTGTTGTCAAGCGCCGCCTCGACGTCGAGCTCATTCTGGTCGATACCACTCAACGGGCGTTGGAGGCGATCGGCAACCGTATGCCCGATCTGGTCCTGGTGCCCGCGCTGCTCTCGCCACAAGACGATGCGGCGCTGGCCGCGGCCTTGCGCGTCATCGCCGCCGCGGCTCACGTGCAGATGCTGACGATTCCGGTCCTCGGCTCGGCCAGGCCGGAAAAGAAAGTCGGCGGCGTGCTCTCGGCGCTGCGGCGAGGAAAGTCCAAGGCGGCCGAGACGGTCGGCTGCGATCCGTCCGTGTTCGCGGAACAGATCGCGTCGTACCTGGAGAGGGCTGGGGAACAGCGCCTGGCAGCGGCAGCCGAGGACGTCGACGACCTCGATGAGCGGCAAGAGGACGCGCCGTCTGTCCGGAACCAGGGCGTGGAATCGACCGACGGGACCCTCGTCGACTTCGGCGACGAGTCGTTCGAATCGGACGTGCCAGTACTGGTACGACCCGATCCGCACGGATCGCTGTCCGACGAGGAGTCGGTCGCCGAAATGACTCCCCCTGAAGGGACGCTTGACGAGGCCGTCCCGGCTCCGATTACGTTCACCGTTCCGCCAACCGTCGTCCAACCGTCGATCGTGGTTGTCGAACCGGCGGAACAAGGTCCAGCCACTCTCGAGGAGTCTGCGTTCTCCGACGCCGATGTCCCTCCGGGGCTTGCCGCGTCCGAGATGCACCCGGAGATTGCTGAAAAGCCGGGCGCATCGGTATCCGACGAAGGCGTGTCGCTTGCGCTCGAGGAGGCGGTCCGTGCCCTGTTTGCCGCACGCGAGGAGACAGCGTCGCCGACGCTCGACATGCTGGCGCAGCCGGCTGATCGGCTCGAGGTCCCTGAGTTTGACGTGCCAGGCGAGGTCGAGGCCGAAACCGCGATTCTGACGGAAGAGGCAGTCTCTCCAGAAGTCCCAGACGTCGCCTACACGGTCGTCGCGGACTCGGCGGAACCTCCGGGCATGCACCTGGAGCCTGCTGTGGCACTGCCGGCGGAACCGCCGGACATCGAACTCGTCAATGCATCGGACATCGAAGGCCTCCAGACCGAACCTCCCGAGCGCGAAGCTGAGGAGCGCGCAGCTGAGAACCGCGGAGCTGAGGAGCGCGGAGCTCAGGAGAAAGACGAATGGGAAGCCCTCCAGGATCTGATCGCCGCCCTCGACGCCATGCCGCTGGCTGCACTCGAGGCCACGTCGCCCGACGAATGGATTGCCCCCGTCGTGGCGACTGAGCCTGAGCGCCCTGTCCTGACGGTGGAGGCCGTCGCACCGAAGAATCCTGAGCCCGAGGTTCAGCCGGCCCCCGCACCGACGGCGACCAGAAGCGAGCGCGAGTGGGTGGCGCTGATCGAATCGCTGCGTCATGACGTGGAGCGCCTGCGGAACGAGCGTGCGGAGAAGCCGGCGAAAAAGACGGCTGCTCCCCGCGCGGCCAAGGCAGATGCCGTCCGGCCGGAGAGGGAGAAAGAGAAAGAGAAAGAGAAAGAGAAGAAGACCAAGCCAATCCAGGACGAGTGGGGCTTCTTCGATCCCGAACAGTGCGGGTTCGCCGCGTTGCTGGCCAAACTCGACGAAGTCACCGACCCCGAGGATCCGCAAGCGCCTGCGCCCGACCCGCATCCGCGAATCCGGTAATCAATCGTCTTTGTGTGTCACTCGGCGGAAGGCGTCGCGAGTGAGGACACTCCACGCCGGTCCCTTGTACGTTTCGTTCCAGCCGTCAGCCGCCAGTCGCCGTGCGATCGGAGTATCGGTGGCGACGAATGCGCACCGAATGGCGTACTGGTCGAACAGTTCCTCGTAGTTTCCCGACGCCTCCGCCTGGATCTGCGCCTGCACGAGGGTTGACGGATACGGATCCTGCCGGCTGTCGAGGAACACCTTCCGTTTCGGGAGAAACCAGATCAGGTAGCCGCCTTCGTCGTAGCGGTTGTACAGCGGTTCGGGACAGGCTTCGAGCGCTGTGATGGCTTGCGGCGGCAGCGGGTGCCAACCCAGTCGTGGGCTTTGCGAAATCCAGGTATAGCCGACCGTCGCCACGCCAACGACGCCAAAAAACCCGAGTATGGCGGTGTTCAGCAACGGATGCTCTCGGCGCGTCGGGGTGCGCCGATCGGCAGGCGCTCGCGAGCTCCAGAGCACCGCGATAGCGGGTACTGCCAGCAGCATGAAAGGCGGAACATTCCGCCCTGACGAGAGAGCGAGCGGCAACATGGCGAGCGCCGCCCCGATCATCGTTCCGGCATGCGTCTGGGGTTCGCGCCAGGGCCGGACGGCGAGGATCGACGTCACCAAGGCCGCAGCCAGGAACCAGAAAGGCGCGAAGAGGGGTTCGAGCAGGCCAGGGGCCTGCCATTCCATGATGCCGTACGGCCGAGTGCGGGCGAGCGTCGCCGGCACTTCGGTCCACAACGAAGGCCCGAGTGGCGTCAGCATCGTCGCGGCCACGCAACAGCCGACGATCACGCCGAGCCGCACCGGCCATCTGCGTTCGTCGACCGCGGCGGCCAGTAACGCGCCGCCGAGGACCGCGAATCCCAGCATGACGCCGGCGTGGAGATTCGCCCATATCAAGAAGAGTGGCGGCAGGAGGAGATGCCACCGACGGACAAGGACAAGTCCCGTCAGCGCGATCATGAACAACGTCAGCACCTGAGGTCGAAGCGACCAGGCTATTGACGAGGGGATGGTCGCAAATGCGAACAAGGCGAGTCGAAGGACACCCGCGCCCGGCGTCAGTTGCCACACAACCCACCAGGCGCCGACGACGAGCGCCGCGACGAGCGCCGTAAGCAGTGGCAAGCCGCCCAGGCGATAGCCGGCGAAGATCAGGGTCTGCGACAGCCACTCGTGGTTTGGCCAGTAGGCTCCGTCAGCGGTGTGCGAATAGTGATCGCGAAGATCGACGGCGTGGTGAGTCCAGATGTCCTCACCCGCGCGGAGGTGCCACCACGTATCGTTCTGGGCGGGGCTGAAACAGGCAGCTACCGCGATGCTGAGGAATAACAGCGCCGTCCCGAGACGCTCAAACGACATTACCCCTGGGGCTTGATATTGATCTGAATGACTTTCCTGAATTTCACGGGCGATCCGTCGATCATCGCCGGCCGGTACCGCCAGTTGCGCGTGGCATTAATCGCCGCTTTGTCGTAGGAGGGATTCACCGACGACCGCATGGTGGCCGATTCGACCAGCCCCTCTTCGCTGATGACGATTTCGAGCGCGCCGACACCCACTCCTGCCAGACGCCCCGAGAAGGCGGGCAGCTCCTGGCGCAGAACTGCCGGCTGCACGACGTTCTTGTCGAGTCCGGAGTACACGACGGGCGGCGCTTGCGGCGGCTGCGCTGACGGCCGCACGGTGGCAATCGCTGGCGTCGGCGCCGGCGAAGGGGCTGGCGCAGCGGCTGGTGGTGCAGGGGCTGGTGGCGGCGTGGCGGCCTTCGCGCTCAACTCCTGGAAGCCGGTCGCCAGCGTCCGCAGATCTGACAACGGTGGCTGCGAGGCGGCCTGTGCCAGGTCGGGGTCGTTCAACGCGGACAGCACCAGCGTGAAGCCGCTCGAAGCCGATGAATAGTCCTTGTTGTCGAATGAGGTTTTGGCTCGTGCGTACTGCTGCGAAACGATCGTCGGAAGCAGCCGGCGCCTCACGTCGGTGAATGCCGTCCGCACTCGCGGCGACATGTCCGTGGCGGGCCGATAGAGCGGCGCGGACATGACGAGGGTTTCGATGGCCTGCTGCGCCTCGGGTCCGCGACCGAGGGCCAGCAGGCAGAAAACGCGATACTCCTCGACGACCAGCGCGTCGGTGGAGGACACGCCGGTCGCACGCACCCTGTTCAGCGTCGCCAGCGCTTCCTCGTAGGCAGCCGACGCATACAGCTCGCGTGCCGACGCGAGCGAGTCGTCGGCGCGGGCGACGCTGGCCGATGCCAGCAGAAGGGTCAGCGCGACAATCGGCGCTTTCATGGCTTCTTCCTCAGATCAACGCTCAGCCGCGCAGGGCCGTTCAGCGTAACGGTCGCCATGTGGCGCTGCTCTCCGAGCTCCGGATGGCGAAAAATGACTTCGTGTGAGCCGACCGTCACCGTCAGGTTGCCGATCGGCGTTTCTCCGACCTTCTCACCGTCTATCCACACGTCCGCCCAGGGGACAGCGTTCAGAGCGATCGTGCCCTTCGGAAACTCGACACCTATCGGTGCGACCTTGCCTGCGACGACCTGCACGGTGCGGGTATCGCGGTACCCGAGCGCCTCGTTGACGATTTCCAGACGATGCGTTCCTGTGGGCACCATCAACCGCTCGGTGTCGCTGCTGCCGAGAAGACGACCGTCCTCGAACAGTTGAACCGTCCGCGGCGAGTTGACGCTGATCCACCCCGAGGTCGGACCGCTCGGGGCGGCGACGCTCGGCAGCTGGGCGACGAGTGAAGCGGTTGCGCCGGCTTCGACGACGACGGTCTGCCTGGTCGTTCCGGCTTCGGTTTCGACAACGACGGTGTGCTCGCCTGGCTGGAGATCGACGACGCTGACCGGTGACGGCCCGATGGGCACGCCGTCAACACTGATTCGTCCCCCCGGCGGCTCGGTCCGGACCTGAAGATTGCCCAGCGTACTCGGGCCTTTTCCGATCTCGATGTACTGAGAGAGCTGCGCTCCAGCTGTCACGTCGATCGGAATCGATCGTGGCTCGCCGGCCCCGCGAAGCTCGAGGACGTGCGCGCCGGCTGCCACGGTCAGCGTGGTGGGTGAAACGCCGTGCAGTTGTCCATCGAGCAGGACCTGCACGCCGGGCGGATTGGTCGTGACGGCAACGGTCCCTGTCGAACCCGCCCCCGTCAAGAACATGCGCGCAGCCAGCGTGCCGCCCCCGACGACCAACAGCAAAAGGACTGCGGCGACTGCCGCCCGGTTCCTGCTCCGTTTGCGCGGCGGCGATGGCAGATCAATCGGCTTGTATGTCTCGTTCGCGGCAGCCGGACGTTCCGGAAGGAGCGGCAGCGGCTCGAAACGGGATGCGAGGACGGGCTCAGCGGGCCGATTGGGTGTCAGCGGCTCCAGCGCGAGGGGCTCCGCAAACGCCTGCATCGCCGCCGGTTCGGATCGAGGTGCCACAGACGGTGACGGAAGGACCGGCTGTTGAATGGCGAACGGCGGCTCGATCGCCGTTCGAGGCGCAAGGGGTTCCGGTGTCGGCGCAGCGGACGCCGCCGAAGCAGGCGTCGACGCGGGTGTTGCCGACTGATCGGTGCGCTCGTCGCAGCGCGCGAGGAACGCTTCGAGGGCGGCGGATTCGCCGATGTTGTCGTTCAGCGCGAAGACCTGCTCGAGCTCATCCCGTGCGTCGATGGTGGACCGGAAGGTGTGTGGGTCGAGCTGAAGCGCGGCCAGCAGCCACGGGCGTACCCCTGAGGGCAGCGACCCGATGTCCCCCGTCGCTGAAATCGCGCGGGCGGAGGCGACCGCATCCTGGATGTGCAGCAGCTCCTCGGGTTGAAGCGGCCGACGCAGCAGCAGCGCCAGCGCCACCATGCCAACCTGAAAGACATCCGTCCGTTGATCGAAAACCGCCGGTCCAGCGGCGCGGGGACACGGCACGCGAAGCTCGCGCCAGTACCGATCCTCGGAATACTGCAGTTGCTCGACGGCGGACCCCAGCACGTGTTCGACGACGACCAGGCGCGCGTTTGGCGAGACGATGATGCGCTCGGGCCCGAGAGCTCCGTGCGACGCGTCGGGAGCCTGCTCGTGCAGTGTCGCGATCGCCGTGACGAGCTGGCGAATCAGGCAGAGCGCGGCATTGGTATCGAGCACCACGTTGGATCGGGCCGCGTTCGCCAGGAGATCGCACAGTCGCACGCCGGGCGTGGAATTCGAGATGAGCGCCAGCGTTCGCGCCGGATCGCCGAGTCGCTCGACCGTCCTGACCTGGGCGAAGTGGGGATGACGGAACGCCGCAAGCCGGCTGACCCGCTCGCGAAGCGCGAACTCGAACGAAGGGACTGCTGTCAGTTCGCTCCGGAGGCAGAGCACATCGAGGGTCTCGCTTCCGGTGGGCGCCGCGATGCGACGGCGTTCGCCGAACGCATCGCGAAACACCATCGGCGGCGAAGCAGAGGTGCGGGCAGCGGCTGGGTTCATGGACGCCTCAAGTTGTAATGTCGCGGGAAGCGATGCGCGAATTGTGCCGTTTTGAGCGGCCGCTGCACGGGGGGCCTAAGCCCAGCTCCCAGTTGGAGTTGAGGCCGTGAATCCGTGAAAGTTGCGCTCTGGGACTGCGATCGCGGAGAGAGCCGGCTTACAGGAATGTGGGTCGTCGACCAAATTTGCAAGTGGCCGATAACGGTTCCGGCACGTCGACTGACAAGACGCGTTCAGTCGCCGTCGCCCGCCAGGCGTGTCTTGCCGAAGACCCAGGCGATCACGATGCTGAGGAGGTAGAGCGCGAGCATCGGCGCGGCGAAGATGGCCTGGGTCACCATATCGCCCGTGGGCGTGATGACGGCGGCGGCGATGAAGATGAGAAGAAATGCGTATTTGAAGCTGCGCCACAGCAATCGAGCCGTGACCACCCCCGCCTTGGCCAGAAAGAAGACCACCGTCGGCATCTGGAACACCGCGCCCATCCCGAGGAGCATCTTCGTGTAGAGGTCGAAGACGTCGGACAGCTTGGGGTAGAACACGAGATCTGGCGTATTGAAACTCGCGAAGAACTGCATCACGTAGGGGAACGCGATGTAATGGGTGAAGGCTGCGCCTACCAGGAATCCCAGGGTGGTGAAGAGGGCAAAAGGAAACGCAAAGCGCCGACCGCCGGGGGGCACGATTGGGGCGACGAGCCGCCAGAACTGGAACATGATGTACGGCATCGCGACAGCGATGCCAATGATGATCGAGATCTGAATGTAGAGTCCGAACGCTTCGCCGGGCTGGGTGTAGATCAGTCGCCCGCCGGGCGGAAGGATCTGTCGGGTCGGCGCGAGGATGAAATCGAAGACCTGACCGATGAACGCGAAGCCCAGGGCAATTCCAACCGCTATAGCGATCACCGACCGCACGAGGCGGCGGCGCAGATCGTCCAGGCGATCGAGGACGGAGAAATCGCCGAGCAGCCCGTCAAAGCTGGGCGGTCGGGAAGCAGGCACCCGCTTTTGAGAGAAAGGTACAAGAGCCATGCACGCGCCTGTCTGAATCTTACCTTAAGCGAAAGCTACTCGAGTTCCGACACCGCGAGCTCGGCGGCCGCCAGCTCTCGCTTTGCCCGCTCCCACTCATCGCGCGCCTGCTCTTCGGCCTCCTGGGCGGCGGCCAGCACCTCGCGCGCTTTCTCGAGCGCTCGCTGCTTTCGCCGCTCGGCATCCGCCCGGGCTTTTTCTTCTGCCGCGCGCCGGGCGGCGTGTTGAGCGGGTTGCCTGTCGCCCGGTGCTTTCACGTCGATACCTGCCAACGCCTCGAAACCTGCCGGCTGGAATGCCCTCGTCAGACGACCTTCGGGCTCCGGTAGTTCGGGTGCCAGCGACACCGCTTCGAGTGCCCTCGTCAGCTCGTCGGCCTCGGGGTGGAGGCCGGCGGCGGCCGCCAGGCGAAGGCCCTCCTTCGCCCCCGCCGCGAGAGCCTTTCGGTGTGCCTCGCTGGCTGAGCGGACGTCGGCGGAGCGGCCTTTCAGCGCAGCTATCTGTTCCAAGCGGACCCTGTTGCCCGAGCTCTTGATGCGATCGTAGGTGGGTCGGGCGCGCCAGTACAACTGGTTCACTACCCAGGGTATGACCGTGGGCTTTCGGAGGGTCTTGACCTTCTTGGCGTCGGCTCCCGTGAGTGTTCCGGCGAGGGCGTCCCGTCGGGCAACGAAGTCGCCGAGCGCCTCCTTATAGAGGTCGTCGATTCTTGACTCGAGCGCGGCCACCCCCGGCATTATTGCTCCGACTCGGGAAGAGTCGGCTAATATCTGACCACACAAATCCTGAGGGAAGCGACCATGGCTAAGAGCCGATTCGCGGTGAGAGCAGTGATGGTCCCGTTGGCGGTGCTGGCCTCGATGACGATCGCGGAAGCGGCTCCCGTATCAGGGGTCGTCCGTGATGTGGGCGGCGGCGTCGTTCCCGGCGCGACCGTTGTCGTTCGAGATGGCGATGGGATAGAACGACAGGTTTTCACGGGTCCGGATGGCGCGTTCACCGTCGAGGTCGACGCGGCGGGGGAGATGACGATCATCGTCCGGGCGGCCGGGTTCGCAGAGCTCACCAGACGAATCTCGGTAGACGAACGCCTGCGGTCGATCGATCTCGTCCTCGAGCCTGCAGGCGTGATTGAGGCGTTGACAGTGACCGCGTCCCGGGGAGTCATTGAGGCCTCGCCCATGGCGGCGACCTCGGTGCTGAGCTCCGATGAGCTGATGTCGAGTCCTGGGGCAATGCTCGACGATCAGATGAAAATCGTGCCCGGGTTCAGTCTCTTCCGACGTTCCTCATCTCGCGTGGCAAATCCGACCACGCAGGGCCTGACGATGCGCGGGCTGTCCGCGTCGGGCGCGAGCCGCAGCCTCGTGCTGGTGGACGGCGTCCCGCTCAACGACGCTTTCGGCGGATGGATCTACTGGGACCGGATTCCGCAAACCGCACTGGAACGGATCGAGGTGGTGCGAGGCGGCACGAGCGACTTGTACGGGGCCGACGCGCTCGGCGGCATCCTTCAGATCGTGACACTGGCGCCGACGCGCACGACCGCTCACATGTCCGCTGAATTCGGCTCTCACGAGACGCCACGGTTTTCAGGCGCGGTCGGCGGATCCAATGGTCGCTGGAGCGGCTTCGGATCGGGTGAATGGCAGCAGAGCGATGGCTACAAGATCGTGGCTGAAGAAGAGCGCGGGCCGGTTGACGTCGAGGCGAACGCCGAGTACGGGACGGGGTACGGCACCGTGGGCTACCAGTCCCGGAGCTGGCGGGCGGGCGGACGCGGGTTTGCCTTCCGGGAGATTCGCGGGAACGGCACGCCGCTGACCAACAACGACACCACGTCGCGCGGTGGCACCGGCGAAGTCTCGGGGACCGCGGGCCATAGCGCCTGGCTCGTGCGTGGCTACGGCGGGACCCAGGACTACAACCAGAGCTTCTCGTCGGTCGCTGCCGGCCGTGCCACTGAAACGCTGACGCAGACGCAATTCGTGCCGAGCAGAAACGGTGGGGTCAGCGGGCAGTGGAGCTCGGGCATGCGCAGGGGAACGTTCACCGTCGGCGGCGATGCGCGACGCGTCTCCGGCACGACCGAGCAGACGGCCTATAATCCCGCCGGCGCCGTCACGGCTGTGACCAACGAAGGTGGCGTGCAATGGATTTCCGGCGGCTTCGCCCGCGCGTCCTTCGACCCCCGGGGTGACTTGACGGTCGTGGGGTCGATTCGTGTGGACAGGTGGTCTTCGGATCCGAATCGCGAAACCGGCACAGCGCTCGACGAGACCGAGATCAGCCCGAAAGGCGGCATTGCCTGGCGTGTGAGCGAAACCGTGACCGTTCACGGCGCAGCGACGCATGCCTTCCGTGCGCCGACGCTGAACGAGCTGTTCAGAGTGTTCCGAGCCGGCAACTCGCTGACCAACGCCAACGATCAGCTGATTCCCGAGTCGCTCACCTCTGCCGAGGGCGGCGTCAGCGTGATCTCAGGCCCCGCCTCGGTCCGCATGGTCGGGTTCTGGAACCGCCTGGAAAACGCCATCACCAACGTCACCGTCAGCTCCACTCCCGCGCTCATCACACGACAGCGTCGGAACGCGGGGACGGTGCGTGCCGCCGGCTTCGAGGCGGAGGAAGAAGTGCGCGTCGCTCCGCAGGTGGTCGTCACGGGCTCTCAGGCTTTCGTCGATTCGCGGTTCATCGATGCCGTGGAGCCGGGATTGACGGACAAGCGCGTGTCGCAGGTGCCCAAGTTCAGCGCTTCAACCGGCGTGCGCTACGAGGCCCCCTGGGGCATCCTCGCGTCGGGACTGTACCGTTACATGGGCATGCAGTTCGACGACGACCTGAACACCCTGGAGCTGGCGTCGGCGCACATCGTGGACCTTAACTTCCTGAAGACCGTCGGCCGGCGCGCGCGCGTCTTCTTCACCGTCGAGAACGTGGGCGACACCGTCTACGACGTCGGTCGCACGCCAGTACGGACGACCGGCCTGCCGCGGACGTTCCGCGCCGGCATTCGGGCAGACTTGCCGTGAGCCGCTGAAAAGTCGGGCCGTCCGTATTCTTGGAGAACGTGCACGGCCCCCGATTATTGATGTCGCTGATCGTTCGTGCGGCGCGGCGATTGCAACCAGCAGCCCCTCGGAGTATCTGGCCGCTTCCAGATGCACCCAGAAGAGGACACCGATCATGGCTCGTCTAGTGTTTCGCGCCGCACTACTTGCGTTGTGCCTGCTCGCCGTCATGGCCGTACCAGCTTCCGCGCAGTATTTCGGCCGCAACAAAGTGCAGTACAAGGACTTCGACTTCCAGATCCTCAAGACAGAGCACTTCGACATCTATTTCTACCCGAGCGAGCGCGAAGGCGTCGAGATTGCGGCGCGACTGGCCGAGCGCTGGTTTACCAGGCTCGAGAAGCTGATGCAGCACCAGCTCAGCGGTCGCCAGCCCCTCATCCTGTATGCGTCCCATCCCGATTTCGAGCAGACGAATGCGATCGGCGGAGAAATAGGCGAAGGGACGGGCGGCGTCACCGAGTCGGTCAGGCGCCGCATCGTGCTGCCGCTTGCCGGGCCCCTCAGTGACACGGATCACGTAATCGGGCACGAGCTCGTCCACGCGTTTCAGTACGACATCATGATCGGCCCCACCGCTCCGGAGGGAGGCAGAATCGCCGGCGCGCAGCTGCCGCTCTGGTTCATCGAGGGGATGGCGGAATACCTGACGATCGGTCCCGTGGATCCGCACACCGCGATGTGGCTGCGGGACGCGGCGATGCAGGAGCAGTTGCCGAATATCGACGACCTCGACAACCCGAAGTACTTTCCGTATCGCTGGGGCCAGGCATTCTGGGCGTACATCGGCGGCCGCTACGGCGACGAGATGATCGAGCGCATCCTCAAAATGGCCATTACGGCTGGCGATCTGAACGTGGCCTTCGAACAGGTGCTCAAGGTTAAAACCGCCGAGCTGTCAGACGGCTGGAAGGCCTCGATCCGAGAGATGTACGAGCCGGTCATCGCCGCCACGACCCAGCCCAACGAAATCGGCCGCATCGCTCAGATCAATCGTGACGCCGGCATGAATGTCGCGCCGGCCATCAGTCCGGACGGGAAATGGATCGCGTTCTTTTCCGAGCGCGATCTCCTGTCAATCGAGCTGTTCATCGCCGATGCATCGAACGGCCGGATCGTGCGCCGGCTCACGAGCACCGCGACCGATCCCCATTTTTCGAGCATTCAGTTCATCCACTCGGCTGGCGCCTGGGATCGGATGAGCCGGCGCCTGGCGGTTGGTACCGTCACATCAGGACGCCCGGCGCTCGCGATTTTCGACGCGCTCAGCGGCGACAAGGAACAGGAAGTACCGCTGCCCGACCTCGATGAGATCTTCAATCCGACGTTCGCGCCTGACGGCAGCGCCATCGCGTTTACCGGCCTGGCGGGTGGGCTCGGCGATCTGTATGTGTACGACCTCAAGGCCTCGATGCTCCGACGCCTGACGACCGATGCCTACGCGGAGCTGATGCCGGCGTGGTCGCCCGACGGGCGGCGGATCGCTTTTGCGACCGACCGATTTTCGACCAATCTGCAGACCCTGGCGATCGGTCAGTTCGGCCTGGGACTCATTGACGTCTCGACCGGCGCGATCGAGCAGGTCGCCGGCACTTCGGGCAGCACGAACATCAGCCCGCAGTGGTCGCCCGATGGGGGGTCGCTGTATTTCATCTCCGATCGAGACGGGATTCCGAATCTCTATCGCATCGCGCTCGACAGCGGGGACGTCGCCCAGCTGACCCGGGTCGCGACCGGCTTGAGCGGCATCACGAGCCGGAGCCCGGCGCTGTCGGTCGCGACCGAAGCCGGCATCGTCGCCTTCGATGTCTACCAGCAGGGCAAATACCAGATTCACTTGCTCGACGCCAATCCACCGGCTCTCCCACCCGCGAAGGATGCGCCGCCTCCCGCAAGAGCGGCCACGCTGCCGCCTCCCGATCGACGTGCGAGCGACGTGGTGGCGAGCATCGAGGATGCGACGACAGGTCTGCCGACGGACACCAGCGACTTCGAGACCGAGGAGTACAAGGCTCGTCTGGGGCTCGAGGAGGTGGGAGCGCCGAGCATCTCGGTCGGGGCGGATCGGTTCGGTGCCGCGATCAGCGGCGGCATCGGGTTCCGCTTCGGCGACATGCTTGGCGATCAGTCGCTGGCCGTCGCGCTTCAGATCAACGCCGGCTTCAGCAGCAGCTACAGCATCAAGAACACCGCGGCGCAGGCGATGTACTCCAATACCAAGCACCGCTGGAACTGGGGCTTGGTCGGCGGTCAGATACCTTACTTGAGCGGTGGGACCCAGTCGGGAGTTGGCACGGTGCAGGGCGAGCCTGTTCAGGTGGATCAGACCGTCATTGAACGTCAGACGGAACGCAGCATCGCCGCCGTGCTCGCCTATCCGTTCAATCGTGCGCAACGGGTCGAATGGCAGGGGGGGTTCAGTCGCATCGCGTTCGATGTGACTCAGCAGCTCCAGGTGTACTCGCTGCGAACCGGGCAACGACTGGTGGACGAGAGCGAGACGACGCCGGTCGGCGAGCCGATCAACCTCGCGACCTCCGCGATGGCCCTGGTGTTCGATACGACGAGCTTCGGGGCGACGAGCCCCGTGCAGGGCCAGCGGTACCGCTTCGAGCTGGCGCCTTCGTTCGGCACTCTCAACTTCACCGGGGTGCTGACGGACTACCGGCGGTACTTCATGCCGGTGCCCTTCTACACGATCGCCGCGCGCGTGCTCCACTACGGACGGTACGGCAGCGGCGGCGAGGACGGGCGCCTCACGCCGCTGTACCTCGGCTATCCCGGCCTGGTTCGCGGCTACGAGTCTTCCAACATCACGACCGGGCAGTGCCTGCCGATTCTTGGCTGCTCGGCGTCGGACGACCTGATGGGCAGCCGCATGCTGGTCGGAAACCTCGAGCTGCGATTCCCGCTGCTGCGGCCCTTTGGCGCCTCGTCCAGTCGGATGTATGGGCCCATTCCGGTCGAGGTTGCGCTGTTCACCGACGGCGGCGTGGCCTGGTATAGCGGCAACCGCCCGACATTCATGGGGGGCGACAAACCTGGGGTCGGCAGCGCCGGCGTCAGCATGCGCGTCAACCTGGGCGGCTTCGCGATTGGATCGTTCGATTTCTCCCGCCCGTTCCAGCGAAACGAAGGCTGGGTCTTTCAGTTCACCTTCACCCCCGGGTTCTGATTCGGAGAGGATTCAGATGGACGGCTGCAGGGCGGGTTCCGGACCCGCCCTGCAGCCGTCCATCTCCAGTTGCGCTGCTTGCCGGGTAAAGTAGAGACATGAAGCTGCGCGCCATCTGCAAGTCGAAGATTCACCATGCGACCGTCACCGGCGCTGACGTCAACTACATCGGCAGCATCGGGATCGACCGGGGACTCATGCGCTTGACCGACATCATCGAAGGGGAGAAAGTCGCGGTCTGGAACGTCAACAACGGCCAACGGGTCGAAACGTACGCGATTCCGCTTCCGGAAGGGTCTGGACAGATTGTGTTGAACGGCGCGGCCGCCCGGCACTTCCACCTTGGAGATACGATTATCATCGTCGCGTTCTGCCTGACGGACGAAATGGTCACGCCGAGAATGATTGTCGTCGACGAGCAGAACCGGTTCGTCCGCGATTTGGTGGCCGAGCGCGTGTGACGGATCCGGTCGACAACCGTGGGCCGGCCGCGTACGACATTCTGCGCTATCTCGAATCGTCCGCATTTCGAGATCTGGCTGGGACGCATCTTTCCGCCAGGATTCCTGTTTCGCGGCTGCTGCTGAACAAACTTGCGGCCGACGCCTTGAGACGGACGTCGGCTCCGGTTCGAAACGTCGACGTCCAACCGCACGACGGCGATCGGTTCGACCTCGTCGTGACCGTCACATGGCCGTTCGTACCGCCCCTCCGGATTGCGTTCGTGGTCGAGGTGCAACCGCGGTTTCCTGAGTCACCGGTACTCGTGCTCCGCTGGTCGCTGATGGGCGGAGTGGGGACGATCGCGTCTCGGTTTGTTTCGTCGCTCGATCGTCTGCCGCACGGCGTGCGGCTCGACGGAGACCGCCTGATGCTCGACGTGGAGGCTCTGGCCGCCTCGCGCCAGCTGGACCACTTGCTTCCGTTTCTGTCGGGTTTAGAGGTCCACACGGCCGAGGGCCAGATCGTCTTCGACGTCGCCCTGGACGTCCGTTAGTAATAAAATCGACGCCATGCGTGCAGCCATCGATCGCAGGAAACGATGCGGCTCGGCGTCCATAGCCGCGTTCCTTCTCGTTCCGTGGGCAGCCGGGCACCTCGTGGCGCAACAGCCGACGCCCGGCCCGGGCCCGGTGCCGGACCCTCTCGTCCGCGAGAACGTGACCGTCAAGCTGGCGGCGCACACCTATGCCATTCCCGACGGGAACGTTGGCCTGGTTCCCAACGTGGGTATCGTCGTCGGCAATCGGGCAACTCTGGTGATCGATCCTGGTCTTGGCCGTAGAAACGGCGAAGCCGTGGCGCGTGAAGTGGCGAAAGTCAGCCGGAACACCGAGCTGTACGTGGCGTCGACGCATTTCCATGCGGAGCACACGATCGGTTACCTGGCGTTTCCCTCGGCGAAGTATGTCAACTCGACCGTGCAGGAGGCCGAGTTTGCAGAAGGCGGCGCCCGCCAGATCGAAAACTTCGCGAGCAGATCGCCGGGCATCGCGGCCCTGCTGAAGGATGCGACAGGGCGCAAGGCCGACATCACCTTCGACCGCGAGCACACGCTCGATCTGGGCGGCGTCCGAGTGCGCATGATGGTTGTCGGCCCGACGCACACACGCGGCGACACCGGGTTCTCCGTGGAGGGTGACGCCGTCCTGTTCGCCGGCGACGTGGTCATGAACAACTCGTTCGTCGCGGCGAATCAGAACTCGAGCATGAAAGCGTGGCTCGCTGCATTCGATGCGTTCGAAGCGCTGGGGCCTCGCACGATCGTGCCCGCCCATGGGCCCGTCGGCGACGGCTCCCTGATTCCGACGCTCCGGGCGGCAATGCAGACGATTCAGACGCGGACCCGCGAGCTCAAGGCACAGGGGCGGTCCGCCGACGAGGCTGCGACAACGGTGCAGAAAGAACTACTGGCGAAGTATCCCACGTGGGCGCGCGCCAATGGGGCCGCCGGCGCCGCGCGCGCCGCGTACACCGAGGCGCCCTGATGGACCTGATGAGCCTGATGCGCCACGGCCCGGCCGTCGTGCGCCGAGAGAATAAACATGTCTGACGAGGACCTGAAGGCCGAGCTCGAACGACTGAAAGCAGAGAACGAACGCCTCAAAAGCCAGCGCGGCCGTAGTGCGAGCCTGCGGGTGAGCGAAAAAGGCGGCGTGTCAGTCTACGGTCTCGGGCGCTTTCCGGTGACTCTCTACAAAGAGCAATGGACGAGGCTGCTCGGCATGGCCGACGAGATCAAGGCCTTTATCAAAGAACACGAGACCGAACTGAAGACCAAACCTGAAGCGTAGCGTCAGAACAGGTTTCTCAGGAGCCGCAGCGCAATCAACAGCACCATCGGCGAGAAATCCAGACCCCCGACGGGAGGCAGCGCGTTACGGATGGGCGTGAGGACCGGTTCAGTGAGGTTGTAGACGAACGCTGCCGCCGGCTGCCGGCGATCCAGACCGATCCAGGACATCACGACGGCGACGAGTACGACAATGGAGTACAGGTCGATGAGCGTGGTGATTAAACGCATGAGTGTTGATTATGCATTGACAGCCACGTCTCACAGGCGTAAAACCGATCGCGGAGTCTCTATGGAAATCCCACCGGGCCTGTGGCGCGCGCCACTCGGACACCCAGTGCCCCGCTGACGCGCAAACCAACGCCGACGAAGCGACCGAAGAACCATGAATCCCGGCTTTCGCCGGGAGGCGCGACCTGCGCATGTGAAACGCCCGCACCGGCAAGCTGCCGCGTCGGGCGTTTCCCTTTTTGCGGCGTCCGCGCGAGGAGCGCAGGGATGATGCGGATAATCGCAGGAGGGGTGACGATTGGTGCGGTGACCATCGCGATGGCCTGCGCCGCCCCTGGTCCCGCTTCGTCGGCTTTTCCTGCGGGCGTACTCGTCGATCTCTCCCACTCGTACGACGGAAGCACTCTCTATTGGCCGACCTCCGACACGTTCCGCTTGGAGAAGGTGTCCGAGGGCATGACGCCTGGAGGCTACTATTACGCCGCCAACAACCTCTTCACCGCGGAGCACGGTGGTACGCACATCGATGCGCCGATTCACTTTGCCGCCGGTCGCGCGACCGTCGACCAGCTTCCGCTCGAACGCCTCGCTGGACCGGCGGTCGTCGTCGACGTCAGCGATCGAGCGGAGGCGAACCGAGACTACCAGGTGACCACCGACGACCTCCTGCAGTGGGAGTCCGTGCACGGATCGATACCGCCGGAAGCGATTCTGCTCCTTCGTACCGGCTTTTCGCGGCGATGGCCGGATGCCATCCGGTATCTCGGCACCGACGAACGCGGCAGCGAGGCCGTCGCGAAGCTGCACTTCCCGGGGCTCCATCCGGACGCGGCCCGGTGGCTCACCGTCAGCCGGCCGGTCCGGGCAGTCGGCATCGACACGGCCAGCATCGACTTCGGGCAATCCACGGGTTTCGAAGCGCACCGCGTGCTGTTCGAGCGCGACATCCCGGCCTTCGAAAACCTGACGGCGCTCGAGCGGCTGCCGCCGGTCGGTGCGTTCGTCATCGCGCTGCCGATGAAGATAGGCGGAGGAAGCGGCGCGCCGCTGCGTGCGGTGGCCGTCGTACCGGAGAGTCGTTGATCCTCGCCGACGCGCGTCCTAGTCGTGCCTTGCCGTTCGCAGGTGCTCGCGCAGCAGATCGCGTCCGAAATCCCCGTTGAAGTCCCGCCACACCGAGTGCACGTGGTTGCCATCGTTCTGCGCGTTGTCGAACTCGATGAGGAACGTCGGTCCCTGCACACGGTAATAGTGTCGCTGCCCCCGTTCGACGGGCCCGGCCCACGCGAAGCCGATGTTGTCCACGCCGGCGGCCTTGATCTTCGCGAGGCGCTCGGCGGCGATGTCGGCCGTCATCAGGCCGGCGTAGGCGTCGATCACGCGCAGCAAGAGATCGCGCTGCGCCGGCGTCATCGCGGACGCCTTGAGTCCGTCCGGCGAGAGCGGGTTGATGTCGAGCGTGTTGTTCGTGACGATCTCGTTCGGGGCGGTTAGGTTGATGACGGCGGTCGTGCGCTGCGTCGCGTCGAGCGCTGTGACGAGCGCGCGGCCCGAGTCCTCCAGCAGTGCGAGCACGCGCTGCCCCTTCTGCGGCCCCTCGCGCACCTCGGCGGGATTCGAACCGGCAAAGGATGGCGTGCTCGCCACCGCCGATCCGTTGACGACGCTGAAGTGGAGTGAGATGTGATGGCCTTCGACGCGCCACCCCCAGGCGCCCTCGGCGGAGGGCGTTCCAAATACCGTGACCCGATAGCCGAGCGGGTCGCGCACGAACTTGCCCCCCTTTTCGACGGCGAGCAGCACATTCTCGAGCTGGATGATCTGCGTATAGGTGAGGTAGCCGCGCTCGCTGAGGCCGGTCTTCAGGAGATTGTGCGCCAAGGTCCGCTGGGACTCGGTCATGTCCTTCAGCAGAAGACCCTTGCGGGGGAACGCCTCGGTCGGGATGAAGTTCCACCTGAGTCGCTCGTCGGATTCGAATGCGAACACAGCCTGCTGTCGCTGCTCCGCCGAAAGCGACGCGAGCAACCGTTCGGCTGCCGTCGTCATCGACCCGGCGACCGCCCGTTGAGCCGACACGATCGAGCCGACGGTCAATGTGGCCAGCATCAGGAAAGCCAGAGCCACGCGCGCCGACGACAGGCGTTTCATGGGCACCTCATGAGAGGTCATTGTAGCGCGCCGGTCGCGTTCAGGGGACAATGGAACAGTGGCTTTGAAAAGGAAGTGTCATGCAATCCAGCCGATCTGCCGTCGCGCTCCTCACGCTCGCCCTGGTGCTGGCCTCTCTGCCGTGGCGTGCCGATGCTGCCCAGGCGGGCGATTCGGCGGTGGTTGCCGCCGTTAAACGCGCGCTGTCGAACAATTCGGATCTTCGACGCTTGACGGTGACGGCCGCGGACGGCGACATAACACTGTCGGGACGGGTGCCGACGCTCTGGCTGAAACAGGACGCGATCAAACGAACGTTGAAGGTCCAGGGTGTGAAAAACGTCCTCAGCGAGATGGAGTTGCCCAGGCTCGAAAGCGACCAGAACCTGGCCTTTTACATCGGGCAAGCCGTTGACGCCTACCGCTACCAGACCATCTTCGATTACCTCGATGCCGTGATTCTGAAAGGCGTCGTCACGTTGAAGGGCGCCGTCACGGGCGAAAGAAACAAGGCCGACGAGATCGCCGAGCAGGTCTCTCGCGTGCGAGGCGTTCAGGACATCAAGAACGAGATCGTGACGCTGCCGCCCTCGCAGGGCGACGATCAGATACGGGCGTCGCTGTACAGCCGCCTCGAGTCCAGCATCCACTTCCAGGACATCATCACCGTCAAGAACCCGCCCTTCCGCCTCACGGTCCAGAACGGCGTGATCACGCTGAACGGCTGGGTGCAGGGCGAGGTCGAGTACCGCGAGCTGGAGCAGATCGCCCGCTTCACGCCGGGCGTTCTTCGGGTCACGAACAGTCTGCGCATGCGGACGCCCCCGAAATCGTCGAAATAACGACGGAGCTCGTCGGCGGTGCGACGACCGGCGGGCGCGACTACTTGCCGCGATCTCGCCGACTGAGCACGAACATCGTCGCGAAACACAGGAGGCCCAGTCCGAGGATGATGGCCAGGCGCGCGCTGTTACGGCTCTGACCGAAGATCTGGCGGTCGAAAAATCCGAGCAGAAAGCCGACGAGCGCGAAGCCAAGACCGATCTTCGTTGAGAGCTTCATCGTTGAGCGGGGATCGGACGTCAGCGCACCACTTTCAGATACCAGTCCACCAGCGCGGCCCGTTTTCTATCATCTCCCAGCTCGTATTGCCGGCGCTCGGCGGGTGAACGCCGCAGCCAGGTCACGAACCCCTGACGGATGGCTTCGCTGCAGTCGTTGCCGGCCTGAAGAGTGAGGTATTCGCGGACCCGATTTCCCGTTTCGAGCCAATACGCGGCGTCGTGCGTGCGGGGGCACGCACCGCTGGACAGGTGCTTTTCCAGCTCCTCGTCATGGTCGTGCTGTGAAAAGCCCGGCTCTTCGCTGAGCATCAGATCAGCCACACCTTGGCACTGTCCGGCGCGTGCATCGACCCTGCCACCGGCCAAAAGCCAGGACTGGCCCTTATCTGGTTGATTTTTCTGCGTGCCGGTCGTTGACTGTGCTGGGAAGGAACAGTCGTGCTCAATTCTCGGACAAACAGGGCGCGAACAAGCGTCCAGCTGCGTTGGGAGCCTGATTGTGCGAGAATCACGAGCCAAACGGTTCAAGGGAGGTAGGCAGATGCGAAGGTTGCTCACCCTGCCCGGCGCGGCCGGCCTCTTCGTCGCTCTCTTATCTTCGATGCCCCTTGTCGGCCAGCAGCAGACCGGCGAAGGCAACCGCGGCGTCCAGGTCGGCGTTCCAGCTGGCGGCGGTCAACAGGGCGGCGACTCGAGCGGTACGAGACGATGGACCGGGCCGCCCCGGCCGGCGCCGCGCTCCGCGACCGGGCGCCCGCTGCTCGGCGGCACGGCGGAGCAGACGGGGCTGTGGCTGCCCGGGCCAGTCATTCCGAATCCGCTCGGTTTGCCGAAAGACTTGCCGCTTCAACCGTGGGCACGGGCGCTTGTTGCCGATCGGCAGACCCATCGGCTCGAGCCGCACGCACGGTGCAAGCCGTCGGGGGGCGCGCGCGTTTTCCTGACCCCGTACGGCGTCGAGATTGCCGAGTTTCCTGAGTTGCAGCAGGTGCTGATCTTCGACGTCGGCGGGCCTCACACGTTCCGGACGATCTACACGGACGGTCGGACGCACCCCAAGAGCCTCGAGCCCACGTACTACGGCCACTCCATTGGCTGGTGGGAAGGCGACACGCTGGTCGTCGACACGGTCGGGTTCAACGAGGGGTTCTGGTGGGATCGAAGCGGCTTGCCACACACGAACCAGCTTCGTACGTTGGAGCGCTTCACGCGGCTCAACCTCGACACGCTGCGGTACGAGCTGACCATCGACGATCCGGGAGCCTACACAGCGCCGCTCACCGGCAAGGTCGATCTGATCTGGGAACAGGGAACCGAGCTGTTCGAATACGTCTGCCAGCAGGCCAACTACGCCCACGAGCTCATGGTGGGGCAGGGGACGTCCATCGATCGCCGCAGTCCGATCGTTCCCTGACGCAGGGCGACGTGCGCGTCAGCGGCGCGACTTATACCGTGCGTCCGCTGACGTCAGAGCTCATCGTCCCGGCCGCTCTTCGGCCATTTCCATCCGTCGGACGGCCGCCTGACCGTTCGCAGGTGGAGTCTGCGCTCGGCGGGATTGCGATGCGGGCTGCCGGTGATGATGAGATGATCGCCGGGCTTGAACGATCCGGCCGAAAATCCGGCTTGTTTCAGCCGTCCGGGATTCGACCACTCCACCGAGAACTTCTGCGGCTGCCCGTTCTCGTCGGCGACGTTCAGATGGAGCCACACGTGGGGGAACACGAACTCGAAGGCGACGACGTCGCCTTCGATCGTGACCGTCTGCTCTTCGATGTAGTCGGCCGCGAACGAGTGGTGCGCGTCGAGGGAGGCGACGGCCGTCAGCATGCCCAGTGAGAACGCGATCAGCCGTCCCACGTCGCCATCTTAGCGCGGTTCGCGACGCGGTGTGTCAACACAACCGCCTTTCGGAGTAAACCGTTATGCGATGCCCGACGAGAATCACTTGTTCTCGTTATCGCATAACGGCGGCGCGCACAGCGCGCCCGCGAGGGAGCGGCGCGGGGCGTAGGGCCCCCGCAAGCGACCGAGCCGGGGTCCGGGGCGGAGCCCCGGTCTAGTCAGTATTGCTGCTCGGCCCAGACAAAGGGTGTCCTCTTGTTCGCCTGCAGCGTATCGCCGGGCGGGGCGCCCTGCAGATCCTCGAAGCCACTGAGCGTCTGGTGGATTGCCGCCTGTGCGCTCTGAATTCTGCCGCTCGAGTCGATGACGAGCCGCGCCACGGGGTGCTCGAGGAGGTAGAGGTTGCCATCGGAGTTCATCGTGGCGACGCGAAGGCCGAGAAACGATCCGCCCTCGCTCGACACCAGGGCTCGTTCGGCATCCAACGGGTTCAGCTGGGTGGACAACGTCACGATTTCGACGCCGCCCGCCTTGACGATGAGCGGCGTTTTCGGCGTGGCGATCGGGATATCGGCGTGAACCCTTTCGCTCAAGGCGACCCACTCGGGCTTGGAACCGGTGCGCTGGCTCCACAGCGCCGGTTCGACTCGCAGGAGCGCGGCGTCGCGATTTCCGCCGTTCGAAAACGCGACGGTCATGTACAGCCCGCCCTGATTGGTCACGTACGAGACTTCGGTGACGGTGACGTCCAGTTGCTGCTTGGTGTAGATATAGGAACGATAGAAGCTGACGGCCGATATCAGGAGCGCCAGCACCGCGACGGTCTTGGTCATGTCCAGTTGGGCGCGCCAATTCAGCGGTGGTTCCCTGCTCTCGTTGTCTCTGGTCATGGCACCCTCACAAGCGACGCCGAACCTTACCAGTTTACCGGGAAGAGAAGCGACAGTGAGTGTAAGATGCGTCGTGCCGGGGCGTCCGCTCCCGATCCTGTGTCAGTCTCATCTCCGGAGCTGAGATCAACAACCGCCGGCGTCAGGTTCATGACGAGAGCCGACCGGGCCCGGTCCCATGGTGAACATGGATCTGTATGATGTATAATTCATACATCATGAGACGCACGCAGATTTATCTCACCGATGAACAGGGTCAGCTGCTCGAGGCCCGGAGCAGGGCGACGGGCCGCACAATCTCGGAGTTGATTCGCGCAGCGATCGAGGACGTCTATACGCGACGTCGAACGCTCGGTCGGGCGGAACGCGTGCGTCTGGCGCGCAGGACAGCCGGCTCGTGGAAGGATTTCCCGGAGACCGGGGCGGAATACGTCGAGCGTCTCCGCGGGTCGCGGCGGCTGGCCCGGCTGCATGGCGGCGACTGATGCGCCTCGTGCTCGACACGTCGGTGCTGGTCGACCATCTGCGTGGCAGGCCGCGCGCGGCCACTGAGCTCATTCCGAAGGCCATCGCCCGCGGTGACGAGTTGTGGAGCTCGCAGGTCGTCCGAGCCGAGCTGCTGGCGGGGATGCGGGCCGGCGAGGAGGCCGCGACCCGCGATCTGCTGCGGCTGATTTCCTGGGTCGATGTCGACGAGACCGCAGCGGAAGCCGCCGGCGCGCTCGGACGCCAGTACTTGCGCGCACACCCCGGTATCGAGGTGGCCGACCTGGTCGTGGCCGCCCTTACGCAGCAGCTCGACGCTCAGCTGAAGACCACCAACGTCAAACATTTCCCCATGTTCCCAGGGCTGAAGGCGCCGTATTGAACTGCCCCACGGCCCCGACGGTAGCGGCTGTTCACGGCACGATGCGCAGGTTCGTGGGCGCGGACGGCACCTCGTTCCCCGACGCGATCGGCATTGCGCCCTGCTGGTAGTACTGCCACGCCTTCCACCGGAAAAACCCGCCGTCGTCGTCGGCCGCGTAGGGCGTCACCAGCGTGGGCGTCGTTCCTCGCATCACCTGGACGGGTGCAGATCCGGCGGGCGCCTGCTCGGACGCCAGGACGTTGCCGTTGATAGGCGATGGATTCGTGACGCCGTCGTTCTGGGCGTTACAAGCGCACGTTGTCCCGCCCGCTCCACCGCCAAACAGGAAGGCCACGACGCCCGCGTCGCGATACGCGGTGAGGTGCGCGCGCCCAGGATCGTCGAGCAGCCACTCCGGCCGGTTGTCCTGGTAGTGCCCGGTCGTGTTGTTCTGCGCTCTCATCTTCGTGTTGCCGAGCGGGATCTGCCACATCACGATCCGCTTGCCGGCCGCAGCCGAGAACCGCGCGAGGAAGCGTGTGTTTCGTCGGAAGTCTTCGGCGTCCCACCAGGATCGGCCACCGTCGCCGTACACGTGCTGATAGAAGCCGGAATCGCGATCGCTGAATTCCGCAAAGGCGATGTCGAAATTGGCGGCCAGCGAGGTGTAGAAGGAGGCCGCCCGGGTGCCAAGCGTGTCCACGGTGGCGTCGGACGGGTTCGACAGGGCGATATCGATACCAGTGCCCCAGACGCTGATGTGATAGCCGAGCGTCACGTTGGGCGCGTATGCGTTGCGGAGCGCGAGAACGGCGCGGGCGAAGCCGGACATATTGCCCGGCAGTCCAGCGAGCTGCGGAATCCCGGTCTCCGCCACTTTGACCGGAACCGTCGTCGCGTCGTCATTCGTCGAGCGCTGCTCCATGTATCCCCACAGATCGGGCTCGACGTGCAGCACGACCCGCTGGCTGGAGAACGCTCCGGCCTTCTGAAAGAACAGTTTCAGGTCGTTGAAATATGCCGTCATCGTCGACGTGTTGTTCAGGTTCGTGAAGACCGCCTGGCTCTCGCTGCCGCCGCCGGAGGCAGATTGAAGCAGCATGTAGTAGGTGAACACCGGGGTGATTCCGTTGGTCACGGAATCCTCGACGTAGAAGCGAACGAAATCGCCGTTGCTGTTCCAGGTGGCCCAGCCGCTGCCGGTGTTCGCGCCCCCCGCAAGGTATTGATACCGGAATGCGAACGGCGCCGTGCGTTTCATCGCCGCCGCGCCGCCGGGGCCGTCGGCCATCCCCAGCTCGACGCGGGCCGGCCAGTTGGCTGGCAGCGGAGCCTGGCTCCAGGCGGTCGAGGCCGACAGCAGGCTGAACCAGAGAACCATCGGTGCGACTTTCATGAGAACTCCGGGCGGGCGCGTCCGTGCGGGGGGGAGTCTCAGGATAGCCGTCACGGCAATGTCTTTCAACAACGCCTCGAGCACCGAGTGGTCAATACGGCCCGGAACTGCCGCGAAGTGCACGCCCGGGAGGCGTTCACAATCGATTCTGACGTTCCTGAAAATGTCGATGCTTCACGTCTTTGTTGAGAAAGAATAGGCAGCACGCGGGAACGTCGCGGTGTCGAGGGCAGCTCGCCTGAGCGAGGAAAGGCTGCAAGTCAATGGCGTGGGACGATGAGCTCGATCAGCTCGTGACGAAGGTCCGCGACGCGCTCGCGCAGGTTGTGCCCGGCGGCACGGTCGTCGACTTCTGCGGTCTTCGGAGCGCGCGTTTCAAGACGCGTGCGGTCGAGACGGCCGAGGCGACCGGATCGCTCCCAGCTGTCGAACCCATCTCACCCGACGTGCACGATTCGATGGCGGTCGAGAGCGACGCGCATGTCATCGATTTGTGTGGCCTCGGCGTGCCCATTCGGCTGGGACACGACAACTTGGGACCGGGGTGATCCCGACGGTCGAGCCGATTCAGCACCGACGAACAAGACTCTCGTTCAAAGGCCGCTGCACGGGTTTCACAGACGAACTCGATTGAGACGAGAGCGCTCGCGGGGACCGTCGAGCGACTCGCGTTCGGCTCGCTCGACGGTCCCCTCCGTCCTTGGGCAGAGGATTTGCCCCCCCAACCTCATGACCGGGGGGTGTCGGGAGCGGAGCGGAGTCTCGGGCACCCCGCCTCGAGTGTCGAACTGTCCTGTAATTGGAATATCTTACATGTGTTCAACGAATCAATAACTTACGGACAACTGTGCGGTCATGACTGTGCCAAAACAGCGCAGCGAGATCGTTTCGCAAGAAGAGGTGAGGGCAGGCAATGGCCTGCGTAAACCTAAGAGCAGTTTCAACTTCTCACCCAATCCTCATCTATTGTCACGTATGGCACCTTAAATGCCATAAGAGTCAGTTAAAGTCGTCTGCCGTGGTGGCGGCCGCGGACGATCCCCCAGCGGGGAGATCCGATATCCACTGCGAAGCGTGACGACGAACTGGCACGCGGAAATGGCCGCGGGCCGATTCACGCCAGGTGCAGCCGCACTCAGGCGAGAGGTTCGTCTTTATGCGCTTCGTTCATGCGCTGGTGGTTGTTCTGATCTACACGTTAACTGTTGCACCGGCGTCAGCTGAGGAGACCCCATCACCATCGCTGCGACCTGACTCGACGGCCATTCAACTGGCCACGGCCGTACCACCCGCTGAACTGGTCGCTGCCCCACGACCGCAGCGGCCGGCCGCGCTCGTGCCGCTGTACATCTCGTTCGGTGTGCTACAGGGCCTCGATGTGCATTCGACCTCCCGCGCGCTCGAGAACGGCGCCGTCGAAGCAAACCCGCTCATGAAGGGTGTCGCGGACAGCGCAGTAGGCCTGGCTGCGGTCAAGGCAGCGGCCGGTGCCGGTGTGATCTTCGCGAGCGAACGGATGTGGAAGCGCAACAGGGTGGCGGCTGTTCTCTTCATGACCGCGACGAACTCGGCCATGGCGTGGGTCGTCCAGCACAATCACCGCGTTGCGCGGTGATAGCCGTCCGAGTTGCGGCGCGGTCCGACACCGTGTGCGCTTGACTGCATCGTGACCCGTAGCGGGGAAGCAGACGCGCTGAATCTCGCGCTGTGGACGACCAACAGATCCCTGCCACCGTTTCGCTTGAACGCAAATGGTCTCGAAACCGAAGTTGTCGAGCGAGAGCGCTGCGACGCCTTCATAGAACGTCGAGGCGCTTTGGACGTTGACATACATAGTACAACAATGTATAACACTCCTACGTATGGACATGAGCAAGGACCTGGTTGCTGCTTCCGCCACGCCGCTCGTGCTCGCCATCCTTGCCGAAGGCGACAGTTACGGCTACGCGATCATCAAGCGAGTGGCTGAGTTGTCAGGCGGGCACTTACAGTGGACCGACGGCATGCTGTATCCCGTGCTGCACCGGCTCGAG